>NZ_AP024885.1:0-686527 GCF_024346975.1 Vibrio neonatus | reverse complement strand
TAGCCAGAAACGACAAAACCCCGCAACAAAGTTGCGGGGTTTCTAAAGATGGTCGGTGAAGAGGGATTCGAACCCCCGACCCTCTGGTCCCAAACCAGATGCGCTACCAAGCTGCGCTATTCACCGAGATTTCATCAATAAAGTTTGCACTTTATGACTACTCCACAAGAACTGTTTCCTGCTGAGAAGGCGTATAATACGGATATTTTTTCCCTGTGCAACCTCTAATTTTATAATTTGTCATTTGTTGGCACCAAGTGGCGATTATTCGTCCGGCCACACATTAATATGCATGCACCCGTCAAAAATACACATGATTTTATTACATGCGAATAACAATTGATTTAGATCATTACAGCATTTTCGTATCAACCTAACATAGAGGAATCGTTCAGCAATGAATGATGTATCTCCTCACTAGATCATTGCAGCTATTTTGTTGCGCCGAGTCAATTTGAATTGCCTCGGTTTTTCTTTTTTAAGTGACGTTCCGTTTTTTCCAATTATAATCTCCCTATCTCAAACAATTTCTTGATGTCTATGTCTGAAGAATTTGAAAACGATTTTTCCTTCCAGGAGATGATGGGCGATGTAAAACCTCTCCCTCAAGATACTGCGGTACATAAAAAATCTCACACTGTTGATGAAAATCATCTGTTGAGACAAAAAGCGGCAGTGAGTATTGAAGAAGAATTACCAGAATACCTAACACTTGATAATGCGCCAATGCTAAAGCCTGACGATATTATTGAGTTTAAACGTAGCGGCGTACAAGACGGTGTCTACCGTAAATTAAGGCTAGGTAAGTACCCAATTCAAGCTAAGTTAGATTTGCATCGCAGAACCCTGACTCAAGCCAGAGACGAAGTTGTACACTTCCTCAAGCAGTGCTTAAAGCTCGATGCCAGAACCATCATCATTGTGCATGGCAAAGGTCATAAATCTACGCCACCGGCATTAATGAAAAGCTACGTGGCTTTTTGGCTACAACAAATTAATGAAGTGCTTTGTGTTCATTCAGCGCAAGTTTTTCATGGCGGAAGTGGCGCCGTGTACGTGATGCTGAAAAAGAACACAGAAAAGAAACTAGAGAATCGAGAACGACATCAAAAGCGTCTTGGTTAACTCAAACAGAGAGAACTATGTCCGACAACGCAAAGCGATTAAATAAATTCATCAGTGAAACGGGGTTTTGCTCTCGCAGAGAAGCAGACCGACTGATTGAACAAGGCCGAGTGACTATTAATGGTCAAATCCCAGAAATGGGCACCAAAGTCACCTCTGGAGATGAAGTTCTAGTGGATGGTAAATCACTTCGAACCAAACAAAAGCCAATCTATATAGCGCTCAACAAGCCAACCGGTATCACCTGTACAACCGAACGAGACATACCGGGTAACATTGTTGATTTTATTGGACACAAAGAGCGCATCTTCCCAATTGGGCGCTTAGATAAGCCCTCTGATGGACTGATTTTCTTGACCAACGATGGTGACATCGTGAATAAGATCTTACGCGCAGGCAACAACCACGAAAAAGAATATGTGGTGCGTGTCGACAGAGCTATCACTCCTGAATTTTTGCAGAAGATGGCCAATGGCGTATCCATTTTAGATACCGTCACTCTGCCGTGTAAAATCACTAAAGAATCAGAATACAGCTTTCGCATCGTATTAACTCAAGGCTTAAACCGCCAAATCAGACGCATGTGTGAAGCGCTGGATTACCGCGTATTCAAACTGCGCCGCGTACGCATCATGAACATCACCATTGACGGCATCCCTAACGGCAAATGGCGTTACTTAACCGATGATGAAGTGAAAGTACTGCTTGAGCTGAGTGGCGACTCTGTGGGCACCGAAGAAGCGTCCACTAAAGACGTAAAAGGCCGACGCATCAGAAAAGCCACCGACGCTAAACTCTACGACAGTCGAGAAGAAAACCAAGCCTCTAGAGCGCGCCGTAACCGTGATGAGCAAAAACAAGTATTTGATGGCAAGTTCACCCCAAGCAGGCACCGTCCAAATGGTAAGCCGACAAACCAAAAGTCCTCAGGCGGCAAACCATCAGGCAACAAGCACTATGTCGTGCCAAAAACAAAGCCCGCTGCTTCTGAACAACCAAGCAAGACTCGCATTAAAGGTAAGTTGAGTTTAAAGAAGTAACTGAACCTAGCATGCTATAAAAACAACAATGCCCGAACTCAACATTCGGGCATTGTTGTTTTAGAAAGTCACTGTTTTTGCAAATACATCCGTTAAGCAAAATTGACCTTTATTGGGTGAGTTCTACCTACTCCCCTAGACTGACAAAACTCCCCTGCACCTGCTCTGCAAGATGCTTAGGACAAATCTCAATTTCCAGCCCGCGTTTACCGCCACTAATACACATAGAGGCAAGGTTTTCTGCGCTTTGGTCAATAAAGGTCGGCAAGCGTTTTTTCTGCGCTAGAGGGCTGATACCCCCCACTAAATAGCCGGTGACTTTTTGCGCAAGATCGGGATTTGCCATAGCGGCTTTTTTCAGTTTGTTGGCTTTAGCAGCCAATTTTAGATTGAGCTTAGTGTTTACAGGGATGACAGCAACCCCGAGACCGTTGGCTGTGCCATCCACTGAGAAAAGAAGGGTTTTAAACACCTGTTCTGCGGGCTTTCCCGTAGCGTCAACGGCTTCTTGTCCGAAGCTGTGTTGGTTAGGGTCATGCTTGTATTGATGAAGTTCAAAGGGTACCTTGTTCTTTTTCAATAAACGTACAGCAGGTGTCATAATCTTCTTAGTCCTATTCGTAAGTCATTTCCCCACGAGATTCATAACTTCTAATATCGATGGGGCTATTTTTCTCAAGATACTCCTTCAATACTTCGGCATCAACAAAGCCTGTGTTGACAAAGCCGCTGTGATCTTTAATGACAGGGTAACCGTCTCCACCAGCGGCATTAAAGCTTGGCACACTGAAGCGATACATTTTATCTTCTTCTAGCACTTTCCCGCCAATTTTGACGTTTTTCACCCCATCTTTTGCCACAGTCATCGAAATACCAGAGAACTGCGCATACGCACCTGAGTCGGTTGGCTTAGTCGCGACTACATTTAGGTAATCTAAAATCTCAGATCCTTTCATATCGACATAAGTAATGATGTTGCCAAACGGCTGTACTGTCAGTACGTCTTTGTAGGTAATGTCCCCTTCGGCAATAGAGTCACGCACGCCACCTGAGTTCATGACGCCAAAGTCCGCTTTAGCACGTTGCATGTGTGCGGTGGCAATTAAGCGACCTAAGTTAGTTTGTTCAAACCTAACCTTATTACGGTCTCCTTCCAGCTTGCCGTTGGACTGCGCAATTTTCACATTCAGTTTGGCTTGCCCTTGCTCTTGGTATGGCGTTAAAAAGTCTTCTACATCTGAATCAGCTTCGATTTTTTCACCGACAATCACGCGCTGTTTTTTGCCATCCACTTCCACTTTTTTCGTCAGGTTAACCGGCACTAACGCATAATGAATAAGCTCTAGCTCGCCATCAGAATATTCATAGTCAGCACGCCCAACGTATTTACCCCACTCGAAGGCTTGCATGATCCAAGTGCCATTTTGTTGGTCTGGTTGACAGGCATCTCCCGGCTTAAAGTTCTTTTTCACCAAATTTGGGCCTTCCATACACACGGGCTCTTGTGAGTGACCGCCAATCACCATATCCAGTGCGCCCTCAGGCAAGTAACGAGCAAGAGCTACATCGCCCGGTGCATTGCCACCATGTTGACCGTTTTGGTAGTGCCCCATGTGCGTAACCGCAATGGTAATATCCGGTTGTTCGCGAGTTTCTATCTCTTTTAGCAGCTGCCTTGCTTCAGGTTTAGGGTCTCTAAATTCTAAGCCTTGGATATATTCAGGATTGCCTATTTTGGCGGTGTCTTCGGTGGTTAAGCCTATAACAGCAATTTTTAAACCGTCTTTATCAAACATTTGATAAGGCTGAAATTTTCTCTGTTGGCTCTGTTTTTCATAAATATTAGCCGACAGCATCGGGAACTTAGCCCATTGTTGCTGTTTTTCTAATACCGATAATGGGTTATCAAATTCATGGTTACCAATCGCCATCGCATCGTAGCCCAGTAAGGTCATGCCTTTGAAATCAGGTTCCGCATCCAGAAGATCCGACTCTGGTACACCCGTGTTGATGTCACCACCCGATAGTAGCAGCACCGCGCCACCTTCAGATTCAACTTCTTGACGGATTTGATCAATCAGCGTTTTTCTTGCCGCCATACCCAATTCACCGTATTTGTTTGGCCAAAAACGACCGTGGTGATCATTGGTATGTAGGATTGTCAGTTTTTGCACGTCGTCATTGTTGCTGACCACGATATCGTCTGAGGCACAACCTACGGCTAGCGTCCCTACTGCTATTGCTAATACGAGTGATTTCATTTGCAACCATTACTATTCAATTAGATGTGTATGCAAAAAATAGCAACAAAAAAACGGGCTTGCGAATGCAAAGCCCGTTTTTATTAAAAGTGTCACAGAGTTGTGAATAGAAACTCTATTTAATATCTATCTGTGCAAAACTTTTGATTAAATCATCCAAAGATTTCATCTGCGCCAAGAACGGCTCAAGTTTATCCAGTGGTAATGCTGAAGGTCCGTCACAACGCGCTTTATCCGGGTCTGGATGCGCTTCGATAAACAAGCCTGCAATGCCTGTAGCCAGACCTGCTTTAGCAAGCTCTACTGTTTGCTCACGACGACCACCAGATGCAGCGCCACTTGGGTCACGCATTTGCAGTGAGTGAGTCACATCAAAGATGATAGGACTGCCGTTAGACACTTTTTTCATCACGCCAAAACCTAGCATATCAACCACTAAGTTGTCGTAACCCATGCAAGCGCCACGCTCACACAAGATGATCTTGTCATTGCCACACTCAGCAAATTTATCAACGATATTACCCACTTGATTTGGGCTCATAAACTGAGGTTTTTTAACGTTAATCACTGCGCCTGTTTTTGCCATCGCTTCAACAAGGTCAGTTTGACGCGCTAAGAAAGCAGGTAATTGAATCACATCAACCACTTCCGATACAGGTTGAGCTTGCGCTTCTGTGTGTACATCAGTGATGATCTTAACGCCAAAAGTAGACTTTAATTCTTCAAAGATGCGCATCCCTTCTTCAAGGCCAGGACCACGATAAGAGTGTACTGAGCTGCGGTTTGCTTTATCAAATGACGCTTTAAATACGTAAGGGATCCCTAAGCGATCAGTCACTTCTACGTATTGCTCACAAGCACGCATAGCCAGATCGCGAGATTCAAGAACGTTGATCCCACCAAATAGCGTAAAAGGCTTGTCATTAGCAACTGAAATATCACCAACCTGAACGACTTTTTGTTCCATATCCATCTCTCTTTTTATTGAGCGCTAGTGTAAAACCACGGGCTCGTCATTAATTGCTTTTAGCTGTAGTTTAAGTATCTCAGCCGCAGGATCTTCAGGGCAGTTCTCAATAAAGAACTCATAGTCTTTACGCGCAATTTGAAAACAATCTAATTGCTGATAAATAAAGCCTCGGTCGCGGATCTCATACGGATCTTCTGGCACCAAACTCAATGCCAAATCACTGCATGCTAGAGCTTGAGTATAGCGTTCCTCTCGCATTAATGCGCCTTTGAGTACGCCTAACCAACGTCCTATAATGGTCGAAGTATCAGCCACTTGTAAGTGCTCTGGCTTTAACATCGCTGAGTTACCTTCTGCGCCTTTAAGCCAAGACAGCAAAGTATGTTTCGCGACATACTCACCATTGAAAGGATTCACATAATCATGCTGTGCGTCTGACCACTTTACCACCAGCAGGAATTGAGTGGGAAAGCTGACGCCTTTGATCGGAAAACCTAACTTACGCCCTAAAAATAACAATAGAGCGCCAAGGCTAACCGGAATGCCTTTTTTACGTTCTAGGACTTTTTCGATAAAAGCGTTTTCAGACGAGAAGTAGTTCTCGTAGTCACCTTTAAAGCCCCACTGCTGGTAAAAAAGACGCAATAAAGCATCAAAGCGCGCTTTTTCATTTGTTTCTCTTGATAAAACTTGTTCTGCTTCATCAAGCATTTTTTCTAACTGTAACTCTACCCATGTCGCATTAACACTAGGGTCGACTTGAGCACAAAGACGCAAAGCGCCTTCGACTAATTCCAAATCATCGAGACCTTTAAACCACAGATCTGACATTGTTTACCCCATAAGTATTGGCATTTTTGTCATGCCGATCTTAGCTGCCATTAACAACCAACCTAAAGCACCTAAGAAAGCGAAGCCGCGTAGAAGCTGGTTTTTACCCATTTTCAGAGCAAATACACCCAATGCGATATACGCTAGAACGCAGGTGAATTTTTCTGTTAACCACTCAGAGCCCGGTTTAAATGGAACCCAACCGGTCACAAGTAACAACAAAATGCCGGATAAAATGAGCAAACCATTCACGGCATGCGGTGTCACTTTTATAAATTTCTTGTTCTGTAATGGTGATTTACTCACCATCAAAATGTATTGAGTGATAAATAACCCTGCACTCAATGCAATTAAGATCAGGTGGATATTTTTTAATGCTACGTACATTCATTTCTTCCTTTAAATTGACCTAAGGTCACTCTGTCTTGACCTGCGTAGTCTTGCTCGGTAGATACTAGCTGATAGCCCATATCCAATAGTATTTGTCGAGTTTGCTCGCCTTGCTCAAAGCCATGCTCCATCAATAACCAGCCACCTTCGGCAAGGTGATCTCTGGCATGTTTGGCTATGTGGCGTAAGTCTGCTAATCCATTCTCCGCAGCCACCAATGCCGAATCGGGTTCAAAACGAACATCACCAACCACCAAATGAGGATCGTGCTCATCAATATAAGGTGGGTTTGAAACAATGATCTGAAAAGGCCCTGCATTGGCTACAGGGTCAAACCAACTGCCTTGTAAAAATCGAGCATTTTTAATGCCCAACTTGTTGGCGTTGCCAGTCGCTAAAATGCGCGCATCGTCTTGGATATCAACGCCAATAAACTCAAAATGCGGACATTCAGAAGCTAAAGCCAAGGCTATCGCACCTGTACCTGTCCCCAAATCAAGCCCCTTACCGGGAGCCGAACCAATTTTATCCAAAGCCAATTCCACTAAACGCTCAGTGTCAGGACGTGGGATTAAAGTGGTTGGGGATACATTTAGAGGTAATGACCAAAACTCACGCTCGCCAGTAATATAAGCAATGGGTTCGCCATCAATACGGCGCTGCATAAGGGCATTGAAATCTTGGTACTGCTGTTCTGTGAGCACTTTTTCAGGCCAAGTAAGCAAATAGCTACGCGGCTTATGCAGTACGTGACACAGCAATACCGACGCATCGAGCTTGGCAGAGTCAATGCCTGACTCAAGCAAACGCTGAGCCGCTGTGTTCAGCGACTCTTGTACACACGGAAAAGACACCTGTTAGTTATTATCTGCTAGAGCAGCAAGCTGATCAGCTTGGTGTTCAGCCATAACAGGATCGATCAATGACTGCATATCACCTTCTAAAATTTCATTTAGACGGTATAAAGTCAGGTTGATGCGGTGATCCGATACACGTCCTTGCGGATAGTTATAAGTACGGATACGGTCACTACGATCGCCAGAACCCAGTAGGTTACGACGAGTATCTGACACTTCAGCTGCGCGCTTAGCTTCTTCTGCTTGAATAATACGAGCCGCTAGCACTGACATCGCTTTAGCTTTGTTTTTATGCTGTGAACGCTCATCCTGACACTCAACCACTGTACCGGTTGGCAAGTGAGTAATACGAATAGCAGAGTCCGTGGTGTTTACGTGCTGACCACCTGCGCCCGATGAACGGAAGGTATCAATTTTTAGATCGCTGGCTTTAATTTGTGGAAGCTCAGCTTCTGGGATCTCAGGCATAATCGCCACAGTACACGCCGAAGTATGCACGCGACCTTGAGATTCAGTCTCTGGAACACGTTGTACGCGGTGACCGCCAGATTCAAACTTCATGGTGCCGTATACGCCATCACCCGACACTTTAGCGATCACTTCTTTGTAACCACCTTGCTCTGATTCATTAGCGCTCATGACTTCTACGCGCCAACCTTTCTTCTCAGCAAATTTTGAGTACATGCGGAAAAGGTTGCCCGCAAAGATACCGGCTTCATCGCCACCCGCACCAGCACGGATCTCTAAGAAACAGTTACGTTCATCGTTAGGATCTTTTGGTAGTAATAGAATTTGTAGCTCATCGGTCAAAGACTCGATGTTCGCTTTTGCATCTTTAATTTCTTCCTGAGCCATTTCTTTCATCTCAGGATCGTCTTCGTTAGCCATATCTTGCGCCGCTTCAAGATCTTCTTGAGCTTGCTGATAAGCTTGGAAGCACTTGGTGACTTCCTCTAGTTGAGAGTACTCTTTTGATAGTGCACGGAACTTGTTTTGATCGCCGATAACATCCGGATCACCAAGTAGGTGTTGCACTTCTTCATAACGCTCAACTAACGTCTCCAATTTCACTAATATCGATGCTTTCATATTCTTCTTAAAAATAGTTATAGGTCTTCAAGACCAAGGCTTTTTCTTATTACAGCTAAATCATCCAGTGCGCCCTGCTCAGCTGCTTCTTGAAGCGCTTTAGTGGGGATATGGATGAGTTTATTGGTCAATTTATTGCTTAACTCTAGTAATACTTTTTCTGGATCACCACCAACGCTTAATGCTTGTAAGCTTTTTTCTAGCAGTTCGCGACGCGCGCAATCTGAGGCGCGGCGATAATCCCTAATGCTTTCCACAGCCTTTCGAGAACGTAGCCAGCTTTTAAACTCTTTATTCTCAATGGCGATAATCTTTTCCGCTTGCACCGCTTCGGCGCGGCGCTGCTCAATATTCTTATCAATAATGGTTTGCAGATCATCCACAGTATAAAGATAAGCGTCACTGAGCTCAGAAACTTCTGACTCTATGTCTCTTGGCACGGCAATATCAATAAACAAAATCGGTTTATGTTTACGAGTTTTTAGCGCACTTTCTACCATGCCTTTACCTATGATGGGTAACGGGCTGGCGGTAGAGCTTATAACAATGTCGGTATCGACTAAAGTTTGTGGAATCTCACTTAAACTGATCACTTGCCCATTAAACTGCGCCGCCAAACCTGCCGCACGTTCGCGGGTACGGTTGGCAACCGTCATATTATGACAACCGGTATCGGATAAATGTTTTGCCACCAACTCAATGGTTTCACCCGCACCGACCAATAATACTTTAGAGCGCTCTAGTGATTCAAAAATATGTTTGGCTAAAGTACAAGCCGCATAAGCAACGGAAACAGCATTACCGCCAATATCCGTTTCTGTGCGCACTCGCTTAGCAACAGAGAAGGCTTTTTGAAATAACTTATCTAAATTGCCTTTTACCGCACCTCTTTCTTTGGCATCGGCATAGGCTTGTTTTACTTGGCCTAGTATTTGAGGCTCACCTAACACCAAAGAGTCTAAACCACATGACACTCTCATTAAATGCTGAATCGTTTCTTCGTCACTGTAATGATAAAGACTGGGTTTTAAGTCATCATCTTCAACTTGATGAAAATCGATAAGCCAATCAACGATATTATTAGCTGACGGCGCATCAATATAAAGTTCGGTACGATTACAGGTAGATAGGATAACGCTACCTTTGACCTCAGACATAGAATGTAACTGCTGCAAGGCATCGCTCATCTTATCTGGAGAAAACGCGACTTTCTCTCTCAGTTCCACCGAAGCGGTATTGTGATTGATTCCTATGGTCAATAAAGGCATTTACTACTTAGACATACAAAATAAAAACGCAATTTTACTTGAACCACTACAGCAATAAAAGAGGCTTTATTGTATCATTAGCTTAAACCTTGAATCAGAGCTCTAATTCTTGACATGCAAATCACTCAAACATCTTCTATTTTGAAATGCTTGCTTAGGTTTACACCCTTCTTTCTTATTTTATTGTTGTTTGGTTGTGAGACTACACAACATGTTCCGACTCACAGTGTCGAATATCAAACCCATCAAGCAAAACTTGCCACACTGACCAATTTTAGTCTTTCTGGAAAGCTTGGCTATATCGACCCTACCCAGCGCCAAAGTTTAAACTTTCACTGGAAGCAATCGCCACAACAAAGCCAGTTACGACTATCCACTTTTTTAGGCAAGACAGTGCTCAATTTAAGCATGAATGAGCAAGGTGCTACGGTAACAGATATTCACGGAAAACGTTATTTTGATAAAGACGCCGATCTTTTGTTTTATCAATTAACCGGTATGCGCTTACCGATTGTTTATATGCAAGACTGGATAAAAGGACAGCCAACCGCAGCCGATCACTTCAATGTGGCAGAGAATGGTACTTTAGCCTCTTTACAACAAACTCGCGGCGGCCAGACTTGGTTGATGGAGTATAAAAGCTATCAAGAAACCAACGACCTCGTTTTGCCAAACAAAATGACCTTGTCGAGAGACCCTATCAAACTGAACATTGTTATCAGTAAGTGGAATATACAATGATAACCACCACCACAACCTGGCCATCGCCAGCCAAGCTAAATCTGTTTTTGTACATCACAGGGCGCCGAGACAATGGCTACCACGATCTACAAACACTTTTTCAGTTTATTAACTTTGGTGATGAGCTCACCATTACCGCTAACAACAGCGGAAAAATCACCATCACCCCTGAGCTAGAAGGTGTTCCAGTCCAACAAAACCTTATCTGGAAAGCCGCGATTGCATTAAAAGAAGCGGTACTTAAAAACTCCGAAGCTGCTGTCAATCATTCATTAGGCGCTGACATTCATATCAATAAAGTGTTGCCGATGGGCGGCGGCATTGGTGGCGGTTCATCTAATGCCGCTACTACCTTGGTCGCGCTCAATTATTTATGGCAACTTGATATATCTTTGCCAGACTTAGCCAAGATAGGACTAAGTTTAGGAGCCGATGTTCCTGTATTTGTGCAAGGCTTTGCAGCATTTGCCGAAGGTGTTGGGGAGTCTTTGACTAAAGTTGAACCAGAAGAAAAGTGGTATTTAGTCGTCAGACCAAACCAAAGTATTTCCACAGCTGAGATATTTTGTCACCCAAATCTAACAAGAGATACACAAAAACGCAGTTGGGAAGAGCTAAAAAGTAGCCCCTACGAAAACGATTGCGAAAAAATAGTGCGTTTACTGTACCCAGAGGTTGATAAGCAACTTTCTTGGCTGTTACAATATGCGCCGTCAAGATTGACGGGAACTGGGTCTTGTGTTTTTGCTGAGTTTGATACTCAACTAGAAGCACAAAACATATTAAGACAACTTCCCGAAAATACAACAGCATTTGTTGCACAAGGAAACAATATTTCTCCTTTGCACCTGACATTGGCGCAGTTATCTGCCCAAACACTACCCAATTAACTGGACGCAACCTCGAGGTTTCCACCGTGCCTGATATGAAGCTATTTGCTGGTAACGCTACACCTGAACTAGCCCAACGCATTGCTGACCGCCTATATATTTCTCTAGGTGATGCTGTCGTTGACCGTTTTTCTGATGGCGAAGTCGCTGTACAAATTAATGAAAACGTTCGCGGTAGCGATGTATTTATCATTCAATCTACCTGTGCTCCTACCAATGACAACCTGATGGAATTGGTAGTAATGATTGACGCAATGCGTCGTGCTTCTGCCGGCCGTATTACAGCTGTAATCCCTTACTTCGGCTATGCTCGCCAAGATCGCCGTGTGCGTTCTGCTCGTGTGCCAATTACAGCAAAAGTAGTCGCTGACTTCTTATCTAACGTTGGTGTTGACCGCGTTCTAACTATCGACCTACACGCAGAGCAAATTCAAGGGTTCTTCGATGTACCAGTAGACAACATCTTCGGTACTCCAGTGCTTCTTGAAGACATGATCAACCGTGGCCTAGAAGATCCAGTTGTTGTATCTCCTGACCTAGGTGGCGTTGTACGTGCTCGCGCTACAGCAAAAGCTCTTGGTGATGTTGATATCGCTATCGTAGACAAACGTCGTCCACGCGCTAACGTTTCTGAAGTAATGAACCTTATTGGTGACGTTGAAGGTCGTGACTGTGTCATCGTTGATGACATGATCGATACTGGTGGCACACTATGTAAAGCAGCTGAAGCTCTAAAAGAGCGTGGCGCTAAACGTGTCTTTGCTTACGCAACTCACGCTGTATTCTCTGGCACTGCTGCGAAAAACATTAAGAGTTCAGTACTTGACCAAGTGATCATCACTGACTCAATTACACTCAGCAAAGAAATGGCTGCAACAGGTAAAGTCTCTCAGTTAACTTTATCTAGCATGCTAGCTGAAGCGATTCGTCGCATCAGCAACGAAGAGTCTATCTCTGCGATGTTTAGCAACTAATTTTAGTTTCTAACCTAAGCAATTAGCCGCTAAAAGTTAAGTCATTCAATATTCTGCATCTGATTGTTTGAATATGAATGGGGTTCTTAAGAACCAGAATAATTCCAAGAATCCCGGTACTTATTATTAAGCACCGGGATTTTTTACTGTTACTTACTTTTTACTCTTACTGAGATTGCGTGCTATCATATCGCGCTTTTTGTTGTCACCTACATTTACGAGAGTTAAATCTTGAGCCAAGAAATTAAATTACTTGTTGGCCTGGCTAACCCAGGTCCTGAATATGCTAGAACACGTCATAATGCAGGCGCTTGGGTAATCGAAGAATTAGCTCGAGTACATAATGTAATACTAAAAAATGAGCCTAAGTTTTTTGGTTTAACTGGCAGAATTTTGGTCCACGGCCAAGATCTTCGCCTGCTTATCCCAACCACTTTCATGAACCTTTCAGGCAAATCAGTCTCTGCTCTGGCTAAGTTTTATCAAATAAAACCCGAAGAGATAATGATTGCGCACGATGAACTAGACTTACCTCCAGGTGTTGGCAAGTTCAAAAAAGGTGGTGGTCACGGTGGGCATAACGGTCTAAAAGACACCATAAGCAAATTAGGCAATAACAAAGATTTTTACCGACTACGCATCGGCATCGGACACCCTGGTCATAAAGACCGTGTTGCGGGCTATGTATTAGGCAAAGCTCCGGCCAAAGAGCAAGAATGCCTAGATGCCGTAGTCGACGAATCCGTCCGCAGTTTAGATATATTGCTAAAAGACGGTTTAACTAAAGCACAAAATCGCTTACACACGTTCAAAGCAGAATAAGGTTTTAATCATGGGTTTTAAATGTGGCATCGTTGGTCTTCCAAACGTTGGTAAATCAACTCTTTTCAATGCGCTTACCAAAGCAGGTATCGAGGCGGCAAACTTCCCGTTTTGTACTATCGAACCAAACACAGGCGTTGTTCCTGTGCCAGATCTACGTTTAGACGCTCTTGCTGAAATCGTAAATCCACAAAAAATTCTGCCAACTACAATGGAATTTGTAGACATTGCAGGTCTGGTTGCGGGCGCATCTCGTGGTGAAGGTCTAGGTAACAAATTCCTAGCTAACATCCGCGAAACTGACGCTATCGGACACGTTGTTCGCTGTTTCGAGAACGAAAACATCGTTCACGTATCAGGTAAAGTATCCCCTATCGAAGACATCGAGGTGATTAACCTTGAGCTAGCAATGGCCGATCTTGATAGCTGTGAACGCGCAATGCACCGTAATGCTAAAAAAGCAAAAGGTGGCGATAAAGACGCTAAATTTGAACTGGCTGTTTTAGAAAAACTGCTGCCAATTCTTACTGAAGGCGGCATGGCTCGTACTGTTGAGCTAAGCAAAGAAGAACTACTTGCGGTAGGTTACTTAAACTTCCTAACGCTTAAGCCAACCATGTACATTGCTAACGTGGCTGAAGACGGCTTCGAAAACAACCCATTTTTAGACGCTGTTCGTGAATACGCTGCCAAAGAAAACAATGTTGTTGTTCCTGTATGTGCGGCTATCGAATCAGAAATGGCAGAGCTAGACGATGAAGATCGCGCTGAGTTCTTAGCTGATATGGGCATTGAAGAACCTGGTCTAAACCGCGTTATTCGTTCAGGTTACGATCTACTTACTCTACAAACTTACTTCACCGCTGGCGTGAAAGAAGTGCGTGCATGGACAATCCCTGTTGGGGCTACTGCGCCACAATCAGCGGGTAAGATCCATACTGACTTCGAAAAAGGCTTCATTCGTGCGGAAGTTGTAGGCTACGATGATTTCATCCAGTTCAAAGGTGAAAGTGGCGCTAAAGATGCCGGTAAATGGCGTCTAGAAGGTAAAGATTACGTCGTTAAAGATGGTGACGTTATCCACTTCCGCTTCAACGTATAATTCTACGCTTCGATAACAGGTAAGATTGTGCAAAAAAGATCGCTTCGGCGATCTTTTTTTATTTGCATCGCCGTTACCCTATTTATACCAATCACACTAAGTAAGTGATCAGATATTTAGTACGATTGGTATCATACATATTTCAATCCCTTCTCTTGCTCTACTCAACAGTATTAAAAAAGAATTTTTAACACTGCTTGGCGCAAAACTATCTGTGGCGAAATGCTAATCAAACCTATTTCCATACTGTCTAATTTTGTGAATTATTAGATGTTTTCTGCATAAAAACAGGGCGCTTTGTTTAAAAAAAGTTCGAACAGGCTATAACTGGCGAAATCTTTAAAAAAACTATTGACGCTTTCCTGTGATATACGCATAATGCGCTCCGTTCTCGACACTGTCTAACAGGGTTGAGAAATGACAATATGGTAATGGCTACTTAGCTCAGCTGGTTAGAGCACATCACTCATAATGATGGGGTCGCAGGTTCAAATCCCGCAGTAGCCACCATTTCCTAAATGCTTTCTTTTGAGAGTTATTAGGAAATATGCGGAAGTGGCGGAATTGGTAGACGCACCAGATTTAGGTTCTGGCGCCGCAAGGTGTGAGAGTTCAAGTCTCTCCTTCCGCACCATATTAAGTTGGGCTATCGCCAAGCGGTAAGGCACCGGCTTTTGATGCCGGCATTCCCTGGTTCGAATCCAGGTAGCCCAGCCAACTATTTATTTCATGATTTTATTAAAAAATCATTGGAATAAGAGCAAGATTGGTTTATCCTCTCTCGCTCAAAATTAAAGTGGCTACTTAGCTCAGCTGGTTAGAGCACATCACTCATAATGATGGGGTCGCAGGTTCAAATCCCGCAGTAGCCACCATTTACAACGTCTAGTTGATTATCCAATCGTCAGCTAAGACTACACTCTAGCTTAGAGATTAAACAAAGCGATGCGGAAGTGGCGGAATTGGTAGACGCACCAGATTTAGGTTCTGGCGCCGCAAGGTGTGAGAGTTCAAGTCTCTCCTTCCGCACCATTATTTAAAGATATAGTTCCTAGAACTGTTTCTGTTGGGCTATCGCCAAGCGGTAAGGCACCGGCTTTTGATGCCGGCATTCCCTGGTTCAAATCCAGGTAGCCCAGCCACTTTACAAAGGGTGAAACAAAAGCATTTGATGCCTCGTTATCCCCCTGGTTCAGCTCTAAGTAGCTCAACCACATTACAACGTTATCGAGATTCTCCAATCGTCTCTTTAACTACACTCTGGCTTAGAGATTAAACAAGCAAAGCGGAAGTGGCGGAATTGGTAGACGCACCAGATTTAGGTTCTGGCGCCGCAAGGTGTGAGAGTTCAAGTCTCTCCTTCCGCACCATATTTAGTTTAGAGATTAGATTGTCTCTAAAACAGAGTGGCTACTTAGCTCAGCTGGTTAGAGCACATCACTCATAATGATGGGGTCGCAGGTTCAAATCCCGCAGTAGCCACCATATATACAACGTCTAATTGATTAACCAATTATCAATTACGACTACAGATTTGTTGCGGAAGTGGCGGAATTGGTAGACGCACCAGATTTAGGTTCTGGCGCCGCAAGGTGTGAGAGTTCAAGTCTCTCCTTCCGCACCATTATTTAAAGATATAGTTCCTAGAACTGTTTCTGTTGGGCTATCGCCAAGCGGTAAGGCACCGGCTTTTGATGCCGGCATTCCCTGGTTCAAATCCAGGTAGCCCAGCCACATTACAAATGGGTGAGATAAAAGCATTTGATGCCTCGTTATTTCCCCTGGTTCAGCTCTAATTAGCTCAGCCACATCACAACGTTATTGAGATTAACCAATCATCTCCCTAACTACAGATTTGTTGCGGAAGTGGCGGAATTGGTAGACGCACCAGATTTAGGTTCTGGCGCCGCAAGGTGTGAGAGTTCAAGTCTCTCCTTCCGCACCATTATTTAAAGATTGAGTTCATAGAACTTTCTCTGTTGGGCTATCGCCAAGCGGTAAGGCACCGGCTTTTGATGCCGGCATTCCCTGGTTCAAATCCAGGTAGCCCAGCCACATTACAACGTCTAATTGATTAACCAATTATCAGTTACGACTACAGATTTGTTGCGGAAGTGGCGGAATTGGTAGACGCACCAGATTTAGGTTCTGGCGCCGCAAGGTGTGAGAGTTCAAGTCTCTCCTTCCGCACCATTATTTAAAGATTGAGTTCATAGAACTTTCTCTGTTGGGCTATCGCCAAGCGGTAAGGCACCGGCTTTTGATGCCGGCATTCCCTGGTTCAAATCCAGGTAGCCCAGCCACATTACAACGTTATTGAGATTAACCAATCATCTCCCTAACTACAGATTTGTTGCGGAAGTGGCGGAATTGGTAGACGCACCAGATTTAGGTTCTGGCGCCGCAAGGTGTGAGAGTTCAAGTCTCTCCTTCCGCACCATCATTCAAGAAACCCGTCTTTTAGACGGGTTTTTTATTGCCTATAGAAAATGGACATTAAAAAAGGGCGCTCCATGCCGAGCGCCCTTCACTTCTTGAAAAACTAAGCTCCAATACCAATCACACTAAGTAAGTGATCAGAGCTAGCGCAGGAAAAATGCTCGAGAACAAGGCAGAATTTTTCGATAAGTAGTTATTCTACAATCAAAAATTCTAACGCCGTTATCGAGCATTTTAACAAGCTAGAATGAGCAGTTATTTAGTACGATTGGTATAAAGCCCTAACGCATACTTCAATGCTTGGTCTTTTATTGGCCCGGCACGATCAGCCAACTTTAATCCCATATTTCTCAATAGCTTTACAGGGCCTATGTTATTGCTAAACCCCAAGTAAAACGCATCCATCGCTGTTTGCATCAGCAAGTTATCGGTTCTTCTTAGTTTTTGATATCGCTTAAGGTTATCGAGTGAGTAATCACCCTCTTCTAACACCTCAAGTAAGCCCTGCACGTCTTTAAAGCCTAAATTGACACCCTGCCCCGCTAAAGGGTTAATGGTATGCGCAGAATCTCCTACTAGCACCACAGACTCTTTACAGTAATGCTGTACGTGACGGCGTTTTAAAGGAAAAGAAGCAAAGTTATTCACACTGACTGTGCCAATACGTTCTGGGAAACACGCTTCTATTTCCAGCTTTAGGGCTTCGGGTGTCAGTTGGCTCAATTGTTTAATTCGTTTAGGAGAGTCATACCACACTAAACAACCTTGCCCTGCTCCCATAGGAAGATACGATCTTGGCCCTTGCGGAGTAAACCATTGCCAAGTGACGTCAGTGTCAGCGCAATCTGTTTCTACGTTAATCAACATGCAGTCTTGACGATAATCCCACGCCGTCACGCCAATCCCTGCAATGTGCCTTACTTTTGAATTTGCCCCATCCGCGCCCACGACTAAACTGGTGCTAATCTGCTCGCCCGATGACAACTCAATTTGCTTGCCCAGTTCACTTGTCTTCATATCCACTAAAGCGTCAGGGCAATAAAAGCTCACGTTAGAATAGGCCTGCAGCGCTTGCCAAATACCCAGTTGCAACACGCGATTTTCGACCATGTAACCTAGCAAAGGTAGCTGTAAGGACGATGCATCAAAGCGAGTTCGGCAGTTATCTAACTCCCAAGTTTCTAGTCCCATATAAGGGAAAACTCGCTTACTCTGAACATGTGACCACGCGCCTAGTTGCTGCAGTAGATCCACCGAGCTCTTAGATATTGCAGAGATTCGAATATCCAGTGCTTGTGATGCAGAAAATGGCTCAGGTTTATATCCCTCAACCACCGCAACTCGCTTACCTTGTTTTGCCAAGCCAAGAGCTGTTGCAGCCCCAACCATACCGCCACCTATCACAGCTACATCAAAATGCATTCGTGTCATCCTTTACTGTATTATACCAATCGTACTAAATAACTGGTCATTCTAGCTTGTTAAAATACTCGATAACGGCGTTAGAATTTTTGATTGTAGAATAACTACTTATCGAAAAATTCTGCCTTGTTCTCGAGCATTTTTCCTGCGCTAGCTCTGATCACTTACTTAGTGTGATTGGTATTACATCGTTCGCTAATCAAATGATTGTACTGAAAAGTGCTCGTTAATGCCTGCATCAGAGCTTAATTTGCCAGCCTATAAGTGCGTTTATTAATCACATTGTCCACATATTGATGAATAAGGTAGCAAAAGGCGGCTCAATACAAACAATGCCTTAACTGACAATGTACGGAATTTAAGCTTGAACCCTAGTCACAGCGTCATTTAGCCAGTACAATACGCGGCTTGCCATAACAGTAAGTGGCGAAATACTGAGCAATCTAGCCAGTATAAAAGTGATTAATTAACACGAGTGTGAATGCAATGAGTAAGAAACTTCTGATCAAAACCTGGGGCTGCCAGATGAACGAATATGATTCGTCAAAAATGGCTGACCTGCTTAATGCTGCTAATGGATTTGAGCTAACAGAAGATCCGAAAGAAGCGGATGTATTACTACTAAACACCTGCTCAATTCGTGAAAAAGCACAAGAAAAAGTGTTCCACCAGCTTGGCCGTTGGAAAACTTTAAAAGACAACAAACCTAACGTTGTGATTGGTGTGGGCGGCTGTGTAGCAACCCAAGAAGGCGACCATATCCGTCAACGCGCTCCTTATGTTGATGTGATCTTTGGCCCTCAAACCTTGCATCGTCTTCCTGAGATGATCAAACAATCACAAAGCAACGATGCTCCGGTTATGGATATTTCATTCCCAGAGATCGAAAAATTTGATCGTCTTCCAGAACCTCGCGCAGAAGGCGCAACCGCGTTCGTTTCTATCATGGAAGGCTGTTCTAAATATTGTACTTACTGCGTAGTGCCATACACTCGCGGTGAAGAAGTCAGTCGCCCAATGGATGACGTACTTTATGAAATCGCTCAACTTGCAGAGCAAGGCGTGCGTGAAGTCAACCTATTAGGTCAAAACGTAAACGCATACCGTGGACCAACATTTGACGGAGAAATCTGCTCATTTGCTAACTTACTGCGTTTAGTAGCAAGCATTGATGGTATCGACCGTATTCGTTTTACCACCAGCCACCCTCTTGAGTTTACTGACGATATTATTGCGGTTTACGAAGACACTCCTGAGCTTGTGAGCTTCCTACACTTGCCAGTTCAAAGCGGTTCAGACCGTATTTTGACTATGATGAAGCGTCCACATACGGCTATCGAGTACAAATCAATTATTCGTAAGCTGCGTAAAGCTCGCCCTGATATTCAAATCAGCTCCGACTTCATCGTAGGCTTCCCTGGCGAGTCTGACCAAGACTTCCAAGCAACGATGAAACTTATTCGTGACGTTGATTTTGACATGAGCTTTAGCTTTGTCTTCTCTCCACGCCCAGGCACACCTGCAGCGGATTACCCTTGCGATCTGACTGAGCAAGAGAAGAAAGAGCGTTTGTACGAGCTACAGCAAACCGTTAATGCACAAGCAATGCGTTACTCTCGCCAAATGCTAGGTACTGAGCAACGTGTTCTAGTCGAAGGTCCTTCTAAGAAAGATCTTATGGAGCTTCGTGCACGTACCGAAAACAACCGCGTTGTTAACTTTGAAGGCAGTGCAGACCTAATTGGTCAATTCGTTGATGTGAAAATCACTGACGTATTTGCTAACTCTTTACGTGGTGAACTCGTTCGCACAGAAGCGGAAATGGATCTTCGTAGCGCCGTCTCTCCAACAGAGATGATGACTAAGACTCGTAAAGAAGATGAGCTAGGTGTAGCGACCTTTACACCTTAGAGCAAGACTAAACGAAATAATCACCCTGATTCGAGTTTCGAGTTGATCAACTCAAAACAATGACAGATTTTTATTTCGGTTGGTAAAGCACTCAAGCTATACTAAAAGAGCCTATTTAGGCTCTTTTAGTTCAGCGAATGTGAGGCACAATTGAGCAATAAAATTGTTACCCTAGAGATCGATCTAGAACCAGCAAACAACCACCGTCTTTCTAGCCTTTGTGGCCCTTTTGATGACAACATCAAACATCTAGAACGTCGTCTTGGCGTTGAAATCAACTATCGTGGCAACCACTTTTCTATCGTCGGCCAGCCTCATACCGCCTCTGCGGCGCTTGATATCGTCAAAAGACTTTATGTTCAAACGGCACCTGTTCGCGGCAATATCCCAGATATTGAACCAGAGCAAATCCACCTTGAAGTAAAAGAAAGTGGCGTATTAGAGCAAGCGGCCGAAGCCGAATTTGCCCACGGCAAAGAAGTGTTCATTAAAACGAAAAAAGGGGTGATTAAACCTCGCACGCCAAATCAGGCGCAGTATTTAATGAATATGGTCACTCACGACATCACCTTTGGTGTCGGCCCTGCCGGTACAGGTAAAACTTACCTAGCCGTTGCTGCAGCAGTAGATGCTCTTGAGCGTCAAGAAATCCGACGTATTTTGCTGACTCGCCCTGCGGTAGAAGCCGGTGAAAAACTGGGCTTCCTGCCAGGTGATTTAAGCCAAAAGGTCGACCCATATCTGCGCCCTCTTTACGATGCTTTATTTGAAATGCTCGGTTTTGAGCGTGTAGAAAAGCTGATTGAGCGTAACGTTATCGAAGTGGCACCACTGGCGTATATGCGTGGTCGTACATTAAATGATGCGTTCATTATTTTGGATGAAAGCCAAAACACCACCATTGAACAAATGAAGATGTTTTTGACTCGTATCGGCTTTAATTCTCGAGCCGTCATCACCGGAGATGTTACGCAAATCGATTTGCCTCGCGGGGCTAAATCAGGCCTGCGTCATGCTATCGAAGTGCTTTCTGATGTGAACGACATTAGCTTTAATTTCTTCATTGCCGATGATGTGGTTCGTCACCCTGTTGTGGCTCGCATTGTGAACGCATATGAAAAATGGGAAGTTCAAGATCAAAAAGAGAAAAAGGCAATCGAACAACGTCGTCGCCAAGAGCGTGAAGAACGAGAAGCTAAGCTCGTCGCTGAAGCGGCCGTTCATTCTCAGCAACAATCACAATTGGTAAATAAATAAATGGCCATTTATCTGGATCTACAATTGGCTGTCGAAGATGACAGTCAATTACCCTCAGAGCAAGATTTTCAATCTTGGCTCGAATACACGATTACCCAGTTTCAACCAGATGCTGAGCTAACCATACGTATTGTCGAAGTGGAAGAAAGCCACCAGCTTAACCACGATTATCGTGGCAAAGATAAACCAACAAACGTGTTATCTTTCCCATTTGAAGCACCTCCAGAAGTTGAAATTAATTTGCTTGGAGATCTTGTCATTTGCAAGCAAGTGGTTGAAGATGAAGCTGTTCAACAGCAAAAGCCACTGCTTGCACACTGGGCTCATATGGCGGTACATGGTAGTTTACACCTACTAGGCTACGACCATATCCAAGATGATGAAGCTGAGGAAATGGAGTCTTTAGAGACTGAAATTATGCAAGGATTAGGGTTTGAAGACCCTTATCTAGCAGAAAAAGAGTAACTTTTAGCTAAGTTACAGTGAGCTATTACACATCTGATAGCGCCAACCGTTGAGAGACAATGAACAGCGAAGACAATTCGCCCTCTAAAGAGGGTTCAAAGGAAAAATCAGAAGGTCCGAGTAGGAAATCCTTCTTTGAACGTCTAATCCATCTTTTTCAAGTGGATCCTAAAGACCGTCAAGAACTCGTCGATGTCATCCGTGACTCCGAAGAAAACGATCTGATCGATCATGACACTAGAGATATGCTCGAAGGTGTTATGGAAATATCTGAACAAAGAGTTCGAGATATTATGATCCCTCGTTCACAAATGGTGACCGTTGAACGCACCGATGATCTTGATACCTTAGTCAATCTTATTACTGACGCACAGCACTCACGCTACCCAGTAATCAGCGAAGACAAAGACCATGTCGAAGGCATTTTACTGGCTAAAGATCTATTGAAATATCTTGGATCTGACAGTGCACCTTTCGACATTGAGCAGGTTATCCGTACTGCGGTTGTTGTCCCTGAAAGTAAACGTGTTGACCGCTTACTCAAAGAGTTCCGTGAAGAACGCTATCATATGGCGATTGTAGTAGACGAATTTGGTGGCGTATCAGGATTACTGACTATCGAAGATATTCTTGAAGAGATAGTCGGCGAGATTGAAGATGAATTTGACGATGAAGAAGAGCTAGAAATCCGTCAGCTAAGTAAACACACTTTTGCTGTCAAAGCCCTGACCACTATTGAAGAATTCAATGATACCTTTGGCACTACCTTCAGCGATGAAGAAGTGGATACTGTAGGTGGCTTGATTATGACCCAATTTGGTCATTTACCAAGCCGAGGCGAAATTGTCGAAATCGATGAGTACACCTTTAAGGTTACTGCTGCTGACAACCGTCGTATTATTCAACTCCAGGTTACTGTCCCAGACAAAGTGTCTGAAAAAGATCACAGCGAATAATCGCCGACTCTTGGACAAGCTGTAACCTCTAGGGAACAGACTCAAATATTAAGATGAAATCATTGATGACTCATCGCCTAATGCGGCCGCTTGCGGCCGTTTTTGTTGGCGCTAGCACCACGCTTTCCTTTGCCCCTTATAACATGTGGCCTTTGGCATACATTAGCCCATTACTGCTGTTTTTATTACTCAGTGGTCAATCATGGCGCTATTCTGCCTTACTTGGCTACTTATGGGGACTTGGCCTTTTTGCCACAGGCATCAGTTGGGTTCACGTCAGCATAGATACCTTCGGTGGTATGCCAAAGATTGCCAGTGTATTCCTTATGAGTATGCTGGTCGGCTATTTGGCTATCTACTCAGCACTGTTCGGCGCACTATTTACTCGCTTTAAAGCCAACAAGAATTGGTTTGGCGCGTTATTAGTAGCCCCTGCCCTTTGGCTGATTTGTGATTGGTTGCGTGGTTGGGTCTTTACTGGTTTCCCATGGTTACTGTTAGGCTATAGCCAAATCGACGCGCCGATTGCAGGGCTTGCGCCTATTGCTGGGGTTGATTTTGTCAGCATGATCATTGTTGCTATATCCAGCAGTGCAGCACTGGCCATTATCCGCAAAGACTGGAAACAACTATGGGTGCCAGTGGCATTATTTGCAGTTTGTACTCTGAGTTATTTTGCACATTGGGTCACTCCTGATAACAGCCGCACTCAAAGCGTGGCGCTTATCCAAGGCAATGTTCAGCAAGAAACTAAATGGCTACCTAGTCATCGCTGGCCAACCATCATGATGTATATGGACCATACCCGCCAAAACTGGGATGCCGATATTATCATTTGGCCAGAAGCGGCGATTCCTGCTTTTGAAGGGGAAGTGACTGAGTTTATGAAGAGCCTAGATAAAGCCGCGCGTATGAATGATTCAGCGGTAATTACTGGGGTGTTAACTCAAGAAGGTCAGCAAACTTATTACAACAGTGTCACTACCCTAGGCGTAACGCCATCCGGTGACTATGACTATGTGACTCAGCCACACTACTACAAGCATCACTTATTACCGTTTGGTGAGTTTGTTCCTTTTGAAGATTTTCTAAGACCACTGGCACCGTTTTTTAATCTGCCAATGTCTTCTTTTAATCGTGGCGATTACATTCAAAATAATATCGTGGCACATGGCGCACATATGGTGGTCGCGCTGTGTTATGAAATCATCTTTGGTCAGCAGTTGCGAGACAACATCACCAATGATACGGATTACATCCTAACTCTATCAAATGATGCTTGGTTTGGTGACTCTATTGGCCCACTGCAACATATGGCAATAGCGCGTATGCGAGCCTTAGAATTTGGTATGCCAGTCATTCGCTCGACCAACAATGGCGTGACTGCGGTTGTGAATTACAAAGGCAAGATAACCGCTGAGCTTCCGCAGTTTAAAGAAGACGTATTGCGCACTAGCGTCGTACCGACAAATGGCAAAACGCCGTATGTTCAATTTGGTGGTCTACCACTGAAAGTATTGGTATTGGTGATTATGCTGATTGCACTGTTTAGAATGAAACACAGTAAGTTGAAATAGCGGCAATCCAAGTAAGAACAGGGTTAAAAATAAAGGCTAAGTGGTATGATCCGCTTAGCCTTTTTAATTTGAAATGCTGACCTAGCACTTAGCACTTAGCACTTAGCACTTAAACACTCGAATCTAAGGTTTCAGAGGCAAACGAGTGAACTCATCGTGCCCACACTGAGTACACGCAATAATCTCAGTGGGGTGATTGTAAGTTGTTTTATGCCCACATTTTTCACACACAAGCACACCAAGCCCAATCAACTCACCGCTTTTGTACACACCTTGATGATCTAAGTCTTTAAAGAACTCGACCCACTCAACTTTGGTTTTATCAGTAATATCTGAAAGTGATTGCCAAAGAGTATTGGCGATGGTGAGATAGAAAGGCCCTGATTTACTTTCTTCAAAGCTGTTGGCAAATTCTTGCAAATCCGATTTCACATAGGCAGAAACAAGTGCGAGTTCGTCTTTTGTCATGTCATTGGCCGCTTCCACAACTTTCTCTGAAGTGGCAATCACGTTGTTAATTTCTTCTGGGCTGTTTTTCAGAGTTTCAACAACGTTCGACAATAACTTTTCATATCCTAATTGGCGTTTTGGCATACCAACTCCTTTTCTATGACGATCTAATGACAATAGATAACCACTAAAAATACCTTTTGAATACCATTATTTTAGTCTCTGTAGATTAAGACAAAGGTCGTGCCACTCACAGTTTTCAAAAAATAAATGACTATGTCATTATTATTTAAAGCTATTTTCTAAAAAGCATCTTGCGCTATACCCTCAAACACTTCCCTAAAATTCATCGTAAACCCTTAGCTAAAGTTTTACATTCTGCCGAATGCCCTTTTTCCAGAACTTAGCCTAAGCAGTATCTAACAGACTAAAATTGTCACAACAGTCAGTCATCGAGACGCATAAACGCAAATATCCTCGTTTAAAGCTAGCTTTGTGGTTGTTGCTTTTGGCTGCATTAGGTATTCTAAGCGGATCTCTAATGCACGATTTTAATCGTTCTAATAGTTTCCTAGAAAACGGATAGCGTCCATGCAAGAACAATACAACCCGCAAGATATTGAACAGAAAGTTCAACAGCACTGGGACAGCAACAAAACGTTTGTTGTAACTGAAGACTCAAGCAAAGAAAAATTTTACTGTCTTTCAATGTTCCCTTACCCAAGTGGTCGTCTCCACATGGGCCATGTGCGTAACTACACCATTGGTGATGTAGTATCTCGTTTCCAACGCCTGCAAGGTAAAAACGTGATGCAGCCAATTGGTTGGGATGCTTTTGGTCTACCAGCAGAAAACGCTGCTGTTAAGAACAACACAGCTCCAGCGCCATGGACTTACGAAAACATTGAGTACATGAAAAACCAACTTAAGCTACTTGGCTTTGGTTATGACTGGAACCGTGAATTTGCCACTTGTACTCCAGAATACTACCGCTGGGAACAAGAGTTCTTCACTAAGCTGTACGAAAAAGGCCTAGTGTACAAGAAGACTTCATCTGTTAACTGGTGTCCAAACGATAAAACGGTTCTAGCAAACGAACAAGTTGAAGACGGCTGCTGCTGGCGTTGTGACACCCCTGTTGAACAGAAAAAAATCCCACAATGGTTTATTAAAATCACTGAGTACGCACAAGAGCTACTTGATGATCTAGACAACCTTGACGGTTGGCCTGACATGGTAAAAACCATGCAACGCAACTGGATTGGTCGCTCTGAAGGTGTTGAACTTAAATTTGAAGTTAAAGGTCAACAAGACTTAGAGGTGTACACCACTCGTCCTGACACTCTTATGGGTGTAACGTACGTGGGCATCGCAGCAGGTCACCCTCTGGCTGATATCGCTGCTCAAACTAACCCTGAGCTTGCCGCTTTCATTGATGAGTGTCGCAACACGAAAGTAGCCGAAGCTGAACTGGCGACAATGGAGAAGAAAGGTATGGCGACTGGCCTTACTGCTATTCACCCATTGAACGGCCGTGAAGTTCCAGTTTACGTGGCTAACTTTGTCCTAATGGATTACGGCACAGGCGCTGTAATGGCGGTTCCTGCACACGATCAACGTGACTACGAATTTGCTACTAAATACGGTCTAGACATCATCCCAGTGATCAAACCAGCCGATGGTTCTGAGCTTAATATCTCTGAAGAAGCTTACACTGAAAAAGGTGTACTGTTTGATTCAGGCGAATTTGACGGCCTTGAATTCCAAGCCGCATTTGATGCTATCGCAGCTAAACTAGAGTCAGAAGGTAAAGGCACTAAAACCGTTAACTTCCGTCTACGTGACTGGGGCGTATCTCGTCAACGTTACTGGGGTGCGCCAATCCCAATGGTCACTACAGAAGACGGTGAAGTTCACCCTGTTCCTGCTGATCAACTGCCAGTAATCCTGCCAGAAGATGTAGTAATGGACGGCGTAACTAGCCCAATTAAAGCTGATTTAGAATGGGCTAAAACCACATTCAATGGTGAACCTGCACTGCGTGAAACCGATACTTTTGATACCTTCATGGAATCATCTTGGTACTACGCACGTTACTGTTCACCACAAGCTGACGATATTCTAGATCCAGAAAAAGCCAACTACTGGCTACCTGTTGATCAATACGTTGGTGGTATCGAACACGCTTGTATGCACCTATTGTACTCGCGCTTCTTCCACAAACTATTGCGTGATGCGGGCTACGTCACTTCAGACGAACCGTTCAAGCAACTGCTTTGTCAAGGTATGGTATTGGCAGATGCTTTCTACCACACTAACGAAAAAGGCACTAAAGAGTGGATCGCACCCACTGATGTGACTGTTGAGCGTGACGGTAAAGGCCGCATTGAAAAAGCTGTAGATACGCAAGGCCGCGACGTTGAACACTCAGGCATGATCAAAATGTCTAAGTCGAAAAACAACGGTATCGACCCACAAGAGATGGTTAACAAATACGGCGCAGATACAGTACGTCTATTCATGATGTTTGCCTCTCCTGCTGACATGACTCTTGAGTGGCAAGAATCTGGCGTTGAAGGGGCTAACCGCTTCTTGAAACGTGTTTGGAAACTGGTTCGTGAGCACTCTGCACAAGGCGCAGCTGAAGCAGTAGACGCTAAAGCGCTTTCTTCTGAGCAAAAAGCACTGCGTCGTGATGTACACAAAACCATTGCTAAAGTGACCGATGACGTTGCACGTCGTCAAACCTTCAACACAGCGATTGCCGCTATCATGGAACTGATGAACAAACTGGCGAAAGCGCCACAAGCATCAGCTCAAGATCGCGCTATCCTAGACGAAGCACTTAAAGCGGTTGTGACTATGCTTTACCCAATCACTCCGCACATCAGCTTTGAAATGTGGACAGCATTAGGTGGCAGCGATATCGATCACGCGCAATGGCCAACCTTTGATGAAAAAGCGTTAGTAGAAGACGAAAAACTGATCGTTGTTCAAGTAAACGGTAAACTTCGCGCCAAACTAACCGTTGCTGCAGACGCATCAAAAGAGCAAGTTGAAGAACTGGGCCTAAACGATGAAAACGTGGTTAAATTCATTGAAGATAAAACTGTGCGTAAAGTGATCTACGTACCAGGTAAGTTGCTGAATATTGTAGCAAACTAATCTAACCTTAGTGTGAGGGCGAATAATTGCGCCCTCACACTTCGTTTTTTATAGTGCTTTTTAACTCGCTTTATATTTAGAGAAGCACCATAAAAACCGAACTTCCTGTAGAGAGTATTCTTTTGATTCAAATTGCACGCCTACCCTATTTACGTCTAGCTATTGCTCTACTGTTTGCATCACTACTCAGTGGGTGTGGTTTTCATTTACGTGGCAATTACCTAGTTCCTGAAGAAGTAGGTGCCATGTCCCTTACCAGTTACGACGATTATTCTCGATTAACCCGTGATGTCACCACTGAGCTCAGAAACAACGACATTGATCTTGTGACTCCTGCCGCCAATGTCACGAACCTGCACCTGTTATCAGAAAGCATCAGTGATCGCACACTTTCTCTATACCAAAACAGCCGCGCGGCCGAAAAAGAGATCAAACTGGTGGTCACTTACCGAGTTATTGTACCTGAAGTCTATTCTCGAACCTTTACGACTCAAGTAAGCCGCAGCTATCTAGATAACCCACTCACCGCTTTGGCAAAGTCGGTAGAGCAAGAAATGCTAGAAAATGAAATGCGTAAGCAAGCCTCTCGACAAATCATTCGACAGCTAGCACGTCTACGCAATAGCCTTGATAATGAAGATTCACAACAACTAGAAGTGAATGAAGAAGGTATGGTCGTTGACCCTTCTTTGCAGAAAAAAGATCAAATTTCATTAGAAGCTGAATTTGAGAAATCTGATCCTGCACCGGTTAAACCGCAACCAAGCGCAACCGACGAAAGTAAAACGGATGATTCATCTTCAGCTACTGAGACTAGCGCGACAGAAACAGCAACCACTGATACGACAACCACAGAGGCTGAAACGCCTGCTGCGGAGTAGACAGTTATCATGCGTATCTTTGCTGACAAACTAGAGAACACTTTACAAAGAGAGTTACACCCTGTGTATCTTGTGTTTGGTGGTGAAGCTCTTTTAGTGCAAGAGTCTCAAAATCAAATCGAACAAAGCGGCAAAGCACAAGGTTTTAGTGAAACCTTCCGCTTTGCCATTAGCGCGCAAACCGATTGGAATGAGATCTTTAATGCCTGTAACTCAATGAGTCTTTTTGCTGAAAAAAAGATTCTGCAACTTGAGCTACCAGAATCAGGCACTAATCAAACCATCAGTAAAGAGCTGCTGAATTTACAGCAAATGCTCAACCCTGACGTGATATTGATTGTCATCGGAAGCAAGCTCACCAAAGCGCAAGAAAACACCAAATGGTTCAAAGCACTCAATGCGAACGGCTTATGGGTCAGTTGCTTAACCCCTGACGCACAACGTTTACCGCAGTTTGTCATGCAGCGCTGCCATAAATTAGGGCTAAAACCCGACGCAGAAGCGGTGCAAATGCTGGCACAATGGCATGAAGGGAACCTTTTAGCCCTAAGTCAGAGCTTAGAGAAGCTTTGTTTACTCTATCCTGACGGAGTCTTGACGCTAATTCGTATAGAATCAGCCCTGAGCAGACATAACCACTTTACGGCGTTTAACTGGATTGACGCTATGCTTGAAGGAAAAGCCAAGCGTAGCCAGCGTATTTTGCGTGAATTACACGGTGAAGGTATCGAAGCGGTTATCTTACTGCGCACATTGCAAAAAGAGCTCAATACTTTAATGAGCTACAAGCAACAATTGAATCAAAAAAGTTTACAGCAAGTATTTGACCAATACCGCGTTTGGAACAACAAGCGCCCACTGTATACCGCAGCGCTTAATCGCCATACTGCACGCTCTTTGTATTCGATGGTCTGCACTCTAGCAGAAGCCGAATACACAGCAAAAACCGATTATGACACCAGCGTATGGCCAATGCTGACACAATTAACACTCGACATGAGTATGTCGCAAAACGCTTAATACCAATCACACTAAGTAAGTGTTCAGAAATAGCGAAGGAAAAATGCTCGAGAACAAGGCAGAATTTTTTGATAAGTAGTTATTCTACAATCAAAAATTCTAACGCCGTTATCGAGTATTTTAACAAGCTATAATGACCAGTTATTTAGTACGATTGGTATAATATAAGCGCGATATACTTTCCACCTACGACAATTTGATAAGGAGCCTGCATTGCAAGGCAAGGAATTAAAAGACTTTTTGGCTGATAAAGCAGACGATATAAAAGCACAACAAATCGTAACCCTAGACGTTCAAGGAAAATCTAGCGTGACTGATTACATGATTATCTGCACAGGCACCTCTAAGCGCCACGTTTCCTCCATTGCAGAGCATGTTGCCAGTGAAGCGAAAAAGATCGGCGTCGAACCTTTAGGTATGGATGGTGAACTTGAAGGCGAATGGGTTGTCGTAGATATGGGATCTACCATGATTCATGTGATGCAAGAAGAACACCGCGAACTTTATCAACTAGAAAAACTTTGGGGTTAATCTGTGAAAATCCAACTCGTTGCCGTTGGCACTAAAATGCCAAAATGGGTAGAAGAAGGCTTTAATGAGTACAAGCGTCGTTTTCCCAACGATATGCCTCTGGAACTGATTGAGATCACTGCTGGTAAACGAGGTAAAAACGCTGACATTGCGCGCATCTTACAAAAAGAAGGCGAAGCCATGTTGGCGGCAGTACCTAAAGGAAACCGAATTGTGACCTTAGATATTCCAGGCAAGCCTTGGGATACTCCGCAACTCGCACAACAGTTGGAGCGTTGGAAACTCGATGCTCGTGATGTTTCTATTCTTATCGGTGGACCAGAAGGTTTAGCGCCAGCGTGTAAAGCAGCCGCAGAACAAAGTTGGTCACTTTCCCCTTTAACACTCCCTCACCCTCTGGTGCGAGTGGTAATGGCCGAAAGCCTATACCGAGCTTGGAGCGTTAACGCGAACCACCCTTATCATCGTGAGTAATCCAGCATGATGCGTAAACGCTCTCACTTTAGAGATCATAAATTTGAAGCTCGATTATTTGGTAATCGGGCTTTAGTCGCTTTCATCGGTATTTTAATTCTGATTGGCGTACTTATCGGCAACCTTTACCACATTCAGGTAAACCAATTTAAAGATTATCAAACCCGCTCTAATGACAACCGCATCAAGATTGTGCCTATTGCGCCAAACCGCGGTTTAATTTACGACAGAAACGGCATTGTATTGGCGGAAAACAGACCTGTTTTCTCCCTTGAGATCACTCCAGAAAAAGTCTCTGATCTGGATGAAACCATTCAACGTCTGCAAAAGCTATTTCCTATTTCAGAAGATTCTATACATCGCTTTGAACGCGATCGTAAACGCACGCGACGTTTTAAATCTGTACCGCTACTCAATCAACTAACCGAAAAGCAAGTAGCGATATTTTCGGTGCATCAGCAAGATTTTCCCGGTGTAGAAGTCAATGCGACCCTAAAACGTTTTTATCCTTACGGCGAAATTCTAACGCATGTACTCGGTTACGTATCTCGGATTAATGACCGTGATTTACGTCGTCTCGCGCGCGCTGAAAAACTGCAAGAATATCGCGCCACACACGATATTGGTAAGTTAGGTATTGAACGTTATTACGAAGATACCCTGCACGGTAAACCCGGTTATCAGGAAGTGGAAGTCAACAGCCGAGGTCGCGTGATCCGCACCTTAAAATATGAACCACCGATCCCTGGCAATGACATTGTTCTAAATATCGATATCAAATTGCAAAGCTATTTATTCAAGTTATTGGATAAGCGTCGTGGTAGCGCCGTCATCCTCGACCCTCACACCGAGGGTGTGCTGGCTATGGTTTCTAGTCCAAGTTACGACCCGAATGCTTTTGTTAATGGCATATCAGGTAACGACTATCGCGCCCTACTGAACGACATTAATCGCCCGCTGGTAAATAGAGCGACTCTTGGTATTTATCCGCCCGCTTCTACGGTGAAACCATTTATGGCGGTGGCGGCATTACAAGAAAAAGTCATCACCCCTAAAACCACTCGTAATGATCCAGGATACTGGCGTATTCCTAATTCTAAAACCCGCCCATTTAGGGATTGGTTGCGTTGGGGACACGGCGTAGTGGATGTCAATAAAGCACTTGAAGAATCAGTGGATACTTTCTTCTACCAAGTTGCTTATGATTTAGGTATCGACCGCATATCGACTTGGATGCAAGAGTTTGGATTTGGTGACTACACTGGCATCGATATCTTTGAAGAGAGTAAAGCGAATATGCCGACTCGTGAATGGAAAAGATCTCGCCACAAAACCCCTTGGTATCAAGGTGACACCATCCCTGTTGGTATCGGTCAAGGGTATTGGACGGCAACGCCTTTACAAATTGCGAAAGCAACCTCAGTGTTGGTCAATGAAGGCAAGGTAATGGCGCCGCAGTTACTGCGCTCGACCATTCATCGCACAGACGATAATAAAACCGTCGAAGAGTTTAAACAGCCAGAACTTTATCCGCCAATTACTGGGGTTAAAAAAGAGTTTTGGACTATCGCTAAACACGGCATGTATTTGGTTAACCACGGTAAACGAGGCACTGCACGTCGCGCCTTCTACGGTTTGCAATATAAAAGCGCGGGTAAATCGGGTACTGCTCAAGTATTTGGTCTTGCCGAAGACCAAAAATACAACGCTGATGAAATTGCCGAGCACTTGCGCGATCACGCCTTATTTACAGGGTTTGCTCCGTATGAAAACCCAAAAGTTGTGGTAACAGTAGTACTGGAAAATGCCGGTGGCGGTTCAAGTCACGGCGCCCCTGTAGTAAGACAGATATTTGACCATATGTTATTAGATAAAAACTCTCACTATATTGGGCCTGACAAATGAAACTAGATCCGGAAACAGGCAAGAACCGCTCTCTATTTGAGCGCATGCACTTAGATCTCCCCTTAATCTTGGGCATCTTAGTTTTGATGGGATGTGCTCTTGTCATCATGTATAGCGCTAGCGGTCAAAACCTTGCCATGATGGAACGCCAGATGATGCGTATGTTATTGGCTCTGAGTGTGATGGTAGTGATGGCGCAAATAACGCCCAGAACCTATGAAACACTTGCTCCACTGCTCTTTACTGGAGGTTTGATTCTGCTATTAGGCGTTATCTTCTTTGGTGAAGCCTCCAAAGGGGCGCAGCGCTGGCTTAACCTTGGCTTTATCCGCTTTCAGCCATCAGAATTAATGAAACTTGCCGTGCCACTGATGGTGGCACGCTATATTGGTAACCGCCCACTCCCTCCTAGCTTTAGAGTGTTAGTCACCTCACTAGTGTTAGTGATGTTGCCGACCATTTTAATTGCGAAACAACCGGACTTAGGCACCTCGATATTAATCGCGGCCTCAGGGATTTTTGTTATTTTCCTAGCCGGTATCAGCTGGAAAATCATTTTATCGGCGGCGTTGGCGGTCGGGGCATTTGTCCCTATATTGTGGTTTTTCTTGATGCGGGAATATCAAAAAGTTCGGGTACGGACTCTTTTTAACCCTGAGTCCGATCCCCTTGGCGCGGGCTACCACATTATTCAAAGTAAAATCGCCATTGGTTCAGGCGGTTTGATGGGCAAAGGCTGGCTGCATGGCACTCAGTCACAGCTAGAATTTCTACCCGAGCGCCATACTGACTTTATCTTTGCCGTTATTGCCGAAGAATGGGGCTTAATTGGTGTAAGTGCTCTACTTTGTATCTATCTGTTTGTTATTGGGCGCGGCCTTTACCTTGCTAGCCAAGCACAAACCGCTTTTGGTCGCATGATGGCAGGCAGTATTGTACTAAGCTTCTTCGTATATATTTTTGTAAACATGGGGATGGTAAGCGGAATTTTACCTGTTGTTGGCGTTCCACTGCCTTTAATCAGCTATGGTGGTACTTCCATGGTGACCTTGATGGCCGGCTTTGGCATCTTGATGTCTATTCAAACCCATAGAAAAATGCTTTCAAAGGCAAATTAATGCAATTATTTAAACATTTAATATTGGCTATTCCCCTGATGATCCTCGCTGGATGTTCAGGTTCAAATAATGATAGATACGCAATATCACAAGATGTTGCACCTGATTCACCGATCACATTACAGCATATCGAAGATGCAACTCCACGCTATGAACCTTACAGTTTAGGTGGAAACAAAGATTACACTGTACGTGGTAAATCCTATTCTGTGATAAATAATCCGCAGGGTTTTAAGGAGAAAGGTAAAGCGTCGTGGTATGGCAAGAAATTTCATGGCCATTTAACCTCTAACGGCGAAACTTATGACATGTACTCAATGAGTGCTGCACATAAAAACCTGCCTATTCCTAGTTACGTCAAAGTAAAAAATTTAGATAACGGTAAGACGGCTATCGTGCGAGTTAACGATAGAGGCCCTTTCCATGAAGGTCGAATTATTGACCTGAGTTACGCAGCAGCGACTAAGCTTGGGGTAATACAAACCGGTGTGGCTAATGTAGAGATTGAATATATCTCCACCAAACCAGAACCCAATGGAAACAAAACGTCGAATACTCATCCTCGCTACATCATTCAAGTAGCAAGCCTTGGGAATGCCACTTCATCGAAGAAGTTATCAGATCAACTTGCTAGTGAGTATAAGCAACCTAGCTATGTAGAAAAGAACAATAGCATCAATAGAATTTTTATCGGCCCGATTGATAGCGCTTTGAAGGCGCAAGAAGTTCTAGAGAAGCTACAAAAAAATGGACATCCGAGCGCTTTTATTAAAAAGCACAAAGCTGAATAATATCAATCACAGTAATTAAGTGATCAGAGATTGCGTAGGCAAAATGCCGCTACAAGCATTTTAACCCGCTAGCATGATAAGTTAATTACTACGATTGGTGTACATTCAGAGACGGATTAAAAATCACTCTTTGGCGAGCATAGTAGCCGTATCTCTGGTTTAGGTTTAGACTATTGATTTGGCTACTATATAAACAGTTTTGCCTTCACTTTGGACATTACACAATAAAGATGAAAAACATTACCCAATCACTCAAATCTCTTGCTGTAACGAGTGCTATAGCGTCAATTGCATTTAGTGCAGTGTCGCAAGCAGCACCAATAGTACTACCTGATGCACCGCAAATTGCAGCTAAGGGCTACGTGCTGATGGATTACAACTCAGGCAAAGTCATCGCTCAAAAAGAAGCCAACACTAAGCTTCACCCTGCGAGCTTAACTAAGATGATGACCAGCTACGTTATCGGCCAAGAGCTAAAACGCGGTAACATCTCTAAAGATGATGAAGTTGTTGTCAGCAAGAATGCATGGGCGAAGAACTTTCCTGATTCATCAAAAATGTTCATCGAAGTGGGCACCACAGTTACTGTTGATAAGCTAAACCACGGCATTATCACACAATCAGGTAACGATGCATGTGTGGCTATGGCTGAACACGTTGCGGGTTCTGAAGATGCGTTTGTTGATCTGATGAATGCATGGGCTAAATCTATCGGCATGAAAAATTCACACTTTGCGAATGTTCATGGTCTGGATAACGATGGCTTATTCTCAACACCTTACGATATGGCGCTACTAGGCCAAGCATTGATTCGTGACGTGCCAGACGAATACGCAATTTACTCGCAAAAACAATTCACATACAACGGCATTACCCAATACAACCGCAACGGTCTACTTTGGGATAAGAGCATGAACGTTGATGGTATCAAAACTGGCCACACTAGTGGTGCAGGATACAACTTAGTCAGCTCTGGTACAGAAGGACAAATGCGTCTGGTTGCTGTAGTAATGGGGACTAAGAGCTCTAACGCTCGTAAAGCAGAAAGTAAAAAACTGCTCAACTACGGATTCCGTTTCTTTGAAACCGTTGCTCCTCACAAAAAAGGTGAAGTGTTCGCTGAAGAGAAAATCTGGATGGGTAGCCAAGACACAGTCAAACTGGGTCTAGCTGAAGACACATACGTGACTCTTCCTCGTGGCGTAGCTAAAAACCTAAAAGCAAGCTTCGTACTGGATAAAGAGCTTAAAGCACCTATCAAGAAAGGCGATGTAGTTGGACGCGTATTCTACCAAGTTGATGGTCAGGACATTGCTCAATACCCACTACTTTCTTTAGAAGACGTCAATGAAGGTGGCCTATTTAGCCGTCTGATTGACTACCTAGTACTGCTGTTCAACAGCTGGTTCTAATATAAAGTACTAAGAGACATAAAAGGAAGCTACTGCATCAGTGGCTTCCTTTTTTATTGGATGCTAGCTTGATATGTAGCCAACCCGACCTCATATTGAGTTTTTAGCTCATTCAAAGTAACATGCGCGCCTTGAATGACCCTTTCACACCATTTTCATTTGGAGTCGCAACCATGCAAGAGCAGCCAAAACTGAAAGACCTGTTGGAATTTCCGTGTAAATTTACCTATAAAGTAATGGGTTATGCTAAACCAGAACTGCCAGACCTAGTGCTGGAAGTTATCCAACGTCATGCTCCTGGCAACTACAGCCCTTCAATCACGCCAAGTGGTAAAGGCACTTACAACGCTATTTCTGTAACGATCACTGCTACTTCAATTGAACAAGTTGAAATCCTATATAAAGAGCTGAGTGATATCGAAATCGTACGCGTAGTCCTTTAGTAGTAGTTAACAGCTTATTATTGACCGATATCTAAGCTATTGATCTTTAAGTGATACTTATCTGAGTCAGGTCTTTAATCATACAAATATAGCAAGATCCTCTTTTTCTAGTAGAAATAGCAGCAACTTGCTAGTAATGTGCCTACATCGATATAGATGGTTCAGGGAAATAACGAATTGCCTAGCGACATAGCAAAACAAGAAACTACCACGCCATTCTCATTGGTAAACCGATTGGAAATTCACCATCTTGGCCGTCAAGACTACGAGCCAGTATTTGATCGAATGCACCAATTTACCGATGAACGTGACGAAAATACGGTTGATCAGGTTTGGATTGTTGAACACAACCCAGTCTTTACACAAGGTCAAGCAGGTAAAGAGGAGCACCTCCTCAATACTGGTGACATCCCTGTTGTAAAAAGTGATCGTGGCGGACAAGTGACCTACCATGGTCCCGGTCAAATGGTGGTGTATTTCCTACTCAATCTACGTCGACGTAATTTAGGTGTGAGGAAACTCGTTACACATATTGAAGATATCGTGATACAGACCCTAGCCAAGCTAGGTATACAGTCTGCGGCTCGTCCTGATGCGCCGGGTGTCTATGTTGACGGCAAGAAAATCTGTTCACTTGGACTGAGGATCCGTAAAGGTTGCTCCTTCCATGGGCTTGCTTTAAATATCGATATGGATCTCTCTCCTTTCCTACGCATTAATCCATGTGGTTATGCGGGCTTGGAAATGGCTCAGGTTGCTGACTTCACCACCGAAGAGCAACGTACAAATATTCAAAGTATTCTAGTAAAGGAACTCAGCGTCCTACTAGGGTACACAGACGTAATAGAAATGGCAGAAAGCGATGAGTAAACCAATTCAAATGGAAAAAGGCGTTAAATACCGTGACGCAGACAAAATGGCACTGATCCCAACCAAGACAGTACCTGTTGAGCGCAGTGAAGTGCTCCGCAAACCTGAATGGATGAAGATCAAACTACCTGCCGATAGTCAACGTATCCAAGACATTAAGTCTGCAATGCGTAAAAACAATTTGAACTCAGTTTGTGAAGAGGCTTCATGCCCGAACTTAGCTGAATGTTTTAACCACGGTACTGCTACCTTTATGATTTTGGGTGCAATCTGTACTCGTCGTTGTCCTTTCTGTGATGTTGCCCATGGTCGTCCGGTAACACCTGAAGCCAATGAGCCACAAAGACTTGCTCAAACTATCAAAGATATGAAGCTTAAGTACGTGGTTATTACCTCTGTAGATCGCGATGATCTACGTGATGGTGGTGCGAAACACTTTGCTGATTGTAATGCTGAAATCCGCAAACTTAGCCCACATATTCGTATTGAAACTCTGGTTCCTGATTTCCGCGGTCGTATGGATAAGGCACTGGATGAGCTAAAACTGAACCCACCTGATGTGTTCAACCACAACCTTGAAACAGCGCCACGCCTGTATCGTCGAGTTCGCCCTGGGGCTAACTACAAGTGGTCTTTAGAATTGCTACAAAAATTCAAACAGCAACATCCAGATGTTCCTACTAAGTCGGGACTGATGATGGGACTGGGTGAAACCAAAGAAGAGATCGTTGAAGTGCTTAAAGATCTTAGAGCGCACGGCGTCACTATGCTTACTCTAGGTCAATACCTTGCACCAAGCCGCCATCACCTTCCGGTTGAGCGTTACGTGCCACCAGCAGAGTTTGATGAGCTAAAAGAAATTGCGCTTGAACTAGGCTTTACCCACGCCGCTTGTGGCCCATTTGTACGTTCATCGTACCATGCTGATATGCAAGCAAAAGGCGAAGAAGTTAAGTAACTCTTTTCTACTGCGCAAACTATTGCCTGAACAATTACGTCTATGACTTGTCAGGCAACAAGTGACAAAAGCACTCAATTCGAGTGCTTTTTTGCTTTCTGGAGTATCCCAATTATGCTTATAACAATCTCCGTCATTAACTGAGCAGAAATAGCGCCAGAAAAACACCGTTAGCACGCGTTTGTCTACGCTAAGATGGTCAATTAAGGGCTAAGATACCGTAAAGGAATGCTTAATTTTATAAGGGAGGTCGTTTCATGCGACTCATAGTATGCGCCGTGTTAGCTCTGTTTGTTTGGGGTTGTGCCGATAAAAACACACAAGAAGACAATTATTTAGATGCTTCATTTGAATTATGTAACACCGAAGTTTCACTCTACTCTGTCAGCGATGATGGTAAAGTGCGCATCATCTGCGCCGATGGCTCCAAGTTTGCTTTAAATAACCAGCAAACATTAGAAATAATGCGCGACATTAACGTGGATTATTGTTCCGGTGAAGGGCTGTCAAAGTTCAATGAAAGCCGCCGATACTATACTTTCCGTTGCAAATCAGGAACTCAACTGAGTATCAATAAAAACCAATAATTAGCTTGGTTTAACAGATATAAGAAAGACCATGAAGTGCAAGGCATTGTGCTTTGGTGGTGCTCATACCAAAAGGAACTCGTAGGAGTTCCTTTTTAGTCCTCTGTAAGTTTTTAAGTTTGTTCTTTTTAACTACAGATAGAGGATGTTAGCAAACTCTGTAGTGGTTTAATGATCCCGGACACCCAATTAGGTGGTAAAGTCACCACAATTAATGAGGTGTTCAATGACAAAACGACAACGACGTACATTTTCTTCTGAGTTCAAAATGGATGCAGCATGCCTAGTTCTTGATCAGGGTTACTCAGTTCCCGAAGCGGCGCGCTCAATGGATGTTGGTGAAACAGTTTTACGGCGCTGGATCGAACAGCTTAAGATCGAGCGAGGTGGTATTACCCCATCGGCCAAAGCGCTTACTTCTGAGCAGATAAAAATCCAAGAGTTAGAAGCCCGGATTAATCGACTTGAGAGGGAAAAGTCGATATTAAAAAAGGCCACAGCTCTCTTAATGTCGGACGAGCTCGAACGCTCTCGTTGATTGATCACTTAAGGGAGCATGAATCAGTCAAGTTGTTATGTGAGCTTTTTGATGTAGCTACATCTTGCTATTACGAGTTTAAACAGCGTAAACCCGATGCTAATCGTGTTCGGCTTGCTAGCAGGATAAGAGAGCTTTTTAACATTAGTCGTGGCTCTGCTGGAAGTCGCACGATTGTGTCTATGCTGCGCTCAGAAGGCATCAAAATTGGCCGATTTAAAGTACGGAAGTTAATGCATGAGGCCTGTTTAGCAAGTAAACAACCCGGCTCCCATCGATATAAATCGGCTAAAACAGAACGTCCAGACATCCCGAATTTGTTGAAAAGAGAATTCTCGGTAACCATTCCAAATCAAGTTTGGTGTGGTGATATTACTTATATTTGGTCAGGCTCAAGATGGGCATATTTGGCAGTAGTTCTAGACCTTTATAGCCGTCGAGTTGTCGGCTGGGCTCTATCCAACAAACCCGATTCAGCTTTAACAACTAAAGCTTTAGATATGGCTTGGGAACAGCGAGGGCGACCAGATGGTGTTATGTTCCACTCAGATCAAGGGGTTCAATACGGGAGTCGCAAGTTCCGTCAAAGACTCTGGCGATATCGAATGACTCAAAGCATGAGCCGACGTGGAAACTGTTGGGACAATGCGCCGATGGAAAGGTTATTTAGAAGCCTGAAAACAGAATGGATTCCGGCAACTGGTTACATGAACCAAAACCAAGCCCAAAAAGACATCAGCTATTACCTGATGAACTATTACAATCGACAGCGGCCACATCAAGCAAATGATGGGGTTTCGCCGGTTACTGCCGAAAATCGGCTTAAAATAGTGTCCGGTATTTGTTGACCACTACACTCACTTTTATTCAGAGACGTGTTGGGGCGACTAGCGCTAACTTATCTTTGCCCTTTATGTTTTAAGTTAGTTTTTCTGCACAACATTCTACTTGGCATTTGACTTACTTTTCCTTATGCCAAACCATCCAACTATATGACCAAGTTTGCTCGGCGATCTAGAATTCAACTCTTGTGAATTTATACAGTTTATTGGGATTGAACTCGGGTTGAGTATGAAAATAGCTTGTTTTGCCAAGAGCCCAGTCTCGCTTTGCCGACACAAGATTTAATAAGTGATTGTTAATCATAGGATTAGTGTTTATCTTCCTAAGATAACGCGCATTGTTAAAAAGTGATAACACGCACGCTCGTTTTTATGTAAAAAAAGAATGCGAAATGTGAAGTATATACATTATATTTCAATGGGTTATGGTAGCTTTAATGCAAGCTAGGCAAGCGGCAAAACGAGCGGACCTGTTATTAAGAATGTTAGGTGTCGATGGAAACATATGGGAGATTTACGTGTTAGTACAACATGATAGCTGGTGTCGAAGAATCGATTTACATTTTCGCGCAAAGTATCCAAATATCAATACGCGAATATTTAAAGTGGATACATACCGTTATTCCATCGTTTTAACTGATGAAGTAGACAACTTTGAAGAGCTGTCTAAAGAGTTTGATCAGTCAATTCGTTATATAACAGCTCCTGTGCTTCTTGAACAATTAGTTCCTCAGCAGTTTGAATATGAGCTAAAACAAATATCGGATAGCCAAATTCCAAGTAATTTTGAGGGTTTTCCTTTAACACGTTTCGACATATATAATCATATATCTTGTTTGAGTAAAAGCTATGTCGTTACGGGAATCGATACCGATCACAATGAACAAACAACTACGATTACACTAAAAGGTAATGCGTCTTCTGAGAAAATAAATGAGCTTGAAGCTCATTTAGAAAAATTGGGGTATCCATTTAAGTTTCTTGTTGTAGGTGGAGGGAATGCCCCTCTAGAAATCACTCCAGAAAATGAGGTTTTTTCTATTACCTCATCTCGCTCACAAGCTCATTTGAACTGTGATTTTCTAGAAAGAGATGAAAATCTATGGTTTAAAAATGTTGAAGCATTCTATGATGGGAGTTTTAAGAAAGACGATTTGTATTTTTACGATAGTAATAAAACAAGTTGCTTAGTTAACTTTTCATTGTTTCAAAAGAGGCTGTAACAGATTCTGTGTAATTGCCATTTAGTTAATGTGCTTTTCGAGACGTTCCTCGAACTCGATAATAAACCGACTCATAGCCTGACGCCAGTTTTGAATGGGCATCGTCCATTTCTTGCTGGCGTCTTTGATCGCTAGGTATACCATTTTTGTTGCAGCCTCATCGTTTGGGAAGATCTTTCGTTTTTTTAGTGCTTTACGTATCACGCTGTTGAGAGATTCAATAGCATTAGTTGTGTAGATAGCTCTACGAATATCTTCAGGGTAGTTGAACAGCGTGTTGAGGTTCTGCCAATGATTGCGCCAGGACTTGGAGATTTGTGGATATTGACTATCCCAGGCTTCGCCAAAGCGCTCTAGCTCAAGTAAAGCCTCATCTTCTGTAGCTGAGCGATACACACGCTTTAGGTCAGCTGTGACGGCCTTATAATCTTTCCATGACACATACTTTAATGAGTTTCGTACCATATGGACGATACACAGCTGAATATGCGTTTGGGGGAAAACCGTGTTGATGGCATCGGGAAACCCCTTTAATCCATCCACACAAGCAATAAGAATGTCTTCAACACCACGTTGATTGAGCTCAGTTAAAACACTCAACCAAAATTTAGCGCCCTCGTTTTCTGCTATCCACATGCCCATGAGTTCTTTCTGACCATCAGTGTTAATACCTAGAGCGAGGAAGACCGACTTATTGATAATACGTTTGTCTTGGCGGATCTTGACCACAATACAATCGAGATAAACGATGGGATAAATGGCGTCAAGTGGCCTAGATTGCCACTCAACTATTTCTTCTATTACCGCATTTGTCACTCGTGATACGAGGCTAGGTGATATATCTGCGCCATACCATTCATCGAAAGCATTGACGATATCGCGAGTACTCATTCCTTGGGCATAGAGCCACAAGATTTTGTCATCCATAGAGGTAAATCGTGATTGGTGTTTTTTGACCAGTTTAGGTTCAAACGAGCCAAGGCGATCCCGAGGAGTATCAAGTTCAAACTCTCCATCTTCGGTTTTTACGCGTTTACTGCTCTTGCCATTGCGGTAATTATTAGACTTAGAGGGCTTATGTTTTTCGTAGCCAAGGTGCGCATCCATCTCTGCATTGAGAGCAGCCTCAACCGTTATTTTCTTCAGCATTTGGCTGAACTCAGTTAAGTCTTCAGGAGTTTTAATTCCTTTAGCAGCTTCCTTAGCGAAAGCTTCAAGTTCTTTCTTATTCATATTGCCTATCCTTAGCCTTTAAGGCTTAGTTTAGGCAATTACACAGAATTTAGGACAGTCTCTTTCAAAATGCCAACCTTAGAAATCATCTATTGTTGTACGATATTGTTTATTGCGAGCTACCGTTGCAGGAGCGAATGTCAGACTTTCTTACTGAACAAATGATTTCTCGAGACGAGCTTTTACAGTTAATACAGCGCGGTAGACTGAAAATTGTTAATACGCAGCCTGAGTCTAGGTTGGACTATGGCTTTTTAAATGAGGCATATCAAACTTGCCCAAGTTCGGTTGTAAGTAGGCGAGCACTAGCTGCATTGAATGCTATCGATTTAGTATCTATGAATCAATCATATATAATTAATCACGCAGCTTCAGAATTAAACCTTACTAGGTTTATTAAGGAACTTTCTGCCCTTACAGGGATAAACCAAACTTTATTGTCCAAACTAATGTTATGGCCAAAATTTGCATTGAGGAATAGTTTTTCGACTCTTCATCAAGCTGGTGTGAAAGGAATTGCTTCTTATGGGGTAAATAACCCTATTTCGGGTATTTTTAAAGAGATGGGCAATGATAAGATTGCATTTGAATTTATGGCTAGTAGTGACCAGATCCATTTGGCGCATGCTTTGGATTCTACATATTTCCCTTTCTTTACCAATGATAGTAAATATACCGATCACCCGTTTGTTGCAACTATGGGGGCAATGCTTAACTTCTATAAATCAGCAACTATAGACAGTATACCTGAGCTTACTTCTTCTACTGGTATTCCACCTTGGAAGTCGAATAATCGTACAATTGATCTTATTTCCAGCTTTGATATCAATAGTTATATTCCTGTAACTGAATTTGAACGTGAAATTTCAAGCTCAGTTATACGCTCAGGAATGAACTCATTATTCTCCGAGTTGCATGGCCTCAATACTGAGGAGCGTAGTGAGCGCATTTCGCATTATAACTCTGAAGTTTCTAGGGCTTTGTCTAGTAAAGATGTATCTAAGCATGCATTAGATCTAGGAGAAGATGCAATGGGGCTAGTGGTTCCATTTTTTGCCACTGGCTCAAAGCTGATTAAGGCTGGTACGCAAAAGGCTATTGATAAATTTCCTGCTGTGAAAGAGTTTTCCGAGTTCATTGAAGACAAAACTCAGAAAAATGATCAAAGTGAACGTAATGTATCGCTCTTATCTAAGATAAACAGAGTGGCTAGATTGAAACAAGAGTACCGCTAAAAACACCTAACAAACGTTTAAGCTTTCAAGATACTTTTTCTAATCAGAACGAAATGGTTTAGAGCAGCACACCTAAAACGTTTCTATCCAATAACGTGTTAGAAAGCTGTACCGAAGAGTGGGACTTAGAACAAATATCCGTCCGAGAAAGCAACGCCTCAATGAGTCTGATGACTATACATTAAGGCGTTTTGAGCGCAATTACTCGGTTAAAGCACCACAAAAGCGCAATACCTTGTATGAAGTGGATACGTTTTTTATTTGCCATGTAACAAAATCAGGTAAAATAAAGCACTTCTAGCCTTTTAATTGGAATACGATGAACCCTTTACTTCGATATGTTCAAGGTTATCCCGAACATATAGTGACGCCTGTTAGCCAACTAATCGAGTCAGGCAATCTCAAAAAATGGTTTGAGCAGCGCTACCCTACCCAACATAGTATCAAACATGAAAAAGCCCTGTTTGAGTACACCATGCAGATTAAAAACCGTTTTTTAAAGAAAACAGCGCCGCTGAGTAAAGTTATCTATGACAACAAAATTCATCTCATCAACAATGCGCTGGGTTTGCACTCTTATGTACAACGGGTACAAGGCAGTAAAGTAAAATCTAAGAACGAAATTCGTATTGCTAGCGTATTTAAAAATGCGCCTGAGCCTTTATTGCGTATGTTGATCGTGCACGAACTGGCGCACCTCAAAGAAAAAGAGCACAACAAAGCGTTTTACGCTTTGTGCTGTCATATGGAACCGAACTATCACCAACTTGAGCTCGATGCGCGCTTGTTTATGATCTACCTAGAAAGCTAAGTCGTTATTTTGCTCGCAATAAAAAAGCGAACCGTCAAAGGCTCGCTTTCGTTTTCACTATCGTTTTGTCTGTTATGCGTAAACAGGTTTACGCTTACAAATCTCTAGTACTTTCGCTTTAGTTGCTTCAATAACTGACTCATCACCTAGGTTGTCTAGGATGTCACACATCCAGCCCGCAAGGTTTTTCGCGTCTTCTTCAGTGAAGCCGCGGCGAGTGATTGAAGGTGAACCTACACGAATACCCGATGTTACAAATGGGCTGCGAGGATCATTTGGTACAGAGTTTTTGTTCACTGTAATGTTCGCAGAGCCTAGAGCGGCGTCGGCTTCTTTACCTGTGATGTCTTTATCAATAAGATCAACAAGGAACAAGTGGTTCTCAGTAGAGCCAGATACAATGTTGTATCCACGCGCTAAGAACTCAGCAACCATTGCTTTTGCGTTAGCAACAACGCGAGCTTGGTAATCTTTAAATTCTGGCTCTAATGCTTCTTTAAAGGCTACCGCTTTACCCGCGATAACGTGCATTAGAGGGCCACCTTGACCGCCAGGGAATACCGCTGAATTCAGTTTCTTGTACAGCGCTTCACCTTCGTTAGAAAGGATTAAACCACCACGAGGGCCAGCTAAAGTTTTATGCGTTGTAGTTGTTACAACGTGCGCATGTGGAACTGGGTTAGGGTAAACACCTGCTGCAATAAGACCTGCAACGTGCGCCATATCAACGAAGAAGTACGCGTCCACTTTGTCAGCGATTTCACGCATACGCGCCCAATCACACACTTGTGAGTAAGCAGAGAAGCCACCGATGATCATCTTAGGCTTGTGTTCAACAGCCAGTGCTTCCATTTCTTCGTAGTCAATTTGACCATTCTCATCAATACCGTAAGGGATGATGTTGTATAGCTTGCCAGAGAAGTTAACTGGAGAACCGTGAGTTAAGTGACCGCCGTGTGCAAGGCTCATACCTAGAACAGTATCACCTGCATTTAGCAACGCCATGTAAACAGCATTGTTGGCTTGTGAGCCAGAGTGTGGCTGAACGTTCGCGTAATCTGCACCAAACAATTCACACGCACGTTCGATAGCTAAAGTTTCAACTTTATCAACATACTCACAGCCACCGTAGTAACGCTTGCCCGGATAACCTTCGGCGTATTTGTTAGTTAACTGTGAACCCTGTGCTTCCATTACCCGTGGGCTTGTATAGTTTTCTGAAGCGATAAGCTCAATGTGCTCTTCTTGGCGCACTGTCTCTTCTTGAATAGCGGCAAATAGATCCGCATCGTAATCAGCGATGTTCATATCACGCTTTAGCATCTGTATCTCCTGACTCAGATTAAACTGTAAATAGCTAAAAAAGCCATACAATGACTAAACGCAAACGTTTTCGTCACGGCATTGGCGGCATTTTACCGAAATAAATTTGTATCACAAATTCTTTTTGTCCCTGTTTCTTATAGGTATATTTACCTAATTTTCCTACAGAATAAAGGTCTAATATGGGAATATTTTATTTGAGGCCTTCAACTTTACACCGTGTAAATCAAAAATTACACGATGTTAACGACAATTTTGCCGAAACAATTCGATAAAGCGCACTTTTCCTATACTATTCGCGACTGGTTTTGTGAGGTTAACTCCAATGAATAAACACAGTTTTCTTGAAGATTGCGCAGCTATCTTTACCGGCACCTTGTTGGTTGCCATTGGGATCTTTTTTTTAAAGTCATCATCAATGATCGTGGGAGGTACAGCAGGGTTAGGCTTACTGTTTACCCAGTTTATCGACCTCAGCTTCGGTACCATGTACTTTTTGGTCAATATCCCTTTTTATTTTCTAGCTTGGTTTCGATTAGGCAAACGCTTCACCATTAATAGTGTCATATGTGTTTCTTTGGTCTCAATAATGGCCGATAACCTACATCACTTAGTGAAGTTTGAATTTCTATCCCCAATTTTTGCGGCTATTGCGGGCGGGACCTGTATTGGGCTCGGCTTATTAGTGCTATTTCGTCATCGAGCGAGTTTGGGGGGATCAAACGTATTGTGCCTAGTCATTCAGGATAAATTTGGCGTGTCGGTTGGAAAGAGTCAGTTATTGTTTGATGTCACTATTCTTATCTGCTCACTGTATTTTATTCCGTTAACGCTCATTGCTTGGTCGATTGTTGCCGCCGTCTTTATCAATATGATTTTATGGATGAACCATAAGCCCACTCGCTATACCGTTCATTATCAATAGTATTGTTCACGGTAAGTACTCACCGCTCAGCGAAAGATGTACACCTGTAGTCAGATATAAGCACATACAAAACAGGCTTTGACATAATCAAAGCCTGAACAATCATTTAACTTACAAAGCTAAGCGACTTAATGACTAAGTCGTCCTACTGTTGTGCTAAATAGGCTGGTACATCTTTAATACTATCGAGTACAACCGAGGCAATGGCTTCACCTTTGTCAGTAACTGGCTTACCCGTACGCACTAAAATCTTAGTTTTAACACCCGCAGCTTCTGCAGCCATAAGATCTTCAGCTTTATCACCAACCATAACCGAATTTTCCATATCAATTTTCAGAAAATCTCGCGCCGAAATAAACATACCTGGCTTAGGTTTGCGACAGTCACAATCTTGTTTGTATTCACCGATACCGTGCTCAGGATGGTGCGGGCAATAATAGATACCATCAAACTCCACACCATGATCAGAGAAATTCCAATCCATCCACTGCGTTAACGATTCAAATCGCTCTTCGGTGAACTTACCGCGTGCAATGCCCGATTGATTGGTCACTAGCACTAACATATAACCCATTTTTTGTAGCTGTTCTGTCGCTTCAAAAACTCCAGGGATATATTCAAAATCATGCTCATCATGGACATAACCATGATCGACATTAATGACACCATCACGATCCAAAAAAACAGCGGGTTTAGACACGGTAAATTACTCTGCATTGTTTGCTTGATATGGGGATAATTATCGCACGCTTTGGGGTCACTCGCACCTACGTTTTCAGCTTTAGACGTCTAGACGTAAAAATATCTATTGACTTCATTCTGTGAACTATCTAGCATCTCTGAAAGATTTTAGATCCTCTCCCTAATCAAGCAGGCTTTTTGATGATAGAGATTAAGCAAGTTAACAAGGTATTCTACCAAGGCAAAACCGCAATCAATGCCTTGAAAGATATCAATTTGACCATTGCCAAAGGCAATATCTTTGGTGTTATTGGTTCGTCTGGTGCTGGTAAAAGTACTCTAATTCGTTGTGTAAACATGCTTGAAGCACCGACCAGTGGCGAAGTTATCGTTGATGGTATCGATCTGACTAAGTTATCTAAAAAAGAATTGTCAGAAGCACGCCGCAACATAGGTATGATTTTTCAACACTTTAATTTGCTTTCTTCTCGTACTGTGTTTGAAAACATCGCATTGCCGTTAGAGCTTGCGGGTAAAGACAAACAATACATCGAAAACAAAGTGGTTGAGCTATTAGGTCTTGTCGGACTGGCTGACAAACGTAATACCTACCCTGCCAACCTAAGTGGCGGTCAAAAACAACGTGTGGCGATAGCGAGAGCGCTTTCCAGTGACCCTAAAGTGTTGCTTTGTGATGAAGCCACCAGCGCACTTGATCCTGCGACTACGCAATCTATCCTTGCGCTATTAAAAACCATCAACCGTCAACTGGGGATTACCATTTTAATCATCACCCACGAAATGGATGTGGTGAAAAACATCTGTCACGAAGTGGCAATTATTGGTGGTGGCGAACTGGTCGAAAAAGGCACTGTGGGCACTATTTTTGCGCACCCTAAAACAGAACTGGCTCACCAATTTATACGCTCCACTTTAGATCTCTCTATTCCAGAAGATTATGAGTTACGCCTGCAAAAAGAGCGCTGCGAAGGAAGCTACGCTTTAGTTCGCTTAGAGTTTACCGGTGCCAGTGTGAATGCGCCGGTTATCAGCCAAATTGCACGTAAATTCAATATTGATATTTCTATTCTAAGTTCAGATCTTGATTATGCTGGCGGCGTTAAGTTCGGCATGATGGTCGCAGAAGTGTATGGCGATGAAGAGTCCTACGATGCGGCGATTAACTATCTTCAAGAACAAAAAATTAAAGTCGAGGTTCTAGGCTATGTCTTATGATGTATTTGCTGACTGGTTCAGCGCAAATAACAGCCTTTTGCTCAAGGCAACATGGCAAACACTTTATATGGTGGCGTTTTCAGGCATTGTTGGCTTTTTAGTTGGCATCCCGCTAGGGGTTATTCTGCACACCACCAAACGTGGTGGTCTATTAGAAAGCCCGCGCCTTAACTCTGTATTAGGCGCAATCATCAATATTGGTCGAAGTGTTCCATTTATTGTATTGATGGTAGCTATAATCCCATTAACGAAACTACTAATCGGTACTTTTATCGGTACCACAGCGGCTATCGTTCCTTTGACCATTGGCGCAATCCCATTTGTGGCACGCTTAATTGAAGGCGCACTGTTAGAAGTTCCAAGTGGGCTGGTAGAAGCGGCGCAATCTATGGGCGCTACGCCACTGCAAATTATTACTAAGGTACTGCTTCCAGAAGCGCTACCAACCATCATTAACTCTGTCACCATTACGTTAGTTACCTTGGTTAGCTACTCGGCAATGGCAGGCACTGTTGGCGGTGGCGGTCTAGGTGATGTTGCCATTCGTTACGGTTTCTACCGCTACGATATCATCATCATGGCTGTGACTATTGTTATGCTCATTATATTAGTGCAAATCATTCAATCTGTGGGTGACGCACTGGTTAGTAAAGTTGACCACAGATAAGAAACGAAATATTACACGGAGAAACTCATGAAATTTAATCTAAAGCAAATTTTCACGGTTGCAGTAGCGGCTTCAGCGCTAATCCTTGCAGGCTGTGGTGATAAAGAACAAGACAGCAACAAAATCAAATTAGGTGTTATGGCTGGTGCTGAAGCACAAGTTGCTGAGATTGCAGCTAAAGTAGCGAAAGAAAAATACGGCCTAGATGTTGAACTAGTAACTTTCACAGATTACGTTACACCAAACGCTGCTCTTGATGATGGTTCTGTTGATATCAATGCATTCCAACACAAACCATACCTAGACCAACAAATTGCTGATCGTGGTTACAAACTAGCTATTGCTGGTACTACATTTGTTTACCCAATCGCGGGTTACTCTAAAAAAATCAAATCTATTGATGAGTTGAAAGAAGGCGATCGCATCGCAGTACCAAACGATCCAACTAACCTAGGTCGTTCACTTCTTCTTCTACAAAAACAAGGCATTATTGAGCTACGTGAAGGCGCAGGTCTGCTAGCAACAGTTCGTGATATCACAGCAAACCCTAAGAAAATCGAAATTGTTGAGCTAGAAGCGGCGCAGCTAACTCGTTCTCTAGACGATATGACTCTTGCTATCATCAACAACACATTCGCAAGCTCTATCGACCTTACTCCACAACGTGACGGCATCTTTGTAGAAAGCAAAGAATCTCCATACGTAAACCTTATCGTTGCTCGTGAAGAAAACGTAAATGATGAAAACGTTAAAAACTTCGTTAAAGCGTACCAAACTGACGAAGTTTACAAAGCTGCTGACGAAATCTTTAAAGGTGGCCTAGTTAAAGGTTGGTAAGACCTTTTTTAAAGTAATACCTTTTCTTGAAATAAGATCTTTCTTGAAATAATAGAATTACTTTAAGCCTCCCCTTTTAAGCGCCATTCTTTGAATGGCGCTTTTTTCGTTTTAGCCCTAACCGTTACCGTTAATTAAATATAGATAAACACTTATAAAACCAAACGCTTACGCACTAAATTTAATAGATATTGATAAATCTAATCTTGCAAGGAACACACCGAATACGAGATAGGATAATCTATTAGGGCAATGCTGCGACAAGGAATCAATAAGGAATGTTGGTAGTTGCTCGTTGCTAAACTCCAGAAGAAAATGGTCAGCTATCGCTGACCATTTTTTCGTTTAGACTTTCTGTTTAAATATCTCGACGCTCTCTACCCTAAGGCGTGTAGAAAGTGGCAGCTCCCGGCCCTACCGGTAGGCCAAATACAAATACCCACACGTAGAATAAAATAGACCAGCCAAACAAGAAGCAAATCGAATACGGCAACATGGTCGATATCAAAGTGCCTATCCCTAAGTTTTTCATATAGCGCGTCGCCACAGCCAATATTAAGCCAAAGTAACTCATCATAGGCGTAATGATGTTCGTTGTGGAATCACCTATACGATACGCTGCTTGAATCGTTTCTGGGGCGTAGCCAACTAGCATTAACATAGGTACAAAAATAGGTGCGGTCACCGCCCATTGCGCCGATGCTGAGCCAATCATTAAGTTAATAAAGCCGCACATCAAAATGAACGCAAAGAACAGCATTGGGCCTGTTAAGCCAATGGTTTGTAAAAAGTCCGCGCCAGCAACGGCAAATACTTGTCCGAAATTGGTCCACTTAAAGAAGGCGACAAATTGCGCGGCAAAGAACACCAGTACGATATACAGCCCCATCGACGACATCGACTTCGCCATCGCATCAATCACGTCACGATCGTTTTTCATGGTGCCCACTACGCGCCCATACACGAAACCTGGGATGGCAAAGAACACAAAGATAAATGCCACAATGCTCTTTAAAAATGGAGAGCCTGCCACAAGGCCTGTCTCAGGGTGACGCAGTGCGCCCCATTCAGGTACTACGGTCAGCGCTATCAAACCACTAACGGCAAGTACAGCAACAGCGGCAAATTTAAGACCGCGCTTCTCTTCTGGCTTTAGTGCGCCCATGCTGTCATTGGAGAGATCTTCTGATGCTTCTTCATCGTTGTATTTGCCCAATTTAGGCTCAACAATTTTCTCAGTCACAAATGCACCAGTGATCGAGATGAAGAAGGTTGAAACAAACATAAAGTACCAGTTTGATTCAGGGCCTACCGAATAGTTAGGATCAATCATCTGCGCCGCTGTTTCGGTAATCCCCGACAGCAGTGGATCAACCGTACCGATCAGCAGATTGGCAGAATAACCGCCAGAGACACCAGCAAATGCAGCGGCTAGTCCGGCTAATGGGTGACGACCTAAAGAGTGAAAGAGCATAGCCGCAAGTGGGATTAATACTACATAGCCCAACTCAGAGGCGGTATTTGAGATGATACCAGCAAAAACAACCGTCACGGTCACCATGCGCTGTGATGCGTTCATCACCAAGCCACGCATTGCCGCAGATAACATGCCAGAGTGCTCAGCAATAGCAACACCGAGCATTGCCACCAACACGGTACCTAGTGGGGCAAACCCAGTAAAGTTAGTGACAAGGTTAGTCACAATCAAGCGCAGCCCTTCACCATTAAGCAGGCTAACCACTTCGATAATGCCATCAGCGCTACGACCTGCCGCCCCTTCTGGGCGAGGGTCAATAACCGAGACATCAAAATATCCAGCAATGCCCGATAGGACTAAAATACCCACACAAAAAAGAGCAAATAAAGTGATTGGGTGTGGTAGTAAGTTTCCTAGGTATTCAACGGTATCTAAAAAACGGGTAAACAACGGCTTTTTTGGCGGTTGTTGTGTCTGTGAAGCAGATGTATTCACCTGAGTTCTCCTTTAATTATTTTTATATCCCTTTTTGCTCTCAAGCGCTGCTTTATATTGTTATACGCAGCGTATGACGCGTTACTCCTAGAACGCGACAAAAAGGAGGCGGAAACATACATGAGTGGCTATAAATTGAAAAGATGACGCAGTTATGACAAGTTACATTAAGCCACTAAACAGTGGCTTTTATCACAATATCCAAAGGGATTAATTGCCAAAAAAACTTTAATAATTAACGAGTAAGCTCCATTTATATTCAGTTACAAACTAACGAAGCATTTAAAGTATATGTTTGTAATAAAGTGATGCAGAGCTTACATTGCGAGAGATGAACGTCGTGCTAGCTCAGTGCTTGTGCGGAAAATAACGCTCAAAAGAAGCCATTGTTGGCGCATAAAATTTAGACTAGGAATGAATAACAATGCACACTATTTCGCCTATCGGCACCATACATACCCCATATAAAGAGAAATTTGCGATTCCTAGACAGCCAAACCTTGCGCCAACAGTAACCACTGAGCTGCATCTTGTCGGAGAAGCCAATACCGAAGCCTCAGTGCGTGAGTTAAAGCAATTTTCACATTTATGGCTGCTGTTTCTATTTGACCAAAATATAGATTCTGGTTGGAAACCGACCGTGCGACCACCTCGCTTGGGGGGAAATGAACGAGTGGGTGTGTTTGCCAGTCGCTCAACATTCAGACCTAACGCGATTGGCATGTCTGCGGTAGAGCTCATCGATGTGGAACTGCAACAAGGACAAGCGGTCATCAAACTCGGTAATGTTGACCTTGTAGACGGCACACCGATTATCGACATCAAACCCTATATTCCGTACTCAGATAGCATTCCTGATGCCATTGGAGGCTACGCCGATTCAGCGCCAAGCCCAGTTGACGTACACTTTTCTGCTGCGGCAGAAGCGGTTTTACAACAGCACCAAGACGGCCGCTATCGCAGACAAGCGTTGAGTGAAATTTTGGCGCAAGATCCCAGACCTGCTTATAAAAAAGGCAAACCCGATCCCAAAACGTATGCGGTGAGCTTATTTGAATGGAACGTTAGCTTTGTCGCTACTGATAATTGCATTACAGTGCAGAACATTGCCCCTTTAGCACAAGGCGATTGACTGTTATTATAGAGGCTATTTTTAGGGAAATAACTCCCTAACATCTCTATAAATCTACAACGGAAAGCATCAATGCGTACCAGTAAATACCTAGTTTCTACATTGAAAGAAACGCCTAACGACGCAGAAGTAGTTAGCCACCAGCTAATGCTTCGTGCAGGTATGATTCGTAAATTGGCCTCAGGCCTTTACACTTGGTTGCCCACAGGCTTACGCGTATTGCGTAAAGTGGAAAACATTGTTCGAGAAGAAATGGACAATGCAGGGTCAGTTGAAACCCTAATGCCCGTTGTACAACCCTCTGACTTGTGGGAAGAAACAGGACGTTGGGAAAAATTTGGACCAGAGCTACTTCGTATTAAAGACCGTAACCAACGTTCATTCGTATTAGGTCCAACTCACGAAGAAGTGATCACGGATATGATTCGTAACGAGGTGAAGTCTTATAAGCAACTGCCTCTAAATCTGTACCAGATCCAAACTAAATTCCGTGACGAAGTTCGCCCACGTTTTGGTGTAATGCGCTCTCGTGAGTTCATCATGAAAGATGCCTACTCTTTCCACTTAGACCAAGCAAGCCTAGATGAAACATACGCAGAAATGCACCAAGCATACTGCAATGTCTTCAACCGTATGGGATTGGACTTCCGTCCAGTACTGGCTGACACAGGTTCTATCGGCGGTAGCGCTTCACATGAGTTCCATGTACTGGCTGAAAGTGGCGAAGATTTAATTGCCTTCTCAACTGAATCTGATTTTGCGGCTAACATCGAAAAAGCAGAAGCTATTGCACCAACCACTGAACTGGCTGCGCCAACTCAAGAAATGACTTTGGTAGATACGCCAAACGCGAAAACCATCGCTGAGTTAGTTGAGCAATTTGAACTGCCAATCGAAAAAACAGTGAAGACTTTATTCGTTAAAGCCTCTGAAGAGTCTGAGTTTGAGATCATCGCACTGATTATCCGTGGCGATCACGAACTCAACGAAATCAAAGCTGAGAAACTGCCACAAGTGGCTGAACCACTAGAAATGGCCGGCGAAGAAGAAATTCGCGCAGCCATTGGTGCAGGTCCTGGTTCTCTAGGTCCAGTAGGTCTAAAACTGCCATTCATCGTTGACCGTAGCGTAGCGGTAATGAGCGACTTTGTCGCAGGTGCAAACGTAGATGGTCAACACTACTTTGGCATCAACTGGGGACGTGATGTTGAGCTTGCTCAAGTTGAAGACTTACGTAACGTAGTGGAAGGCGACCCAAGCCCATGTGGTAAAGGTGTTATCCAACTAAAACGCGGTATCGAAGTGGGTCATATCTTCCAGCTTGGTAACAACTACTCTAAATCTATGAACGCGACTGTTCTGGATGCAAATGGTAAGAGTGCTATCGTTGAAATGGGTTGTTACGGCATTGGCTGTACTCGCGTAGTAGCAGCGGCTATCGAACAAAACCATGACCAAAACGGCATCATCTGGCCAGAAGCTATTGCACCATTCCAAGTGGCGATTGTGCCAATGAACATGCACAAATCTGAGCGAGTAAAAGAAGCCGCTGAAAAACTTTACGCAGACTTAACGGCGCAAGGTATCGAAGTGCTATTTGATGATCGTAAAGAGCGCCCAGGCGTTATGTTTAAAGATATCGAGCTTATCGGTATTCCGCACACGGTGGTTATCGGTGATCGTAGTATGGACAACGGCCACTTTGAATATAAAAACCGTCGCGATGGCGAAAAAGTACCTGTAGAAATGGACAACATAGTTGCTCATCTACAAGGCCTACTAAAATAAGCCTTTGCGCTATTGCTCTCCTTGTTAGGGGAAGAAGCAAATTCTAATAAAGGCAGCTTCGGCTGCCTTATTCATTTCTGGAGAAGATGATGAAAATCTATGATTGTTGTGAACTCATTCGCGAGCTGTATGCTCAAATTGGTAGTGGTGATCAAGGCTATATTCCGCAAGCGATCACCTGCGCCATAAAAACATTAAATGACATTGCAGCGGATACTAACCTCCCAAAAGAAACCCGAGAACGCGCCGCGTTTGCCGCCGCTAATCTGTTAATTTCTGACTTTGAGGACTAGGGAATGAACCTAAGTAATTTTGCGGCTATGGATCCTGTCATGCTGATGAGCATAGTTAACATGAAACTCCGTGATGACTTCAACGGCAATTTAGATGAGCTAGTAAAGACCTACGATATTGATAAAGAGAGCTTAATTACTAAACTGGCAAGTGCAGGGTTTGACTGGCTAGACGAAGCAAAGCAGTTTCGTTAATTCCCCGCGTTTCGCTGATCCATAATAATCAGCACATAAAAATTCAGTGCACAAAAATCCAGTGCATAAAAAAAGGTAGCGCCAAAAACGCTACCTTCCAATTTAGAACAGTTGTTAGTACTTATACCAATCGCAGCAATTGGCGTTATTTACTCAAGCACTTTTTAACACTGTCAGCAACTTTGTCGACTTTACCGATACCGATAATAACCTGTAAGCCACCTTTACCGATTTTAACAACGCCTGCCGCTCCAAGCTGTTTTAGTCGTTTTTCATCGGCTTTTCCTGAGTCAACCACTGTTAAACGTAAACGTGTAATACAGTTATCAACTTCTAGAATATTTTCCGCGCCGCCTACAGCATCAATGTAGTTCTGTGCTAGACCAAGATCGTCAGCTGGGGTTTGTTCTTCATCTGATTCTGAAAGATCTTCACCACGACCCGGAGTGCGTAGGTTGAACTTAAGAATGAAGAAACGGAAACCTGCATAGTAGATACCAAAGAAAGCAAGGCCTTGTACAATCAGCATGTACCATTTAACAGCAAGTGGGTTCTGACTTGATAGAACGAAATCCACTAAACCTGCTGAGAAACCAAAACCTGCCATCCAGTGCATTTCTGCTGCAATGAATAGAGAAATACCGGTTAACACTGCATGTAGCAAGTAAAGTAGCGGAGCCACAAACATGAAGCTAAATTCAAGTGGTTCAGTAATACCAGTGAAGAAAGAAGCCATCGCCGCCGCTAGCATAATAGAGAATACTGCTGCTTTGTTTTTAGATTCTGCACTGTGGTAAATCGCCAGAGCCGCACCAGGAAGACCAAACATCATGATTGGGAAGAAGCCCGCTTGATACATACCCGTTTGACCAATCACAGCCGTACCGTTAGCAATAGATTGTGCGCCACCTAGGAAGTTAGGGATGTCATTGATACCCACAACGTCAAACCAAAATACTGGGTATAGAGCATGGTGCATGCCAATAGTCAGTAAGATACGGTTGAAGAAACCAAATAAGCCAGCACCGACAGGGCCCATCGCTTGTAGCTTAGTACCGAAGATGATCAGTGCATCATAAATTACAGGCCATACGTAAAGTAGTACCGCAGCTAATACCATACCTGCAATCGAAGTCAGGATAGGAACTAGGCGTTTACCACTAAAGAAAGCCAATGCTTTTGGCAACTCGACGGTGGAATACTTGTTGTAAATTTCAGCTGAAATAATACCCACAATGATACCGACAAATTGGTTACCAATTTTGTTAAAGGCAGTAGGTACGTTTTCTTTAGTCACATGTAGAAGTTGAGCAACACTATCAGGAGAAAGCAGTGTTGTGACTACCATAAAACAGATAAATCCAGCCAGTGCTGCTGAACCATTTTTGTCGCGGCTTAAACCAAATGAAACACCGATAGCAAATAGCAGTGCCATGTTATCGATAATCGCGCCGCCAGATTTAATTAAGAAGGAAGCAAATACATTATCTGCGCCCCAACCCACAGGGTCGAGCCAATAACCGATACCCATTAAAATTGCAGCAGCTGGTAATGTAGCAACTGGAACCATCAGTGCCTTACCTACCTTCTGCATGTAACCTAATACATTCATACACCCTCTCAAAATGAATATTTAAAATTATTTGTGTCTAAAATCTTATTTAACAGCAAAAAAAAAGTCCCAACAAACGAATTAACTCATATAATGAATTAATAATTTTAATGCTAAAGGGGTTAGCCATTGAAGAATAAACCTTTTTTGCTTCGAAACCTGCATACTTTTGAGGTTGCATCACAACATCTAAGTTTTACCAAAGCAGGCGAAGAACTCAATTTAACCCAAGGCGCTGTCAGCCATAGAATACGAGGTCTGGAAGACGATCTCGGATTTAAGCTATTCATACGACTTCCTCGAAAACTTGAGTTAACTAAAGAAGGCAAACGCCTGAGGGAGACTTTAACAGAATCTCTATCCTCTATTTACAATGAAATAGAAGATATCACTTCAGATGAGTTAAAAGGCGAGATAGTGATTGCAACGACCCCAGCTTTTGCTAGTGGTTGGTTGATTCCGCGCCTAAAAAACTTCAAACAGAAGTATCCGGGCTTTAATTTGACCATTCGTATTGAGGAAGATCAGATCGATCTACGTCTCAACAATATTGATATCGCCATTTACTACGGTAAGCCCTCACTCAAAGATACTCATATTCACCCTTTGTTTGATGAAAGAATCGTGCCGGTTTGTACTCATGAATACGCCGTGAATCACGGTCTGTTTAAGCAAAATTATGAAGACTTATACAACATCAACTTTATCCATGCCCAAGAATCAAACGCATGGTCTCGCTGGTTAAAGCACTTTAATATTGATGTCGACCCGTATGAGAAAGCCTATACCTTTAGCCAAAGAGGGATGAATATCCAAGCGGCAAAACACTCTTTAGGTGTCGCTATTGGCAGGCTGAGCTTTGTGGCTAAGATGATTGAAGATGGGGAGTTAGTGGTACCGTTTCCAACGTTAAATAGCAATAATAAATACTATTTACTCTGCCCAGACGGCATGCAAAAGCATCAAAAAATCAATGCCGTATTGAGCTGGATAAAAGAAGAACGAGCCTCTCGTGACTAATCGTTAGGCAAGAAAAAAGCCCGCTGAAAACAGCGGGCTTTTAGAAACTTTTAATCTAAAGGTTTACTTAGATTACAGTAACGTTAGAAGCTTGAGGGCCTTTTTGACCTTGTTCAACTTCGAAAGATACTTTTTGGCCTTCAGCAAGAGTTTTGAAGCCGTCAGAAACGATTGCACGGAAGTGTACGAATACGTCAGCACCGCCGTTGTCTTGAGAAATGAAACCGAAACCTTTTTCTTCGTTAAACCATTTTACTGTACCAGTAGTCTTTGACATGTTATGTCCCTTAGTATTTTTTAAGATTGATTAAACGTCGCTTGTGCGACACGTTCGTAAGTCCTAGCCATTAAGTTAAGGGAAAAACAGAAAACACTACTTTACTTTTTACAATAAAATTTGAAACTTGCTTTTGCTTACTTTTGTCTAACAACTTTGCCTTACGAAGCGATTTATATGCTACAGCAGTTTGCGCCTTTGTAAACGTTTTTCTTATAAAATCGTTAGATATTTATTAAGCCAACAAAGTGAACTTTTGCAAGCTACTGACCCCATTCAACATTTGTTTAAATTTCAAACAATTGATAATTTTTCAATTGCGGAATACTTTCCACTAATGTCTTTTCGTCTTTGGCTAATTTGTCCATTGAGTCACAGTAATTCTGAGCCTTTTCAGTAATTTCTGGCGAATGTTCTTTTAGTTTTTTCTGAATTGACACTTTCAATTCGCCCAATTGTTTTTGCAATTCAGTAAAATTCACTCCATCTTCAGAAGCAAATTTTTCCTGTAAAACAACAAAGGCACTGGCAAAAAACTCGCTATTAAATACCCGTCGAGCATCAGCAAAATCTTTCTGCCAATTGTCGTGCATATTGCTAAATGCATTGGGCTTTAACACCCATTCACCGTCATGATAATAACGCTTCTCAAGTTTGGCATAGTAGTCAGAAATGGATGTGCGCACATTATTAAATGCATCGGTATTATTGAACTTAGCCGATACATCATCCAAAACTTCGTTGGCTAACGCCACACCAGACTGACCGACTTCTCTTATTTTTGGGATGCTTTCATTCAGTTGTTGACGGTAATGCTCTAGCAGTTGTTGCTGTTTCGCATTAAGTTCTACGGATTGACCATTAATGGATAAGCCTTTGTTTTGCTCAATAACGGCTTTATGCCCGTTCGCGTCAATTATCTGCACCGCTTGACCATCTAAATGAAGCTCATTGTGCAAGTCGACATTACAAGCCTGATAGCCCTCTATTGATTGGGCTTGAGACACAGAAGTCACTAACAGAGAACCCACTAACAAACCATAAGTAAGACGCTTAAACATTCAAAATTCCTTGTAACCTAATATGGGGATTACTGTAACGCCAATCAGTCAGTGATCCAATAGGCTTAATTGTTTTGCTGACTCTTCTGGCTGTAACATAACATTCAAGCCCAATAGTCGAATCTCTCGACCTTGTTGACGATGCAACACTTCTTCTAATAAAGGATAAAAAGCCGCTAAGCTCAACTCTGCTGAACCTGTTTCTATAGTGGTTACTTGAAAGTCAGCAAACTTAACCTTAATCCCTTGCTTAGTGATGCCTCGACTGCGCAGTGCTTCCACTTTATTAAATCGGCCTTCTATCTCAGGATATAAGCGACTCTCAATTACCTCCCAACACTGTGCTAGCGTCACTATATTTTGGGTAAAGGTGCGCTCAACACCAATAGACTTTCTTTCTCTTGAAACCTGAATGCTTCGGTTATCAATGCCATGACAGCGTTTCCAAAGCGACGCCCCTAACCTTCCATGCCGAATTAACAACTCTCTATAATCGGCCTTACAAACGTCTTCGCCTAGATACAATCCCGAACGATGCAGTTTTTGCAACGCCACCTTGCCCACACCTGGGATCTTTTGCAAAGGCATATTATTGATAAACTCTTGTACTTGCTTCGGCGCTATGACGTATTGCCCATTGGGCTTATTCATATCGGATGCCACTTTAGCCAAAAATTTTATTGGAGCAATTCCCGCCGAAGCGGTTAAGTTCAGCTCTCTTTCTATATCAGCACGAATCGCTTGGGCAATTAACGTGGCGGAACCATTACATAAAGGGCTATCAGTGACATCAAGGTAGGCTTCATCTAAAGACAAAGGCTCAATAATTTGCGTGTAACGTTGAAATATTTGCCTAATTTGTATCGAAACTTCTTTATAGACGTGCATTCGACCGGGCACCACTAACAAATGTGGGCACAGTTTTAGCGCTTGAGCAGTAGGCATAGCAGAATGCACACCAAAACGGCGCGCTTCATAGTTACAAGTGCTCAATACACCTCGCTGCCGCTCTTTGCCACCAACGGCTAGCGGACGCCCTCGATATTCAGGGAAGTCTCGCATTTCGACTGCAGCAAAGAAACAATCCATATCAATATGGATAATTTTTCGACACACACCACCACCCAAACACTGTTTAAATACACAGTTAATTTTAACGACAATAAGCGCTAACTACAAAAATATTTTCTTACTGAATCGAATTGATTAAATAAAAATTGATCTAGTGAATACCATAGCCGCAATCTAGATGATAAGATTCGTCGATTTCCAAAAATGGAGAAAAAATCATGGCTTCTATCTTGCAGGGTATGCAAATGCTGTTCGTAGCGTTTGGTGCTCTTGTTCTAGTACCGTTACTGACGGGACTGGACGCCAACGTGGCACTATTTGGTGCCGGTGTTGGTACACTACTCTTTCAACTGGTCACCAAGCGTTCGGTACCAATCTTTTTAGCTTCTTCTTTTGCTTTTATTGCACCAATCTTATACGGCGTTCAAACTTGGGGTGTTCCTGCAACAATGGGCGGCCTAATGGCAGCTGGTTTTGTATACATCATTTTAAGCGCTATTATCCGTGTTCGTGGCATTGCTATTATTCATAAGCTTCTTCCTCCTGTGGTTGTAGGGCCTGTGATTATGGTAATTGGTCTGGGTCTTGCCCCTGTTGCTGTGAATATGGCACTAGGTAAAACCAGTGATGGTTCTATGCAGTTGGTCGACGGTCAAATTGCCATTTGGATTTCATTAGCGTCTCTGTTTACCACTATTATTATCAGTGTTTACGCAAAAGGCTTTTTGAAGCTGCTGCCTATTTTTGGTGGTATTGCAGTCGGTTATATCTTGAGCTTGTTTGCGGGTATTGTCGATTTCACGCCAGTTGCGACCGCTTCTTGGTTTGCGATTCCAAACTTCACTGCGCCAGAGTTTAATATCAACGCAATTTTGTTCATGCTTCCTGTAGCGATTGCTCCTGCGGTAGAACACGTTGGTGATATGTTAGCTATTTCAAACGTAACGGGTAAAGATTACCTGAAAAAGCCGGGTCTACACCGCACTATGGCGGGTGACGGACTGGCAACTATGGCAGCAAGTATGATGGGCGCTCCACCAAACACCACTTATAGTGAAGTGACCGGTGCGGTAATGTTGACTAAATCATACAACCCTAAAATCATGACCTATGCGGCACTGACCGCGATTGTTCTTGCTCTAGTCGGTAAATTAGGTGGCGTTCTACAAACCATTCCAACACCAGTAATGGGCGGCATCATGATGTTGCTATTTGGTTCAATTGCGACTGTGGGTCTAAATACTCTTATCCAAAACCGCGTTGATCTACACAACTCTCGCAACCTAGTAATTGTGGGTGTGACTTTAGTGTTTGGTATCGGTGGTATGGCATTTGGTATTGGCGAGTTCAGCCTGCAAGGTATTAGCCTTTGCGGTATCGTAGCTATCATCCTAAACCTTGTTTTACCAAAGCAATTGGGTGAAACTACTATCGTTGATAATGCACAAATCGAAGATAAGCCTGAGTAATATTCAGCGTCATCATTCTTTGTGATACAAAAATGCCAAGCGTAAGCTTGGCATTTTATATGGATACTGCCTGATAACATCAATTGCAGTACAAGGTATTCCGTTCAAAAAAGTTAAGCGATTCGGTCTTTTTCCCAAGCTGCTACTTTCTCAGCACGTTGTGCCTCTTTCGCTTCGCGACGTTTACGTGCATCACAAGGTTCAGGGCAACTGCACACTTTATCAATGCCCATTGCATCCAAGCCACCACAGCTTCCTTTTACTACTTTCTTTTGGATAATGTAGCCTACGGACATCAACACGATGAAGCCAAGGAAAATACCAAAAGTCACTAAGAACGTTGTCATAGCTCGACCTTACTTATTTAAATACTGAGCAAAGGCGTCAGAATACACCTCTTTAAATCCATCTTCGGTTTTTATAATCATAAACACCGCCAAATCATTTTGATTGGCTACCCGAAGACCTTCTTTCTCTCCTAGCACCATCAAGCCCGTCGCTAGACCATCGGCTGTCATGCAAGAAGGATGAATTGCTGTTACAGAGACTACCTTGTGTGCAATCGGTTTTCCAGTTTTTGGATTGATGATGTGTGAGTAACGAATACCATCACGCTCAAAATAATTGCGGTAATCTCCCGATGTCGCCATCGCCATATTGCCCGGTTGAATAATCAGTTCAACTTCTCTGGCATCTACGGTCGGTTTTTCAATCGCGATTCGCCAAGGGATCCCTTGATTGTTCTGTCCTTTCGATCTTAACTCACCGCCCACTTCAACAAGGTAACGCTGAATGCCAAGTGATTCGAGATAGTTCGCTACCACATCCACGCCCCACCCCTTAGCAATCGTAGAAAGATCAACGTACAGATCCGGTAAGTCTTTTGCTAAGCCTTGGTCAGTTAAAGAAAGGTGTTCAATACCTATCATTTTACGACGCGCTGCTAATTCTTCATCGGTTGGCACGGTATCTGGGCGAGCTTCTGGGCCAAATCCCCAAAGATTCACCAAAGGACCAACGGTAACGTCAAGCGCACCTTCAGTGAGTTTATTTAAACGAATTGATTCACGCACCACGGTTTCCATATCTTTAGATAATGGGAAAGGCTGCGCTTTTTTATATTGGTTAAATTGGCTTAATTCAGATTTAGGGCGATAGGTCGACATTTGGTCGTTGACCTTCTCTAGCAGTTCATCAATTTTGCTCTGCATCGCTTCTGAATCAGCCACTTTACTATCAGCGATATATTTAATGTGATAGGTCGTACCCATCGTTTTACCCGCCAATGCAACTTGCTCTGGCGCTTGCTCACAGCCACTTAGTACCACTACTGAAACCAGTATTGCTGTTAGCCATTTTGAACCTTGAATAAGATGATTTACAAACTTCATCTTGTTTTCCTTATACCAATACAGGGCAAGCCTACTATCGCGATAGACGATAAAACAAAATGGCTGACTCAAAGAGCCAGCCATTGTTTTATCCGATTACGGCTTAGCCACCGAAGTCATCAAGTAGGATGTTTTCATCCTCTACACCTAGGTCTTTTAGCATGCCGATTACAGCTGCGTTCATCATAGGTGGACCACACATGTAGTACTCACAATCTTCTGGAGCTTCGTGATCCTTCAGATAGTTTTCGTACAATACGTTATGTATGAAGCCGGTGTAACCATCCCAGTTATCCTCTGGAAGAGGATCAGATAGCGCACAATGCCATACAAAGTTGTCATTTTCTGCGGCTAGTTTGTCGAAATCTTCAATGTAGAACATTTCACGTTTCGAACGAGCACCATACCAGAACGTCATCTTACGCTTAGATTGCAAGCGCAGTAGCTGATCAAAGATATGAGAGCGCATTGGAGCCATACCAGCACCACCACCAACAAACACCATTTCGTTGTCAGTATCTTTAGCGAAGAACTCACCAAATGGACCTGAAATAGTACACTTATCGCCTGCTTTTAGAGACCAAATGTACGAAGACATGATGCCCGGTGGTACGTCAGGGTTATTAGGCGGCGGCGTAGCAATACGCACGTTCAGCTTAATAATACCCTTCTCTTCTGGGTAAGAAGCCATTGAGTATGCACGGATAGACTCTTCTTTTACGATAGATTCATAACGGAATAGATTGAATTTATCCCAATCTTCACGGTACTCATCTGGAATATCAAAGTCAGCATATTTAATGTGATGAGGTTCAGCTTCAATCTGAATGTAACCACCCGCACGGAACGGTACTTCTTCACCATCAGGAATTTGCAGTACAAGCTCTTTGATGAAGGTCGCTTCGTTGTCATTAGAAAGAACAGTACATTCCCACTTTTTAACACCGAAGATCTCTTCAGGAAGCTCGATTTCCATATCGGTTTTCACAGCAACCTGACAGGCTAAACGCTCACCTTCACGTGCTTCACCTTTACTAATATGGTCAAGCTCGGTTGGCAAGATATCACCACCACCCGCTTTCACTTTAACGCGACACTGACCACAAGAGCCACCGCCACCACAAGCAGACGATACAAAGATACCGTTGCCCGCAAGAGCACCTAGCAGTTTGTCACCCGGAGATACGGTAAAACCTTTCTCTGGATCACCATTAACTAAAATATTGACGTCACCCGTTGGTACCAGCTTAGATTTAGCGAATAAAATCACTAGCACTAACACCAATACAATCAGAGTAAACATCACAACGCCAAGAACGATCGTATTCATTGACTAATCCTTATAATTTACTCTTACAGTTGAACACCGGAGAAAGACATAAAGCCCAACGCCATTAGGCCTACAGTGATGAACGTAATACCAAGGCCGCGTAGACCTGGAGGTACATCAGAGTACTTCATCTTTTCACGTAAACCTGCAAGAGCAACGATTGCTAGCATCCAACCTACGCCAGAACCAAAGCCATACACGACCGATTCAGCAAAGTTGTAGTCACGCTGTACCATGAAAGATACGCCACCGAAGATTGCACAGTTCACCGTAATCAGCGGTAGGAAAATACCTAGCGCGTTGTACAAAGGTGGGAAGAAGCGGTCTAACACCATTTCCAAAATCTGTACTAGAGCTGCAATAACACCGATGAAGGTGATGAAGTTAAGGAAACTTAAATCCACACCCGAGACTAACGCATTCTCTTTCAACACTAGGTTGTACAGTAAGTTGTTCACAGGAACAGCGATGGTTAATACCACCACTACTGCAACACCAAGACCGAAAGAGGTTTTCACCTTCTTAGATACAGCAAGGAATGTACACATGCCCAAGAAGAAGGATAATGCTAGGTTTTCGATGAAAATCGATTTAACCAGCAAGCTAATATAATGTTCCATCGTGCTACTACTCCTTCGCTTCTATTTGTTCAGGCTTGAAGATACGAATCACCCAAATCATGAAGCCAATCAAGAAGAATGCAGACGGTGCAAGCAAGAACATACCGTTAGGCTGATACCAACCACCGTCAGACACTAGAGGAAGTACTTCCATACCAAACAATTTGCCAGAACCAATCAGTTCACGGAAAAATGCCACAGTAATCAGTACGAAACCATAACCTAAACCATTACCGATACCATCAAGTAGCGATGGGATTGGCGCAGACTTCATTGCGTATGCTTCCGCACGACCCATTACGATACAGTTAGTAATGATCAAGCCAACAAATACCGATAGCTGTTTCGAGATATCGTAAAGGTAAGCTTTTAAGATTTGGTCTACCACGATTACCAATGAAGCGATAATCGCCATCTGTACGATGATACGCACGCTGTTTGGAATGTGGTTACGAATAACAGACACGAAGAAGTTAGACAAAGCGGTTACAAAGATTACCGCCAGCGTCATAACAAATGCTGTTTCAAGCTTAGTGGTTACCGCTAGTGCAGAACACACACCAAGAACCTGCAAAGCAATTGGGTTGTTATCTAAAACAGGAGCCCAAAGGTTTTGCTTCATTTCTTTAGACATAGCCATTAGTTCAGCTCTCCTTCGCGTACTTTAGCAAGGAATGGTCCGAAGCCCATATCGCCTAACCAGAAATCGAAAGTATGTTGTACGCCGTTACCCGTCAAAGTTGCACCCGAAAGGCCATCAACACCGTGAATATCATCTGGTGCCGCGCCACCCTTAACAATCTTTAATGCTGGCTTAAAGTTGTCATCAAATAGCTGTTTGCCTTCGAATTGACCTACCCAGTTCGGATTTTCTACTTCACCACCAAGCCCAGGAGTTTCACCTTGCTCGTAGTAAGTAATGCCCGACACTGTGTTGCCATCCATTTCAACCGCAACAAAAGCGTACATCATTGACCAAAGGCCCGTGCCGTGAATAGGGATAATGACCTTTGAATAGTGGTCACCCTCTTTAACTAGGTACACAGTACCGACGTTTGCACGACGAATGATTTTAGCTGTGTCGTCCGCAGGGTCTAAACGAATAGACTGAGCGGGATCTTTTGCAGCTGCTCGTTGATCGTATGCCGCAGCATCACCTTCAACAAAATCACCGGTTTTAAGGTCAACTAAACGAGGTTCAATGTAATTGCCAAATAACTCTTGGACTGAACCTTGCTCAGAGATCTTTGCGACTTCTACGATTTTCGTTTGCTTATCTAGTACCGCATTGGCTTGTTGCTTATCACGTAACCCAACTGCTGCTGTCGAAACGACAATAGAACAAATCAGGCTTAAACCAATAACGACACCTAGCGTCTTTTTAATGCTATCGTTTTTATTTGCCATAGCGTGCTAGTCTCCGCTTAATGTTCTTCTCGATAACAACGTGGTCGAATAGTGGCGCGAATAGGTTCGCAAATAGAATGGCCAACATCATACCCTCTGGGTATGCCGGGTTAACTACTCGAATCAACACACACATCAAACCAATTAAAATACCGTACCACCACTTACCTTTATTGGTAAAAGAGGCAGAGACAGGATCGGTTGCCATGAAGAACATACCAAATGCAAAGCCACCCAAAACTAGGTGCCAGTGCCACGGCATACTAAACATCGCATTGGAATCAGAACCAATAAGGTTGAATAGGGTCGCGGTTGCGATCATACCAATCATTACACCCGCGATAATGCGCCAAGATGCAATTCCCATGTAAACAATCATCAGCGCGCCTAGCATCAAGAATAAGGTCGAAACCTCACCGATAGAACCAGGGATATTACCGATAAACGCGTCCATCCAAGTAATGGATTGACCTGTTACATTGTTGATTAGGTTAGAGTTACCACCTTGTGCCCACTGGCTTAGTGCTGTAGCGCCAGAGAAACCATCGGCTGCAGTCCAAACTAAATCACCTGAGATTTGTGCAGGATATGCAAAGAACAAAAATGCACGACCGGCTAACGCAGGGTTTAAGAAGTTGCGACCAGTACCACCAAAAATCTCTTTTGCAACAACCACACCAAAGGTAATACCTAGTGCGGCTTGCCATAGAGGCAATGTCGGCGGAACAATCAAGGCAAACAAAATAGAAGTAACGAAAAAGCCTTCGTTGACCTCATGTTTACGCACGATACAGAACAAGACTTCCCAGAAACCACCCACTAGGAATACTGTGGCATAGATAGGCAAGAAGTAGGTTGCACCCAGCAACATCTTACTGCCCCACCCGGCATCGGCACTGATAGTGCCACCCAGCATTTCAGTTAACCAGTAGTGCCAGTTACCTGAAACTAAAGTCGCTAAATCAGCACCAGAGTGCAAGAAAGTTAACGCTGTGATTGCCTGGTTACCGGTATTGTACATACCCCAGAACATGGCAGGGAAAACCGCAAACCACACCATGATCATGATGCGTTTAAGATCAACGCTATCACGCACATGCGATTTGGTTTTGGTTATTGTACCCGGAGTATAAAAAAGCGTTGCTGTCGCTTCATATAGGGGATACCACTTTTCGAATTTGCCATTGGCTTCGAAATGCGGTTCGATATCCTCAATAAATTTCTTCAACATGACTTAACCTTCCTTCTCGATAGTGTCTAGACACTCACGAAGTAATTCACCAAACTCATATTTGCCAGAACAAACATAAGTACAAAGGGCGATATCTTCTTCGGATAGCTCTAACACACCTAAGCGTTGCGCACTGTCTACATCTCCAGCACACAAATCGCGCAGAAGCAGCGTAGGCTCAATATCCAATGGCATTACTTTTTCGTAACTGCCGATTGGAACCATCGCACGCTCACCGCCATTTAGCGATGTAGTTAAGTTGTATAATTGACCTTTAAATAAATGGCCGAGGAATGAACGAGTCACTGAGAATTTATTTTTACCAGGCATAGCCCAGCCAAAGAATTCTTTGTCTCTTCCTTCACGCAATGCAGAAATTTGCATGTGATAACGACCAAGGAAAGCATGAGGACCCGCTGCGTTTGTGCCCCAAAGAACAGAACCAGAGATAATACGAACTTCTCCAGGCATTAATTCTTTGTCGACTAATTCGGGAAGGTATGCACCTAATGTAGTGCGAACCAAACGAGGGTTGCTCACTACAGGGCCACCAAGAGCAACAACACGATCTGTATAGATTTCACCCGTTAAAAATAACTTACCGAAAGCAATAACATCTTGGTAGTTGATACTCCAAGCGACATGCTGTTCGTTGACGGGATACAAGAAGTGCATGTGAGTGCCCACTAGACCCGCAGGGTGTGGACCTGAGAATACGTGCTCCTCAACATTACTTTGCTCTGAACGAGGAAGAGAACCACCACTTTTACACACATAAACCTTGCCATTAGTCAGCACAGAGAGAAGGTCTAAACCTGCTACAAATGCTTCATCCTGCTCGTTAATAATAACGTCAGGATTTCCTGCTAATGGGTTAGTATCTATTGCCGTAACAAAGATGGCATCAGTCGAAGAATCGACTGCAGGAACCTTACTGAACGGACGAGTTCTTAAAGCGGCCCATGAACCAGAATCAACCAGTTGCTTGCGAATTACATCCGCATCTAACTTAGCCAGTTCTTGTTGCTCATATTTATCAAAGGTGATTTGCTCGTTACCAGCTATTTCAATAACAACTGATTGCAAAACACGCTTTGCACCACGGTTTACCTGAGTAACCGTTCCGCTTTGAGGTGCAGTAAAAACCACGCCAGGATTCTTCTTGTCAGCAAAAAGAACCTGTCCCTTCTTTACTACATCCCCTTCGCGAACATGCATTGTTGGTCGCATGCCCACGTACTCTTCGCCCAGCAAGGCGACTTTTGAAACGGGATTCCCGTCATTAATCACCTGGGTAGGAGCACCTGATATAGGCAGGTCCAAACCCTTTTTAATTGTAATCATACGCACTTGCACTATTTTAAGGAAAAAAGACTTTCATAACAAAAGTGTACTTAATACACTCTCATTTATAACAGATAGGTCAGTTTTTCTAACATATCCTTGTTAACTACCAAATAAACCCTTGATAGGGTTCCTTCAGGGCTCGCAATTCTAACATTAACACTTGTCTACATGCCACGCTGAGCCGTGATGATTAGCAAGAAATTACAAATTTCTTGCTATAAGCATCATGAAAATTGATCTAAAACACGGCAGTAACATTAATTTTATGAATTAAAGGCTACTTTGTGAACGATCGGTGAAATGTAACAATTGTTACTGTTTTTTAGTGAGCTTTAAGATAGAGCATTGCCCCTTTAATGGCCTCCTCCCATACAATCTGGGGAGCTAGGGAATGCTTGTTGCTTCCATTCTTCTTTTGTCAGTGTATGCATTGAAAGTGCATGTAACCCTTCACCAAACTCATCGGTTAGGGCTTCATTCACTAGACGATGGCGGGCAACTAATCTTAGACCCGCAAATTTATCACTGACAATAACGACCTTAAAATGACTTTCAGAACCTTCCGGTACATTATGTTTGTAGCTCTCGTTGATAACTTGTAAGTGATACGGAGAGAAGTAAAAATCCAATTTTTTCTCAATTTTCTGCTGTCGCATGCTATCTCTCTATGTTGATACGTTTATGAATATAGATACTAAACGTATAGTGCTTTTATCATCCTGTACAATTTACTACGAAAAACAAACCTAATTAAACTAGAACACTCCCTCTATTCTAAAACAGAACAATAAGTTAATTCGCAAAAATAGCGCTAATTTGCGACAATAGACCAAGTTTAGGATCACTTTTTTAACATTAATAATCATGAAAACAGAGCTCGTACTGCGCGACCAACTATTTACTCTTCACAGGTACCCCAAAAGGGCTAGTGAAACACTGCAAGCTTGGGATGCAGGAGATGAATATGTCATTAACCATTTTATTGAAACGCCCCTACCATTAGGCTCTAAAGTTTTAATTTTAAATGACAATTTTGGTGCTTTAAGCTGCTGGTTTTCTCGTGAGCATCAGGTATACCTGCAAACCGACTCACTTATCAGTCAAAAAGGTGCGCAGCAAAATCTGGCGCTAAACCAATGCAATGCTATTACTTTGTTACGCTCAACAGAGGAAATACCTAGTGATATTGACGCTGTCATCATGCAATTGCCTAAAAGTAATCGATTTCTTACATGGCAACTGCATCAACTTAAAACGTGCTTAAACGTTGATACTCCTGTGGTAGCGGTCAATAAAGCTAATGCCATTCATACCTCAACGCTAAAGTTATTTGAAAAACACCTTGGGGAAACCCGTACTTCTCTGGCATGGAAAAAGCATCGCTTGGTCTTTAGTCAAGTGGGCCATCAAGCAACGCCGGCAGTGGACGAAAAAACCACCTGGGATGTACCTGAGCATAAGATGCAGCTAAACAACTTAGCCAATGTCTATTCAGGAGAAAGCTTAGATTTGGGGGCACGCTTTATACTTGAACACCTTCCGCAAGGTTCAAAGCATAAGAACATTATCGACTTAGGCTGCGGGAATGGCGTGTTATCAATCAAATTAGGTCGAAACAACCCTCTTTCTACCATTACCAGTGTTGATGAAAGTTTCATGGCGGTGGAATCGGCGCGAATGAACGTCACCGCCAATGTAGAGCATCCAGAACGCTACACCTTTATTGCCAATAATTGTCTCGATGACTTTAAAAAGGACAGCTACGATCTGGTGGTGTGTAACCCACCCTTCCACCAACAAAACACCGTAACGGATCACATTGCATGGCAAATGTTTTGTGATGCGCATAATGTCCTAGAACCTGCTGGAGAATTATTGGTTGTAGGTAATGGTCACTTAGGTTATTTGGCTAAACTGACACGCTTATTTGGCAAAGGACGAGTCAGCGTGGTAGCCAGCAATAAGAAGTTTGTGATTCTTTCGGCAAAGAAAGCCTCTTGAAAATCAATCAACTAACGTTATAACTCCGAGGCTTATGCTACCCTCGGTGAAGTACTTTATTTTTCACTATGTTATTAAGGGAACTATCAATGAAACATTTGCTGATTATTGCTTTTTCAGCCCTTATATTGAGCGGTTGTGCTAGCCCAACTGACCAACAACTGAATTTCACCCCGCAAGCTGATAGCAGTCAAGTGACTATCAACGAACCAAAAACGTTAAGCCTGAGCACGACTGACGTGCGCACAGCTCAATACTTAGCATTAGTAACAAAAGACCATGATAAGGCGATGCCTATTCATGCTAAACAAAATGCAAGAATCGCGTTAAACAATGCCATGCAGTCTATTTTACAGTCGCAGGGCTTTGTGATTGCCAACAATAGTGACAACAGCGTACAAGTTGAACTGCAAGAAGCTTTGGTTCGCGTAAAATCGTCTACTTTTAGTAACCAAATGGATGCCAAAGTCACCTTAAAAGTGACCGCAGAAACCCCAACAGGAAAATTTGTTAAAACCTATTCTGGCAGTGCCAAAGGTGATAACTCAATGGGCGCTTCTAACGAACAAATCGAACATATGCTTAATCACGTATCTAAGCTAGTGTTAAATGACATTGCCAACGATGTTGAACTTATCAATTACATGCAGGAGAAATTTCAATGAGCCGATTACTACTTGTAATCTGTGCGCTATTTAGTGCGTCAGTATTTGCCAATACCAAGGTGGTATTTGAAACAACCTTAGGTCACTTCACTATTCAGCTCAATGAAGAAAAAGCCCCTCTAAGTAGCGCTAACTTCCTTCGTTATGTAAAAGATGGCAGCTATGAAGGCACTATTTTCCATCGCGTTATTCCTGGCTTTATGGCTCAAGGTGGTGGTTTTGATGAGAATATGACTCAAATTAAAACCTACGGCCCTATCAAAAACGAAGCTAGCAATGGTCTAAAAAATAAAACCGCTAGTGTAGCAATGGCTCGCACCAACAACCCTGACTCAGCAACCCGTCAGTTTTTCATTAACTACTCTGACAATGAATTTTTAAACTACTCATCATCTAACCCAGGTTATGCGGTATTTGGTCAAGTGGTTGAAGGCTTCGATGTTGTGAAAAAAATGGCGAGTCTGCCAACCAAAAGCAATGGTTTCATGAAAGATATCCCAGCAACGCCTATCGTTGTCACTAAAGTGACAATTCAAAAATAAATCCCCTATATAGTTATCCTAAGGTGAACGCAGAGCGAGTGGCTCTGCGTTACGTATGAGTAAAAGGAAAGAAAATGACGGATAAGATGTCTTGGGGTGAGACCTTTAAAAGTTACCTTGATAAGCGCTTGCTTTGGGTGTTTATGTTGGGTTGCTCAAGTGGTTTCCCTTGGGTGCTGATTGGCTCTAATATGTCAGGATGGCTAAAGGATGCAGGACTCAGTCGCGCCGCTATTGGCTATTTTGGCTCAGTGTTTGTGGTGTATGCCATTAACTTTATGTGGGCCCCTTTGGTTGATAGGGTAAAACTGCCTATTTTGCATCGCCTATTAGGTCAGCGCCGCTCTTGGATCTTCTTATGCCAAGCCATTATGTTGGTTTGTACACTGGCTATTTCTGGGGTCGATCCCGCTAAAAGCCTGATGTTTACCTCAATGCTCGCCTTAGGTATCGCGATTGCATCCTCCACTCAAGATGTGGCAATTGATGCCTACCGTATTGATAGCTTTTCTAAAAGTGAAGCCTCAAAACTGCCTCAAGCATCGGCAATGGCCGTTGTTGGATGGTGGACAGGTTATTCTCTTCCTGGTTACTTAGCGTTCGTCAATGCCGACAGCATAGGATGGAACGGCGTCTATTTGGGAATGACTGCAATTGTGGCACTGCTGATGGTGTTCACTCTGTTTACCAAAGAGCCAAAAACCGCTCGTAGCCAACTGCAATCGGAAGCAGAACAACGCCACAGCAAAGTGGTAGGTTCGCCAGTTGTGGCATGGTTTAGTGTGACCTTGATTGAACCTTTTGCTGATTTTTTCCGACGCAATGGCGTTCGAGTTGCGATCACCTTATTGCTGTTTGTCTTTCTATTTAAAATTGGTGAAGCCTTCCTTGGTCGTATGTCGATCCCTTTCTATAAAGAAATTGGCTTTAGTAACGAACAAATTGGCGACTATTCCAAACTGATTGGTTGGGGAGCAACCATACTGTTCACCTTTATTGGCAGTATGTTTAACGTTAAGTTTGGCATTGTAAAAGGCTTAATGATTGGCGGTGTGGCTATGGCATCGAGCAACCTAATGTTTGCTTGGATTGCTCAATCAGGCCCAAATGAAACGCTATTTTTGGCCACTATCATTGTCGATAACTTTACCACCGCATTCTCAACGGTAGCCTTTGTGTCATTTTTGACCGTGCTGACTGGACAAGCATTCTCAGCAACCCAATATGCCTTGCTTGCCTCACTCGGTAACTTAGGTAGAACCACCTTAGCCTCTTTCAGTGGTGAACTGGTTGATTACTTAAATGATTGGTCGATGTTCTTTATCATCACCGCGGCCATGGTGATTCCAAGCTTAATTATGCTTTATTCGCTGCGAGGCTATTTTAATAAGGTATTAGAAAAGGCTCACCAGCGGGGTTTAGATGATGAGCAGCAATATAATGACTCTCAAAACCAGTAATTTGGTTTAAATAAAACGCTTACATAGCAACAGGCCACACGATCGTTAGATGTGTGGCCTGTTTTATTATTGCTTGCTGTTATGCATACCGACTATGTACAGTGCGCAGGTTAAGGGTACATACCACGCCCAAACATATTAAATATGCGAGCGGCACCTTGAGTAAATATCATGGTATCGCTTAACAACGTTAGGCATAAACAATCTTGCCCTTCATCGGTGCGCGGCGCATGTTTTATAGAGGCATCCGCCACCGTAAAGTCACCTTCCTTATACTGACCTATCTCATCATGAAACCGCCCATGCAATACCAGTGTGGTTTCAATACCCTTGTGTGTGTGCTGAGGAACTTGAACTCCACCAGTGATATACAACAAGCTCAAACGCTCTTGCTCACCAATATCAAGCTGCGCGGTATACACCTTGCCACCATAGCTCTTCCATTCACTTAATCTTTGGCTCACATTCTGCAAAGACTGAGGCAAGGAAAACTGCTTACCATTGACCTCGATAGTCACCGCAGGCTTAGCCACTTTTACATCAGGCTTTCTGTCTAGCGAAATAATATCGTTAAACATGGCTTCCATATCTGCTAGCTCTAATTCAACCTCGGGCTCTACATCTATCAAAGATTGCGAGGCAAGTTCTTCAAATTCTTGCACCTTACTTTGGCAGTGAGGACACATTTCCAGATGCGCGGCTAAAGTGACGCCATTACAAGCATCGATAGTGCCGCTGGCATAGGCTTTCAACAACTCGTTACTTGGATGATGTTTCATACTTGTTCCGCCCTTATCGTATCCTTAAGCTTCTCCACGGCCAGTCTCAGACGAGACTTTACCGTACCGAGAGGAATATCAAATTTATCAGCCACATCTTGATGAGGTAATTCATCCAGATAAATCGCTTTAATCACTTCTTTTTGTTTGGTCGGTAACGTATCTAGATAACGAACTATCTGCTCTCGCAGCATGTCTCTTTCAGGTGAATACTGGTCAACTAAGTCTGGCGGGCAATAATCATCAGGCCAAATATCTTCTGAATGGATATGCAGCTCTCGACCTTTTTGCTTACGCAGCAGATCAAAACAAAGGTTTCTGGCAATAGTGTAAATCCATGTCGATAAGGCACTTTTACTGCCATCAAACAAGTGTGATTTTTGCCACACCGTCGCCAGTGCTTCTTGCACTAACTCCATCGCCACTTGTTCATTTCCTACATGCTTGTACGCAAATTGCTTTAACCGCGGCGAAAAATGTTTAAACACTTTCGCAAACGCAGCTTTATCGCCTTGCTGTACCTTATCCATGCATTCATTCCACTCTGCCCGAGTAGGGTTTGAGGCCTTGATCTGTAATGATACGGTTAACGATTCCATGGTTCACCTTTCACAGTTAGAGAGTGGTAACTAAAGACCCTCTCTCTCAAATTTGTTCGAGAACCTAAATGACCTATTTGTCTATTGGTTTCTATACGTCACAGTTTATCTACGCAAGTTTGTTCTCATTGGATCACTATTGATTAAACATAAATTCATTCAATGCCGATCACAGCAACTTAGTACCCAACAATAATTGACAACAACTGCTCTATTAATGAGTTAGATAGGTATAAGTATATGCCACCAACCAATAAAGGTAGGTGAAAGAGCATATCCTCGTGAGTTTCTTTAGTTATTGATCTTTTGGGTTATTGAGCTTTTGGCTTACTGAGCCTCAATGGCTTGGCAAAGAAACTTTACTGCTTCCTCACAATCGGTTTGAGAGATCAGGTGCTCAAACTGATCTTGCTCCATAGGTAACAGCTCTAACCAGCGTTGACTGACCCATGTCGCATCATCAAAAAGGCAGTGTGAGTAGAGGTTTTTTATTTCAGGAAAGCGTTGATAGACTCTTTGCAATTGTTCACTAATATAAGTGTTATCTTGTGAAAGTTGCTGGCTTTGCCAGTTTTCAAGGTATTCAACCTCGCCACAACGCAAACCATCAAACTCACTCCAAACCCTCTTCACTCTAAAACGGCGAGTCCCAACGATAGTGATCCCAAGAAAACCATCCGCTAATTGTTCAAAATCGACAATTTGAGCCAATGTACCGACTTGTGAGATATTTTTCGGCGATGAGGCGCTACTCTCGTTAATCACGCAAACACCAAACCCCTCACCTGCGCGACAGCAATCACTGATCATACGTTTATAGCGAGGCTCAAAGATTCTTAAATTCATTTTTCCCTCAGGTAACACCATAGAACTTAAAGGAAATAACTTTATACAGGGCATAGTTTACTCTCTGGTTTTATATCCTAAACTAATACGTAAGAGAGACTAATTAGATCAAAAACCGTAAAAACAAGTAACTTGAAAAAGTTCCCTTAAAAATGCCATATGAATAAGAAACGATCGTTAAAATTGCATTTATGTGATCTTGATCACTGACTTATGTCGTTTTTTTGCCGTATTGCACTTTTATTTGTGCGTAAGATCTCTATTATTCTGTCGAAGGAAACCCACGCTATGGAATAGCAAAATCCATTTACCGCACACTTTTTAGAGTACCCATTATTATGCGTAAATCACTTTTAACTCTTGGCCTACTAGCGGCTACCTCAGCTCCAGTTCTTGCAGCTGATTACACAGACGGTGACATCCACAAGAACGACTATAAGTGGATGCAATTTAACTTAATGGGCGCCTTCAATGAGAAAGGGGCTGGTACTGAATCATCTCATGATTACCTAGAGATGGAGTTTGGTGGTCGTTCAGGAATCTTCGACCTTTACGGCTATGTTGATGTTTTCAACTTACTGAGTAATCCAAGTTCAGATAAAGCTGGCCAAGAAAAAATGTACATGAAATTTGCTCCGCGCATGTCTCTAGACGCACTGACACATACAGATCTTTCATTCGGCCCAGTACAAGAACTATACGTTGCTTCATTAATTGAATGGGGTGGGAACTCTGGTGTAAATAACCAAAAAATCGGTTTAGGCTCTGATGTGATGGTCCCATGGCTTGGCAAAATCGGACTAAACTTCTACGGCACTTACGATTCAAACCTAAAAGACTGGAACGGTTATCAAGTTTCAACCAACTGGTTTAAACCTTTCTTCTTCTTTGATAATGGTACATTCATTTCATACCAAGGTTACATTGATTACCAATTTGGTATGAAAGAGAAGTACTCTTCAGCAAGCAATGGTGGCGCCATGTTTAACGGTATTTACTGGCACTCAGATCGTTATGCTGTAGGTTACGGCCTAAAACTATACCATAACGTATATGGTTTCGAAGATGGTGAAACTACATCATGGGGTGCAGTATCGCAATCTTCAGGTGTTGGGCATTATGTATCCGTCACTTACAAGTTCTAATAGAACTTAAAGTGGTAATAAAGGCGCTTTTAGCGCCTTTTTTAATGCCGTGAATTCGCCAATAAATGCATTTCCGAGTATCCTAGCCATGAATTTGTGTCCTTGGTTCTTATCTGTGTATTTACTCCTTAAAATACACATAACAATGGGCATTTAGACTGGAGAATGGTTTGAATATTAGTATCCTTGGCGTGGGTGCCATTGGTTCGCTGTGGGCGTGTTATCTACACAATGCGGGTCACAATATCTCTTTGTGGAGCAGAGACACAGCGCCTAGCATATCGCTGTCATTTGCGCAGCAAGCCCCTATTCAATTTCGCGCCAACCAAATCTCGGATATGAATAATGCCGATTTAGTGATTGTGGCAGTCAAAGCATGGCAGGTAGAGCAAGCTCTATCGCCCATTATTCCGCATCTCAAAAAAGGCTGTTGCGTGCTTTTTACCCATAATGGTATGGGCGCTGTCGATCCACTGTTAGCGCAACTGTCTGAACATCCCGTGTTATTTGCTACCACCACTCACGGCGCACTCATAGATAATCAGTCTAAAATTCAACATACAGGACAGGGACAAACAATCGTCGGCGCTCTCAACGAGAGTGGTGCATTGCTATCAGCACAAATAGTCCCTATGTTAGATCATGCCCTTGCACCTGTATCTTGGGACGATAATATTCAACAAGCTCTGTGGAATAAACTGGCGATTAATTGCTGTATCAACCCATTAACCGCTATCCATAATTGCCGTAACGGCGAGCTTGCACAAAGTGAGACTTTGGCTCTCATACAAGCACTTTGTGTGGAAATTAGTAAAGTCATGACCGCTGAAGGACTGACTTGCGATAGCGACGCACTGTTTGCCAAAAGTCAGCAGGTAATCCAAGCCACCAGCGCCAATTTCTCGTCAATGCATCAAGACATTCAACATCAGCGTCGTACCGAGATCGACTATATTACGGGGTACTTACTCCAGCGTGCCAAGGCACAGCAGATTTTAACGCCGTACAATCAAACGCTTTATCAACAGATTAAACAAAAAGAGGCTCAGCAATGACCATTAAGGCCTTAGTACCCATAGCCCCGGGCACTGAAGAGATGGAAGCCATTACCATCATTGATGTTTTACTTCGTGCTAACTACCAAGTAACGGTAGCCAGTGTTGATCCTGAAGGTGCACTGACCTTTAAAGGTTCCCGTGGTATTCCACTTACCGCTGAGGTAAAACTTGTGGATGTAGCCGATGAAGAATTTGATGTTATTGCGATGCCCGGCGGCGTTGGCGGCGCTGAGGTTTTCCAACAAAGCATACTGTTAGTCGAAATGATCAAACAGCAACAATACGATGGCCGATTAAACGCCGCGATTTGCGCAACTCCTGCATTGGTACTGCAACACCATCAGTTGTACCCAAAAGCATTGATGACTTGCCATCCACACTTTAAAGCGCACATTCCTGAAAACAATTGGCGAGATAAACGCGTCACCTACGATCAACTCAATAAACTGCTGACTAGCCAAGGCCCAGGCAGCGCTTTTGAGTTTGCCATCGAAATCATCATTTTGCTTTCAGGTAAAGCCTTTGCTTGGAGCGTAGCTGAGCCTATGGTGCCACTACCTAACCTTCATTATCACGAATTAGGAGCTAAAGGTGTTTGATATTCAAGCCATTCGAGCCCAGTTTCCTGCATTGCAACAACAAGTAAACCAGCAACCTTTGGTGTACCTTGATAGCGCTGCCACCACACAAAAACCGTTGCAGGTTATCGATACGATTAGCCACTACTATTCGCAGCACAATGCCAATGTACACAGAGGTACGCACAGCTTAACAGCCAGTGCCACCAGCGCCTTTGAACAAGCTCGTGAAAATGTGCGCGCTTTTATTAACGCAAGCTCTCACAAAGAGATTGTATGGACGCGCGGCGCCACCGAAGCCATCAATTTGATTGCGCAAACGTATGCCAGAAATACTCTGCAAGCGGGTGATGAAATACTGGTCAGTGAAATGGAGCACCACGCCAATATTGTTCCTTGGCAAATTGTGGCGGAGCAAACTGGCGCGAAAGTCGTAAAGATCCCTATGTTGGACGATTGCACTTTAGATCTTGAAGCTTTTCAAGCACGCCTTAATCACAACACCAAGATCTTAGCCATTGGCCAAGTTTCTAATGTCACGGGCACTCATCACCCTGTAAAACAGATGATCAAACTGGCTCGCCAATTTAATACGGTTGTCGTACTTGATGGCGCGCAAGGTATTGTTCACGAGGCGGTTGATGTGCAGGCGCTAGATTGTGATTTTTATGTCTTTTCTGGTCACAAACTGTATGCGCCAACGGGCATTGGTGTGTTATACGGCAAACTGGCTTTACTGGAGGCGATGCCACCTTGGCACGGCGGCGGCAAAATGGTGCAAAAGGTTAGCTTCTCTGGCACTTCATTTAGTGAGCTTCCCGGAAAGTTTGAGGCGGGTACGCCTAATGTAGCCGGCGCTTTAGCCCTCTCTAGCGCGATTGATTGGTTAACCAGCATCAATCATGCCGAGGCTGAGCAACATGTGCAGGCCTTGCAACACAAAGCCTACCTAGCCATTTCAAAAATTGAAGATATAGAGATTGTCGGTTATCAAGCAGGAGCCAGTATTTTAAGCTTTATTATGCCGGGAGTGCATCATGAAGATATTGCGACCTTGCTCGATCAGCAAGGGATTGCGCTACGCGCTGGACACCACTGCGCTCATCCACTGATGGATAGCTTAGGTATAAAGGGAACGGTGCGCATCTCTTTTGCTGTGTATAACAATGAGCAAGAAGTGGATGCGCTCATTGCGGCTCTAACTAAGGCCGTTGATATGCTGTAACGGCTTGTCAACAATCGCTAAACCTATAAACCTATGCGCTGAGTGTTTTAATTTGCTCAACAACTGCTTTAAGCCCATTGCCTCGCGATGGGCTTAAATGTTGGATCAAACCCAGTTTTTCAAAATAGTCATCGATATCAAATTGCTGAATTTGTTGACTATTTTTTCCATTACATACCGTCAGTACCAATGCAATCAAGCCGCGCACAATTCGCGCGTCAGAGTCAGCACAAAACTGCCAAATTCCGTCAACTTGCTTGCCCACCAACCATACTTGGCTTTCACAACCCGCCACTAACACCTGCTCAGCTTTTAGCTCATCGGGCATTGCTGGTAATTGCTTACCCCACAAGATCACCTGTCGATAACGCTGCTCCCAACCTTGGCATTGTTGCATCTGCGCAAGGATATCCTGTTCAAGAATGGTGCTGCCAAACGGGTTTTCTGGGTATGTCATGATAAGTAGACCTTAATTACGCGCTGTGTTTTTCAATCAATTTGGCAATGATACGCGACACTGCGACAAAACCAAAGGTGGCCGTCACTACTGTGGCCGCGCCAAAGCCAGTCGCACAATCCATTCGCTTAGGGCCTTCGGCTGTGGCTTTCACCGCGCAGACACTGCCATCGGCTTGCGGGTATTTAAGGTGCTCTGTAGAAAAGACGCAATCGATGCCAAATTTACGTTTTGGATTCTTGCTAAAGTTATGGAAACGGCGCAGTTGATCTTTGATTTTCTTCGCAAGCGGGTCTTGCACTGTCTTGCTCAGATCCGCCACACTGATTTGCGTTGGGTCGACCTGACCACCCGCGCCACCGATAGTGATCACTTTAATTTTGTTGCTACGACAATAGGCCAACAATGAAGTCTTGGCTTTAACGCTATCAATGGCATCTAATACGTAGTCGTATTCTTTACTTAGATATTCCGCTTGATTTTCTGGGCCAATAAAGTCATCAATCAGATTCACTTTACACTCAGGGTTAATCAGCGCGACACGCTCTGCCATTACTTCAATCTTGCTCTTGCCCACAGTGCCACTCATAGCGTGTATTTGACGGTTGATGTTAGTCACGCACACATCATCCATATCAATTAGAGTTAACTCACCCACGCCACTGCGCGCCAGCGCTTCTACTGCCCAAGAGCCCACACCACCAATACCAATCACACAAACGTGTGCGGCACGTAAGATTTCCACTTCGCTATTTCCATACAGGCGACGCGTACCGCCAAAACGTTGGTCATAGGATTCGGATGCTGGGGTGGTTAATTCTCGCATGAGCTTTATCTCTGAACTGTAAACAACAAGAGTGCGTTTTATACGCACTCTTGTGTTTAATGTCTAGTCTTTGCCGTGTTTAGGCTAGCTTGTAAAATCGAATCACTGTTTCCCTTTTGGCAATTGCCAAGGGTTAGCGGTGACTGAGTTTTCTAAGCCTAATTTCCAGACGCGACCAAAGTGCTTGTAGTGCCCAGACTGTACGCCTGCTCGCTCACCCATACCGTGATAAAGATCGAGGTGATTTTGTTTCACTGCGCCACCGGTATCTAATACCAATAATAAGCGCAAAGCGTGCGTACCAGACCATGTGCCATCGGCATTGAGCAAAGGCACTTCAGCTAAAATTGGCGTGCCCATAGGCAGCCAAGATCTGTCTCCTGCCACTGCAGCCATTGGCAATAAAGGAATCCCTGCCGAACCGCGTACCGCTAAATCATCTTTCGGGGCGAAGAACACATAAGAAGGGTTTTGCTCTAATAGCTCTTTTACTGTCTCTTCATCGTTTTCAGACACCCATTGTTTAATCGCTTTCAAAGACATGTCTTTACGCTCGACTAAACCGCGTTCAATTAAGATGCGTCCGATACTGACGTAAGAGCGATTGTTTTTCCCCGCATAAGCGAAATACTGCATGCTGTTGTCATCGCCAAAATGAACAAAGCCACTGCCCTGCACTTCCATTAAAAATGGGTCAATCATGTTGGCCGCATAGCCAAGTTCTAACCCTTTGCCCGTTAATGCCCCATCATAGATTTGAGCACGCGTAGGACATTGACTGCTGCAACTTGGCTTACCGTAAACAGGGTATTTATAGGTTTGATCAGGAACATGACGCAATTCGATGACCGGAGAAAAATATCCGGTAAATAGCACATTCCCTTTATTGTCTCCGCCACGCATCTGCGCACTTTGTACGCCAAAACGTTCTAGGTCAGCAGGATCTCCACTTTGCAATGCCCACTCAGAAAGGTGTTGGTACAACTCTTGATACTTAGCTGCCATGGAAGGTGAATTATCTAGCACCTGCTTAGCCTGCGCATCAAACGAGTTTAAATCTCGAAATGCATTACTATTTATAGTTTTAGTTTGTGTAAGAGGCTGAGTAAATTCTTGGTCAAAATATTGCTGACCATTATCGGTGTTCTGGGCACAGCCCGTTAATAGGATCGCAACAGCAAAGAATGGAATAAATTTGTGCATAGGATGGGTTTTATATCCTTAAATAAACCTTAGAAAGTCAGAATGACAAACTCACATGCTTTACGCAATGCTTGTTAAAGAAAACACACACATTAAATCTAGAACTGTTATCGCATTCTTTTAATATAGAGTCATTTAAACAGTTGCAATCATATAAATACGCATTATTATTGTATAAAAATTCATATCAGAGTTGGTTATGTCTCGTAGTACTGAACTGGTCAAAGGATTTCGGCAATCCACCCCATATGTAAATGCTCACCGTGATAGCACTATGGTTATCTATCTCTGTGGTGATGCGTTAAGCCATGATAATTTTCCTAATATCGTCAGCGATATTGCGCTACTACATAGCCTTGGCGTGAAACTGGTATTGGTGCATGGCGCTCGCCCGCAAATAGATCAACGCCTCAGCTTACAGTCCTTATCTTCCCCTTATCACAAAGGGATTAGGATCACTGAGTCAACGACCTTACCACATGTCATGCAGGCATCAGGGCAATTGCAGCTCGCCATTACCGCTCACCTATCTATGAGTCTCAACAACACGCCTATGGCGGGAAACCAACTCAATGTGGTCAGCGGTAACTTTGTGATTGCGCAGCCATTAGGAGTGGATAACGGAGTGGATTATCAACACAGTGGGCGAGTACGCCGCATTGATGTTGAAGGCATCAACCGCGCGCTTGAGCAAGAGTCGATAGTATTGATTGGCCCAGTGGCAGGCTCCGTTACAGGCGAATGTTTTAACTTAGTATCAGAACAAATTGCCACTCAAGTGGCGATAAAACTAAAAGCGGACAAACTGATTGGCTTTAGCTCAGATCAAGGTTACATCAAACCTAACGGTGAAGTGGCTGCAGAGCTGTTCCCACACGAGCTAGAAAGCATCCTACAGCAAGGCATGCCAGGTAATGCCCCGATCACTGAACGCTTCTTACAAGCGGCGGTAAAAGCCTGTGAAAAAGGCGTGCAGCGCAGTCACCTTGTGAGCTACCTTGATGATGGCGCTTTAATACAAGAGCTGTTCTCTCGTGATGGTATCGGTACGCAAGTGGTGATGGACAGTGCCGAGCAAGTGCGCATTGCCACCATTGATGACATTGGCGGTATTTTAGACTTAATTGAACCGCTAGAAAGTGAAGGCATTTTAGTGAGACGCTCTCGCGAACAGTTGGAGCGAGAAATAGAGCGATTTACTATCATAGTCAAAGATCAGCTCATCATTGGTTGCGCCGCGCTCTATCCTTATGTTGAAGATCAAATGGCCGAAATGGCCTGCGTAGCTATTCACTCTGACTATAGAGATGGCAACCGCGGCGTGCATTTATTGGAGCACATGAAGCATCAAGCCTATACGCTCGGAATCAAACAGCTGTTTATTTTGACCACCCGCAGTTTGCATTGGTTTAGAGAGCAAGGTTTTGCTGAAATCGATCTAGAGGCACTGCCGATTAAAAAGCAGGACCTCTATAACTTCCAACGAAAATCAAAAATCTTAGCGCTGGATATCAACTAAGACATTTCGCACCCACTAGCTATCTGTTTGCAAACGTTGCGACAGATGGCTACTTCTTGCGGTTTTTTGCTTGATAGCACGCTGCATAATACCCACATCGGCATACACACTCAGGCGATTCTTGGCGCGCGTCACTCCGGTATAAAATAACTCTCTGGTCAGTATCGGTGTCATCGTTTTCGGCAGTAGCAATAACGTATAGTCAAACTCACTGCCTTGCGATTTATGAATAGTCATTGAGTATGCAGTTTCATGAGGCGGTACGCGACTTGGAAGCACCCCTTTTACACTGCCATCAGGCAGTTCAAAATACACTTTCAATCTTGGCTCTTGTAAGCTTTCATCCAACAAACAAATGCCAATATCACCATTATACAAATGCTGACTGTGATCGTTACTATTGACCATCACAGGTCTTCCTATGTACCAAGTATCTCTATCCGCAGCAATTAAGGCTTTCCGTGCCAATACTTTTTCAATATTGGCATTGGTGCCTTCTACTCCAAACTCGCCTTCTCTGACCGCACACAGCAAGCGAGTTTGAGCAAAACTTTGCAACACAGTGCGCGCAAATGCAGACATGCTTAGCGTGCCATTTTTCTCAAATCTAAGGTTTAAGTACTCTTCATAACGAGTCGCTAAAGTATCAATCAATTGCGCGTAACGCTCGCTGTTGACCTCAAAGTGCTCGATATCTTGATATTGACTGGCAAACACCTCTGTCGCTTTATTGCTGCTGCCTGAGTTGATTGCTCGCGCTAACTGACCTACGCCGGAGCGACTGTGAAAACGAAAGCTCTTTTGCAATACACACAAGCTATCACTAATCGCCGTACCCACATAAGGTGATGCAGGCAATTGGTAGCCGGTTAACTTATTTAGAAGCTCGCTATGCGCCGCGCTGTAACCTTGTCCGCCAAGTTGGCAAATATCACCCAATACAGCCCCTGCTTCCACAGATGAAAGCTGATCTCTATCACCCAGCAATATTAAACGCGCGTTCGCTGGCAGTGCGTTGAGTAATTTGAACATCATAGGCAAATCGACCATGGAAGCTTCATCGAGAATCAACAAATCTAAATGCAACGGATTCTTGGCATTGTGTTTAAACTCTGTGCGATTCGGAATAGCGCCAAGCAAGCGGTGTAATGTGCTGGCAGAGGTGGGGATTTTTTCTTTTATCTCCGGTGACACCGGCAAAGAATCAATCGCTTGTCCGATAGATTCGGTCAGACGCGCCGCCGCTTTCCCCGTTGGCGCAGCAAGCTTGATATCAAGTTCCACTTCACTGGAGGCCACCAGCGCGGCTAACAATTTAGAGACAGTGGTGGTTTTGCCCGTACCCGGCCCCCCTGAAATCACACAAAAGCGGCGCGTAAGCGCAGTAGCAGCCGCTACTTTCTGATGGTTTAAACACGCACTTAACGGTATGTATTCACTTAATACTTCAAGGTCGCTGGCAGACTTAGCATTGCTGGCAATCGCCACCAGTTTGTCCAATGCAATGTCAGCGGTGTCCACCACATCTAAAGACTCACAAATGGCTCGATGAATTTGCGCATCACTGGCATGGGCTTTTTTAAGCGATTGAATATCTTTAAACAGATAACTTAACTGCCATGCGAACAATTGATCTAACTGCAATCTCAGCACAGATAATTGCTGCGCATCCATCGCGATAGGCTCAGCATATTCCAATAGCTTTTGTGCCAGAGCCCCTTCAAAATGCCAATATTTCTGCAAATACAAACTGCCAAATTCAAACACTAACGGTAAGCGCATAGCTTGTTGAAAATCTTGCGCGACTAAGCTCGATTTAGTGAGTTCATCCGCCCAATCACAGGTAAGCAATTGCGGGTCAAAAAGTGGCTCAAGTTGTGTTGCGCCAAAGGATTTTAATGGATTCCAAGCATTGCTAATCGGTAAGCATGAATTGCCTTTGCTGAGTTCATAGCTCACCGCGCATACCATCACCGCAACATGCGCCGCTGATGCGGTTTTTTCTTGCTCGGCAAAAAACTTAGCCAACTGAAAATCAATGTCGCGCACCATGCCCACACTAGCCATGACGTGTAACCATTCTAACCAACTTTTCTGGCGGTATTTACTCAATTGCTCAGGCGCAATTTCGGCCACATTGAGCACTTCTGGAAGGCTTTCATTCGACGCTATCATTTTATTGCCTCCTCACCACGAATATGAGCATCTAATTCATTGAGCATAGGTAACGATGGTTTCGCGGAAAATACCCCGTATTCACCACTGCCATCCATGCCACGTAAAAATAAATAGAACACACCACCAAAATGCGTTTCATAGTCGTAGTCTGCAATACGACTGCTTAAAAAGCGATGCAGTGCCAATGCATAGATTTGATACTGCGCATCATAGCGATGATCCAACATCGCTTTGTGCAAATTGCTTTGGTGGTAATCTTGAGCAGAATCGCCTAAATGGTTGGACTTCCAATCGAGGACGTAATATTTACCTTGATGTTCAAACACCAAATCAATAAAGCCTTTTAGCATCCCTTCCACTGGAGCAAAACCAAGATCGCCTGCTTGAGCCGTTAACGGATCATGCTGATGGGTAATGGCATTAAATCGCGGCGCAGAGAGAAGCTCTATCGGCAATAAAAACTCCATTTCTACCAGCCTTTGCTGAGGGTTTTTATCGCACAACCTCATGCCCTGACCATCTAGGTCGGTCGAGAGCACTTTATCGACCATATCTTGCAATACGGGTAGCCACTCTTCTTCTAACTGCTCTTTAATTATAAGCTGACGGATCACTTCACTGTTTTTGTCGCTAAATGCCGACTCGGTATATTCCACCTCTTCAAACAAGGTGTGTAAAAACGTACCCGGACGTGCGCCACGCGGAAAGTTAAACATGCTCTTTTGCATAAGGTCGAGCATTGGGGCTTGATCTTGCGAAGCGTCCACATCTAAGGTCGTATCCAGCCAGATACTGTCGTCTTTATGCGCATGACCATGCCCTTGCTTAACCAAACCTGAATAACTGGTCATCCGCCAGCGCCAATCAATTTGTTGCTGCATTTTATTGGCTTCAAGCAAAGGCGCATCTTGTTCAATTGGAATGTAACAAGCGTCATCAGGAGCAATGGGGTCGCATACGGTAATGGATGGGTATTTCTCTTCCAGCTGACTTAACGCAACGCTCAGCGCCGAGGCATCTTGCTCTTCGCCTCCTTGTAGCAAATAGCCAATGGAGCTCAAATGGGTCATCACCTTTTTACTGCGACCGTCTTTGAGCGCCGCCACGCCAAGATAACAAGAGTACACAGCGCGAGTCACCGCTACATAAATAAGGCGCAGATCTTCCGCTAAACGCTCTCTATCCGATAACGCAATTCCTTCGTCATTATTGTCGAGATCAAAGCGGGTGCATTGTTGCTCGGCGTCGTAATACAAGGCTTTATCGCTCTTGCGACAGGCACTGACAAAGGGCACAAAAATAATATCGTATTCTAGTCCTTTCGATTTATGGATAGTGACCACTTGCACTAAGTTGCGCTCGGACTCTAAGCGCTGTTTCTGCTCATCTCCTGACTCACCATCGTATGCCTCATCAATGGATTCAGAAAACCAACGTAGCAATGCATGATCACTTTCTAGCTCTGCAGAGGCTTGTTGCAATAACTCGGCAAGGTGCATTAAATCCGTCAGCACTCGCTCACCGTGTGGCTGTTTTTGCAATCGCTGGGCTAATTCTCGGTGTTGAATAAGCTTGCGGATCATTGGCATGATCCCAGACTTTAACCATAGCTGACGATAGTCACTGAACTCTTGGCTAAGCAGTTCCCAATATTGCTCATCTTGGTTTAATCGTTCTAAATCAAATAAGGAAAGATCAAACAAAGAACTGGCCGCCGCGGTGCGCAATGCTCGGTCATTTTCGTAATTTAAAGCGCCTTGCAAAAATAGCATCACATCGCAGGCCACAGGACTGGCAAAAACGCTTTCTCGGTTAGACAGATAAACGCTGGCTACGCCTTTTTCCGACAACGCTTGTCGTACTAGGCTTGCCTCTCTACCTGTGCGCACCAATACCGCGATATTTCCAGCTTGAATCGCCTTATCTTTTGCGCTGTGTAGCAGTGCATTGCCTTGATCTGAAGCGCTTAATAGTCGCTGTATTTGAGTCGCGGTCGACTGCGCCATAGTGTGATTATAACTGCCTTTAGCTACGCCACCCTCTTCTTGCTGTTGATGCCAAACCGTCATCGCCGGCTGAGTTTCACCATGCAAAGACCACGATTTTTTGTCCGCACCTGGGCTAGGTAGCACAGAGGTAAACGGAATATCATCGTTGTAGATAAATGGCGCTTCTGACTCGACAAACAGTGCATTACTGGCTTCAACCATCTGCTCACTTGAGCGCCAGTTTGTCGTAAGATTAAAGTGCGAAGTCACTTCATTGCGAGCGCGAATATAGGTGAAGATATCTGCGCCGCGAAAGGCGTAAATCGCCTGTTTAGGATCGCCAATCATAAATAACCCGCACTCAGGATGATCTAAGTACAAATGACTAAATATGTTGTATTGCTGAGGATCGGTATCTTGAAATTCATCAATCATAGCAATTGGATAAAGCTGGCGAATTCGCTCGGATAACAAATCTTCTTCGTCGGCTTGCAAAGCATGATCTAACTGACTGAGAAGATCATCAAAAGAGAGTTTTTGTTGCTGGCGTTTGGCTTTTTGTAACTCCGCTCGGCATTCAGGGATCGCGTTGCCGAGAATAGCCAGTTTAACCTCTAATTTAGGCAGTTGATAAAATGCCTCTAGCTGATCAAATATCGCATGTTCTGGCGCTTGTTTGCCTTCTTTGGTTTTGGCTTGCAAAACACTGCTACAAAAGCGCTCTAAACAATCTGGCATACCAAGAGTGCTAGGCGTAACCTCTGCCCAACTGTCCCCTTGTGAGATCCAATTTGGTACGTTTCTTTTGTTATAAGGATTTTTGGTAATTCCAGAATCTGCAATTAATTTTTCTAGCTCTGAGCTTACCGCAAGCCAATCGCGCTTTAACTCATCAATCAGTGCGACTCTTTGTGCATACAAGGCTTCTAAATCACCGCTTTGGGCTTGAGAGTGAATATACACTTCATTACCACTAATAAAGCGATCCAGCTCGGCAAGTAGGTCGTGGGGGTGACGCCAGTGACTGCGAATTTCCGCTACCATAGCTTCATTCATTTGATAAAAATGGCGTCGCCAGTAGTCTGATACTACTTGCGCTTTCAGCTGACTTTCATCTTGGATAAATTGGTTTTTAAATCGGCTGCCCGATTCAAAGGCATTTTGTGTAAGCATGCGCTGACAAAAGCCATGAATGGTAAATACGGCCGCTTCATCCATTTGTCTTTCTGCGGCCAGCAATAACTCACAAGCTCTGTCTCTATCTTGGGTTTGTTCAAGTAGCGGCTTGATCACTGGATCATCGCTCACCCCTCGGCTAAACGCGACTCTTGCTTGGTGTATACGTGCGCGAATACGATCTTTTAATTCGGCGGTCGCCGCTTCGGTAAAGGTCACAACCAGAATTTGTTCAACATTCAGTGGCTTGTTATGGGCCTGACCATTATCGCCATGACCTAACAACAGTCGCAGATAAAGCCCTGCAATCGTAAATGTTTTGCCTGTACCAGCCGAAGCTTCAATAAGACGTGCCCCATGCAAAGGGAATGTCATTGTCTCAAGTGGTGCAGGAATTATGTTCGTGACCTCTGTCATGGTGAACCCTATCTAAATATGTGACCAATGTTATGAAATGAGCTATCGCCTTGAAAGGGCTGAATACTTGCGCTCAAAGTTTGCGATCCCACTCACTGTTATCGTGTTTCGTTCCAAGTAGGCTTGCGCTCGAATAGTGAGGGATTTGCCATCGATAAATATAAGAAATAAGAGGTCTCTGTGACCCTTGGGCCGTCAGTATAAAAACCCCTACATATAATATTCCTGACGGCCCCCCCCTCTCTCTTATCTGCAGCTAATCGCCTTTACTTAGTCGTTAACCTTTCTTGTACCGGCAAGAAGACTCTTTGGGCTAAACGATACCCAGACTCTGCCAATGCGTCATCCCATTGTGGCCAAGCTCTTTGTATGTAAATGTCTTGCGACTCTCCCGCGTTATAGTCATCGCCTAAAAAGCTTGAGTTGAACTTAGCTTGAGCCGCTTCGCGAGCCACATCACTATCATTTTTTTGTAATTTCTTACTCATTTCTTGCATCGCGCTTTGCGCTGAATAAGGGAAATAAGCAAGAGGCTGAGTCATACCTTCAAAGAACAGTGCCAGCAGATCTTGCAGAAAATCCAACGCATCTTGCGCAGATATCGCGGCAATAGAAAAATACTCCACCTCTTTGCTATTGGTGATACCAATAAGGTGACTGGTTAGCGATTGGTTGGATGCACAAGCACACAAGTGCTTGATCCACGCCTGTAAAATATCTTTTGAGCGAATGCGACCGACTCGATAGTTCACCAAACCAGAAGCGTAGTGATTGTCTAGCCACCCTGTGATAGTAAGATTATGTTTGCCATAAGGAACACTGACAGACAACGGAATTGAAGGCTGCTTACTATTGGTATAAAACTCAATTTCAGAGACCAAGCCCATCATTGCTGCTTTATTTTCTGCCACTTCCAAATCGCCAAATTCGCCAATCGGCAGTTGCCCAGAGCTGCGATAATATTGAGACACTTGTTCTACTTGCGCCTCTCCGCCATCAAGCATAGCGGCGACGATTTCATCGCGTAATAAATAACGCTCCAAGCCACCGAAAGCAAAAGGCTCATCATCTTCCACTATTTCGCTATCGCGGTTAAACCAAACTTGCAGACGATGATTGAAGAAATATTTTATCGGCAGTGACCAAAAAGCGAGTAGCTGATCTAATTCAATCTCGGTAACGCTACCTCTTTCTAAGAAATAATCGGTCAGTGGCGTGGGCGCAGTTTGTTCAATGGAAGAAATGCCATTGGCAATAGGTAGCCATTCAGAGGCAAAACTGGCGTTATTCAAAAACGCGTCTTTACTAAACGGCGTCATGGCATGGGATGAGGTTAGATGACTCACCAGTTGATCACCTGAGTCATCAACCGACAAATCTTGGTCACCGACCAGACAATAGTTTTGCGCGCAATACTCTTGTAATTCGGTTAATAACACCGAAGGTAAGCACTCACTATTATCTAAAATTGATTGCCCAATATAGCTAATGTATAGGGTTTGTTGAGCGGAAAGTAGCGCTTCTAAAAACAGGTAACGATCGTCATCTCGACGACTTCTATCCCCAATACGCGTTTTCACTGACATTAAGTCAAAACCTTCAAGGGGAACTGAGCGTGGATATACGCCATCATTCATGCCCAATAAACACACCACTTTAAAAGGAATAGAGCGCATTGGCATTAAGGTACAAAAATTCACTTGTCCTGCTAAAAAGCGCTGACTAATGCGCGAATTATCTAATTTATCTTGTAGATACTCACTGATAATTTGATGGCTTAGCTCGGAGGTTAACGCCGCTTCAGAGGTTTGTTGAGTCAGTGAAGATAATGCATCACGAATACTGGTTAAGGCGATTTCGTTTTCGATGTCTAACTCAAAGAAATCATTGGCTAGTTGGTTTAATTGCGCTTGCCAATCTGCGCTATGCAAAGGGGTTTGCAGCGCGTTACGATAGTGTAAGACTTTATCGATAAATGCGGCCAGTTTTCCAGCAAGCTCTCCTTGCATACCTTCTATTTGTTCATACGGGGCTAAAATACCCTCGCTCAACTCAAAAGCTTGGTTGGTAGAAGACATGCTGTAGCCAAGCAAAATACGTTGTAAGCCAAACAGCCACGTATTTTGATTTAAGGTTGGCAGTTCAAATTCAGTTGCGGTGGAGTCATCGAGCCCCCAGCGGATTCCTGCTTCTTGCGTCCATAGATTAATCAAATCAAAGTCAGTTTCTGACATGCCAAATCGTTGCAAAATAGCAGGCGTCTCAAGGATCTCCATCATTTCACTACGACCACAGCGACTATTCGGAAGTGCCAGTAGCTGCAAAAACGCATTTAAGATTGGGGTTTCTTCAGCAACACTTCTATCAGAGATAGAGTAAGGTATGCGCCTGTCTGCGGTTGCATTGCCAAAGATAGCTTTGATGGCTGGGGAATAGGCATTGATATCCGCCACCATCACTATGATATCGCGCGGCTTGAGCGTGGGATCTTGATTAAACATCGCCAGAAGTTGGTCATGCAGCACTTCTACTTCTCGAGTGGCGCTATGACAACTATGAATAGAGAGCGAAGTATCTTGCGCAGAAACACAACCTTTGTGTGTGCTTTGATCCAATTGTGAATCGTCTTGATGCTGCTCTAATTGCAAAATGTTTTGCTGTATTTTATGCAGCAATGACGTTGATTCAATATCAACAAAAGCTTCGACTTCATTACTGCCAAGATCGGATAACAAATACAGATTATCGCGCCCCTGCTTACCCATTGAGGCTAACAAGTTGTTGCTGATTGCATCATGATGAAACTCAGGTAATGCGTTATGTTCGATATCACCTTTAAGTACCGCAACGCCTTGCTCGGTTTCCATCCCTTGTTCATTCCAGCGAATTCTCGGTCTGACTAGGTTAGCCATCTTCGACAATGTGCGCGGATCTTTAATGTCACCCCAATAGTAACGACATGGATTGTGAAACATAAGGTGCACATCGATATGCTCACCCAGTGCTTTGAGCGCTTCTAGGTATTTAGGTGGTAATGAGCTAATGCCAAACACAAATAATCGTTTAGGCACATTATTACTGCTGATCTCGGAAGTGCTTGCTAAAACATCAATAAATTTTTGATAGAGATTGGCACGATGGTACTCAGATTGCTCTAAATCTAGAGTAAATTGATACAACTCTCGCCACAGTATTCCCTGCCAAAGACCTTGCCCTTGTAACTCATCAGGATGCTCATTTTGCTCCCAAGCGTTAATGTAATCGGGGCGATACACTAAGTAACCATCGAAGATATCGGCAATTTTTCCCGCTAATTGGAATAACTTAGAGTCGTCATCATCTTGCTCTAGATAAGAAGCTAATGGGGAGAATTCAGGTTCAGCAAGCTTGTTAGGTAAGACTTGCATTAACTTCCAAGTCATCGCTTCTTTGTTAAATGCGCTACGCTGAGGAACGTCCGGCAACACTTCAATGAACATCTGCCAAATGAACGTCGCAGGTAACGGGAAATTAAGGTTGGCAGCAATCCCCATCTCTTTGGCTAATTCCATTTTTAGCCATTGTGACATACCCGGACTTTGCACCAAGATTTGCTCTTGCTCAAAAGGGGAAGCAAGAGGTTGCTGGTGAATTAGCGCAATCAATAAAGACTTAAGAAGATCGATTTGGTTTGAATGATAAACAGTAAACAAGGCAGGCTCACAATCCATTGAATCAATTGCAATAATGTTACCACACACTAGTGCAATTGATGTCGCTATGTGAGGTTATTTACTGCTAATTGCCAACCTTGGTTGAATCAATAAATTATTGAAATATTGTATTGCCACGTAACTCACAATGATAAATGCAACGCCTAACTCTAGTACCGCTAGAGTGTGAACCTGCTGAACATACTCTGTGGCGATATTCATATTTGTCATCCATGCCGCCACCTTAAACATAGCGGTTGCACTGATCACCAGTGGGAAAGTAAAAGCAGCATAACCTGGGCTAAACGGCAGTTTTAACAGGCGGTAAAACGCCATGTAGATAATGGCTGTCATAAGGATTGCGATACCAAACAGTAGCGCAACAATCAGTGGTGATGGCGACGCCACAAATGATAAGTAACCGGCTAATGATAAACTGGCTGGCGCTGCTAAAATTGCCAATGTAGGCTTAGCGGCATCTTGCACGAGTTCTGAAAACATCAAACGATAAATCATTATCGGCAACATGATAGCGTAGGCAATCATGCCAAAATATAAGGTCGCCGCGCCAATCCAGTGTAAAGAGGCACTACCTGAGTAAGTTAAAGCGGCCACAATAATTCCTACCGGTGGTACAAACCAACTCGGCAGCATATGGCTAAGCTCAAAATTCTGACTGCGATGAAAGGTAAAGCTCGTTAAAAAGATAATGTGCAAAATTACCGATATGAGCCATAACAAGTTGCCGAATAGCGCCCAATGCTGACCAATAGCATACGACACCACCATGCTCGCCATAGCAAAAGTGGGCACAACACTCCCAACCACTGGATGGGATAAATCTTGCTTTAATAGATGCGAATGAAGTAAGAATTTACCGGTCAAAATCAGCAATAATGTTGCCGCAATTACCGCGCCTATCGTTTGTGCATATCCGCCAAACACACCTAAGTTTTCTAGGCTCCAGCCTAAACTGGCAATACCTAAGGCCAAACCCGCCATTGGCGTTGGTGCATTGGCTAAACGAGATTGTGTTTGCATGAGATTACTCCACGGATTATTAACCGCTGTTCATTAAGTTGATGCAAAGAGTGTATTCTTAAGTTATGTTTATTAAAATTTAAAGATTCAAAACTAGCGTTAAGTAAAAATAAACACTTATGATTTCTTTTACCCTAAGACAACTCGAAGTATTTACCTCTATTGCCAAAGCAAGCTCTATGTCCAGCGCCGCACAAACGCTATGTCTATCGAAAGCGGCGGTGAGTCTATCTCTTAATGAGCTAGAAAACCAACTTGGACATACATTATTTGATAGGGTGAATAATCGCCTTGTCCTGAACAATGAAGGCTCTACTCTACTGCCCGTTGCGGATGAGCTACTGGATCGAGCTCGCGCTATTCCCTCTTTGTTTAATGATTCAAATACATTAAGTGGTGAACTGAATGTAGGGGCCAGTAATACAATAGGTAACCAGCTACTTCCCTACCTAATTCGAGATTTTAGGCAGCAACATCCGGCAGTACGTTTTACCACCTTACTAGAAAATTCATCCCTGCTTAGTCAAAAAATCATTGATTACCGTATTGATATTGCCCTCATCGAAAGCAATGAAGACTCAGATAAGCTGACCCATCATCCATTTGGTTTTGACCGAATGTGCATTATTTGTAAGCCAGACAACCCTTTAGCGAAAAAGAGCAAGCTATCCATTCATGAACTGGAAGCCAATAATTGGCTGTTAAGAGAACAAGGCTCTGGCTCTAGAGATTATTTTATTCAGCACATCGCGCAACATTTAACCCTTTGGCAGGGGGAGTTTGAACTAAGCAACAGCGAAGCGATCATCAATGGTGTTGCGGCAGGGTTAGGGTTAGCCTGTTTATCTGAGCTTTCAATTGATAGCGCACTAAAAGCTGGAAAAATCAGCAAGCTCGATATTGATTTACCCTTAGATAGAACCATGCAAATTGTGCTACACAAAGATAAGTATTTAAATCCACTGCTGGCGGCATTTTTACAATACAGTCTTGAGTGGCGATTGAGCGATCACTGCACAAAATAAACAACTCAGCTAGACTGTAGCGCGTGATTTAATGTATAAATAACCAGTATTCAATTATTAACAATCAATTTATGAGGATGGACCATGGCTGTTATCGTCAAGTACGTGGTAGAACGCAACGGAGAAGAAAAGATGACTTTTACCTCAAAAGCCGAAGCGGACGCATATGACAAAATGCTGGATATGGCTGATGAACTATTTACTCTATTAGGAAATAGCGAAATCATCACCGATGAAGGCCAACAAGAAGAGCTTTCTATGTACTTAGCTAAGCACAAAGAAGAAGTTTTGTACGCTTTGGGCGCAAAACGTAAGCCAACACCGAAAAAACCAAAGGTTGTGAGTCAGGATGATGTCAACTCAGCAACTTCTGACGCTGCATAAGTAGCCGTAACTAATATAGTCCTTTATCATATAGGGTATCTCTACTTCCAAACTGCAAGATAGATTGCTAATTACCTTACAAAGGACTATATGAAAGACCTTATCGTACATGCCCTAGCTGTGTTCATGGGCTTTTTTGCTATCATGAACCCAATCGCTAATACACCTATCTTCATCGGTTTGACTCGTGGCAACGATCATCAAACAGTAAAGTCTATAGCACTGCGCTCTTGCATTATTGCTTTTATTATCGTCACCATATTCGCTATTTCAGGAAAGCTAATCTTTGACCTGTTTGGTATCACTTTATACGCCCTCAGAATTACCGGCGGTATTTTGGTATTTATGATTGGTCTGAACATGTTGCGCGGTAATAACGAACACCATAAGCCAGAAAAATCGGCCAGTCACACCATAGCGCAAAAAGAAGCGGCGCTGAGTATTGGCGTATCCCCTCTTGCTATGCCTATCCTTGCAGGCCCCGGAACCATTGCAACCGCAATGAACTTTGCAGCGGTTGGTGGCAACTTTGAAGTTATTATTACCATTATCTCCTTTGGACTGCTTTGTGGACTGACCTACGCACTGTTTGTCTCTGGAGAGCAGTTTGTTCGAGCTATTGGACCGAGCGCGCTAAACGTAATTACTCGTATGATGGGTTTAATACTGGCGGTTATTGGCATGCAGATGTTGATTGAAGGTATCCATCAAGCTTACATTGCGTTGTTTGTCTAATTACACTGCTTACTTGACCCAATATCGCCTTGCTTGCTCAATACCCGAGCGTTGGCAGGGCGCTTTATTATCAGTTTTCGTCATTTAGCTCTTTTCACGCCTGCTTGTGCTTATTATAGTGTAAGGCTATCAACAAAACTTGAGAGGTACGTCTACTCACCTTAACGCATAAAAATAGGTGGTAGTTCGTGCTAAAAACACAATATATGGAGATTAATTGATGTCTTTCTTCGCACTGGCACTCGGTAGCGCAACTAAAAACCGAGATAACAAAATTATTGAAGCTTTCTTCCCAACCCCACTACTGTCACCAGCAACTGAACTTGTTGCTGCAGTTAAACAAGTGGTGGGTTACACCGAGGGTAATCAAAGCATCGAGATTACTCCAGAGCAATGCACTGAGCTTGCTGGCGTATTTGAAAGCAATGGCCAAGCAGCAAGTGCTGACTTTGCAGCAAAAGCGGCGCAATCTAGCCAACCTCTTATTGTTGTTATCTTAGCCAGTGATGAAAAACCTCAAACTGTTGCTGAAGGTTTCTTGAAGCTACAACTGATCTCTCACCGTCTGGCTCAGCCTCACGGTATTGTACTTGACGGTATTTTTGGTCTGCTACACAACATTGCATGGACAAACGAAGGCCCAATCGATCTTCCTGAACTTGCTGATCGTCAAATCGAAGCTCGTCTTGCTGGTCGCGCACTGAGCGTAGATTGCGTGGATAAGTTCCCTAAAATGGTCGACTACATTGTTCCAACAGGTGTTCGCATTGCAGATACTTCTCGTGTTCGCCTTGGCGCACATGTGGGTAACGGCACAACTGTTATGCATGAAGGCTTCATTAACTTCAACGCTGGTACTACAGGCGTGAGCATGGTTGAAGGTCGTATCTCTGCTGGCGTTATGGTTGGCAACGGTTCTGATATCGGTGGTGGCGCTTCTATCATGGGTACACTATCTGGTGGCGGTAAAGTTGTTATCTCTATCGGTGAAAATAGCCTACTTGGTGCTAATGCCGGTCTTGGCTTCCCACTAGGAGATCGTTGTACAATTGAGTCTGGTTTGTATGTAACAGCAGGTACTAAAGTGCGCATGCTAGACAACAGCGGCAAAGAAGTTGAAGTTGTTAAGGCGCGTGATCTTGCAGGCAAATCTGACCTACTATTCCGCCGTAATTCTCAAACCGGTATTATTGAGTGTCTTACCAATAAATCTGCAGTTGAGCTAAACAGCGAATTGCACAGCAATAACTAATCACTGCGATTAGAATAAGACTAACAGCATAGACCTGCACCTAAATGTGCGGGTCTTTTTATATCTATTTGAAAGAAAAGAGCCTGCATATTTCAAAGGCGAAACTAGGCTAAACTAGGTAATAACCATTCATTCAATATAACTTTGTCAAGGTCACTATCTTGCGCCTAGCGAGTATGCTTTAGGCACTTTATTATTTGTAACCCTTATCATGAAAACAAAACCTCATACTATACGTATTCTCCCTGCGCTCCTTTGTACTTTTATCGCAGTACCAAGCCTTGCCTCTACCTTTAGGCAGCATGGAGCTCATGTACATGGCTTTGTCACCTATGATATTGCTCAAGATGGTGCAGGGCTATTAATTGAAATTTATGCGACAGGAATGGATGTGGTGGGTTTTGAGCATACTGCCAATACAGAGCAAGAAAAGAGTGCAATGAGCAGAGCGAATCAACTATTAAATGATTCTCACTCGATAGTAAACATCAATGCAGAAGCGCAGTGCTCAATAACAGATAGTGCAGTAAGCCTAGTTAAATCATCATTTGAACAGCCCGCAGCGCAAGATATACATAATCCTTTTGTTGAGCATAGCGCACATGCTAGCTTTGATATCAAATACCAATTTAACTGCCAAAATCCGCAGCAGCTAAATGACATCAACACCTCTTGGTTTCAGCACTTCCCTGCCACGAACACCATAGCAGTGAACTACTTTACGGATAAAACTCAAAACGCAACCGAGCTAAACAAACAACAGACTCATATCCATTTAGATAATTAGACATTTAGATAATTAGACATTTAGTCTGCTCAAAAAAAAGCCGCTCACCTTAGATGAGCGGCATTGATACCGAAGTTTAATTTCCCCTAACCAAACTGAATCTGGGCTAGCTAGGGGATAACAATCTGTTAGGTCAGCAATTATTTAGCCAGTTTGACCTCTTCGACCTTCTTTCCTGCATCCGGATCATTGAAAGTATCAATATCCAAAGCACCTTCTGATTTACCTACAATCACAGTTACCGCACTATCACCGGTAATGTTAACCGCAGTACGAATCATATCTAATAGACGATCCACACCCATGATAAGCGCAATACCTTCTAAAGGTAGGCCGACTTGGTTCAATACCATTGCTAGCATGATAAGACCAACACCTGGAACACCTGCTGTACCGATAGATGCGAGTGTTGCAGTTAGGATAACCGTTAGGTAATCACCCATGCCTAGATGGATATTAAACGCCTGCGCAATAAACGCTGTCGCGACACCCTGCATGATGGCAGTACCATCCATGTTGATGGTTGCACCCAGTGGAATAGTGAAAGACGCAACACGGTTTTTAACACCTAAACGATGCGTTGCAGTTTCCATTGTTACAGGAATAGTGGCATTTGAAGACGCCGTAGAAAAAGCAAACATCACAGCATCTTCCATCTTCTTCAAGAAATGAATTGGATTTAGACCTGTAGTAGCTTTCAAGATCAATGGGTAAACAATGAGGCCTTGAATCAACAATGCGGCAGAGAGCACCAAGAAGTACTCGCCTAAATTCATGATCGCACTTAGACCAATGGTGCTAAATAGCTTCGCCATTAAGAAGAAAACACCATAAGGCGCAACATTCATTAATAAAGCCACTAGCTTCATGATTACTTCGTTTAGATCTTGGAAAGCAGCAGCAACACGCTCACCTGTTTCGCCACATGCACTGATTGCTATCCCAAATAATACAGCAAAGACAATGATTTGCAGCGTATTACCCTGTGCCATAGAGTTAATTGGGTTAGTAGGAAACATGCCTACAATAACTTGTCCAAGTGACGGTGCTTCACTGGTAGAGAAGGTCGTAGCGGCTGCTAAATCGGCCCCTGCTCCAGGTTGAAATACTGTCCCCATAAAGATCGCCATAGAGATGGCAATCATGGTCGTTACTAGGTAAAAACCAATTGTTTTACCACCTAAACGACCTAAAGTTGCAATATCCTTTAAAGAACTTGTACCACATACCAGTGACACAAATACCAAAGGTACAACTAACATTTTTAAACTAGCGATGAAAATGGAACCACCTACATCAAAAAAACCATTGACGAGGTATTCGTTAATAAATTGGTTATCGCTAAACGCTAATCGAATGATAAAGCCTGTCAATACACCTAATCCCATACCGAGCAGGACTCGGGTGGTCAGTGACTTCTTCTTTTTATTAGTATTCATCTTTGAACACTCCTATTAATCTTATAGTTTTCGCTTTGAACGGCTACAAAGTCGCGAAGCAGGTTAGCAGGCGAATAGGTGATATTTATTATCATCTAGATTGAAAACAATGAAAATGTGATCATGATCACACTAAGAGGTTCTACCATCGAATCCTAGATACCTAAAGTTCACAAAATAAATACATACCTGATAGAAAAACCATCATATACCGCTCACTCTTATCTCTGGCTATACAATAGATATCTTATCACTCATCTACGGCTCAGAGCTTAAACACTCTTAGTAATGAATAATAATCCACAGTTAATGATTAATCGCCTAGACGTTCATTCATATTAAACAGAATAGATGATGGTTACAGGTAATGCGTCGTATAAACAGGTTTATTTTTAATCGCTAACATTACCCACAAAGTATCAAAAACTGTCAGCAAAACTTGTGAAAATCATCAACTGTCATCTTGTATTTTTAGCGAGCAAATAACCGAAAAGAGAGGCATTGTTATAAAACGTTTTTATGCGCATCCTTGCATACTAACATTCATATGAAGTATTCTCAACCTTCATATCAAACGGTAAGCACCTACATATTAGAGTTGCTTGTTTACCCAGTAAAATGAGTAACGGCATAACACTTGTCTTTGCTGTTATCCCGAAAGTCAGTGTAGATAGGCAATTGAGTAACAATATTGACCAACGCGATAACTCACACTCATGAAGCTCTCAACTTCTAAAGGCAGGGCTTATAAATTCTGGTTAACGTCTAGACAATAACCGTTTTATAAAAAGCACTCTTCACTAATACATGACAAACGTCATCACACTAATATCGTCTTTAGTAGACTTTATCATATAGGATAAAACCGCCCCAAAAACGTGACAGAGATCACATGAAGAGTTGCACGTTAAATTATTAAACAATTAATGAGAATAAAAATTCAGTGTATAGGTGAGAAATAACGACATATTTTTTGCATAGGGTCAGATAAGCAGAAGGAAAAGATATCCTTCTGCTGTAATAAATAATGGATAAGGTTAGTTAAGCGCCTGTTTGTTCTTTATCAACCTCTTCAACTTCATTGAGTCTTACCTCAGATAAGGCTCTTTCCAAGTTTTCATTGGCAATCTTATAGTAAGAAGGGTTTTTATCTATCGCTTGCTGTAAGTAAGGGATCGCCTCATCAGGCTTCCCTTTTAGCATTAAAAAGTATCCAACATTATTTAACGCTTCTGGGGTGCTCATATGACGCTTAAAGATGTTTAATGCTTGGCGGTTATCCCCTAAAGAAATATAAATTAAAGCCAGATTATTCAATGCTTTCTCATTATTAGGCTCGGTCTTTAATGCTCTATTGGTAATTCTCTGTGCCAAATAATAGCTGCCACTCATATAATGAGAATAACCTAAGTTAATCATAGCTTGTGTCGATCTTGGGTTTATCTCTAAAGCGCGTTCATAATACCTTTTGGCGATATCATGCTTACTATCCACATCAGCCAAGATCCCTAACCCCATATAGCTTCTAAATGGGCTCTTGGAATCGTAAGGTAAGCTCTGCAAAATTTCATCCGTCACCTCTGAATAACTGGTCAGTACATCAGGGTTATTCAACCTCACTTGGTCAGCATTAACTGCTCTAAAGAAGTAAGAGCGCCCCTCTTCCGTTAAACCTTGTTTAGTGTACAGCAAGCCTAATTCTTCTAATGATTTCACGTCGAACTCATCGTAATCAAGAGCCTGTATATAAGCTTTTTCGGCTAACGGATAGTTGCCTTTTGCCGAATGAATTCGGCCTACAGTATATAAAGTTTTATTCTGGTGGGTTGCGTCTGTAAATGACAATGAACGTAGATACTCATATAAGGCTAAATCGTAGTTTTTGGTGCTTAATGCAGCATCACCTCGAGTAATGGCTTCTATTTCTGTTTTTGGTGGTGCTTCGTTAGTCAGAGACTCAACCGGTTTACCTGAGTATAAAGAACCATCAAATTCTTTAGGTTCATTCTCTGATGACGCACATCCAACTAACGCGATACAAACTAATGTGGCTAGCGCTTTTTCCTTAATATTTGTCTTCATTATAATCTTCCTTAATTATTTAAGCGCATCAAATAGCGTCATCAAACCCGGCCCTAAAGCAACAATGAAAAAACACGGCCAAATGAATAACACCATAGGGAAAAGCATTTTAGTGGGGATTTTAGCAGCCACCTCTTCTGCGGCTTGTTTTCTTTTATCACGATAATCTTCCGTATAATCGCGTAAAGTTTGAGCGATACTGCCACCCACTTTAGCGGCATGAGATAGCATGCTCACTAAACCGGTAAGTTCTTCTACGCCCGTTCTATCTACTAATTCTTTAAAAGCGGTTGGCATTTCTACGCCGGCTTGGATTTTGGCACACACAGTATCTAACTCTTCTGCAAGTTCAGGGTGGCTAATCATAAGCTCGGTACTGATACGCTTTAGGGCGGCGTTAAAACCTAATCCAGATTCAGTACATACCACTAGCAGATCGAGAGCATCAGGTACTGCGGCTTTGACTTTGTCTTTTCGTTCAGAGACCAGTTTAGCTAACAACATATTCGGGCCAAATAAACCACACCAAAGAGCTACAATAATAATTAAAGGCATATAGCTAGATTCATGCATTAGAAAGTACGCGGCGCCAGCCAAAAATAATCCCACCAGCACTGTAACCAACTTGATCGCGTAAAATAACGACAGTGCATTTGAGTCATGATAACCCGCTTGAATCAGTTGGCTTTGGATACTCTCACGCTCTTTCTTACTGTTTGGCACCATCATAGGAGCCATGTTACCTAACGCACTGCCTAACCTATCAGGTTTAGGGCTAGAAGTAGTATCTGCGCCCATCGCTTTTAATTTACGTTTTATCGGAGAGTTGATACCAAGAATCAACATACCTACCGCTAATACCCCTAAAATTGTACCAACTAGCACCATTAACAAAAACAAATTGTCTCTGGTGAAAAGCCCTGAAATTCCCATTTGTGACGCTAACTCATTAAAGTTCATGATCATCACACCTTGATATTGATTATTCGTCTAATCCATAACGACCCTATTGCCAAGCTGACAATGCCAAAACTGACGGCGGTTATTCCTCTAGGGTCTGATATCAACAAATCAGCATGCTCTGGATTAATAAACATGGTTACTACATATAAGCCAAATGGAGATAACACTAAAATCCAAGAAGAAAGTCGTGCTTCTGCTGATAAAGTTCTGATTTTTCTGGACAACTTGAAACGGGCGCGCAGTACTTTAGATACTTTATCCAAGTTTTCTGTCAAGTTACCGCCTGTTTCTGCTTGTAAAATAACCGCACTGGAAAATGCCAACATAGATATGGTCGGCGTCCTATCAACCATTTGCAGTATGGCCAATCTCATGTCATAACCAAAATTAAGCAGGTTAAAGGTTTTCTTAAACTCAATACCAATAGGCTCAGGCATCTCCTCACCGACTTCTTTAAAGGCTTGATTGATCGGTTGCCCTGCTTGCAAAACACGCTTAATCATATCCAGACCTTCAGGCAGCTGCTCTTCAAATTTTTGTAAGCGGCTGCTGATTTTCTTTTGAATAACCATGTGCACTATGACGTATACAGCAATAAATACAGCAAGGCTGATATACCACAACTGTCCAAGATAAATAGAGATTCCGGCAGCTACGAAACTGGCGAAGACGGTCCAACCGATCAATTTACCCAAGGTGATATGAGTGCCCGATAATTCCAACATTTTCTTGAGCTTAGCGAAGAGAGGAATCTTGATCATTTTTCGCTCAAATGGCGTCATCTCTTTTAAATAGTACTCATGAAGCAAAGAAAGACTTTCTTCATCCAGTTTCTTTTGCGCGTGCTTCAAGCGCTTAGTTAACTCACCATGTCTTGCCTTTTGCCCAGCAACAGGAAGAAGCAATGCTTGCGAAATAAATAACACCGCAAAGAAAAGTAAGACGAGAAATAAACCTAGATCACCCATGTGTTATCCTCCTACCCGCGCTCAGTGGCTTTAAAAATCTCAAATGGGATATCCAGGCCGCGTTTCACAAGTGCATCATGACATCCAGGAACAATGCCCGTTGCGATGTAATCCCCCAGAATATTGCCCTCTTCATCAATACCCTGACGCTGGAATTTAAAGATTTCAGACATGGTAATCACATCACCTTCCATGCCGTTTATTTCACAAATACTCACCATGCGACGCTTACCATCTTCTTGGCGCTCCATTTGTACCACCATATGAATCGCCGAGGCTATTTGCGATCTAAGGTTCTTCGCGGACATATTCCACCCCGCCATCGCGAACATATTTTCAACACGACTTAACGCATCTCTTGGGGTATTGGCGTGAATAGTTGCTAGTGAACCATCATGACCCGTATTCATAGCAGCCAACATGTCTACCGCTTCCGCGCCACGTACCTCACCAATAACAATTCGGTCCGGACGCATACGCAGTGAGTTTTTAACGAGATCTCGCTGCGTTATCTCACCTTTACCCTCTAAGTTAGCAGGACGAGTTTCAAGGCGAATAACATGTGGCTGTTGCAGTTGTAATTCTGCGGAGTCTTCTATGGTGACAATACGTTTGTCACTGGGAATAAATGACGAGAATATATTTAATGTGGTGGTTTTACCTGAACCTGTACCGCCCGAAATCAATATATTGAGCTCTCCTTGTACGGCAGCTTCAATCAGTTTTGCCATTTCAGGGGATAAAGAGTTAAAACCCAACATGTTATCCATATTTAAACGATCAACCGCAAATCGACGAATAGAAACCGAAGCACCATCAATCGCAAGGGGTTGTATTATAGCGTTTACACGTGAACCATCTTTTAAACGAGCATCCACCATAGGTGATGCTTCATCTATACGACGTCCCACCTGACTTACAATTCGGTCAATAATGTTTCTTAAGTGTTTTTCATCTAAGAAGGTGTGTGGCGTTCGCTCTAATTTACCAAATCTCTCAACATAAACATTTTTAGGTCCATTGACTAAGATGTCCGAAACAGATTTATCATGTAGTAGTGGCTCTAGCGGCCCCAAACCAAAGACCTCATCTTCGATCTGCTTAATGACTCTTTTTCTGCCTTCCAAGCTAACAGGGTGCGTTTTATCATCATTCATTAATTGATGAATCGCTTCTTGCAGCTCTTTTTTCGCTCTGTTTTCTTCTAAGTTAGCCAAAACACCAAGATCAAGCGTTTCTAGTAGCTTCTTATGGAAGTAGTGTTTTACATCCAACTCTTGCTTGAGATGCTTATCCATTGTGGCCGGAACATCACTAGGTAAAGGCTGGTTTTTAGGTGTAGGTGCTGGCGTGTTAACCGTTTTCTCTTTGGCTGATTCATCAGAGTTAACCTTGTTCTCCGTCGAGGACAGCGAGCTGACTTTTTTTTCAAAGTCTGGGTTTATATTTTTTCGTTTGAACAACATATATCATCCTAATTTCTTCAGCTAAAGATTTTCCCTAACCAACCTGTCTTCTCTTCTTTGACAGGCGCTATAGACGAAGCTAAACGAGTGATGGCTTCTGAGACCGTTGACTTTTTTTTGCTTAAGCAAAAAGGCTTACCTAGGTTAGAGCTTTCGTTGACAACCTTGTAATCATTAGGAAGAACATGAACCCTTATATCTCCTAATGCATCTTCGATATCTGTAATTTTAAGTGCTTGTTTTTTATCGTATCGATTCACTACAACCTCAACATGCTCTTTAGGTAATCCATATTCGATCTCAAGAACACCTAACATGTCATTGGTATTTTTTATTGATACATAACTCTGTTGAGCAACAAAATAGACCTTTGTTGATTGCGAAATTAACGAACTATAATTGGCTTCAATTCCACGAGATAAATCAGCCACAATATGCGTATAATATTCACGAAGAACAGGAATAACGGTATGCAAACTTCGTGCTTTTAATTCATTTTCAATAGGATGCATTTGTTGAAAATTAAGAAAACTCAAATTACAGCTATGTTTGGAAACCAATGTTTGCAAAGCCGTTTCATCTAAGTCATTTGCAGCATCAATAATGTCATGAATACCGTATTGTGGTTTCAAATCTAAATAATCTTGTATGGCACCAAACTGTATATCTAGATCTAAAAATAGCACTCGATTTTGTTCATTTTTAGCCAGTTCAATAGCCGTATTCATTGATACTGTCGAAGCACCGCTACCCCCTTTGCTATTCACAAAAACATGCAGCTCAGCCAACTCTTTACTGGTAAATTTCTCATCTGCAACCGCAGTAAGAATAGACGCAAGCCCTTCAATAGTGGTCACTTCTGATAAAAAGTCTGAAGCGCCAATTCTTAATGCCACTTTTAAATCAAAACTATTTCCTTCATCTCCAAATACCACTAAAGATGAGTTGCTATTTTGTAGCACTAGGCTATTAGCATATAACTCAGTAAGTTTTTGCGCCCAATCACCACTTGATTGAATAAAAATAAGATCAGGGCTGCTCTGATCTTTAATTTGTTGAGAATTAAAATCATTTAAAGTAATAAAGCTGACAAATGCGTTCGTACACTTATTTAACTCTTTTTCTATATGTTCTTTGAATGCGGCTGTGCTAAACACAACCCATATAGATATTTGACTTTTCAATGCCAGTCTAAATTCATCATTTGCATTCATTTGCACGACTTCACTCATCTTCCTTGACCTTAGTATTATTAATAATACTTACAAACAACTAGTACTGCCTGATGGCACTGATTCCATTTCACCTATAGGTCTATAAATACCTAAACTTTCTGCTGGCACGATTGTTTCAAAATTAGGCGTTACTACACTACCCAACAGACTAGATAATAACGAAAATCCAAAACTGAAATTTTCAATTTTAGTACGCACAAAACGTATTTTTTCAAACTGTTCATCAACTTGTTCAACGGTAGCACTGCCACTATTAAAAATAGCGGTATCAACGAGTTGCCCACTGCCATCTAAATAATCAATACTTAACATTGACGGCTCATAACCAGATGGCGCAACCGCAGTAATGCTTGCCAAACTCGGAATATTACCTTGTTCTGTTACGTAACACACAGATGCCAATCGAGCTGATTTTCGCGTTACTTCATTTAGCATTTGCAGCGAAAAAACAAATCGTGCAAATTCCATGATGGCAAAAAGAGCGATGAGTAATACCGTCGAGACAATCGTAAACTCGATAACGGCTAGCCCTCTATTCTTCTTATAAAAGCATGAGAAAGAGCCGTGTTTCATGGTGATACCCCCATTATAGAAGATGCATTCATATTTAGACTAAATACCCCCCCAATAATTGGTACCGAAGTAAAAACAGGAGTATATGCATAGTTAGCAGAAACAGTGACATAATCTGACGAAGAATCATCTACTGATATATTTGATGCGGACAATCCTGGTAAAATTGAGTCAAGGGTTTGATTATTTGAAGAGCCCGTTTTATTACCAAAAACAACCATGTTTTTTATTTCATTACTATCTGCGATAAGTGACGCTCTATCTGTTCCATAAACATCGATAACCGCATACCTAGCTCCGTTTTGTAGGGCTTTATTTAGCATTGTATAGTGCATAAAAATTCGCCCTACCTCGAATATGGCACATAGCAATAATAATAAAATGGGTAAAATTACCATCATTTCAATAGCCGCTAATCCATGTTCCTTGCTATTCGTTCTAGTAAAAATCATAGCTACACTCCTGAACTGTTAGGATCTTTATATAGTTGGATCTTATAAGCGCCCGATGCACTTGGAGTAGTAGGGAAGGTTGCATTATTAACTAGACAATCAGAATTAAACTCGCCGTATACTATTTGCGGTTCATTTTGACTGTTGTTACTTGGTGCCTTCTTAGAAAGAAAAAAACAGCCAACTGAAACAACATTAAATTCAGCATTAGAACCACTACCATTGCCGCTACCGATATTGTTTGAGCAATCGATAATTGGTACTGATAACAAACGGCGACCAGGAACCCCACCGCTTTCTTCGGTATAATTACCATCTGCAATATCTTGCTGATAATCTACATAGGTAAAATCTGATGTGATATTGCCATCATCATCTGTGTTTATATTCGCTTGTTTAATATAAATATCGGGTGGATAATCACTCTCAGACATATTATGACCTTGATAATCGCCAAACCGAGTATTTAACCCATCTTTTACTAAACCACCTTTAACCCCTGTTGATACACTGACACTACCTTCAGAAAGGCAACCGTCATATCCTCCCGCTAATTGTTCAGCTACATCATTTATTCCAGTGAAATTTAATAGCTGAAAGTTACCTGGAGTATTAAAATCCGAATCTTTCCAACTTGATTCTTTTAATACTTGATAATCACCATCACTATATCCACCAAACTCATCATCTGAACTATCTTTAGCACATACAGCCATAGGTACTAAATTACAAAGCTCAGAGGAACTCGACACCGATGAACTTGGACCGGCCACTGCACTGGCTGAAACCGACTTATTAACATTAAACAAACCAACAAAGAAACCGTCTAAAGCAACCCCTGTCACCTGAACTCGTACATAGACGTCATTAAACTCACCACTTGCATTTTTTCTTTGAAAACTAGATGAAGGAAAAACCGTGGGATCATTAGAAAATTGAATAAGAATGGTCGCACTATCAGACAAAGGTAAAGAAAGGGATGAGCCTCCTGCACCAAAAACTGCATTCTGCGTCACCGCTATTTCTGAATTTCCAGCTGATGATGAGTAATTTTTTACAGAGTCTAATGCAGCGTTAGCGATCTCTTGAGTTGTCTTACCTGAGTCAGCGACTACTGCAGCCGCCAATGCTGCTGCATCAACACTATTTTGTACTCTTGCTTTATTCAACACCACATGGTTCATATCGATAGCAAGGGCTGCAAACCCTAGTAATACGGTGAGCGCTAGGGTAAAAATAATCATGACTAACCCTGATTGATTATTTCTATTAATATTACATCCTTGCATACACACCACCTTACTCTCACATACTAGAGGCTGAACCCTGTGATAGAGATATCCTTACTACTACCTTTATTATAGCCTTCAATTGTTGATTGGGCTCTTTCACCACTACCGTCCGGTACTACCCCTTTGTTCTCTTCGGTTGCTTGTGGATTATAAATTTGTTCGTTTTTCACTAAATTTACCGCTGTTCCTAACTTTGGATTATTTGAACAGGCGGTTAAACCTAAGATAAACAACATCACAAAAACGGGCTTAAAATTCATAACTTGCTCCTTGCTGTTATAAGGAATGTCCAAATTGACCTTCTGAGCCACCGCTTGCCGTAGAGGCTTGAACGCGTTCTGTTGATTGCTCCTGTTGTTTTGGTTTTACTCTTTCATTGTCTAAATAAGCACCCTTACCTAGTAAGTAAAACTCTATATCGGTAGGTTCCACAAACGCATCGGTAGGCAGAGCAATCTTGTCTCTATCCACAGGTTTTGCTAAACGAGGAGTAACTAAAATAACCAGCTCTGTTTCACCTGATACGTACTGCTTACTTTTGAAAAGATTACCCAGTACAGGAATATCCCCAACACCAGGAACTTCGTTGGCTACATCACGACTGTTCTCATTCAGCAAGCCCGCAATACCAATTGTCTGTCCATCGGCTAGCTCTATCGTTGATGACGCACTACGTTTTGTTAAAGGTGGCACGATATAAGCTGCATTAATATCGCCGGGGTTATAAGAAAGAGCACCCGAGGTTGCAACTTCACTGACATCCACTGCTAACTCTAGATTTATTTTCTTATCGCTGAGAACAACAGGAGTGAAATGAACACTGACACCGTACTCTTTATATTCAATACCAATACCATCATCGCTAGGGATAGGGATTGGAAATTCACCACCGGCTAAAAACTTAGCCTCAGAACCGCTTAGGGTTGTTAAGTTAGGTTCTGCTAGCACTTTAGCAACGCCATTTTCTTTGGCGATATCCAAAGCAAAAGTAAACAGCGTATTGCTATCAACTAAGCCACCCAGCAAACCGAAATCATTCACACCAACACTGTCGACGATAGGCAAAATACTGCCACCAGCTTCACCAATACCGCCTCCCGCACTCGTTAAGCCCCAAGTGAAGTCGCCACTTTGTTGGAAAAAACGAAAGTTAGAATCAAAACGACGCACTAATGAACGTTGCACCTCAGCAACCGTAACCTCTAGCATTACCTGCTGTGCTCCGCCAATAGTCATAAGGTTAATCACGCCTGACTCTGCTTGTCCTGCATCACCATCAGAAGCATTAACAGCTTGACCACCAGAGAAGGTTTGAGCAACCTTCACCGCTATATTCATATTTTCTTGGCTACTCACTAAACCACTAAGTATCAATTTATCTTGAGCACTATGAACTTTTATTTCTTCGTCGGGCAAGAAGTCATACAGCTTAGATTTTAAATTGTTAAGGTCATGCGTAACCTCAATATTTAAAGACTCAATCAATCGACCTTGAGCATCCCAGGCAGATAAATTAGTAGAACCTAATTTTTTACCAATCAGAAAAAGCTCATCAGCTTTAAGCATCACGATATCAAGAACCTCGGGATCTCCTAGTGAGACTTTTTTAGCCTTTCCAGAAATCTTCACATGAGTTGACTTGTGATGAGGAATAGTAATGGTGTTCCCCGACTGCGTGGTTGCTTGAACCGAAGGTACTAGCAAGGCAATCAAAGCAAATATTGCAAAAATCCGTTTCATGATAAGCCTCAATTATTTACGCGAACGTTAGATTGGGTTGTGCCTTTGATAATAGTGACGCTTGGAGGAGCAACGTACCGCCTAACTGGTGGATCTATAGCTTGAGGGTTACGAAGCGCTAGCTGTATCGCACCTCTACTGTTTTCCGATAACAGTTTTTCTGCTTCACGAGGAGTCACTTCTAAAGTCACTGCGCGCACAATAATAGGTTTGTTCTCACTGGTTTTAGCTGTCTGATCGACCGCAAGCACCTTAATATTTTTAAGAACCGTTTTAGTGCGATTATTAACGGTATTTAAAATATCGACTTTATTTCCAGGAAGTAGAAAACCTGCAACACCCACAACGTCATTAACACGTATTGTTACTGCGCGTTTATTCTCAGGAATCAATACCGCCAAACTGGCACCTTCGTTAGGGCCACCAAAGTGCGACTTGTGTATCAACTCGCCTTCAAATACTGGTGATTTGGCAACCATTCCCACTAACTCAGAATAATTCTGTACTTGATTCGCATTTTGCCATGCCGATTCAAGTTGCTTCTTAGTGAGATGCTTTTCTTCAATGACAGTGCCTTCAGGAATATCTACCGCAGCGATAACTGTAGGACGTCTTTCTACCGTCTCCACTTTAACCTGAGGCTTGGTTTGACCTTCCATCCACTGCTTAGCGACCATGACGGCCCCAAGGCCAAATACTACTGACAGAATTAATAAAAATATTACCGTTCCTTTACTCATAATACTGATTCTCCCTGTTCGTCAGCAGTGAAATAAAGATCCCATGCCCTTTGTAATATAGTCGAGTCTACCTGAGGTGCAATTTCTTCAAACTGAATAATATCTAGACTGATTCCCAATATATCTTTTGGAAGACAAGGAAAATAACCGACTTTATGTAAGCTATGCAGGTTTAATAAGGTCTCTACGGCACTTGGCAATATTTCTAATTTCTTACTTTTTGACAGATCCGACCATAAATTTAAATAATCGCTTTCAATAAGTGGTTGAAACTGAATTTTATAGCCTAAGCGTCTTAAAAAAGCAGGATCGGCAATCGTTTGTGGGTCTAAATTAGTGGAAAATGCCATTGTTAATACAAATGGGATAGTAATTTGCTGACCATTTGGCAGAGATAAATGATCGTAGCTATATTCCATAGGCACGATCCATCGATTGAGCAATGTAGCCACAGGCATAGGTTGACGCCCCAAATCATCAATAACGAGAATGCCGTTATTTGCAATCATCTGTAAGGGGGCAATCCAAATTCGGTTGTGCTCAGTATGGTTGACTTCCAGCATATCCATTGTCAACTCACCACCAACTTGAACATTGGGTCTTTCACACAATACCCAACGTTTATCGTAGTGACTCTTTAAACTGATCACATCTCTGTTATGACTACTATCAACAGGGGTATGATGCTGCTCAGAAAAGACTTTTATAATATTTCCTGCTGCATAAACAGAATGGGGAACGTATACAGAGGTATTAAGCGAATTGAGTATTCTAGCCGCAACAAAGCTTTTCCCTGTACCGGCATGTCCGTAAAGCAATAAAGCTCTTCCAGAGTTTATAGCAGGCCCTAATACTGGCACTAACCTTTCAGCACCATAGACATCATTTAATGCACGCTCGACATCAGGCCTAGTCACCAATTGCGCACGTAAGTCCTGAGCTTCAACCATGCTGTTGTAAGCCTTTAAAGACACAGGAACAGGACCAATATAAGCATCTTTTTTAAATGCTAAATCTGCTTTATTATGCCCTTGCTCCGATAATGCATATCTAACATGACTTTTCGCCGATTCAGAGAACAGAGATGTTGAAGATGGTTGAAATACTTCTACAAATGCTTTTTTTCTTAAATCTGCCAATATATCTTCGATTAAATGAGTTACGATCCCAAGATATTTAGCCAACTCTAAAATATCGGACTTAGGATAGGCAGCAAGATGCTTGAGTATCAGATTTTCAACAATGACCTGCGGTATTTCTAACTCATCAAATGATGAAATAATAGGAGGAGCACTGACCTGAGGGGTTAGCTTACAAAAATGTTCCTTTTTTTCTGCAATCGTCATTGCCTCCTCCTTTTAATTAAAATAGTAGAACAACGCCAGCCCTATCATTACTGATGGAGCAAATGGCATTGTTAATTTATCTCCATAGCGCCATGGATTTGTATTTCCTACATTACTATTAACTCTTGTGTATAACTTTGGTTCATTAATCAAAATCATAGGATTATTAATACCTAGAAAACTAAAGTTATACAGGACAAATAACCCACCAACTAAACCTGATGCAAGTATTATCCAAAATACGCAAGTACCTAAGCTATCAAATCCTACACAGAAACCAACCACCCCTAGCAACTTAACATCCCCAGGCGACATAGCACGTATGTAAAATAAAGCAAACGCACCACTAAATAGAACAACCCCACCTAATATGAAATTAAGTATTGATATTTGAGTCGTATATAGGGTCAGCACCTGAAAGGTAAATAATAGAATTAATAACACATTAGGTATCTTATTCTCTTTCAAATCAACTATTGCAATAAGAAAAAGTAGTGACCAAAAAAAAATATATATAGGCATAAAGACCATAAAACCGCACTAAGAATATCTTTAATGCGGTTATGTTTAGTAAAATTAAAATAAACCCTAACTTTATAAGTTATGAAATAGCAGTTTCTAGTTTATTCTGTAGTTTTGTACCTAAATTAGTAAAAATAACGCCTATAGCAGCAACCAACAACGCAGCACCAATTACATACTCAACAACAGTTAGTCCTTCTTCGTCTTTCGCGAAACTTTTAATGTTTGAAATAAATTTGTCCATAAATTAACTCTCCAAAAATGTAAGTACCTATAAAATTTAGGTGGCATTACTAAATGTAATGGTATGTTAGGTTTAGTGTTAGGATTATTTTGCCCATGTATTGCACTTTCATTACCTAGAATAAGGCATACTTATCCTATCCAACACTATCTATAGCATCATTAAACTTACTAGTTAAGCCGGTCTGCAACGTTAAGAAAACAGTCGAGATTACTGCCACCAACAATGCTGCAGCAATGACATACTCTACAACGGTTAATGCTTCTTCGTCGAAAAAGAATTCGATTGTAGTAGGAACCCATTGAGTGCTCATCTGCGTACCTCCATAGAATATACACCTTCATTCTAGTCTATGAACACGATAGACGCCTCACAAAGGTTAATTAAATGTTGCAAAATCATACCGTATGACTATACACTTTAGTAGCTAATAATTTATTAGCAAAAGTTAATATAGTAGTTTAAGGATTTAACATGCAGTCAAAAGGATATTGGCTCGGGAAATCTATGCAACAGTTGCCAGCATGTACCGCTGAGCAGGTTAAAATAGATTCAAACTTCTCCGAATTTGGTTCAGACATCTCTATTCTTAGTCGAAAAGAGGTGAAAGTAGCTCATTTTTATTACTCTGAAGAATTCAAATTCTTATTCGAGTTATCACTCAAGATCTGCCAAAACCTAGGTAAGAAGATTATCGCTATTTATGATAAAGAAAAGTCATTAGCCAATTATTACGATACCTCCCATGTGACCTTTGTTTGTAGCAACTCGGAATACCAAAAGGAAGCTTTTTTTCAAAGTCTATCTTATGATGAGAATGATGCTCTCACCTCTCCAACTTTAGACTATAGGATGAAAAAGATTGAAGAATATATCTCAGTAAATATTAACAGAGATATTAGAGAAGAAGAGGTAGCTGAGCTATCTAACTTATCTATTAATTATTTTTCAAGATTTTTCAGAAAACACCGTAAGGTAAGCTTTCAAGATTATATTACGTTAAAAAGAGTGAATATTGCTCAGCAACTTCTGGTTGATTCTCCAGCCGAAAAAGTATCTTCTGTCGCTTACCAAGCAGGTTATTCTGATGTTTCTTATTTTAACCGAGTTTTTAAGAAGCACACTACCATGACTCCCACTCAATATAGAAAGTTAAATATATAACTTATTTTAAAGAGTAAAATATTTACACAATGCTCATATTATTTTTAGCATTGTGTAATAACCCACAGTTATATGCTGTTGTTAATTTAAGAATTAATAGAATTTTTCTATACAAAATAAAAAACCTGCTAAGCTTCTGATAAATGTCACGCAACCAATGGAAGGCAGTTTATGGAGATAGCTTCAGGGAACGGAGCGCAGGAACACGTTTACACTAATCCACCTTGTACACTCCCCCCACCCAACGAGCTGATTTTGAAATGGGCTCAGGAACGACCAGACGAGGTTTACCTCAAACAGATCATTGATCGAGAGTTTGTCAGTTATACCTACTCTGAAGTCGCTGATATGGCGTTAAAATTTGTCGGAGCCTTAAAAGAATTAGGCTTAAAGCCTCGTGATAAAGTTGCCTTCATTTCTAAAAACTGTGTGGAATGGTTTATTACAGACCTTGCGCTCATGCTCGGTGACTTTATTAGTGTGCCTATTTTCCCTACCGCAGGGGCGGACACCATTGAATACTGCTTAACTCACAGCGAAAGTACTGTGCTGATTGCAGGTAAACTTGATGATGCAGCAGCCACTTCAGAGGTCATGCAACGTCTTCCATCCCTTATTACTATCTCTTTTCCTTACGATTCAGCACCAGAGTGTCAGTATAAGTTTGCCCAGCTGATTCATGACGCTCCAAATACGCAGGAACGGCCACAGCACCACGATGATAAGTTAATGTCCATTGTCTATACCTCTGGAACATCAGGCGTACCCAAAGGCGCTATGCTTACTTATGGGGCTTTTAGTTGGTCAGTGAAGAACCTTGTTGATCATATTGGCATACAGCCTGGTGATAGGATGTTTTCTTATTTACCACTGGCGCACATTACTGAACGAGTGTACATTTTTGGATCTTCAATTCAGGCGGGGCTTGAGACTGCCTTTCCGGAGTCTTTGGATACCTTCATTGAAGATGTCAAAATGCATCGCCCAACGTTGTTTATCTCTGTTCCTCGTTTATGGACTCTATTCCAACAGCGAATTCAAGATAAACTGCCACCGAAAAAGCTGAACTTACTATTAAAAATTCCAATTCTTAATTCCATCATTAAAAAGAAAATTATCGATGGTTTAGGATTAGATCAAGGGAGAGTCCTTGGTTGTGGTTCTGCGCCTATTAGCCCTGCAATACTTGAGTGGTATCACAAGGTTGGCATTGATATAACCGAAGCGTGGGGAATGACTGAAACATTCGCCTATAGCACCCTAAACTACCCATTTAACCCATCTAAAATTGGTTCTGTCGGTAAAGTAGGGCCAGGAATCGAGTTAAAAATTGCCGACGATGAAGAAATACTGGTTCGCAGTAAGGGGATGTTTTCAGGGTACTACAAAAATGATGAAGCGACCGCTCGTACCTTTAATGAGCAGGGTTGGCTACACACTGGCGACATAGGTTCGATAGATTCTGAAGGTTATCTCACCATTCAAGGGCGTAAAAAAGATACCTTTAAAACAGCCAAAGGAAAATTCGTTGCGCCTGTTCCTATCGAAAAATCGATTATAGAAGTTGCACGTGTCGAAATGCTTTGTTTAGTAGGATTGGGCATGCCGGGACCTATACTACTAATAGTTCCACATAACTTCCCTAACTTTGACAAAAAACGCTATGAAAAAAGTATTCATAGATCCATCCAAGGTATTAATGAAACTCTTGAAGGACATGAGAAAATCAAAGGTGTGCTACTCATAAAAGAGCCTTGGAGCATAGAGAACCAGATACTGACCCCAACCCTAAAGATCAAACGTCATATTCTAGAAAAGAAATATCATGACACTGGCGCTAATTGGCCAAAAGATCAATTCGTGGTGTGGGAGGAGTAACAAGCTAGTTTGCAGTACCTAGTTTGCAGTACATGGCAAGCAACGCTAAATAACAGGCTACACTACATAACAAAAAGCCCCGATAGTTTGCACTATCGGGGCTTTTTTAGCTATTTAAGAACAAACAATTACTTGTTGTCTTTCTCAGCTTTAGCTTTAGCAATAACTTCTTCAGCAACGTTCATTGGACATGCTGCGTAGTGTGAGAACTCCATAGAGAACTGACCACGACCAGAAGTGATTGTACGTAGGTGACCGATGTAGCCGAACATCTCAGAAAGAGGTACGTCAGCTTTAATACGAACACCAGTTACGCCAGCTTGTTGATCTTTGATCATGCCACGACGACGGTTAAGGTCACCGATAACATCACCAACGTGATCGTCTGGAGTAAATACGTCAACGTGCATGATAGGTTCAAGCAGTTGCGCACCAGCTTTAGGCATTGATTGACGGAATGCGCCTTTCGCTGCGATTTCAAATGCGATTGCAGATGAATCCACTGCGTGGAAGCCACCGTCGAATAGTTCAACTTCAACGTCTAGAGTTGGGAAGCCAGCAAGAACACCGTTTTCCATCATAGATGCAAAACCTTTCTCAACTGCAGGCCAGAATTCCTTAGGAACGTTACCACCAACAACTGTTGATTTGAAGCTGAAGCCAGAACCTGGTTCACCTGGTTTGATACGGTAGTCGATTTTACCAAACTGACCAGAACCACCAGACTGTTTCTTATGCGTGTAGCTATCTTCAATTGCTTGAGTGATAGTTTCACGGTAAGCAACCTGAGGAGCACCAACTGTTAGGTCAACACCGTAAGTACGCTTAAGGATGTCAACTTTAATGTCTAGGTGAAGCTCACCCATACCTTTCAGGATAGTTTCGCCAGTCTCTTCGTCAGTCTCAACTTGGAAAGATGGATCTTCTGCAACCATTTTACCGATTGCGATACCCATTTTCTCAGAACCGCCTTTATCTTTAGGAGATACAGCAATTGAGATTACTGGAGTTGGGAATACCATTGGCTCCAAAGTAACAGGATGCTTAGGATCACATAGAGTGTGACCAGTTTGAACATTCTTCATACCAACGATCGCAATGATGTCACCAGCTTGTGCGCTAGTTAGTTCGTTACGGTCATCAGCTTGCATCTCAACCATACGGCCAACACGCTCTGTTTTACCAGTGAATGAGTTCATGATGGTGTCACCTTTGTTCAATTTACCAGAGTAAATACGAACGAAAGTTAGTGCACCGAAGCGGTCATCCATAATTTTGAATGCAAGCGCTTTAAATGTTTCATCTGCAGAAACGATAGCGTGTTCGCCAGTTTCGTTGCCTTCTTCGTCCATTAGAGGTTGAGGATCAACTTCTGTTGGAGAAGGTAGGTAATCAACTACTGCGTCAAGAACGATTTGTACGCCCTTGTTCTTAAATGCAGAACCACAGAAAGTAGGGAAGAACGCTAGGTCACGAGTACCTTTACGGATACAACGTTTGATGTCTTCGATAGAAGGCTCTTCGCCATCCATGTATGCCATCATTAGTTCATCGTCTTGCTCTACAGCAGTCTCGATTAGTTCTTCACGGTATTGTTCTACGTCATCAACCATGTCCGCTGGAACATCTTTGATTTCGTAGTTTTCAGGAAGACCAGTGTCATCCCAAACGTATGCTTTACGGCTTAGAAGGTCTACAACACCCACGAAGTCATCTTCGCGGCCGATTGGTAGAACCATAACTAGAGGAGTCGCACCTAGAACGTTTTTAACTTGGTCAACAACGTTGTAGAAGTCTGCACCCATACGGTCTAGTTTGTTAACGAAGATCAGACGAGATACTTCTGATTCGTTAGCGTAACGCCAGTTAGTTTCTGATTGTGGCTCAACACCACCAGAACCACAGAATACGCCGACGCCGCCATCAAGAACTTTAAGAGAACGATAAACTTCAACTGTGAAGTCAACGTGTCCAGGAGTATCGATAACGTTTAGGCGGTGGCCTTTCCAAAAACAGCTTACTGCTGCTGATTGAATTGTAATACCGCGCTCAGCTTCCTGTTCCATGAAGTCAGTAGTTGATTCACCATCATGAACTTCACCAGTTTTATGGATCTGGCCGGTAAGCTTTAGGATACGCTCAGTTGTCGTGGTTTTACCCGCATCAACGTGCGCGAAAATACCAATATTTCTGTATTTTGATAAATCAGTCATCGTTTTACTCTATCAATAGGATATAAAATGCGCGCAGAGTATATCACAATCTGCATAGACTGATAGCTCTGTGTGCTTGTTGAGCGAAAATTTCGCCTTTTATTTTCAATCCAAGAACTATAGATGAGAATCAAGCCCGTGAAAAGAGCCTTTAATCACCTGTTGCGAATATATTTTTACAACTAATGATTACATCTCATCAAATGCCTGAATTGCTTCGGATAAATTTTTCACGGCATGTATCTGCATGCCAGCGATACCGCCCTTAGGCATATTTGCACTTGGTACGATAGCTTTTGTGAAACCATGCTTAAAAGCTTCGTTAAGACGCTCTTGACCACTAGGAACAGGGCGAATCTCCCCTGCAAGCCCTACTTCACCAAACACTACAACATCTTTTGGCAGTGGTCGGTCTCTAAAACTAGAGAGCAGTGCCATCAACAATGCAAGGTCAGCACTGGTCTCGGTGACTTTTACGCCGCCGACCACATTGACAAAGACATCTTGATCAGCCATTTGCATGCCGCCGTGCTTGTGCAATACGGCCAATAACATAGATAAACGGTTTTGCTCTAGCCCAACAGCCACGCGTCGAGGATTAGCCAATTGTGAGTAATCCACCAAGGCCTGAATTTCGACAAGCAATGGTCTTGTCCCCTCCCAAATCACCATTACAGAGCTGCCTGAAGTTTGCTCTTCACCGCGAGAGAGGAAAATAGCAGAAGGGTTAGAGACTTCTTTTAGTCCCTGTCCTGTCATGGCAAAAACGCCAAGCTCATTGACTGCGCCAAAGCGGTTTTTATGACTACGTAACGTTCTAAAACGGCTGTCCGCGCCACCATCGAGCAATACTGAACAATCGATAATATGCTCTAGCACTTTTGGTCCCGCTAAAGAACCGTCTTTAGTTACGTGGCCGACAATAAAGATGGCGACATTATTTTGTTTGGCATAACGGGTTAGCGTAGTGGCTGATTCTCTTACTTGCGCCACTGTGCCCGGTGAGGATTGCACATCAGACACATGCATTACCTGAATGGAGTCGATAACCATGATTTTAGGCTGCTCTTTTTCGGCAACCTGACAAATTTTATCGACATTCGTCTCAGATAGCATTTTCAGGTTATCTTTCGGCAAACCTAAACGAGATGCCCTCATTGCCACTTGTTGTAACGACTCTTCGCCCGTGACATAAAGCGTTGGCATATCTGCGGCAAGTCGGCACATGGTTTGTAGCAATACCGTTGATTTACCCGCGCCAGGACTGCCACCAATTAAAATAGCCGCTCCCGGCACAATACCGCCACCAAGCACACGGTCAAACTCTTTAAACGTACTGCTAAATCTTGGGACATCTTGTAAGTCGATATCGGCCAGCACTTGTACTTTTGACTGTTCGGCGTTGCCTGCATATCCCGTCAAACGCTCGTTACGAGCCACTTGCGGAGAAGCGGCTAAACGAACTTCTGTCACTGTGTTCCATGCACCACATGCGCTACATTGCCCTTGCCAACGAGGAAAATCCGCACCGCAATCGTTACATACGTAAGCCGTTTTTACTTTTGCCATTAATTATTCTTTATTTAAAGTGTGTAATACGTGGCTTGCCGATAAGATACATAGCACGCCACCAAGATCGGCATAGTTTACCGCAGCTTGGGCTTGCTCGACTACCTTAGGCTTAGCATGATAGGCAATGCCCAATCCCGCCACCGCCATCATAACTAAATCATTGGCACCATCACCCACGGCAATACAATTACTGCGCTCTAGCTGATACTCCACTCGAAGCTGCTCTAAAATATCCGCCTTAGTTTGCGCTGAGACAACTTCGCCCAACACGGCACCGGTTAATTTACCCGACTCTATTTCAAGTCGATTTGAGCGAGCAAAATCTAAATCTAACAGCTCTTTCAGATGATTAGAAAAATAAGTAAAACCGCCCGATGCCACTGCAACTTTCCAGCCAGCTTGTTTTAAGCCATCGATTAACAGCTTTGCTTCTGCCATCAAAGGCAGTTCACTACGCACTTCCATCAAAATAGATTCATCAGCATCAGCGAGCTTTGACACTCTTTGTCTTAGGCTTTGTTCAAAGTCGAGTTCACCTTGCATCGCGCGCTCAGTCACCTCGGAAACTTCTTCACCCACACCCGCCAGTTTTGCTATTTCATCAATACATTCAATCTCAATTAAGGTTGAATCCATATCAAAAAGAGCCAAACCCGGTTCCGCCATATTTGGCAAATCTTTAAGGTGCGCAAAATCGATATTAGCATTCGCCAATGCTGTAATGTGCTTTTCTATACTTACACTACTGGTGAGCAATACCTGATAACGCCCCACAGTCCAGCTAGCAAATAACTCTTCATTATTAAATACTTGGCTTAATTGCTCATTGCTTTGCTCAGCAAAAACAACCGCTAACTGCTGCTGAGATGCATTGCCTAAAGCACTGATGCGTTGTAATTCTTTAACTTCCATGAAAATTCAAATCCGTTTCGAAGAAAACATTCCCCTAAACTTACCCTATTGCAATTTGATTGCGCAAGTATCACTATGCAATGGCATACATTAATTACGTTTGGTGAAATGAAAGAATCTTTATTTTCTCTACGTCTGTTTATTAAAGTGATCTTTATCGGGTTACTAGTACTGATGCTTCTGACCATAGTGCGCAATAGCGTCAACATAAGCCAAGGCAATCAACAGATTCAAACTAAGCAACTGCAAACTCTAACCAAGCTTCTAATATCGCAAGCTGCGTTGAGTGCCAGTGACTTTCTTGTGACAGAAGATCAAGAAAAGCTACGTCATCTTGCAAACCAATTAGCCCGCGACACCTTAGTTGCAGATGCGACTGTCTATGATAATAGTGGGATAAAAATAGCCTCTAGTACCAACGCTAAGACAGTACGTGAATCCCTTGGTATGGATACACCACTGGCCTCAGCAGGAATAGGTAAACAACAACTTATTGAACCTATTTTCTCCCAAGATGCCATTATTGGTTATGTCAGAATCACCTTTGAAAAAGGGCGTGTCGTTGCCTTTTCTGATCATCATTATCGCAATAGCGATCGCACTATGTACCTGATGATATTGATGAGTTTTCTCTCTGGTGTATTGCTTACATTGGTTCTGAGAAGAAAATAATACCAATCACACTAAGTAAGTGATCAGTTATTTAGTACGATTGGTATAACTCCCATAAAAAAAGCTTGGTTCTTACATTAAGAGCCAAGCTTCTTTATTAAATAGAGATCCGAACGTAACAAACTATTCTGTAAGGAAATATGTTCTTATTCTGCATCACCCAACAAAACAGATTCTAATGCAATTTCCATCATTTCATTAAATGTGGTCGCACGCTCATCAGATGTTGTTTGGTCACCCGTTTTAATGTGATCCGATACAGTACAAATCGCTAATGCTTTTACGCCGTATTCCGCTGCCACACCATAAATGCCCGCTGCTTCCATTTCTACGCCCAAAATGCCGTATTTATCCATCACGTCAAACATCTCTGGATCTGGAGTATAGAAAAGCTCAGCAGAGAATAGGTTGCCCACTTTAGCTGCAATACCCAGTTTCTCAGCCGCACGCTCTGCATTGCGTACCATGCCGTAATCAGCAATCGCTGCAAAATCATGATCTTTAAAACGGATGCGGTTCACTTTTGAATCTGTACACGCGCCCATACCAATCACAACGTCACGCAGTTTCACGTCGCTGCGAACCGCGCCACAACTGCCGACACGAATTACTTTTTTAACGCCAAAATCTTTGATTAGCTCTGTGACATAAATAGAGCAAGATGGAATACCCATGCCGTGTCCCATTACTGAGATTTTACGGCCTTTATAAGTTCCAGTGAAACCATACATGTTACGGACATCACACACTTGAACTACGTTTTCTAGAAAGGTATCCGCAATGTACTTAGCTCGGATTGGGTCACCTGGCATCAATACCACGTCAGCAAAATCACCCATTTCTGCATTAATATGAGGAGTAGCCATTTTATCTTTCCTTTTCTGTTTTAATGAGGGTCTAAGCCCTATTAGCGCATTAATCTATTGACTTCTTTTATTTCAAGAAGCTAGTTCCATAATCCATCTCTGAAGTACCAAAATAGTGAGCTAAGCTCTGACCTATATCGGCAAATGTTGAGCGGCGACCTAATGAACCCGCTTCTATTTTATCCCCATACACCAATACTGGAATATGTTCACGGGTATGATCTGTACCTTGCCATGTTGGATCGCAGCCGTGATCGGCGGTTAAGATCAGGACATCATTAGGCTCTAATATCGCCAAAACCTCAGGTAGACGTTGATCAAAATATTCTAGTGCCCCCGCATAACCTGCCACGTCACGGCGATGACCGAATGAAGAGTCAAAATCCACAAAGTTAGTGAACACAATACTGTTGTCTGGTGCTTGTTTAACTTGCTCAAGAGTTAAATTGAACAGATCTTCAAGACCGGTAGCTTTCTCTTTTTTGGTAATACCGCAGTTGGCATAGATATCCGCAATTTTACCAATAGAGATCACTTCGCCTTGCTTTTCATCAACCAGCTTTTGCAGCACAGTTGCCGCTGGCGGCTCAACCGATAGATCGCGACGATTACCGGTACGCTTAAATTCACCGGCTTTATCACCAATAAATGGACGCGCAATCACTCGACCAATGTTGTAGTCCTCAAGTTCTTCTCGAACAATCTGACAAAGTTGTAACAGGTTATCTAAGCCGTAGGTTTCTTCATGACAGGCGATCTGGAAAACCGAATCAGCAGAGGTATAGAAAATAGGCTTTCCTGTCTGCATGTGCTCTTCACCGAGATCATCAAGCACTTGAGTCCCTGACGCATGGCAATTACCTAAGTAACCTTTAAGACCTGCTCGTTCCACGATTCGATCAAGCAATGGTTGCGGGAAGCTATTTTCTAGATCAGTGAAATATCCCCAATCAAATAACACAGGAACACCAGCGATTTCCCAGTGACCTGAAGGAGTATCTTTGCCTGATGAAATTTCCGCAGCATGCCCGTAAGCGCCAATAATGTCGGCATTGCTATCTAAACCAATAGGAAATGTTCCCGTTGATTCTTGAGCGGCTAACCCTAAACCTAAGCGAGACAAGTTCGGTAACGTTAAAGGACCACTGCGAGTGTCATTATCCGCTAACCCTTTTGCACATTGCTCAGCAATGTGACCCAAAGTATCAGAACCCACATCACCAAATTTATCGGCGTCTTGTGTTGCGCCAATACCAAATGAATCTAAAACTAAAATTATGGCTCGTTTCATTGTTGTATCCTTAGCCTATAAATCTTCGGCTCTTATCTGGGCATACACCACAGGTGTTGCTTGATACTGAGATGGGTCACCAATATGGATAGCGGCTTGCAAAGCATTTGCAGCCTCTTGCCACTGCTGCTCGTTACGCGCATGAATGAAAGCCAGCGGCTTTTCAGCATCCACGGCGTCACCAAGTTGTGCAAACTTATCAAAGCCAACGGCGTAGTCGATGCTATCTGTCGCCACCCGACGACCACCGCCCATGCCCACAACCGCCATACCAATTGCTCTAGTATCCATGTGAGTAATAACGCCGGCTTGTTTAGCAAACACAGGTTTGATGATCTCAGCCTCGGGTAAATATTGAGTATAGTTGCTCACAAAGTCTGATGGCCCGCCAAGACCCGCCACCATTTTATTAAAGCACTCAGCCGCTTTGCCGTTATCAAGCACTGTCATTAGCTTTTCGTAAGCTTGCTCAGTGGAATCTGCCAACTTACCAAGCACTAACATTTCACAGCAAGAAGCCATAGTCACTTCAAGCAAACGAGGGTTTCGATATTCGCCCGTTAAAAAGCGCACCGCTTCTCGCACTTCAAGCGCATTACCTGCCGACGAAGCTAACACTTGGTTCATATCCGTCAGTATTGCAGTGGTTTTTGTGCCAGCGCCATTCGCAACTGCCACGATAGAACGAGCTAACTCTTCTGATGCTTCGTATGTTGGCATAAATGCACCAGAACCCACTTTTACGTCCATGACTAACGAATCTAGGCCGGCGGCCAGTTTCTTAGAGAGGATTGATGCGGTAATCAAAGAGATATTGTCTACTGTTGCGGTAATATCTCGCGTGGCATACACGCGTTTATCGGCAGGTGCTAAGTCTCCAGTTTGACCAATAATGGCCACACCGGCATCTTTAGTCACTCGACCAAAAACTTCATTGTCTGGAGTAATGTTGTAACCAGGAATAGATTCAAGTTTGTCTAATGTTCCGCCGGTATGACCTAAGCCACGGCCTGAAATCATAGGAACATACCCGCCACATGCCGCCACCATTGGCCCTAGCATTAAAGAGGTAACATCGCCGACTCCGCCTGTAGAATGTTTATCTACAATCGGACCATCAAAATTCATATAGCTCCAATCAATCACCATCCCAGAATCACGCATTGCACAAGTGAGCGCGATACGTTCTGGCATGGTCATTTCATTGAAAAAGATAGTCATTGCAAATGCGGCTATCTGCCCTTCAGAGACAGTATCGTTCGCCACACCTTGAATAAAAAAGTTGATTTCATCCGTCGTGAGGGTTTCACCATCACGTTTTTTACGAATGATTTCTTGAGGTAAATACATAAGCCCTACCCTAAAATTTAATATTTAAAAATAAAGGCTTACCGTTAAGTAAGCCTTCTTTCAGACTATTAATATGCAGCAGGGTCTGCTTTTTCGTCAGTCACTTCTAACGTATTGAGTAGGTTTGTCAGTAGGCTTGATGCGCCAAAACGGTAGTGACGGTTATCCACCCAAGAATCACCTAAGATCTCATCGGCCATCGCAAGGTACAACGCCGCATCTTCCGCAGTACGTACGCCACCAGCAGGTTTAAAGCCAACGCTCTGTGCAACGCCCATATCGCGAATCACTTCTAGCATCATACTCGCGTACTCTGGTGTTGCGTTTTCTGGCACTTTACCCGTAGAGGTTTTGATAAAGTCCGCACCCGCTTTGATGCAGATTTCAGAGGCTTGTTTGATCAGTGCTTCTTCTTTTAGCTCGCCAGTTTCGATAATCACTTTAAGTAAGGTATCACCACATGCCGCTTTACACTGTTTCACCAACTCAAAACCCACTTCAGCATTACCTGCCATTAGTGCTCGATAAGGGAATACAACATCCACTTCGTCGGTGCCATAAGCAACCGCAGCTTTAGTTTCTGCAACAGCGATATCAATATCGTCATTACCGTGAGGGAAGTTAGTTACAGTCGCAACTCTAACGTCTGGTGTGCCTTGCTCACGCAATGTTTTCTTAGCAATAGGAACAAAACGAGGGTAAATACAAACAGCAGCCGTATTACCCACAGCTGACTTAGCCGCATGACAAAGATCAATAACCTTTTGATCAGTGTCGTCATCGTTAAGAGTGGTAAGATCCATTAATTTAAGTGCACGCAAAGCTGCAGCTTTCAAATCGCTCATTTTTTTCTCCGAAAAGTTTGAATAGTTTTGGAGGCAATTTACAAAGCACTTTCGTTATAGATAGGGCTTTTGTTATTGCGCATCCAGACTCAATGAACGGACTTGGTTCCATGAAGACTTGGTGAAATAACCAATTGCTTTCCTTGTCACCGCGCGGTTATAAATCCTAAACCGCAGACCGTTGTTTTTTGCAACGGAAGTACATCTTTATATTCATATCGATAAGTATTGAACTCTAGGTATTACCCAGTACCTCATACTTACCCACACAGATATTATTGAAAAAATCTCTCTACTAACCAGTGATAGCAATGCCCACCTAAGTACACACCAACAATCCCCATCACTCCAGACAACACCGGAGGCGCTGGAATTGGCAGTTTTATTGCTGAAAACAATACTCCGACGATAAAACCGGCAAATACGGCTAACAAAACCTCACTCATAATCATTGTCCATCCTATTAACTTCGTTGAATAGTATAGTCGGAAGTTAGATCTCCGTGGCATTAACAATGAACGCAAACGGTTTGCATCTCAAAAAAAAGTGATATTCAGCAAACCCGAGAGTAGAAAGAAAAAAACGCTCTAGTGAATATCACTAGAGCGTTTAATTACTTTGTTTCTAATTGCTTAGAAAGAAAGGAAGAAGCCAGCGATTGTCGCCGCCATTAGGTTTGAAAGCGTACCAGCAATAACCGCTTTAATACCCATGCGAGCAATATCACCACGACGTTTAGGAGCAATACCACCTAAACCGCCTAATAGGATTGCGATAGAAGAAAGGTTAGCAAATCCACACAATGCGAATGAGATAATTGCTTTCGTCTTCTCACTTAGAATAACCGGAGCAGCATCGCCTAGGTAAGGTGCGAAGTTAGCGTAAGCGACAAATTCGTTCGCTACCGTCTTCATACCAATGAACTCACCAGCAACTTGTGCTTCGTTCCATGGTACACCGATTAGGAATGCTAGTGGTGCAAACAACCAACCTAAGATCATTTCTAGAGTTAGGTGTTCAAAACCAAACCAGCCACCAACGCCAGCTAGAAGACCGTTGATAAGTGCAATAAGACCGATGAAAGCGATAAGCATCGCACCAACGTTTAGTGCTAGGCTTAGACCCGCAGATGCACCGGTTGCTGCTGCATCAATAACGTTAGCAGGCTTATCTTCACCTTCGCCATGTATATCAGGAAGTTGTTCAATAGGCTCATCTGTTTCAGGTTTCATGATCTTAGCGAACAATAGACCACCAGGAGCTGCCATGAATGATGCCGCAACTAGGTACTCAATAGGCACGCCCATTGATGCGTAACCCGCTAGTACACCACCAGCGATAGAAGCCAAACCACCACACATGATTGCGAATAGTTCAGATTGAGTCATGCGCGGCACAAAAGGACGAACTACTAAAGGTGCTTCCGTTTGACCAACAAAGATGTTAGCCGCTGCAGACATTGATTCTGCGCGAGAAGTACCTAGTGCCTTTTGTAGACCACCACCAAGAATGCGAATAACCCACTGCATAACACCCAAGTAGTAAAGTACAGAGATTAACGCAGAGAAGAAGATCAATGTTGGTAGCACTTGGAAAGCAAAGATAAATCCAATGCCATCTACTGAAAAGTTAACTAGGCTACCGAATAAAAAGCCACTGCCGTCGGCACCGTAGCTAATTACACTCGAAACACCATCTGAAATACTTTTCAGAAGATCTTTACCCCAAGGTACGTAAAGTACAAATGCACCCAATATAAACTGAATAGCAAAAGCACCCGCCACTGTACGGATGTTAATTGCTTTACGGTTATCTGATAATAGTACTGCGATAAGAATCAGTACCAGCATACCTACTATGCTCATAAACAGGCTCATAGTTTATGGCTTCCTTATTTTAAAATGTTTAAAAAAAAGTGTAAAAATGTTGTAGAAAATGTTCATAACGAAATGGATTATACAGTCCATCCCTTTGTAAAACTAGTTAATGATCACGTTTGAAGTAATTTTCAATGCAAACATTCATTTTATTAGTGATAACCGTCACATTTATACGTAAAAACCTTCATTTATCATAGATAAATGAAATTATCTACTAAACAAGTTAACACTATTTTTCCATATCCTATCAGCCAGTATAGAAGCACTTTCTTCTCTTAGTAAAACTAACTGATTAAATATTTTAGGTAAAAAATGAGGGGAATTAGGTAGTTGAGAAAAGCCTGTGATTCTCATATCAGGAGCATCAGTTTCTAGCACAATACAATCTAAAGGTAACTTTGCTATTGCTTCACGCGTTTTTTGTGCTGTTGGCCAAGTAATCACCCCTCCAACACCAATTTTTAACCCTAGATCGAGCAATGATTTTGCTTGTTGATAGTTACCACTAAATGCATGCACTACCCCAAGATTGTCGCGAGTCCTCATTTGTAACGATGCATGAATATTATGATGTTGCTGAACAGAATGGATAACTAAGGGAAGTTGTAATTGCTCAGCTAACTCTATCTGAAAATGAAAGGCCGATAATTGGGTGGCAATTGGGACATCGATACGCTTATCTAATCCGCACTCACCGATAGCAGAAAGAGAATTTTGATTTTGCAAAGCTAACGCATGCAACTCATCCAAACTCCGCTGTAAAATATTCTCATCAATAAGAGGCTGTAAAAAACAAGGGTGTATACCAAGCCCTACTTGATGATTACGCTGTTTTTTAAGTTGCAGCACATCCTGCCAATTATCAGGCCCAACACTAGGTACAAAAAAACGTGCAATCTCATGCTCAGCAAACAGTGCGTTGTATGCCTGACGATGAGAAGTAAATTCTGCAAAATCTAAATGACAGTGCGTATCAAACCACATTAATTGTATTCCTCACTACTTATCGTTAGAAAATAAGAAATACTATATCTAACGATAGCTCTACTCTATGCCATAGAATAGACAACAAAAAAGCCAGTTGCATGCAACTGGCTTCTCTTAATTACGCGTATTCATTGTGCTGTAAAGTGAATTAGTGCTCGCGAGTGGCGCGGAATTCAACTTCAGGGAAACGCTCTTTGGCTAGGTTTAGGTTAACCATAGTTGGCGCAACATAAGAAAGGTTGTCACCACCATCCAAGGCTAGGTTGGTTTGGTTCTTACGTTTAAACTCTTCTAGCTTCTTAGCGTCGTCACACTCAACCCAGCGAGCGGTTGCAACGTTAACGCCTTCATAGATAGCTTCTACGTTGTATTCCGCTTTAAGACGCGCTACTACCACATCAAACTGCAGTACACCTACCGCGCCAACGATCAAATCGTTGTTTTGTAATGGACGGAATACCTGCACCGCACCCTCTTCAGAAAGCTGTACTAGACCTTTGAGTAATTGTTTTTGTTTCAATGGATCTTTTAGGCGAATACGACGGAACAATTCTGGCGCAAAGTTAGGAATACCGGCAAATTTCAGCCCTTCACCTTGGGTGAAGGTGTCACCAATTTGGATGGTGCCATGGTTGTGTAGACCGATAATGTCACCCGCATACGCTTTTTCAGCGCGAGCACGATCGCCAGCCATAAAGGTAACTGCGTCAGAAATGCTGACGTTTTTACCAGTACGCACATGGTTCATTTTCATGCCTTGCGTGTACGTGCCTGACACGATGCGCATAAATGCGATACGGTCACGGTGTTTAGGGTCCATATTGGCTTGGATTTTAAACACAAAACCCGAGAACTTCTCTTCTGTGGCTACAACTTTACGCTCGTTGGCTTCACGATCTTGCGGGCCTGGTGCCCACTTAGTCAAACCATCAAGCATATGGTCAACACCAAAGTTACCCAATGCGGTACCAAAGTAGACTGGCGTCAGCTCGCCCGCTAGGAACAACTCTTGATCAAACTCTGGACAAGCACCAATCACAAGCTCAAGCTCTTCACGAACGCTTTCCGCTAGGTCTTCACCTACCGCAGCATCTAGCTCTGGGTTATCCAGACCTTTGATGATGCGCACTTCTTGGATTTCATGACCGTGGCCTGATTCGTACAAGATAGTTTCATCACGATGAATGTGGTAAACACCTTTAAACTCTTTACCACAACCGATAGGCCAAGTGATTGGTGCACATGCCATGCTCAATTCACTTTCCACCTCATCAAGCACTTCCATTGGATCGCGAACATCACGGTCTAATTTGTTCATAAAGGTTACGATAGGCGTATCGCGTAGACGGGTTACTTCCATCAATTTACGAGTACGATCTTCGACACCTTTCGCGGCATCGATCACCATCAAACAAGAGTCAACAGCAGTTAACGTACGGTAGGTATCTTCCGAGAAATCTTCGTGTCCCGGAGTATCGAGTAGGTTTACCAAACACTCATTGTATGGGAACTGCATTACGGAGGTAGTCACCGAGATACCACGTTCTTTTTCCATCTCCATCCAGTCAGATTTTGCATGCTGGTTCGAGCCACGACCTTTTACCGTACCTGCTTTTTGGATCGCGTTGCCGAAAAGCAATACTTTTTCGGTAATGGTTGTCTTACCCGCATCCGGGTGAGAGATAATCGCAAACGTACGGCGCTTGCTCACTTCTTGCTGAAATGGACTATTGGTCATATTCGAATTCTTTAGGTTGGTGCACTGGCGAAAATTGGCGCTATTTTCGCTGATTCTGCGCCATTTCACAATCTATCTATAAAATAAAGGCCCAACCTTAGGTTGAGCCTTCGTTAAATCAGTCTAAAAACTAGCCGATTTCGACAAACATATCATCTTTAACTTGGCTGGCACAGGCAAGGAAGTAACCTTGCTCTATGTCTTCTTCGCTAAGCGGGCCAGTTGTCGCGCTCACCAACTTATCTTTATCGCCTTTACAGCGACAGCTGCCACACACACCTGCGCGACAAGCGGCAAAAATAGGTAACCCTTCTTTTTCTAGCGCATCGAGCACTGATTCATCACCGGCAATAGACACTTCAGAGCCATTCACTGTCAAAGTGTGCGATTGTACATCCGAAGCATTCGTCGCTAAATCAATTGCTGCTTGAAACTGCTCGTTATGAACCTGAGTAGGTGCAATACCTAGCGCTGCAAACCATGCTTTTGCTGATTCCATATATGCTTCAGGACCGCACATAAGTACGGTTCTAGAAGCCACATCAGGCACGACAGACTGCAAAAGCGCTTGGCTTAAACGTCCATGATAAAGAGTTTGGTCATGCTCACGGCTTACCGCCCAAACCAGTTTTAAATTACTGTGCTTTTCCGCCAGTGCTTCAAGCTCTTGCACGTAAATGCGATCACTTGGAGTGCTTGCACTGTGAATGAACACGATATCAGCGTCTGCATCGGCAGCTAAACGAGCTTGCAGCATAGAGTAAACTGGAGTCACACCAGAACCGGCACTTAACATCAGCAAAGGTTGCTGATCGACAAGGTTAAGGTGGAAGTCACCCGCCGCATTGCTACAACGCAGTGAATCGCCTACCGCAAAGCTGTCTGCAAGGTAGTTAGATACCAGTCCACCCGCCACACGCTTAATGGTCAAACTGCACTTTTTTTCACCCGGCAAAGACGCTAGTGAGTAGCATCGCTGGTGTGTGGTACCTTCAATATCCACTTCCAAAGGCAGAAATTGTCCGGGGATAAAATCAAACGCATTGTCAGTTTCAAACCAGTAGGTGGTTACATCAGAAGTGTCGTGTCGAATATCAGTGCAGGTCAGTTGCATCTTTAAAACTCATTATTTGCAGTCAAAGAAGAGGAGCCTATGGCTCCTCTGTGTGATTGGTTTATTTAGGAATTAACCTAGGATGTCAGCAAGATCTTGTTCAACAGTTGTGATCAAACGTAGACCTGTTTGCTCGTGTAGGTGGTTCAGAAGGTTCTCAGTTAAGAACGCTGGAGCCGTAGGACCTACGCGGATATCTTTAATGCCTAGAGCAAGTAGAGTAAGCAGTACAGCAATCGCTTTTTGCTCAAACCAAGATAGGATCAGAGATAGAGGTAGTTCGTTTACACCACACTCAAATGTATCAGCCAGTGCAAGAGCTAGCTGAATTGCAGAGTATGCATCGTTACATTGACCCACATCTAATAGACGAGGAATGCCGTTCACATCGCCGAAATCTAAATCGTTAAACTTAAATTTACCACACGCTAGAGTCAGGATTAGTGTGTCTTGAGGTGCTGCTTTAGTGAATTCAGTAAAGTAGTTGCGCTCTTTTTTGTCACCATCACAACCGCCAACAAGGAAGAAGTGACGAATGTTGCCTGCTTTCACTTGCTCGATTACTGCAGGTGCCGCTTCCATTAGAGCGTTACGTGCGAAACCAGTGGTTGTGTAAAGAGGGATCTCATCAAACTTGAAGCCTTCACACTCAAGTGCTTTCTCGATAACTGAAGAGAAGTCATGACCAGTGTGATGCTCAACGCCAGGCCAGCCTACGATGTTACGAGTGAACATGCGATCCGCATAACCATTTGTTTCTGGGTTAATCAGACAGTTAGATGTCATTACGATTGCGCCAGGGAAGTTAGCAAATTCTTTTTGTTGATTCTGCCATGCGCTACCGTAGTTACCTACTAAGTGAGGGTGTTTACCACCAAGCTCTGGGTAGGCGTGTGCAGGAAGCATTTCACCGTGAGTATAAACATTGATGCCTTTACCCGCAGTTTGCTCAAGGATGTATTTAAGGTCGATTAGGTCGTGACCAGAAACTAGAATCGCTTTACCTGCGATTGGCTTCATGTTGACTTTAGTCGGTACCGGGTGACCAAATGCTTCTGTCTCACCTTGATCTAGCATTTGCATAACGCTGTAGTTCAAGTGACCACATGCCATTGCAAGTTCAAGTAGTTCGTTCATTTCAGTTGGGTTCTCACCCAGACGAGCCATGATGCGGTGGAATTCAGCCGAAACGTCTTCTTTTTGTTGACCAAGAATACGTGCGTGTTCCATGTACGCAGCTACACCTTTAAGGCCGTATAGTGCAAGTAGACGTAGACCAAGAATGTCTTCACCCACTTCAGTTACGTCGTGGTTTAGCGCTGCGTCAGCGGCTTTGTTTAGTAGCGTTACTTTTTCTGCTTCAATGGTAAATTGAGCCGCACCTTCAAGAACTTTAGGTTCTACGTTTTGCGTTAGACACGCTGCTTCATAAGCTGCTTTTAGGCGTGCTTTGTAAGAAAGCGCTTGTTCTGTGTATTCGATTAAACGTGCATCATCAAAGTTCACGTTTGTGAGTGTTGCAAAGAATGCTTGAGGTACGTAAGCATCGGCTTCTACATCAACCACACCTAAGCTACGAGCTGCATTTGCGTATGCGCTGACACCTTGAAGAATATAAATCAACACGTCTTGCAAGTCAGAAATCTCTGATGTTTTACCACACATGCCCATTGCATACTGACAACCACTAGCAACAGGAGTTTGCATTGTTTGCTCGCACTGAATACAGAACATTTAACCTTCCTTAAGTAATATTTAAAATATATGTTTACAGGCGCAAAATGTTAGTCGTAAGCGCCACTCAAAAGAAGCATTTAAATTGCAACTTAAAGATCACTTGATCTAGATCAAATAAATTCAGCAGTAGATGATAAGTGTTTGCATTTACTTACAAAAAATAGAAATGAGCAAGAAAAAAGTGGCGGATTTTTCAGCAATGAGAGAAGTGCTAAAGTGGCTATTTGTTGATGAATTTTAGAAAAGAAAATGGTGATTCAATATAAGAAAAAACAGGTGAATAAATTCACCTGTTTCATGTCATTTTGAGAAATATAAAAGCTCAATTACAAGCAGAGGTAGCTCATAATAATGGCATCTTCTCGACCACTCGCTGTTGGGTAGTAATTGGTGCGTCTATCAACTTCGTTAAAGCCTGCGTTTAAATACAGAGTTTGTGCTTTTTTGTTAGAATCTCGCACTTCTAGCCAGATGCTCTCTACATCTTGGCTTTCGCATAATTCAATGAAAGACTCTATCAACTGCGTACCAATCCCCTGCCCTTGTTTTTCTGGGGCAACCGCAATATTAAGTAGTGTCACTTCACCGACAATATTCTGCGCATAGAAGTAGCCAACCAACTGCTCATCGTTTTCAAAAGCAAAATGCATTGCGCCACGACTGGCAAGATCATCGATCATTGAGCGCTTCCACGGATGAGTGTGCGCTGTGGATTCTATCTGCCATACACTGTCTAAGTGTGTTGAAGCTAACGGGATAAGATTAGGCATTATTTTGTATTTGATTCCATAGTTGGCGACGGTTTTGGTTGTGACCATCAATCTCTGACAAGGCAGGAGAATGGATCTCCTTTACACCTTCAACAGCGATAGGGGCACAGGCACTAAACCACACCCACTGTAATTGGTGCTGGCTAAGTTGGGACACTTGATTGGGATAAAGGTGGCGACAATCACTCAGTTGCAACTGCATTGCCTTTAACACCTTTTGTAAGAATTCGGCGTCTTGAGCTGCTGGAATCAATGGTGAGACAAACAGCAGTTTCACCGAATCAGGCAAAGAGATGGCAGGTTGCTGATAACCTTCAAGGCGCTCAGCATGTTGTAATTGCCACTGCTCAATATCCATTTCGGCCAGTAGTTTTGCTCTTGAGTTCAAATTCGGCATAGTCTTAGAACTGATCAAACTCTTGGCAGTATTCGATAAGGCCAGATAAGCCTGCAAAGCTTTCTCCAGTTAAATCGAGCACTTGGAAAACATCTTCAGGTAAATCCCACTGACAGCGAAAACGCTTTCCTTCCGAATGGGCAAAACCAAAACGAGAGTAATAAGCGGGATCGCCTAACACGACACAAGCGCTATAGCCAAACTCTAGTAGCGAGTCTAAGCCTTCTTTAATCATGCGCTCCGCAATGCCTTGATTGCGATAATCTTCATGCACAGCAACCGGAGCCAGCCCTTGCCAGCCGTAATCATTACCAGACAAAGTAACAGGCGAAAATTGCGCACAACCAATCACGCGGCCTTCATCATCGCTAGCCACAATACTTAAAGTAATATTGCCGTTCTCACGCAATGTGTTGACTAAATTTGCTTCAGCATCAGTAGGAAACGCATGCTTTAACAGTGCAAGAATTCCTAAATTATCTGCTGGTGCTTCTGTTCTAATAAGCATTTTCAGTCTCTCTTGCCGAAGTGGTCGCGTTGGCAGTAGTCTGCACCCCTTTTGCTACAAAAGTGGCTAATTGCTCTAAGGCCGTTTTCACCGCTTTCGGTAGTGCATCAAGATCAACACTGTCCATTAAGTTCTTAACTTCTAACCCTAGTTCAGTATCGCCTTCAATGCTCAAGCGACGTTGGAAAAATAGCGTGTCAGGGTCTTCTTTTCTGCCCGCAATGAGAACAAGATCATTTAATGAACCACTAAAGCTCACCTGATGCTCTTTTGCCTCAGTGCTCACCATTAAGTCACCTTCTTCACAGCTAATAAACCAACTTAAGTCCATATCACTAACAGAAACTTTCAGCCATTTACCTTCAAGAAACTCAAAATCGCCATCTTCTAATGCTTCTTTAAATACCAGTTTCAAACCTTCTAGTAAGGTGAAACTCTGCAGTTTAGCGGGCATTAACTTGGCAGGAATACGAAAGATATTCGCGGCATTCACTACTAATTGTTGTCTTACTTTCTCAAGCACAGTTATGTCTCTCATCCGTATAATGTCGCTCATGATACTGAATAAATGACAGAAATGAACTGAGTTTAGTCAAACTCCAAGATATGCCGTTCAAAAAACAACCAACTGGCTATTAAAACTGCCCCATATCAATTCTCATTCCGCCATCAATCGTTACACTGCTCTACTATTTGCTCAGTGAATTACTCAGAATTATGGAACTACTCTGCCCTGCCGGTAACTTACCGGCACTGAAAACTGCTATTGATTGCGGTGCTGATGCGGTTTATGTCGGCTTCAAAGACGACACTAATGCACGCCACTTTGCCGGACTCAATTTCAACGGAAAAAAGTTTGAAAAAGCTGTTCAATATGTGCATAACGCCAACAAAAAAATTCATGTTGCCTTAAATACCTTTGCTCAACCCTCTGGTTTTGAGCGTTGGACTAATGCTGTCGATATGGCTGCGCAAAATGGCATTGATGCCCTAATTGTTGCAGATATCGCCGTATTGGAATATGCCGCCACTCACTATCCAGAATTGGAGCTACATCTCTCTGTACAGGCGTCTGCCACCAATGTAGCTGCAGTGGACTACTATCACAGCAACTTCAATGTGAAACGCGTGGTATTGCCGCGTGTATTGTCGATTCATCAAGTGAAACAGCTTTCTCGTAACCTCACCTCAGATGTAGAACTAGAGGTGTTTGCCTTTGGCAGTCTTTGCATCATGTCCGAAGGTCGCTGTTATCTCTCTTCCTATTTAACTGGGGAATCTCCTAATACAGTGGGCGCTTGCTCCCCTGCCAAATATGTACGCTGGCAAGAAACGGACTCTGGTCTTGAATCACGCCTCAATGAGATCTTAATTGATCGTTATGCCGCAGGCGAAAACGCAGGTTACCCAACCTTATGTAAAGGCCGTTTTAATGCCGAGGTTGACGGCGAGAATAAGCTGTATCACGCCTTAGAAGAACCCACTAGCCTGAACACTTTATCGCTATTGCCAGAGCTGTTTGCCGCAAACGTCGCATCGGTAAAAATTGAAGGTCGTCAACGTAGCCCAGCTTATGTAGAGCAAGTTACTCGCACTTGGCGCGCGGCAATTGATGCTTACCAAAGAAACCCAGAAAACTATCAAGTACAGCCTGAGTGGGACAGAGCATTAGCCAATGTCTCAGAGGGAACACAAACCACCCTTGGTGCCTACCATCGTAAATGGCAGTAGTCGGAGAATTAATATGAAATATTCATTAGGGCCACTACTCTATTTTTGGCCAAAACAAGACGTTGAAAGCTTTTATGAGCAAGCAAAGCAATCTAGCGCGGATATCATTTATTTGGGTGAGTCGGTGTGTTCCAAACGCCGCGAACTCAAACCGCAGCATTGGTTTGATATTGCTAAAGATCTTTCTAACTCGGGTAAGCAAGTGGTGCTGTCAACCATGGCATTGCTAGAAGCGCCAAGCGAAGTCAATATCATGAAAAAGTACATCGACAATGGCGACTTTGCCATTGAAGCCAACGATGTATCAGGCATTCAGTTAGCGCACGAAAAAGGCGTACCTTTCGTCGTTGGCCCAGCGGTCAACACTTACAATGCACGCACCCTTAATCTATTCCTAAAACAAGGCATGATTCGTTGGTGTATGCCGGTAGAGTTATCTCGTGATTGGCTAAACAACACCTTGTTGCAATGCGATGAGCTAGGTATTCGCAATAAGTTTGAAGTGGAAGTCTTCAGTCACGGCTATCTGCCACTAGCGTATTCCGCACGTTGCTTTACCGCTCGCGCCGAAAACAAAGCGAAAGACGACTGCCAGACTTGCTGCATAAAATACCCAACCGGTCTTAAAGTAGATAGCCAAGAGGGTCAAACCGTATTTAATTTAAACGGCATCCAGACTCAGTCAGGCTATTGCTACAATTTAGGCAATGACATTCCATCAATGCACGGTTTGGTCGATGTGGTGCGTTTGAGCCCACTAGGCTTAGACACTTTCGACAATATCGACGCCTTCAAAGCCAATGAGCAAGGCTCTAAACCTCTGCACATTCAAGACCGTCAATGTAACGGCTACTGGCATCAAATTGCCGGGCTTGAACTGCGCTAATATTCAGCTTCAATAGAGAATAAAATGCTTAAATAAAAAATACCGCCCTCATTAATTTGAATTGAGGGCGGTATTTTCATATTGAGCTTGTTTTTTTGAAGCTTAGTTTTTTAGCTTAGTCTTCAAACTAAAACTATTCTTTCTCGCTTTCTTCTTTTAACTGCTCTTGCCTTTCAGCGCGTACCTCTGAAAAGATGCGACCTAGCTCCAAGAAAGCGTATCTATGTTCAACATATTCATACACGTTAAAGCTCAAAGACAATTTATACAAACTGACAGCTTCGTTATATTCGCCGGCTAATTGATAACGCTTCGCCATATAGAAATAAGTTTCTGTTAGACGTTGCGCCAACATGACGTTGTCTTTGGCACCAGAGGCTATGTCTAAAATCACTTCATCATTGGAGATTTTATTTAGCATCATTGCCACTAAAGCCCAGCCCCATTGCTGATCTCTTTTAGCGTAACGTTGTTCAAGTTTGGCTAGCGCATCCTGTTGGTCAGACTTCATTTCGATGATGTACAACCACATAGCGCTGAAAGGATCGCTAGGATCATCCTCATAGTGCTTGGTCATATCATCCAGCGCTAAATCAATTCTATCCCCATAGTAGAGTGCAATCGCTCTGTTACGCTCTGCATATTGGTTTCCAGGATCTAACTCCAGTGTAGAATCAAATGCTTCGTAAGCGGCGTCATACTGCCCTATCTGGGTAAAGTACACACCAAGCAGATTAAATATCTCAGCTTGCGCGGGGTTAATGGATAAGCTCTGATTAAAGTCATAACGAGCCAGTTCACGTAAGCCTAAGCTGTCGTAGTACACACCGCGTTGTAAGTGCAGTTCAGCTCTTTGCTCTTCGGTAATATCACTGCGCAGCAGTAACTGTGAAGCGCGAGCAATTTGCACTTCTTGTTGAATTGATGGCTGTAAGGGGACGGCCATTGGTGGCGGTGCCCATTCTTTATCTTTACCGCCCATGCTTGAACAGCCAGACATAATCAGCACTAGCCCTGCTATTAGCACACTAAACCATTTCACTAAATACTACCTCCCTGTGAGCCATCGAATTCGATGGGGATTCCTTTAGCATAGAAAAAGAGGAGCTAAAAAGCTCCTCTTTATTTATGCATTTATCGATTTTTTCTTAAAAATCAATATTATTCAGCTGCTGGTGCTGCGTCATCTGCTGCAGGAGCTTCAACCGCTTCCTTCATGCTTAGACGTACACGACCTTGACGGTCGATTTCTAGAACCTTAACTTTAACTTCTTGGCCTTCAGTTAGGTAGTCAGATACTTTCTCAACACGCTTGTCAGCGATTTGAGAGATGTGTACTAGACCATCTTTACCAGGAAGGATAGTTACGAATGCACCGAAGTCAGCTAGACGAGCAACTTTACCCATGTAGATAGTACCTACTTCAACTTCAGCAGTCAGTGCTTTGATGCGGTCGATTGCATCTTGCGCTTGCTCACCAGAAGTTGCAGCAATTTTCACTGTACCGTCATCTTCGATTTCGATAGTTGTGCCAGTTTCTTCACAAAGTGAACGAATTACTGCGCCGCCTTTACCGATAACGTCACGGATCTTCTCAGGGTTGATCTTCATTTGGTGGATACGTGGAGCGAATTGAGAAATCTCTTCACGAGCACCAGAGATAGCGTTATCCATTACAGATAGGATGTGCTTACGTGCACCTTGCGCTTGGTTAAGAGCAATTTGCATGATCTCTTTAGTGATACCTTCGATTTTGATATCCATCTGCAATGCAGTGATACCGTCGTTAGTACCGGCTACTTTAAAATCCATGTCACCAAGGTGATCTTCGTCGCCTAGGATGTCAGAAAGAACAACAAAGTCGTCGCCTTCTTTAACTAGACCCATTGCGATACCCGCAACAGACGCTTTGATTGGCACACCTGCATCCATAAGAGCAAGAGAAGTACCACATACAGAAGCCATAGAAGAAGAACCGTTAGATTCTGTGATTTCTGATACTACGCGAACTGTGTATGGGAATTCTTCAACAGAAGGCATTACCGCTGCAATACCACGCTTAGCCAGTTTACCGTGGCCGATTTCACGACGCTTAGGAGAACCAACAAAACCAGTTTCACCTACACAGTATGGAGGGAAGTTGTAGTGCAGTAGGAAGTTGTCTTTACGCTCGCCTGTTAGCTCATCGATGATTTGTGCATCACGTTGAGTACCAAGAGTTGCAGTAACGATAGCCTGAGTTTCACCACGAGTGAACAGTGCAGAACCGTGTGTACGTGGAAGAACGCCAGTGCGTACGTCTAGCGCACGAACCATGTCTTTTTCACGGCCATCGATACGTGGGTTGCCAGCAATGATGCGGCCACGTACAACTGTTTTTTCTAGGTCGTGGAAAATAGTGTGAATCTCTTTTGGATTCAGTTCAGCGTCTTCAGCAAGTAGCGCCGCGTTTACTTCATCAGCGATAACATGGATGCGGTCATAGCGCGCCATTTTCTCAGTGATTTGGTAAGCTTCAGTCAATTTAGCTTCAGCTAGCTCAGCAATTTTTGCTTTAAGCTCAGTGTTTTCAGTAGGTGCTTCCCAGTCCCAAGACGGAGTAGCCACTTCAGCTGCAAATTCGTTGATTGCTTGGATAGCAACTTGTTGTTGGTCGTGACCGTAAACAACAGCTGCTAGCATTTCTTCTTCTGTTAGGTTGTCTGCTTGAGATTCAACCATAAGAACAGCGCCTTCAGTACCAGATACAACAAGATCTAGCTTAGAAGATTCAAGTTCAGTCATTGAAGGGTTAAGCACTAGCTCACCATCAATATGACCAACACGTGCCGCACCGATAGGACCGTTAAAAGGAACACCAGAGATAGACAGTGCCGCAGAAGTTGCAAGCATAGTCACCATGTCTGGTTGAACGTCAGGGTTTACAGACATTACTGTCGCGATAACCTGAACTTCGTTTTTAAACGCGTCTGGGAATAGAGGACGGATTGGACGGTCGATTAGACGAGCCGTTAGTGTTTCGCCTTCTGAAGGACGACCTTCACGCTTGAAGAAACCACCAGGAATTTTACCTGCAGCGTAAGTACGCTCTTGGTAGTTTACTGTTAGAGGGAAGAAATCTTGGCCTTCTACTGCTTCTTTCTTAGCGACAACTGATACAAATACAGAAGTATCGTTCATTGTTGCCATTACTGCTGCAGTAGCTTGACGTGCGATTACGCCTGTTTCTAAAGTAACGGTGTGGTTACCGTACTGGAAAGTCTTAACAACTGGTTTTTCGAACATTCTTGTTTCCTTGTTCCATGACGTTACGCCATAGAATTATCTAGTGAAAATCCAAAACATTACCAATCGCGACTAGTAAAAATAGACTGAGCTTTCACCTTAATCTACTTGTAATAGTCGCGACCTAGTGGCCGACATCTGTGACTGTAATGATTTTGGATCGATAGTTATACCAATCGTACTAAATAACTGGTCATTCTAGCTTGTTAAAATGCTCGATAACGGCGTTAGAATTTTTGATTGAATAACCTTATCAAAAAATTCTGCCTTGTTCTCGAGCATTTTTCCTGCGCTAGCTCTGATCACTTACTTAGTGTGATTGGTATTATTTGTGAAAAAACAAATAACGAGGCGTAGTATAAACTACTTGGGTTAGATTTTGTAATCTAGAGAAGAAAAAGCTATGCAATCCCATAGATTGGGATAGGTTTTTGACTTTTTTTAGCCATTTTAAATACAAAAAAAGGAGCCATAGGCTCCTTTTCATTCAAACTGCTTAGCGCAGTCGCTTAATTAGCGACGTAGGCCTAGACGTTTGATTAGGTCTTGGTAGCGAGCTAGGTTTTTACCTTTAAGGTAATCTAGAAGCTTACGACGACGAGAAACCATACGTAGAAGACCACGACGGCTGTGGTGATCGTGTTTGTGGTTAGCAAAGTGACCTTGAAGGTGGTTGATAGAAGCTGTAAGTAGAGCTACTTGAACTTCTGGTGAACCTGTATCGCCTTCAGCTTGTGCGTATTCTGCAACGATTGCTGCTTTAGTTTCTGCATTCAGAGACATAATTCTCTCCTGATAAGAGTAAGTTTAAAAGTTGTAGCGCCAATCTCTGATTCAGCCGCTACGCGAAGCGCGAATTATACGGATAAGATTTGAGTAAAGCAAGAGCCAAGTTAATGAAAGCTTAACGCTTACTTTATCGTCCGCTATTAGCTCTGCTCTTCGTCTCTAAAAACCACTAAACGCTTAGGTGCAATACGCCCATCATCATCGATGTCGGCAATACCGATAAAGGTTCTTTCTTCACCTGAAGTCATGCGCACAATACCTTCAGTTGGTGCGCCAAACACTTGTACTGGCTGACCATGCTGAACCATATCAGTCAACTCAGGAAGCAAGTTTACTTCCGGTAAGTCTTCTACCGCAGTATCCATTGGGAGTAGCAACTCGTCGAGTAATTCTTTCGGTGCGATCTCTTCGGCATTGGCTTTATCGAGCAACTCTTGCAGCTGTTCTAATGTCACCATTTTTTCGTACGGGTATTTTGCGACGCCAGTACGACGAAGGTAACTCACATGCGCTCCACAACCGAGCATCTCGCCAAGATCATCAACGATTGTACGAATATAAGTACCTTTAGAGCAGTGTACTTCTAATTCAACTTCGTCACCTTCAAAACGGATAAGCTCAATCTCAAACACAGTAATGCGACGAGATTCACGCGGCACTTCCACACCTGCGCGAGCGTATTCGTACAACGGTTTGCCTTGATATTTTAAGGCAGAGAACATAGATGGCACTTGATCGGTTGTGCCACGGAAAGAGGCGATAGCGTCAAGGATTTGCTCTTTGGTCACCGCAACAGGGCGAGTCTCAACTACTTCACCGTCTGAATCAGAGGTGTTGGTACGCTGACCCAGTTTAGCAATGGTGCGATAGCGCTTATCAGAATCTAATAAAAACTGCGAAAACTTGGTCGCTTCACCTAAACAAATAGGCAGCATACCGGTTGCTAGAGGATCAAGCGCACCAGTATGACCTGCTTTTTCAGCAAAGAAGATACGCTTTACTCGTTGCAACGCGCTATTAGAAGAGATGCCCGTAGGCTTATCCAGCAGAACGACGCCGTTGACTGGACGACCTTTACGACGTCTTGCCATTACTCTTCGTCCTCGCGACCTGACTGTGCTTTTTTCTGCTCATCTTTAGACACAACTTCACTCACAAGGTTAGACATACGCATACCTTCAACAAGTGTGTTGTCATACACAAAGCGAACTTCTGGAGTTAGGCGAAGGCGAATGCGCTTACCTAGCATCATGCGGATCTCAACTTCGTGCTCTTTAAGCGCTTCTAGGCTAGATTCAGGAGTTTGATCGCCCACACAGAAGAAGGTTACAAACACTTTTGCAACGGCTAAATCACGCGACACTTCCACATCAGAAATGGTCACCATTCCGATACGAGAATCACGAACTTCACGCTGTAGTAGAACAGCCAGTTCTTTTTGTAGTTGTTGCGACACACGTTGTGTGCGGCTAAATTCTTTTGACATTTCTTTTCTCACTTTAGAAAAAATAATGAGGGGCATAAGCCCCTCATGGTGTATTCAACAACCATCACCTTCAAAGCTAGATTCGAAGGTGATTTTAGTCAACATGTTGATTAGTCTAGCGTACGCTGGATTTCAACAATTTCGAATACTTCGATTTGGTCACCAACGCGAACATCATTGTAGTTCTTAACGCCGATACCACACTCGTAGCCATTCTTAACTTCTTGTACGTCATCTTTGAAGCGGCGTAGAGATTCTAGCTCACCTTCGTAGATTACAACGTTTTCACGAAGTACGCGGATTGGGTTGCTACGCTTAATCACGCCTTCAGTAACCATACAACCAGCGATAGCGCCAAGTTTAGGAGACTTAAATACGTCACGAACTTCAGCAAGACCAATGATCTCTTGCTTGAATTCAGGAGCAAGCATACCGCCCATCGCTTGTTTCACTTCGTCAATCAATTGGTAAATGATTGAGTAGTAACGAAGGTCTAGGTTTTCATTCTCGATAGCGCGACGTGCAGAGGCATCAGCACGAACGTTAAAGCCAAGAATGATAGCGTTAGATGCTGCTGCAAGTACTGCGTCAGTTTCAGTGATACCACCTACGCCTGAACCTACGATGTTAACTTTAACTTCGTCAGTAGACAGTTTACGTAGTGAATCAGCGATAGCTTCAACAGAACCCTGTACGTCAGCTTTAAGCACAACGTTAAGCTCAGCAACTTCACCAGCAGTCATGTTAGAGAACATGTTCTCTAGTTTAGATTTCTGCTGACGAGCCAGTTTAACTTCACGGAATTTACCTTGACGGTAGTTCGCAACTTCACGCGCTTTACGCTCATCACGTACTACTGTTGCTTCATCACCTGACGCAGGAACACCAGATAGACCGATGATTTCTACAGGGATAGAAGGACCCGCTTCTGTGATTTCTTTACCGTTTTCATCGCGCATTGCACGAACACGGCCGTATTCTTGACCACAAAGAAGGATATCACCTTTGTGAAGAGTACCAGAACGAACCAGAACAGTTGCAACAGGACCACGACCTTTATCTAGGCGAGATTCTACAACTACACCAGATGCCATGCCTTCTGCTACTGCTGTAAGTTCAAGAACTTCAGATTGTAGAAGGATAGTTTCTAGTAGAGCGTCAATGTTAGTACCTTGTTTCGCAGAGATGTGAACAAACATGTTCTCACCGCCCCACTCTTCAGGGATAACATCGTATTGAGCTAGCTCATTCTTAACGTTGTCTGGGTTTGCACCCTCTTTATCAATCTTGTTCACAGCAACAATCAATGGTACTTCAGCCGCTTTTGCGTGCTGGATAGCTTCGATTGTTTGTGGCATTACGCCATCGTCTGCCGCTACTACTAGTACTACGATATCTGTCGCTTGAGCACCACGAGCACGCATTGCGGTAAACGCTGCGTGTCCAGGAGTATCAAGGAAAGTGATCATACCGTTGTCAGTTTCAACGTGGTAAGCACCGATATGCTGAGTAATACCACCCGCTTCAGCGTCAGCAACGTGCGCTTTACGAATGTAATCCAGTGTTGATGTTTTACCGTGGTCAACGTGACCCATGATAGTAACAACAGGAGCACGAGGCACAGCTTCAAGTGAGCTATCACGATCAGACAGTACTGCTTCTTCAAGTTCGTTCTCTTTACGAAGAACGACTTTGTGACCCATTTCTTCTGCAACTAGCGCTGCAGTTTCTTGGTCGATAACTTGGTTGATAGTCGCCATAGCGCCCATCTTCATCATTACTTTGATAACTTCTGTTGCTTTCACTGACATTTTGCTAGCCAGTTCAGAAACAACAACCGTTTCGCCGATAACAACGTCTGCTTTCGCAACAGTGGCTGTTTTATCAAAGCCTTGCTGCATAGAAGTTGGTTTAGCTAGCTTGCCTTTACGACCACGACCACGTTGGTTACGACCACCGCGAGCGTTTGCATTAGCGTTAGCATCAGCTGGCTTTTTCTTTTTCTTCTTACGAGCACCGCCACCATCTGCACGACGGTCAGCAGCATCTTCAGCTTCACGAGCGTAAGTTGAAGTTGTTACGTGATAATCTGTGGTTTCAGTTTTCTTGCTTTGTTCTTCTTTTGCCCAACGTTCTGCATTTTCTTCTGCAAGCTTACGAGCATCTTCAAGAAGTTTTTCCGCTTCTTGTTCTGCTTTACGTTTGGCTTCTTCTTCTTGGCGACGTTTTAAGTCAGCCGCATCTTTCGCTGCTTGATCTTTCACTTTACGCTCTTCAGAGTCTGGTTGTGGAGCTTCTTTTGATTCAGCTTTTGCTTTAGCAGCAGCTTCGCGTTTTGCTTTTGCTTCCGCTTCACGTTGTGCTTTTTCTTCAGCATCACGTTTTGCTTTTTCTTCCGCTTCCTGTTTCGCTGCAGCTTCTGCTTCTAGGCGTGCTTTTTCCTCAGCTTCAAGACGAGCTTGCTCTTCAACAGAGCTACGTTTCACGTAGGTACGCTTTTTGCGTACTTCTACGGTTACATCCTTGCTCTTACCGCCGCCTGCTGCAACACTTAGTGTGCTACGTTTCTTACGTTGTAAAGTTAGGCGGGTTGGTTCAGACTCGCCAGACGTATCACCATGTTCTTTTTTCAGGTGTGACAACAATGTCTGCTTTTCTTCGTCAGATACATTGTCGTTAGGGTTCTTTTTAAAACCCGCATCTGTTAATTGTTCAATTAAGCGCTCAACCGGCGTACCAATTTCTTCACTCAGGGCTTTAACTGTAAGTTTTGTCATGCCGCTACCTCCGTGCCGGATTATTCTTCGTCACCGAACCAACAAATGTTACGTGCAGCCATGATAAGTTCACCAGCACGTTCTTCTGTTAAATCGTCGATTCCTTCAATATCATCTGTGCCTTGGTCAGCAAGATCTTCTAGCGTCACAACACCTTTAGCCGCTAGTTTGAACGCCATTTCGCGCTCTAAGCCTTCTAATGCTAATAAATCATCAGCTGGCTGTAAGCCTTCAAATGTCTCTTCTTGCGCTAGGGCAAGAGTAGTAAGTGCATTTTTAGCTCGACTACGTAATTCTTCTACTAGGTCTTCATCAAGGCCATCAATTTCTAACAACTCGTTCATTGGCACGTATGCCACTTCTTCAAGAGTAGAGAAGCCTTCTTCTACTAGCATTTCTGCAAAATCTTGCTCTAGGTCTAGATGCTTTTTGAAGTTTTCAATTGCTTCAGTTGATTCTGCTTCGTGCTTTTTCTGTAGATCTTCTACAGTCATTACGTTCAGTTCCCAACCAGTCAGTTGTGATGCTAAACGTACGTTTTGACCACTACGGCCAATAGCTTGCGCTAGGTTATCAGCTTCAACAGCGATATCCATAGAGTGTGTATCTTCATCAACGATGATAGATGCCACATCAGCAGGAGCCATTGCGTTGATAACAAATTGTGCAGGGTTATCATCGTATAGGATGATATCGATGCGCTCGTTACCTAACTCACCAGAGACAGCTTGTACACGTGCACCACGCATACCTACACATGCACCTACTGGGTCGATACGACGATCGTTTGTTTTCACTGCGATTTTTGCACGAGAACCAGGATCGCGAGCTGCTGCTTTAAGCTCAATGATATCTTCAGCGATTTCTGGCACTTCGATGCGGAATAGTTCAGTTAGCATTTCAGGCTTAGAGCGAGTAATGAATAGCTGGAAACCACGCGCTTCAGGGCGAACAGAATAAAGAAGACCACGTACACGGTCACCCGGACGGAAGTTTTCACGAGGAAGCTGGTCATCACGAAGAATAACACCTTCAGCGTTATTACCCAGATCTAAAACCACTGTTTCACGATTTACTTTCTTAACAACACCAGTGATTAGCTCACCTTCGTTATCAATAAACTGTTCAACGATTTGCTCACGCTCTGCTTCGCGAACTTTCTGCACGATAACTTGCTTAGCAGTTTGCACAGTAATACGGTCAAATTTAACCGAATCGATTTCATCTTCAACGAAATCACCTAAATCTAGGGTTTCATCGTCGAACTGTGCTGCTTCAATTGACATTTCCAATGTTGGATTTTCAACTTCAGTTACCACTTCCCAGCGACGGAAAGTCTCGAAGTCACCGCTCTTGCGATCGATCTCAACACGTACTTCGATTTCCATCTCGTACTTTTTCTTTGTCGCAGTTGCAAGGGCAATTTCTAGCGCTTCAAAAATACGCTCGCGAGGAACAGCTTTTTCGTTTGAAACCGCTTCAACTACAGCTAAAATTTCTTTATTCATTCTTATAGCCTCTTTAAATAGACTTAAAACTTAGGGATCAGATTGGCTTTTGAGATGTTGCTAATAGCAAACTCGTTGTCTTGGTTGTCAGTTTCAACAGTGACTAACTCACCATCGACACCTTTGATAACGCCTTTCCATTTGCGGCGATTCTCAATACCCATCTTCAATACAATACTGACCTCTTGGCCCACAAACTGCTCATAGTGTGCGGCTTTGAAAAGCGGTCGCTCAAGTCCTGGTGAAGACACTTCAAGGTTATAAGCAACAGAAATTGGATCTTCTACATCCATTACTGCACTCACTTGGTGGCTTACTTCAGCACAATCGTCAACATTAATACCGTTCTCACTGTCGATAAAAATGCGTAATGTCGAATATTCGCCTGCGCGAATAAACTCAAGTCCAACTAACTCATAACCTAAAGCCTCTACCGGCGCTTCAAGCATCTCAGTTAGTTGTCTTTCTAAACCAGTCATTATTCAACCACTCCAGAAACAAAAAAAGGGCATAAAGCCCATTTCATTTACCAAGCACACATCCGCAGTGATAAACCGCAGATAACAAAAAACCCCGATAGTGTCGGGGTTTTATGCTGCTGGACCCTGATATCACTAAGCTAAGGAAAGCTTAGCTCATAACCGAAAAAATTCAGTTATGATGTTTGAAATTCAGACTCACAAACTGATGTTTAGCATCGAATTAAATCGATAAGCAATATCAGTTGCAAATTGGTTGCGGGGGCTGGATTTGAACCAACGACCTTCGGGTTATGAGCCCGACGAGCTACCAAGCTGCTCCACCCCGCGTCCGACTATCGAACATTATACGTTCAATAGATTGATTTTCAAACAATATATGGTGCCGAGAGAGGGACTCGAACCCTCACACCAAAGGCACCAGCACCTCATGCTGGCGTGTCTACCAATTTCACCATCTCGGCAATAAGCATTACAACTTATTCAGGAATTTCTTCACCCTTTTGGGCTGGAACTTCCTTCACTACATCGTCAGTTTTCTGAATGGTTTGACCTTCTGCAGGTGCAACCCATTGTGAATCGGCTTTATGTGTAGACATACGACCAAGAATCAGACAAACAACGATAAAAATAAATGCAAAAAATGCAGTCATTCGGGTTAAAAAGTTACCAGAGCCGCCAGCACCAAATACTGTATTTGATGCACCTGCACCGAATGAGGCTCCCATATCTGCGCCTTTACCTTGTTGAATCAGAACTAGGCCAATCACACCAAGCGCAGCCAACAGGTAAATCACAAGTAGAGTTGTTTCAAACATCTTTCCACCTATGTTCCAAATTGTTGAGCCAGCGCGTCATAATCGTGATTTTCATTAGATTACAACAAAGCTAGCGCGCCCTTTATAGGGCGGACGCAATAGTAGCGAAACCTTGTAGCGGTGACAAGCAAAAATTACACCAACCACAGCTAAGTGTTCACTTATCGAACACTGGTTTTACCACAATTACTTCTGTGTAGATTCAACAGAATTGGATTTATTATTAATAAAGCTATCTAAAATAACCATTGCGGCGCCAATACAAATTGCACTGTCCGCTAGGTTAAATGCTGGCCAATGGTAATTGCCAACAAAGAAATCAAGATAGTCCACGACAAAGCCATGAATAACACGGTCGAATACATTACCTAGTGCGCCACCAATAATGAGGGCATAAGCAATGTTGTTCCACTTTTCAGTTTTCGGCAGTTTGCGCATCCAAAGAGTCAACATACCGCATACTGCAATTGCAATACCGGTAAAGAGCCATCGTTGCCAACCGCTTTGATCGCCAAGGAAGCTAAACGCCGCACCGTAGTTATGTACATAGAGCAAGTTAAAGAAAGGCAAAACCTCAATGCGATTTGCCCAGCCATACCCCATGCTGTTCATGACCACTAATTTTATTGCTATATCAACAATAAAAATAAGGGCCGCTAGCCATAGCCAGCGTAACCCAGTCTGTTTAAACAGATTCATATTAGGCAAACTTACGAACCTCGCCTTCGCCTTCCACATTAGACACACAACGACCACAGATAGTTTCATGGCCTTCAATAGTGCCTACATCTGCAGTGTGGTGCCAACAACGGTCACATTTTTCTAGCTCAGTTGCATTAACTTGAACAAACAAACCGTCGATTTCTGTCTCGTGTGCTGTGGCCGGTTTCTCTGATAGAGCAACCACGTCCGCGCGAGAAGTCAGCATAATGAAACGCAGTTCATCACCCAGTTTGTTCAACTTAGCCGCTAGAGCATCATCAGCATAAAGCGTCACTTCAGCTTGTAGTGCGCCACCGATTAACTTCTCTTTACGAGCTTCTTCAAGCAGTTTGTTCACTGAAGCACGAACATGCTGAATTTCACTCCAGAATTCGTTATTCAGTTCTTCGCCTTCTGCAAGACCAAATAGACCATCGAACCACTCACCAGTAAAGACGAACGTATCGCGTTTACCCGGCATTTGGTTCCAGATTTCATCGGCAGTGAAAGACATAATAGGAGCCATCCAACGAACCAGACCTTCTACGATGTAGTAAAGCGCAGTTTGACAGCTACGTTGAGCATGGCTGCCCTGCTTCGCTGTGTACTGACGGTCTTTAATCACGTCTAGGTAGAAAGAACCCATTTCGATTGAACAGAATTGCATTAAGCGCTGAGTAACCGCATGCGTGTTGTACTCTTCGTATGCTTTCACAATTTCTTGTTGCGCTTCTTGTGCACGACCTACAGCCCAGCGATCCAATGCCACCATTTCGTCAGCAGGTACTAAATCAGTTTCAGGGTTGAAGCCGTTTAGGTTTGCTAGGAAGAAACGAGCGGTGTTACGAATACGACGGTATGCGTCAGCACTGCGTTTTAGGATTTCATCAGATACGGCAACTTCGCCAGTGTAATCGGTAGAAGATACCCATAGACGCAAGATGTCAGCACCCAGCTTATTAGTCACGTCTTTAGGCGCCACTACGTTACCGATAGACTTAGACATTTTACGGCCTTGTCCATCGACTACGAAGCCGTGTGTAAGCACTTGCTTGTACGGGGCTTTATCTTTCATGGCAATGGATGAGATAAGCGATGATTGGAACCAGCCACGGTGTTGGTCAGAACCTTCTAGATACAGATCAGCACTTGCGCCGTGGAACTCTTCACGAGCATCAACAACTGAGTAGTGTGTTACACCAGAATCAAACCATACATCAAGTGTATCGAGTGTTTTCTCGTAGTTGGCTGCGTCTTCTTCGCCTAGTAGCTCAGCTGCATCAACATCCCACCATGCTTGAATGCCTTTTTCTTCAACCAGCTTAGCAACTTTTTCAATGATCTCTTGAGTATTAGGGTGCAGCTCAGCTGTCTCTTTGTGTACAAACAAAGTGATTGGCACGCCCCAAGTACGTTGACGAGAGATACACCACTCAGGGCGACCTTCAACCATACCTTCGATGCGGCTTTGACCCCACTCAGGCATCCACTCAACACCTTTAATTGCTTGCAATGCATTGGCACGCAGACCCGCTTGATCCATAGAGATAAACCACTGTGGAGTCGCGCGGAAAATAATCGGTGTTTTGTGACGCCAGCAATGTGGGTAGCTGTGCTCGTAAGCGTGATGGTGTAATAGCGCACCTTTTTCTTTTAGAGTTTCTACTACTACATCATTAGCTTTAAATACGTGTTGACCTGCAAACAGTTCGGTATCAGGTAGATACACACCATTAGAACCTACTGGGTTAGCAATTTCTAAGTCATATTTTTGGCCTACCACAAAATCTTCTTGACCGTGACCCGGTGCGGTGTGAACGATACCAGTACCAGACTCAGTGGTTACGTGGTCGCCCAATACAGCCGGTACAGTAAAGTCGTAGAACGGATGTTGGAAGTTAAGCAGTTCTAAATCGGCACCTGTCGCGAAGCCAAGGTTGCGATAGTTTTCAACGCCAACACGATCCATCACTTCTTTTGCAAGATCAGAGGCAAGGATCAAACGTTGTGGTTGCTCACCTTCGATTTGAACAAGAACATACTCAAGATCATCACGTAGACAAACCGCGCGGTTTGCAGGCAGTGTCCAAGGAGTTGTTGTCCAGATAACTACTGAGATATCACCTTCACCTGCGTTGTCGCCAGTCAGTGAGAATTTACTTAATACCGCCGCTTCATCAGCCGCTTTAAATTTCACATCAATTGATGGTGAAACTTTGTTTTTGTATTCAACTTCCGCTTCCGCTAATGCACTTCCACAGTCAGTACACCAGTGAACCGGTTTAAAGCCTTTTAGTAGGTGGCCTTTGTCAGCAATTTTGCCTAGTGCACGAATGATGTTGGCTTCTGTGCCAAAATCCATTGTGCGGTAAGGTTTGTCCCACTCGCCCATAATACCAAGACGCTTGAAGCTCTCTTTCTGACCTTCAACTTGACCGGCAGCGTACTTACGACACTCTTCACGGAATTCAGCCGCAGAGATCTTATGACCCGGCTTGCCTTTTTTCTTCTCAACCATCAATTCGATTGGAAGACCGTGACAATCCCAACCTGGGATATACGGCGCGTCATAGCCAGAAAGGGTCTTAGATTTAATAATAATGTCTTTAAGAATCTTATTTAGCGCGTGACCAATGTGGATGTCACCATTTGCGTATGGAGGGCCATCGTGCAAAACAAAAGGCTTATTGCCTTTTTTAGCTTCACGGATAGCACCGTAAAGATCTTCTTTATACCAACGCTTAAGCATTTCTGGTTCACGGTTCGCCAGATTACCGCGCATTGGAAACCCTGTTTCTGGGAGGTTCAGGGTATCTTTATAGTCAGTCATCGATTCTTATTTCCGTAATATTGGGCGAAGTTAGATATTTTGGTAAACATACACTTGTTGTACTTTCTATTACGCGGTTAAACGTAACATCCGTCGTTAAGTCAATGCTTCCCTGTGCTGCTGCAACCACACCCGAGCTGCCTCAGCATCTAATTCTATTTGAGTTTTAAGTGCTTCGAAGGAAGGAAATTTCACTTCTTCTCGCAACTTGTGTAATAAGCAAACTTCTAATTGTTTGCCGTATAAATCTTTTGCTAGTTCAAAAAAATGAACTTCGAGTTGTTGTCGTACGCCGTTTACCGTAGGTCTTTGACCGACATTGGCAACGCCACCAACCATTTTTCCATCAATGTTAGCTTCAACGACATAAACGCCAGAGACAGGTGACACGGTACGTTTTAATGGGATGTTAGCGGTAGGAAAACCTATGGTTCTTCCTAGCTTACGACCGTGCGAAACACGTCCACTAATACTGTAATGTCGGCCTAGCATGGATTTGGCTTGTGTTAGTTCGTCTTGCCCTAAAGCCTCACGAATTGCTGTGCTACTGACCCTTTCTGTGTTCAAACAGAAACTTTCAGTACTCACAACCTCAAATCCATACTCTTTTCCTGCTTGTTGCAGCATAGAAAAGTCACCTTGTCGCTTACGTCCAAAGCGAAAGTCATCACCTACCACGAGAAACTTAACACCAAGCTTATCCACCAGCAGATCTTTAATAAACTGTTCCGGTGGAAGCCCCGCAAAGCGTTGACTAAAATTCACACAAAGAAGACGTTCAAGATTGAGCTTACTCAACTGCACATATTTATCGCGCAAACGAGTCAGCCTAGCCGGCGCCTTGCTTTGCAAGAATAGCTCTAAAGGCTGTGGTTCAAAAGTCATCACCACAGCCGGAAGACCAAGCGCTTCAGCTTTTTGTTGTACTTGCTTCAAGACCGTCTGATGCCCTAGATGGACACCATCAAAGTTACCTATGGTCAAGACACATCCCTGATGTTCGGGACGTATGTTATGGCTACCTCGGATAAGATGCATGTAACGCGTTAAAACCTAACCTTCTTAGTCTACAGGGTCTAAAATCCCTAAACTGGCAAATTATATACCGAAAACTCTTATATATGCTAGCAACGCGAAGAGTAGATTTATTTTGCGTTCTTTTACATGGTCGCTTTCAAGTGTTTCAGACGTATTCCAAGCACTAATGCGGTAATTAAATACGCCAATGCCCCTACCCCAATCATAGTGACGAGCTCTATCACTCTTTGGGTTAAAGACATCGCCAGCCAAGCGTCTATCGGTTTTAGTAGGTAGCTAATCGCGACTACCATAGCGATACCGGCCAAGGCCACTTTCACTATATACATCACGGTTTGACGAGTAAGTCGATACACTTGCGCTTTATGCAGGCCGCGATATAACAGTCCCATATTAATAAGAGCAGACAGCGCCGTTGCCATTGCTAAACCAACATAACCGTAATGCCATGCAAAAATAACGTTAAACACCATATTAGTGGTCATTGCGATAATGCCGTAGCGCACAGGAGTTTTAGTGTCTTGGCGAGAGTAGTAACCCGGAGCCAGTACCTTAATCAACATGAAGTTCAGCAAGCCAGAAGCGTAGGCAATCAAAGAGTATGACGATTGCAATACTTCATGAATGCCAAACTCACCGCGCATAAAGAGCACCATCAACATAGGTTTAGCCAGCACGATTAAGCCAAGCATGGCAGGTAGCCCAAGCAATAACACCATACGAATGCCCCAATCCATAGTGGCGGCAAAACCTTGGCTGTGAGCATCAACGTGCTTGCGTGACAGGGCAGGCAAGATAACTGTAGCAATGGCAATACCAAACAAGCCTAGAGGGAATTCTAGTAATCTGTCCGAGTAATAAAGCCAGCTGATAGAGCCGGTTTGTAAGAAACTGGCAATAAAGGTATCCAGTAATAGGTTTATTTGACTGACCGATACCCCAAATAATGCTGGGATCATTAGAGTGCGGATTCTGACTACGCCGGGATCTCGCCATCCCCATTTAGGCTTAACCAATACTCCTTCTTTAATTAAGAAAGGTAACTGGAAGAAAAACTGCACTAAACCACCCAGAAAAACACCGATGGCTAAACCAATTTCTGGATTGGCTAAACGTGGCGCGATCATAGTAGCGGCAAAAATGATCATCACATTCAAAAATACAGGCGTAAAAGAAGAAACCGCAAACTTGCCTAAGGTATTTAATATGGAGCCTGACAGCGCCACAAAGGTGATGAACCAAAGATAAGGAAAAGTGATTTTTAGCATTAGGCTTGCCATTTCAAACTTTTCAGCTGACGGACCGCCATTTAACCAATCTAAAAACCAACCTGTACCAAAAATGGCGGTCACTACACCTGAGCCCAAGATACCGCACACGGTCACTATGGTGACAATAACCCCTAAAGTACCGGATACTTTAGCGATGAGTTGTCGGGTTTCATCCATATCACCTTTAGAGTGATATTCGGTAAGAACAGGAACAAAGGCTTGCGAAAATGCCCCTTCGGCAAATAAACGTCTTAAAAAATTAGGGATCTTGTTGGCAAAGAAAAACACATCAGCACTTGCTCCCGCCCCCATAAGGTTGGCAACAACAACGTCCCGAACCAACCCCAACACACGAGAAACTAATGTCATGGCGCTTACAATAGCACCTGACTTGAGAAGGCCTTTACTCACTTTTATTCCTTAATTATATAAAACTATGTCTTTAGCGTGCGCTTAGCAAAGGCACAGCCTATCAGAATCAGACTCTAACACACTGACTGTAACACATTGATAAAAGCAGTTTACTTGAAGTAACTTAGGTTGAGTGTAGATCTACTATCAAAATGCTGTTAGAATCCCCGCCATCTTAACCGTGTTAACCTATCTAAACAAAATTACATTGTTTTAGATGAGTTTTCGCACAAATCAATTGACTTTCGGTTATCAAAAAGGCATTCTCCACGACCTTATATTGTTACCGAACAAGTTTTGGGAGTTAGACCCTTGGCAAACAGTAAATCTGCTAAGAAGCGCGCTATCCAGGCTGAGAAACGTCGTCAGCACAATGCTAGCCGTCGTTCTATGATGCGCACTTACATGAAAAAAACTATCGCAGCTATCGAAGCTGGTGATAAAGAAGCTGCAACTGCTGAACTAGCAGCTGTTGCACCGATCCTAGATCGCGCAGCGACTAAAGGCCTTATTCATAAGAATAAAGCTGCACGTCATAAAGCACGCTTCTCTGCTGCAATCAAAGCTCTTTAATTAGAACTTCGATTCAGAAATAAAAAACCGGCTTCTGCCGGTTTTTTTGTCTCTTTTTTTTGAGCCTGTCAAAAACAACCTTTCCTCACCCTCTCTGGTGATTCTGATTATTCAGAGCAATACATCTCATGCAGCAGATGAATCATACGCTTCACTTCAGTACTGCTTAACGAGTAATACACTGTTTGTGCTTCTTTACGAGTGGCCACCAAACCATCGCGTCTTAGCCATGCTAAATGTTGAGATAATGCAGACTGGCTAAGATCCAATTGTTGGCATAGTTCTCCTACAGACAACTCTCTATCGTGCAACATACACAAAATAAAAAGACGTCTCTCATTCGCCATCGCTTTTAATAGCAACACGGCTTTAGGAGAGTTTTTTTCCATTGCTTTCAAATTCATAAGATATTTGTAGTCATACATTTTAGCGAATAGATAAAGCCTACGCCTGACACAAGCAAAGTTAAACCTCTACTCTTGAAATTAATGAAAAATTTTGGAGAAATCAGCATCACAAACACTTTTTACTGCAGGGTGTTGAATCATTCTCTCTGCAAATATGACGTAGTACTCTTCTTTTAAGGCTTCTATTTCAGCAATGCGGTGAAATAAAGGCACTCCCGATGGATTACCTTTGTAAGGATAACGAGTTGGCGCAATGAATACCGTTTCTGGATGTGTTTCAGCAAATGCCTTCATTAAGGCAAAGTCATCAAACTCACCCAATATCGTTGGCTGAAAACCTTGTCTGTCGCACCATTCGGTTACTTTTCTGCCCATTGAAGTTCTTGAACCAGGGATAAGTAACCGATAGTTTTCCAAGTTTGGCCAAAACTCGGCTTCATCTAACGGTGTTGCAGAACAAAAGCTCATTCCACACTCGCCTAATTTTTTACTGTATAAGCCTGCATTTTGCGAAGAATCGATAGGACAATCTGACAGAATCATATCCAGCTTGTGTTGTGATAACTGCTCCAACAATAATTCATGAGTTGATTCATAACATCGAAGGTGGATATTGCCATCATCAGGGACGGTAGTAGAAAGGATTTGGCTGACTAAGCTTTTAGAAAGCGCATCTGCAACCCCTACTTCAAACAATAAGTTCGCTCTTTGACTATAATTAACGATATCCAGCATTTCATAACTCAAGTCATACATTCTATCTGCATACTTAAACACTAACTGGCCCAACTCAGTGGGCTCAATGCTTCTACCATTACGTTTGGTTAATTTGCCATTAAGACGTTGCTCTAATGCTTTTATTTGCCCAGTAACGGTTTGCGGAGTCAAAAATAGCGCATCAGCGGCTTTTGTTAACGAGCCTTGTTTGCAGACCATCCAAAAATAGTAGAGATGATTGTAATTGAGATGCGACATATCCGATCCTTTAGCTACATTAATAATTAAGGGTAAAAAGCGTTAAATTTCGATAATACCGAAGTAAAATTAAAGCAAGATGACAATCTTGTCACATTAATATTTGGAACAGATCAATATTTAACACTAAAGTTGTTCAAGAAAGTGTCATAACCCTATTTAGCCTTAAAATAAATTCAATACAAAACAATGAGTTAACCAAGTAGCACGGCTACGCAAACGCTTGCGTAGACATAAATGCAAAAAAGCATTTTTTTACTGAGCTGTAATATAACTGAAATATAAGTTATCTAAACTCGCCAACAGTTGATTAAAAGCCTAGATAAAGGCCCGGAGAAAACAAATGAACAACCAAGCACCTTCAGTTTCAGCACTATCCGCTAGTAAGACTAGTTGGCTACGTTGGGCTAACTTGGCTTTCATGCTGTACCTACTTCTTGTATCAGTTTCCATGGTAGGCAGCGGCTTTAAAATGGCTTCTGGTGAACATGCAAAAACACTATTTGATTTTGCTTCACACCCAGTAGCGGGTCTAATGATTGGTCTAGTTGCAACAGCACTTATTCAATCATCAAGTACAGTAACCTCCATCATCGTTGGCTTAGTGGCTGGCGGACTTCCAGTTGGCATCGCGATACCTATGGTTATGGGTGCAAACATCGGTACCACTGTCACCAATACTTTAGTTAGCCTTGGTCACCTGCGTTGTAAAGAAGAGTTCAAACGCGCGTTTGCTAGTGCAACCGTACACGACTTCTTTAACTTACTGGCCGTCTTTATCTTCCTACCACTTGAAATGATGTTTGGTATCTTTGGTAAGCTATCAGCTTGGCTAGTAGCGCCTCTAATGGGCACTGGCGACCTAAACATGGGTGCATTCAACTTTATCAAGCCATTAACCAAACCTCTTATAGGCATGGTTCAAGAGCCTCTGACAGCTTTCGGTCCTATCGTGGCTGGTGTAAGCATGATTATCTTAGGTATCGCAACCATCATCATCTCTATTACCATCATGGGTAAACTGATGAAGAGCCTAATGGTAGGTCGTGCTCGTGAAATTCTTAAAAATGCCATTGGACGTGGTCCACTACACGGTATTTTCTCTGGCTCTGTAGTGACGGTTCTGGTTCAGTCTTCTTCAACAACAACCAGTTTGATGGTTCCTCTAGTGGGCTCTGGTGTATTGAAAGTACGTGATGTTTATCCATTTACTCTAGGGGCTAACATTGGTACTTGTATTACCGCACTGCTAGCCGCTACAGCTGTGACGGGTGAGTTTGCGATATTTGCTCTGCAAATTGCACTCGTGCACTTGCTATTCAACATTGCAGCGACTGTATTTATTTTCGGAATTCCATTCTTGCGTGAGCTACCTCTGAAAGGTGCCGATTGGATTTCAACAATGGCGATTAAAAACAAAGCCGTTGTGGCTGGATACTTAATTGCCGTGTTTGTTCTTATGCCAGGTACAGTGATTGCGCTAACTTCATAACAACAGATTACTCAGCTATTAAAAACGGCTTACTTCCTCTTGATATCAAGTTGAAGTAGGCCGTTTTTTTATTTGGCTTGTATCAACAGCTACTCATTGTAGAAAAATACTAAAGCGCCGCCTTTCAAAGAGCTGCCATAGTTAAGGCTAAGCCCGATCCCTACGTTATAAACCAATGAAGAGTAGTCACTGGTATCAATCACCCACCCCACGCTGTATTCCCCATAATGTGTGGTATCTAGAGGATCTCTTAAATCTCCGCCAACATCGATGCGCCGAGCTCGAAAGAGCAGATCTTGCTTTCGATTTCCCCATGGGCTGAGGTGATACTTATATTGCAAACCGTTCATAATGCGCCAGCCTTCCGGCGTTGCATTGGCAGTGCCTATGCTCCCGCCAAAACTGCGTCCCCAAAAGTAGTGATATTCACTATTAAAACGAAGCTCGCCCCCTCCAAGCGCTTTGGTATAAATAACATCAAGTTGTGGCTCGGCTACCCACGCATTGGAAGAGCCATTAATCACTGAGGCAATACCTTCTTCCCTAATGAAGTCACTGGCTGGGCTATTTGCGGTAAACTCATTGTTGTAGTGCATCAAGTGCAAGCCTGAACCCACAAAGAGCTGCCATTGTTCAGACAGCTGATAACCTAACGAATACTCCGCATAACCTGCTAGCACTTTATCCTTGTTTTTATCCGTCTCCCAATCCTGCAACCCACTGAATCGCTCATAGGAGATATCTCGACTTAGCTCCAAATAAGCAGCACGCAGCTTTAAACGATGTAACCAAAGGCTATTATCGTCTTTAAATAAAAAAGAAATGGGCAGAGAAGTCGCAGCGATTCTACGACGAGTATCTATCGCTTCTTGGCCGCCAAAGTCTGGATTATTGGTGCCAAATATCTTATTAGGATCAAAATTACCAAACCCTATGGTAATTAATTCACTGTCGGTAAGGACTAAGGTCGTTGAGTAAATATCAGATAAGTATTTATCGGGATCAATAAGACTGGCAAGTGCCACTTCCGAGCACGCGAGCGCACTAATCGTAATAGGGATGCAACGTCCATATTTCATATTCAAATAACTCTATCCACTGAGTGATTGACGTAAAAAAGGGCTAATACCTAAATATTAGCCCTATATGAAATAATTTTTTAAATTCAGAGAGATAAAATCAAATCTATGCTCTTTTTACACAGAGAATGGATACTTGATGGCAGGGTGTGATTCATACCCTTCCACAGAGAAGTCATCCATTGTCACCCAAGTTTCTAAATCTTCTAACGTTTTGATCTCAGGGTTAATGATGAATTTAGGTGCATTAAGAGGTTCACGATGCAACTGAACATCACGCATCAACTCCAGTTGATCCTCATAAATATGCGCATTCACTATTTTGTGATACGCCACGCCGGCTTTCTTGCCTGTGATTTGAGCCATGATAGCCAAAAACGCATATACCTGAACCATATTAAAGTTCAGCCCTAAAGGGACATCACAAGAGCGCTGAGTGCTGTTTAAATACAGAGTATCACCAAGCAATGAAAAGTGATGGCTGTACATGCACGGACGCAAACAGCCCATGTGGAATTCACCTGGGTTGTAAAAGTTAAGGATCTCTCCTCGGTCGTCCACGCCTTTAGTTAAGTCATCAACAATTTTACGTAATTGGTCAATGTGCCCACCATCTGGTTTAGCCCACTGACGACCTTGCACGCCATACACGCGCCCCATGTCGTCTTCACCTTTACGGTATTTATTGTCTAACCAAGCTTGGTTAAGGTTGGCGTTGGCATCCCATGTTTTAGTGCCAATAGCGCGGAACTGCTCAGCATTATCGTAGCCACGAATATAACCGATTAACTCAGCAACAGCCGCTTTCCAGAAGCTCTTACGAGTAGTCACCAAAGGAAACGCATTGTTAGCAACATCATAAGTTAAATCAGCATTAATCACCGTAAGGCAGCGTTTACCTGTACGTTCATTTTCAATCCAATGACCTTCATCAACAATGCGACGACATAAGTTTAGATACTGTTTCATTACTTATTATCCTTAGCTTCGTTGGCAGAAGTGCTCTCCAAAGATTTAGAGTTGTACTTGTATGCCCAGAAGATCATAGCCGCACCAATAAGAATCATTGGCGACGATAAGATCTGTCCCATTGAAATCCAGTCACCAAACAGTCCAAGTTGCGCATCAGGTTCTCTGAAGTATTCAACAATGAAGCGGAACGTACCGTAGCCCATCAAGAATAACCCTGACACTGCGCCTGCCGGTCTCGGCTTGCGGATAAAGAAGTTCAAGATAAGCAGTAGCACAAAGCCTTCTAGGAAAGCTTCATAAAGCTGAGAAGGGTGTCTTGGTAAGTAGCCACCTGATGGGAACATTACTGCCCATGGCACGTCTGTTACTCGTCCCCAAAGCTCATCATTCATGAAGTTACCAATGCGACCTACCCCAAGACCAAATGGGATCAGCGGCGCAATGAAATCAGCCACACCAAAGAAAGTGCGTTTGTTACGATAGGCGTAATAAGCCATCGCAGAAATAACGCCCAGCAGACCACCGTGGAAGGACATGCCTCCGGTCCACACTTCAAATAGATACAATGGGTTATCAAGGAACAAACCGAAGTTATAGAACACAACGTAACCGATGCGTCCACCAACCACTACCCCTAGAAAACCTAAGAATAATAAATCGGATACCTGTTCACGGTTCCAGCCACTGTTCGGCTTATCTGCGCGACGATTGGCAAGCCACATAGCGAAAGCAAAACCAATCAGGTACATCAACCCATACCAGCGAATCGAAATTGGACCAATGGCTAGTAACACAGGATCAATATGAGGGTAAGTGAGAAATCCTTGATTCATAAAATCTTCTTAGCGTTAATCATTAAAAGAAAAGCATTCGTATCGCTATCACTAATAGCAATACGGAAAATATTTTTTTGAGCGTTGGTGTCGGTAAGACATTGGTTAACCGAACACCAATCCTACTAGTTAGCACAGAGCTAGAGGCAATAGCAAATAATGCAGGCAAATACACGTAACCGACACTGTGCGCTGGCAGTACATCAGAGCCTGAGCCATGCAAGATAAAACCTAGCATTCCAGAGGCCGCCAATATCATACTGCAAAACGATGATGTGCCTACCGCCTTGCGCATTTCTATCCCTCGTCGGTTTAGAAACGGCACTAATAATGAGCCACCACCAATACCAGCAAGGCTTGAGATAGTACCGATCGTAGCTCCAGAGATAAAGGTATTTGTTACGCCAATGTGGCCTTTAGCGGCCGTGGCTTTGATTGATGTAAACATACGAATCGACAAACACAAAACAATACAGCCAAATATTGGCGGCAAGTAATCACTTGGCACTCGCTCAGCAATAAAGCTGCCACCAAAACCACCAGCAATGACGCCGGGAATAAGAAACTTTGCGACAAACATATCGACGTTGTTGGCTCGATAATGATTGAGAGCTGATGAGCCAGAGGTGAGAATAATACAAGCTAAGGAAGTAGCTAACGCCATTTGCATCGCAATCGCCGCTTTAATGCCAAACATTGGCAGTAAAAACAGCAAAGCAGGCACGATAATCAAACCGCCGCCTATGCCAAGTAATCCCGCTAACACTCCAACAAATGCACCAATCAGCACCAATACTGCAATTAATTCAATGGTAATCATTAATGTTTTCCAGGGCGCACAAAACCGGCTAAGCCTCGATGTTCAAGGTATTCAAAGGCCAACTTGTGTACCTCTGACGCGTAAGATTGACTGGTCGCGACATTAGCCAAGGCCTTTAGATCCTCTAAATTAGATTGTCGAATAACATACTTTATGTTGGCGACGTTTGCAGAGCTCATACTCAATTGTGTAAATCCTAATCCTAGTAGCATCAGTACCCCAATCGGGTCCCCTGCTAATTCGCCACACACTGAAACCGGTAGATTGGCATCTTCACACGCGACTTGTATTTGCTTTAATGCCAACAACACCGCAGGGTGAACCACTTCGTACAGTTCCGATACCTGACTATTATTACGATCAACAGCAAGTAAGTATTGAGTGAGATCATTGGTACCGACAGAAACAAAGTCAATTCGCTTCGCAATCGCCGGTAATAAGTAAATCATGGACGGTACTTCGAGCATTATTCCCACTTTAGGCTTTTTCACCTGCGGATAAGTCAAAGCAACCTCATGGTAAGCTTGCGCTATCAAGGAAAGGGAAGAATCCAATTCTGGCGTACCCGAAACCATAGGCAGTAAAATATTGAGCTCATTTTTCTGCCCAATACTGGCCCGCATCATCGCCCGTACTTGGATTAAAAAGATATCTGGATGATCTAAGGTAAAACGAATCCCCCGCCAGCCTAAAAATGGGTTTTCTTCTTCCATCGGAAAATACGGCAATGACTTATCACCACCAACATCTAAGGTGCGCATGACCACAGGCTTATCTTGTGAGTAAGCCAACACCTTTTGATAGGTTTCCACTTGCTCATCTTCAGAAGGGAAAGCTTGTTTCACAATGAAGGAGATTTCGGTGCGGTATAAACCAATACCATCAATGACATCATTTAAGAAGTAACTGACATCAATGCCTAATCCTGTATTGAGCAAGATGGTGATCGGCGCTTTGTCTAAAGTAATCGCTGGCAGGCAGACTTCAGATTCAACCATAGAACGAACTTCTTGCTCTTCACTCAATAGTTGTTGGTACTCGGACATCTCCTGATAGGTCGGATGAATCAGCACCTCACCGTTATACCCGTCTAAGATAATTACTTTGTCATCGTCAATCCCTTTCAGATTTGGACCGATAACCGAGGGAATGCCTAAAGCGCGCGATAAAATAGCTGCGTGTGAGTTCACGCCACCCTGTACTGAAACCACACCTAATAGCATTTCCCGTGGTACAGAAGCCAGCAAAGTTGTAGTGAGTTCATTCACCACAAAGATCACTGGCTTATCAAGTTTCACTTCCTGAACCTGAGAATGATTAAGGAAGTACAACAGACGCTGACCTAACTCACGCACATCTTGCGATCGTTGCTGCAAGTAGATATCACTCATGCGAGCAAAATGATTAGAATAACGTTCAATCACTTGTCGCAAAGCCCAATCTGCGGTATCCCCTTTTTCTATTTGCGAGAGTAAATCCCCTCTTAATTTGGGATCATTGAGCAAGTGGGTAAATAAATCAAAAATAGCCAGCGCATCTTTATTGAGATCGCTATCGAGTTGTTTTCTAAGGCGGCGAAACTCTTTTAACGCACTTTCAACCGCAACTAATAGCCATTCTTTGTCTTTTTCAACATCTACCGCAGAGGCTGGAGATACATCGCTCAGCAAAGGCTCATCGTTACCGCGCCAAATAGGACCAATCGCAATCCCATTACACGCCGATAAACCAGTCACGATATTGCCGGCACCTCTACGCTCTTGCAGTAACCAGTTCCCCTGTTGCTGCTCACTGACAATCAACACCGCCAATTGCGCAGCCAGAGTCACTAAGAAAGATTCTTCGATATCACTAAATAGGCGTGGCTTTTTTTGTTGAATCACCACAACACCTAAAATGCGTTTGCGGTGAACAATTGGCGTGGCGAGAAAGGCTTGATAAAGCTCTTCGCCAAGTTGCGGAAAATATTTAAAATCGGGATGCAGTGAGGCTTTAGCAATATTTAAAGGTTCAGCGGTTCTATGAACTAAACCCACTAAGCCTTCTTGAAAACCAATATGTAAGCGTTCACCAGAAAAAGTCAGCCCCTTGGTTGCCATTAACTCAAGGCGCTGCTTTTGATGATTAGAAAGATAGATAGTGCAACATTCGCTATTTATCGCATCACAGGTGCGTTTAACAAACACCTCAAGTGCTTGATGTATGTCTTCGACCCGAGATACGTGCTCAACTATATCCCTTAGTTGATTCAGCATTATAGTGCCCTACTACCCTTTTCGGTTTTTGCGTTTTCGGTTCTGCTTTCGATCTTTGAACGGCATCGCAAATGAAGCAAATTCCTTCATTGCTCTACGGTAGACATCTCTTTTAAAGGAGACTACTTGTCTCACTGGATACCAAAAGCTTACCCAGCGCCATCCATCAAATTCTGGAGTTGGTCCTCTTTGCATATTAATTTGCGACTCATCGCATGTTAACTGCAATAAAAACCATTTTTGTTTTTGTCCGATACAGACAGGTTTGGAATCCCAACGCACTAATCGTTTTGGCAAGCGATAACGCAACCAGTGACGACTCGTAGTGACAATTTTTACATCTTCTTTGGTTAACCCGACCTCTTCATACAATTCTCGGTACATCGCCTGTTCAGGGGTTTCACCGTCGTCTATTCCACCTTGTGGAAATTGCCATGAATGTTGTCCGTATCGTTTAGCCCAGAGCACTTGACCGTGGTTGTTACATATTACGATTCCCACATTTAAGCGGTAACCATCGCCATCGATCACTGGCTAACCTCTACTGATAAATTTTATATGAGTCGATTTTTCCACAGATCCCCCAGTTGAGCAAATGCAACCTGAGTAAAAGTTGCGAAACTATGAAGCCAGAGGCGTCACTTTGGATAAAATACAATCAAAACTGGGTTTATCAACAGCCCCATTGAAATTAAGTGAGTTTATTCACTATATCTGTGAGTAACTTTGTGAGAAAAACTGAAACAATCGCTATTTGGATTATTTTTCGATCTTAAAGATAAGATAACGACATAGGTCACACTTTGATTATTTCCTTTAAAAACAACAATTAAGATTGCTTTTTCACCGACAAATACGTTTATAAAAATTGTTCATTATTTGATCCTTGAAGATCGAGCGAATATTAACCACAAATGCATTTATCCACACACCCAACGCATTCAGGCATAATTGACAGGCTAAAACAAGCAAAAAACGTGACCTAAAAGCCTGTTTATTTATACATGATAATACCTTATTACAGATATTATTTCACAGCCTGTGGATAACCTTTAAATAAGCCCCTATTTGGTTTATAATTGCGCATTCCAATATCCTCAAATGATCTTTAGTCATTTAAGATCTTTCATCAGTTGGAGATCACCGTGCAGATAGCACCTCCTAAAAGCGAGCAAGAGTTACTCAATCGAGCACAATCACTGGCTGGATACTCATTTTCAGAACTGGCAGAAGAAGCAGGTATTGCAGTACCAAAAGATCTTCGTCGTGATAAAGGTTGGGTCGGACAGTTAATTGAAAGGCATCTTGGCGCTGAAGCTGGCAGTCGTCCTGAACAAGATTTTGCCCATCTTGGCATTGAGCTAAAAACCATCCCTCTTAGCTATACAGGTAAACCTTTAGAAAGTACCTTTGTCTGCGTGGCGCCATTAACCGGGATCCATGGCCTCACTTGGCAACAAAGCCATATTCGACAAAAGCTGAGCAAGGTATTGTGGGTGCCAGTGGAAGGAGAAAGAGAACTGCCGCTCGGTGAACGCCACGTAGGTTTTCCAAAACTGTGGACACCAACGCCAATTCAAGAAGATCTATTGCGTGAAGATTGGGAAGAGCTAATGGAAATGATCGCAACGGGCCGCATCAATGAGATAAGTGCTAAACATGGACAAGTGATGCAAATCCGCCCTAAGGCAGCAAATAGCCGAGCGTTAACGGATGCCTATGGAGCAAGTGGTAAACATATAAAAACATTGCCAAGAGGGTTTTATCTTCGCAGTAACTTTACCCACTCTATATTGCTAGAGCTGAATAATCTGGTTGAATAGAGATCAGTTTTAATAACTTTTTAATGATAATTCAATATCATAGTAAGGCTGTCCCTCTAAAGTACCGCACTCGTCATACGCGTTATGCAAACGTAAATAAGCACTGTCTAATCCCAACTTGATCAACTCTTCTTTAACCACTTCTAACGAGGCGAAAGACATTGGCTTATCGTCTTCACGAATCGGTTCAAGTTTATGTTTAAATTCAACCGCCAGTTGATAAGTAGACAGATCAGCACAGCCAATAACGAACACTTTTGGCACTTCCATATGCCGCTCGATATCAGCATGAATCCATTGGTCGAACTGATGTTTTTGCATGATAAACCCCCACTGCTCTTTTTCAGTAAAGACCACACACTTTATAGGATCAAATAAATAGTGGATCTTTCTGAAAAATAGCCGAGATATCAGCATTAGATATGGCGTGAATAATTACTTGTCTAAGAGCTTTTTTATCACTTGAGCCAATTGCATAAAGGTTTCGGTGCGGGTATTGCTTGGTCGCCAAACTAAGCCAATATCGCGATAAGCTTGTCGTCCAGGAGGATCAATCACTATTAAAGAGTGTTTGGCGAGTAAGCCGTGATCTATCGCCATTTGTGGGATAAATGTAGTGCCAAGTCCATTTGCCACCATCTGCACTAAAGTGTGTAAGCTGGTGGCGGTAAAAGGATTAATCTTACTTTTCTCAGTCAAGTTACACGCCGATACCGCATGATCGGTTAAGCAATGCTCTCTCTCTAATAGAAACACGGACTCATCAGGAAGATCGTCATAATGTAGCGGTATCTTAATACTGTTTACTTGCGACTCACTGATCACCATTTTAAATTGATCTCTGCCAACCACTTTGCTAGCTAAGTTACCAATATCCACAGGAAGCGCTAACACCAGCACATCTAGCTGACCATTTTGTAAGGCCGTTAATAAATTAGCTGTGGTATCTTCGCGCAGTAGCAAGGTGAGATCTGGAAAGCTCTCATTTACTTCCCGTACCAAGCCGCCCAACAAGAAAGGAGCAATAGTAGGGATCGCACCTAGCCTTAACTGCCCTTTCATTGCGCCGCCACAAGCCAGTTGCCCAAGAGCGGTAAGATCTTGGCTTTTGGTCAGCAGTTCACGACCTTGCTTGACCACCATGTCCCCCACATGGGTAAACACTAGCGCGCTTTTTTTATCTTGCTTCTCATATAAGGTACAGCCAAAGTGTTTTTCAAGATTTTGAATACCTTTACTTAACGTGGATTGGCTGACAAAACATTGCTGGGCTGCTTCGCCAAAGTGGCGTGTTTCATGCAAAGTGATCAAATAATGAAGCTGTTTTAAGCTGGGCCATTTATTCATGAAAAATTTTAAATTACCTATATAGAAGCATGACTTTGTGCGCGAGTTAACAATTTTTATACATCGCTTTTTTCGATTAACTCAATCTATTTAATTCGCTTTTTTCAATAGTATATTCTGTATTATAGTTTGTCTTGTAAAACATGGAACCGACCTGAAACTCAGGCACAATTACATATTTAGGAGCTCAAAATGGTATTAGTAGGCCGTCAAGCACCAGATTTCACAGCATCAGCTGTACTAGGCAACGGTGAAATCGTCGATAACTTTAACTTCGCAGAATTCACTAAAGGTAAGAAAGCGGTAGTTTTCTTCTACCCACTAGACTTCACTTTCGTATGTCCTTCAGAGTTGATCGCGTTCGACAACCGTTTCCAAGACTTCCAAGATAAAGGCGTTGAAGTAATCGGTGTATCTATCGATTCTCAGTTCTCTCACAACGCATGGCGTAACACTGCTATCGATGATGGCGGTATTGGTCAAGTTAAATACCCTCTTGTTGCTGATATCAAACATGAAATCTGCAAAGCATACGACGTTGAGCATCCAGAAGCTGGTGTTGCTTTCCGTGGTTCTTTCCTAATCGACGAAGATGGCCTAGTTCGCCACCAAGTAGTTAACGACCTTCCACTAGGCCGTAACATCGATGAAATGCTACGTATGGTTGACGCTCTAAACTTCCACCAAAAGAACGGGGAAGTTTGTCCAGCACAGTGGGAAGAAGGTAAAGCCGGTATGGACGCATCTCCAACAGGCGTTGCAGCATTCCTATCTGAACACGCTGAAGACCTAGGTAAATAATTTAAGTCTTACCACAGCAATAAAAAATTCTAAGCCAGTCAATGCTTTGCATTGACTGGCTTTTTTTGTTTGCTTTTCACTCAACCTGCTTCCTTTTTCACCGCAAGACATATTTATTTACAGCTTATGTGGTAATTGTCACACAAATGAAATCCAACGGTAATAATATTTTCGCTATCCAATGTTTGACATTTCCCCGCATTGTAATTTAGAAAAACGGAATAGCGATGAGCACAGAAAAAATATATGTAGAAAAAGAACTTAGCTGGCTTTCTTTCAATGAGCGCGTGCTGCAAGAAGCTGCGGACAAATCAGTACCATTGATCGAAAGAATCCGCTTCCTAGGTATATTCTCTAATAACCTAGATGAGTTCTACAAAGTGCGCTTCTCTGATGTAAAACGCCGGATTTTGATCAACCAAGAACACAAACGCCAAGACAAATCCAAACGTCTACTCAGCAAAATGCAAAGTAAAGCTATGAAACTCAATCAAAAGTTTGATGAGCTTTACGGCGAATTGCTACTAGAAATGGCACGCCGTCGAATCTTCTTGGTAAATGAATCTCAAATTGATCAAACTCAGCAACAATGGATCAAGAAGTTCTTTCGCAAAGAGGTGCTTCCTCATATCACTCCTATCGTGATGCACGAAGAAATCAACGTATTAGATTTCCTTAAAGATGAGTGCGCCTACCTTTGTGTTTCCCTAGTGAAGAACAATGTTTCTCAATATGCACTTTTAGAAATCCCAACCGACCATTTACCTCGATTTGTGATGGTTCCTGAGCAAAAAGGCAATCGTAGAAAAACCATTATCCTTCTCGACAACGTCATACGTCACTGCCTTGATGATATTTTTAGCAACTTCTTCGAATACGATGAAATCAACTGCTATTCAATGAAGATGACTCGTGATGCTGAATATGACTTAAGCTACGAAGTCGAACACAGTCTCTTAGAGCAAATGTCTGAAGGACTTAGCCAACGTCTTTCGGCTATGCCTGTTCGTTTTGTGTATGAAAAAACCATGCCCGCAGAAATGCTTGAGTTTTTATGCCGTAAACTAGAAATCTCTAACTACGATAGTTTAATTCCCGGTGGTCGTTACCATAACTTTAAAGACTTTATTGGCTTCCCTAATGTGGGGCGTGATTACTTAGAAAATAAACCACTTCCTCCACTAAAAGCGGCAGTATTTGAGAATTATCGCAACAGCTTTGATGCAATTCGTGCCGAGGATATTCTTCTTCATTATCCGTACCACACCTTTGATCATATCTCTGAGCTTGTTCGTGAAGCCTCTTTTGATCCCAAGGTCATTAGTATTAAGATCAATATCTATCGTGTTGCGAAAGGTTCAAGATTAATGAACTCACTTATCGATGCCGTCAACAACGGTAAGAGCGTAACGGTAGTGGTAGAGCTGCAAGCTCGCTTTGATGAAAAAGCCAATATCTTATGGTCAAAACGTTTAACTGACGCAGGTGTGCACGTTATCTTTGGTGCTCCGGGCCTTAAAATTCACTCTAAGTTATTGCTTATTAACCGTAGAGAAGGCGAAACCATCAAACGCTACGCGCATATTGGTACAGGTAACTTCCATGAAAAAACCGCGCGTATTTATACCGATTTCTCACTACTAACGGCTAAGCAAGAAATCACTGACGAAGTACGCCAAGTATTTGGCTACATTGAAAACCCTTATCGTCCAGTGAAATTTAAACAACTGATTGTTTCACCTAGAAACTCTCGTGAGCGTTTATACGAATTGATCGATGGCGAAATTGAGCACGCCAACGAAGGTCGCAAATCAGGCATTACTTTAAAAGTAAACAACTTGGTTGATAAAGGCTTGATCAACAAACTCTACCAAGCAAGTACCGCTGGCGTACCTGTGCGTATGATTATCCGCGGCATGTGTTCACTAGTCCCTGGCGTAGAAGGCGTGAGTGACAATATTCAGGTAATTAGCGTCATTGACCGATTCCTTGAACACCCACGAGTGCTTATTACCGAAAATGGTGGAGACCAGAAAGTCTACATCTCTTCTGCTGACTGGATGACTCGAAATATCGAGAACCGTATTGAGGTTGCTGCCCCAATCAATGATCCAGTATTAAAGCAGAGAATTATTGATATTATCGAGCTACAATTCACGGACACAGTTAAAGCTCGATGGATCGATAAAGAAATGTCGAATGCTTATGTGGCACGAGGTAATCGCCGTAAAGTTAGATCTCAAGTGGCGACCTACAATTACATTAAGCAAACAGAAAAACAGGTAAGAAAACTGAGTGAGCCAGCAATTGAAACAGCCTAACTCAATACAAAACAGTGAAGCTGCTCTAGAAGAAAAGGATATCGCCGCCATCGACCTTGGCTCTAACAGCTTCCATATGGTAGTTGCCAAGGTTGTTGGACAAGACTTGCAAATTGTCAGTCGCCACAAGCAGCGAGTTAAACTCGCCAGTGGATTGGATGAGCACAACCTCTTATCTGAAGAATCGATGCAACGTGGGCTAGATTGCCTAGCCATGTTTGCTGAACGACTGGAAGGCTTTAAAGTCAATAACGTTAGAATTGTGGCTACCCACACTTTGCGTATTGCCAAAAACGCCAACCAGTTTATTCAGCGAGCGCAGAAGGTGCTGCCCTTCCCTATCGAATTGATTCCTGGGGAAGAAGAAGCGCGTTTGATCTATCTTGGCGTTGCACACACTCAGCCGGTATCAAAGAACAAATTAGTGATTGATATCGGCGGTGGCAGCACCGAGCTTATCATTGGTGAAGGTTTTGACTCTGAACTAGTCAACAGCCAACAAATGGGGTGTGTTAGCTATGCTCATCGCTATTTTAGCGATGGCAAACTCACCAGCAAAAACTTCACTAAAGCCAATCTTGCCGCGCAACGTGAGCTGCAATTTTTAGCCAAGCAGTACAAACAGCGCGGCTGGGAATTAGCACTCGGCTCATCAGGCACAGTGAAAGCTATCCGCGAATGTTTGATTTCACTTGGTTTTGAAGATGGCATCGTCACTTGTAAACGACTGAAAAAGCTCATAGCTCACCTGTGCGAATTTAAACGAGTTGATAAGATTGTCATCAAAGGGATTTTAGAAGAGCGATTGTCTGTTCTTGCTCCCGGCGTTGCTATCTTGCAAGCGATATTAGAATCGTTAGATATTGACGAGTTGCATTATTCTCCCGGCGCTTTGCGAGAAGGCGTAATGTACGAAATGGAGAAAAAGTTTACTCACTCTGATATTCGTATGCGCACCGCAGAAAATCTGGCACTAAAACATCGAATCGATGTTGAACAAGCCAACCGAGTAAGAGCGCATGCTAAGCACTTCCTTAAACAAGTGATCAGCGACACCGATTTAGAGAAAAACAGTGAGTTAGTAAAACTGCTCAACTGGGCAGCACTGCTGCATGAAGTGGGTCTTAGCTTAAGTTATCGCGGTTATCATCGTCACTCTCATTATTTATTACAGCACACTAATATGCCGGGCTTTAACAGTGAGCAGCAACGACTGATCGCCACTTTAGCTCGTTATCAACGTAAAGCGTTAAAGCTGAACGAGATGCAAGAGTTTAGCCTGTATGCTAAAAATAACATTCTCGACCTGATTAAGATTTTACGATTAGCCATTGTCATCAATGTGTCTAGAAATGATGCCAAAGCGAACTTATGGCAATTGACCATTAAAGATGGCGAATGGATTTTGACGCACACCGCGCCAGAATACTTTGCTGAAAACAGCCTGCTTCTGTTAGGTTTAGAGCAAGAGCAGCTGTATTGGAAAAACGCAGGGTGGACATTAACCCTTCCTTTTTCGCATGAATAAGTAAAACAATAAAGGGCTCTGAGAGCCCTTTGTTTTTTCTATCATTTGGGGTTTTTATGCCGTATCAAATTGAAGTTTGTATCGACAATATTGAGTCACTCAGCACTGCAATAAAAGCAGGAGCCACTCGTATCGAGCTATGTTCGTCTTTAACTTTAGGAGGACTCACCCCAAGCTACGGCTTCATGCTACAAGCCAAGCAACGCGCTAGCATCCCTATTTATGCCATGATTAGACCGCGTCAGGGAGACTTTTTATTCTCTGAGGCAGAAGTGGCAATCATGCTAGAAGACATCAAAGCCGCTAAACGCGCCAAGCTAGATGGTGTAGTTATTGGCATTCTAACGGCGCAAGCTGAGGTGAATTACGAGGCGTGTCAGAAACTTATGGATGCGGCGACCGGTATGGGTGTGACTTTTCATCGAGCAATCGACCAGTGTAAGAATATCACACAGGCACTGGAAGATATTATCGAGCTAGGATGTGAGCGAGTGCTAACTTCAGGGCAAAAAAGCACAGCAGAACAAGGCGTTGCTACTCTAGCAAACATGCATCAACAAGCGGCAGGGCGCATTAACATCATGGCGGGAGCAGGCGTTAATGCCAGCAATGCCCAGTACATTATTGAGCAAAGCGGCGTCAATGAATTACACCTATCAGGCAAAAGTGTGCGCCCAAGTCACATGCTCCATATCCAAGATGAAGCGCAAATGGGCGCAAATACTATTGATGATTTTCAGATCCCAGTAACGGATTTTAATGCCATTCAGGCTATGAAGCAGGTGTTAGACAATATCCGCTAAACGGATTCACTGCCTTTGTATTTATCAATTTCTTCGTTGTCTGAGTGTCGAACGTCTTTGCCTTTAACGCAGTAAATAATGTATTCACAAATATTCTGACAGCGATCTCCCACTCGTTCAATTGCTCGCGCTGACCACATGACTTGCAAGATGGTTGGAATCATTTTCGGCTCATCCATCATGCTTTGCGTAAGCTGACGAATAATATTTTGATACTCTTCATTGACCCTATCATCCATATCATAGATGTGTGCGGCAGCGTCAATATCGAGGCGAGCAAAAGCATCTAACACCTGATGCAGCATACCTATCGCTAAGCGACACAGAGGCTCTAGTGAGTTTTGATAACGAGGATCAGAGCTTTTGTTCTCTAATGAGGTGCGAGCAAGGTGAGAAGCTACATCACCAATACGTTCAAGCTCGGTAATGGTTTTGATGATGCTCATAACCAGCCTTAAATCACCCGCCGTCGGCTGACGTCTGGCAATGATTCGAGTACAGGCTTCATCAATGATCACTTCCATTGAGTTTACGTTATGGTCTTCGGCAACCACTTTCTTTGCCAATTGATAATCTTGTTTAACCAAAGAACGTAACGCATACGCTAATTGCTGTTCAACCAAACCACCCATGGTTAAAACATGGCTACGAATAGCCTCAAGCTCTACGTTATATTGCCCTGATATATGGCGACCTGTGTGCATTTAGTTCAATACTCCTTAACCAATGCGACCTGTGATGTAATCTTCAGTTTTCTTCTCTTTTGGCGAAGTAAATACAGTGTCTGTATCTGCATATTCGACAATGCGCCCCATATGTACAAAAGCGGTAAAATCACTGACCCTTGCCGCCTGTTGCATGTTATGTGTCACGATAACCACGGTATATTTCGTTTTTAAATCGTTGATCAACTCTTCAATGGTTAGCGTTGAAATCGGGTCTAACGACGAAGTCGGTTCATCTAACAGTAGCACTTCAGGTTCAATGGCAATAGCTCTAGCAATCACCAGACGCTGCTGTTGACCTGCGGCAAGATTTACCGCACTTTCATGCAGACGATTTTTTACTTCGTCCCACAATCCTGCGCCACGTAATGCTCGCTCACAACAATCATCCAGCACTCGACTGTTGCGAATGCCTTGTAATCTAAGCCCAAAAATAACGTTTTCATAGACTGTTTTAGGGAAAGGATTTGGCTTTTGAAACACCATACCAATGCGTCGTCTCAGCGCAGAAACATCCACGTCTTCGCCATAAATATCATGCCCTAATAATCGAATAGCACCTTCAACCTTGCACCCCTCAACCAAATCATTCATACGATTGATTGAGCGCATAATGGTGGATTTACCACAACCCGATGGCCCTATAAAGGCGGTCACTTTGCCTTTTGGTATGCGCATTGAAATATCATGCAATACCTGTTTTTTACGATAATAGAGGTTGAGATTTTCTATCTCTATTGCCGTATTTTTCTCAGATAAGTTAGCAACATCAAGAGGTCGCAAGACATTTATGTTTGCAGAGCTAGAATACATGATCATCAAATCCTAAGTTTCGGTAGCTATTACGTAAAGAGTTCCTGATACGAATTGCGATTAAATTCAATCCGACAATGACGGTCACAAGTAGCATAGAGGTTGCGTATACCAACGACTTTGCCCCTTCTAAATTGGTTGTCTGGAAACCCGCATCATAAATATGAAAACCTAAATGCATGAACTTACGATCTAGGTGCATATACGGAAATTGTCCATCAATAGGTAAGTTTGGAGCCAGTTTCACTACCCCCACCAGCATTAATGGTGCAACCTCACCGGCCGCTCGCGCTACCGCTAAAATCAAAGCGGTTAAGACCGCTGGCATTGCCATAGGCAACACCACTTTAAAAATGGTTTCCGATTTAGTCGCGCCAAGTGCAAAGGCACCATCTCTGACCGATCTTGGTATGCGAGATAAGCCATCTTCAATGGTCACTACCACTACAGGTAACGTCAACATAGCTAAGGTTAAAGAGGCCCACAATAAACCGGGCGTACCAAAGGTAGGTGCAGGTAGGCTATCGGAATAAAAAATATCATCGATGCTGCCACCTAAGGTATAAACAAAGAAACCTAAACCAAATACCCCATACACAATAGACGGCACGCCAGCTAAGTTTTGCACCGTAATACGCATTAAACGTGTTATCCAATGTTTGTGTGCGTACTCATGTAAATACAACCCTGCCAGAACCCCCAAAGGCATGACCACTACCGACATCAAAATCACTAATAAGATAGTGCCAAATATGGCTGGGAAAACCCCGCCTTCAGAATTCGATTCTCTCGGCTCTGAAATCAGAAAATCAATCCCTTGTTTAAACCAATGCCCCAATTTATCCATTACCGTCATTTGGTTGGGATACCAAGCATCTAATATGGTGCCAAAGCTAATACGGTGCAGATCGTTATTCATATCTTTCACCAGTAGCGTTCGCTGTTCGATATGCTCACGGATCTGTTCGATATGCAGTTCTGCTTGTGTTCTATTGGCGCGTAATTGTTCTTCTATTGCTTCTAATTCGTCAATGCGCTGGTGATCGTTAGACCCGTCTTCCAACAGTCTACCTAGCACCATTTCTTTTCTTTTTATGCCTTTTGTTAAAGGCTCAACCGCATTCTCAAACAGAGCCTCTATCTTTTCATGCTCGGACTCGGTGAGCTTCAGCAATTGCTTAAGATCTTGTGATGAATGAATCGCTTGGGTTTTCCCCTCACTTTCAGAGGCAACGACTCGCCCAAAAAACTGCCCGCCACGTTTTCTTTCTATCACCAGCAAATCTGGCTCTGCGACAGGTTTAGCCCATGCATGAGTAAACTGAGATACAAACTCATGACCATACACATCACGATTGCCGACTTTAATGACTAAGCGTTCAAGCTCAGGCAAAGTTTCTTCTGCTAATTGATGGCGTAGCTTGCTTGGAATGGCTTGACGCTGCGTAATCGACAGTTGCTCCCAAGGCACATCTTGCCTTTGATACACCTGCCCAATTAAAGATTGTCCTGTCTCATTCTTCCACTCATACACCGTATGCGGCCAAAAATGCCCCATGCCCTTCCAGCCAATAAATAGCAGTACTGCCAGCATAGATAAGATACTGATAGTCACGGCCATTGATGTTAGCCAAATCCACGGCTTTCCCGATCTAAACCAATTAATCACTCGATTATTCCTGCCTATAAAGATCGATACTTATCGCGAAGTCGCTGGCGAACACTTTCGCCAACACTGTTCACAATAAAGGTAAACAAAAATAAAATTAACGCTGACAAAAACAGTAAGCGATAGTGAGAACTTCCAACCTTAGATTCAGGCAACTCGGTGGCAATGGTGGCCGTTAATGAACGTAACCCTTCAAAGACATTCCAGTCAGTAATCGGCGTGTTGCCTGTTACTGTTAGCACAATCATGGTTTCGCCCATTGCTCGTCCTAAACCCAACATAATGGCAGAGATAATCCCCGGACTGGCAGTGAGTAGCACCACTCGCGTTAGAGTTTGCCATTCAGTCGCCCCTAATGCCAACGCTCCGTTGGAAAGGTGTTTCGGCACCGAATAAATCGCATCTTCTGAAATGGTAAAAATTGTCGGGATAACCGCAAACCCCATCGCAATGCCCACCACTAACGTGTTGCGCTGCTGATAATCCCAGCCTTTGTCTGCAAGGAAGTAAATAAGCCCATGCTCAAACAATATTTTTTCTAGGTAAGGCGCAAAGTAAAACAAGCCTGCCCACACCAAAATAATAACAGGCAACAAGGTCATAAGGTGTAACCCTTTAGGAACTTGCGACTTCACTCGATTTGGCAACAATGCCCAAGCGCCTCCACAACCCAATGCCGTCAATGGAATGACTAGAATACTCAGCATAAAGGCGAGTAAGTTCCTTTCCATAATGGGCGCTAGCCAAACAGCGGCAAGAAAACCGATGACCAATGTTGGTAAAGCCTCCATTAACTCAATCGCAGGCTTGATGGTGTTACGCATTCTAGTGGACATAAAGTAGGCGGTATAAACCGCGCCTAACACCGCAATTGGGATAGAGAAGAACATCGCATACAGCGCAGCTTTTAAAGTGCCAAAGACTAATGGAATTAAGCTAAATTTAGGCTCTACGTCCTCTTCGGTTGATGAGGTTTGCCAAACATAATCAGGTGTTGAATAGCCCTCATACTGCACCTTTTGGGTCAGTTCTTTGAGTGAGATTTCAGGGTGTCTTGCTTCAATTTCAAATTTAGTGATTTTGTCTTTATAGACGTTGATTAAGTGTTTATCGTTGCGCGATAAAGAGCTCAATAGCGGCGGCGATTGGCCTTCAATCTTTAAAATTGCCGTTGGTCTAGTCGCATAGAACAGGCTATACATACCTTGTTTGTCAACAGTCCAGAAACCCTTAGTAGTATGCTCTGGGATAACAGACACAACCTCGCCGCTGCTAATGTATTTACGAGCCGATCTTAAGCGGCGCTCATTTTGGAAAGTGACAAACCAAAACTCAAGCTCATTGCGCGAGTTAGAGACTATCGCCCCTTTGTCACCATTTAAGAAGCTAAATGCACGATGAAAGCCATTTCTTAGCCTATCTTTATTTTGCGAGAATAAGGTGAAAGGTTCACTGCGCATACTGCGGGAGAAGATAGAGACGGCATCATCATCGAGTACCACGATATATAAGCCATTTTTTGCTACGAACACACCAGAGATATGGTCAAAGGTTGCGGGCAACTCCTTGATTTGATGCGTTGACTCCTCAGGCCCAATAACATAATCCAGAACTTCAACTTTGCTGTCGCTTGCTCGGGCAATGACCGCCCCTTCTTGTATTACCGTAAAGCCTAAATACTTGGTCTTGAAACCAGAGTCAGCAAACTCTAAAGCCGACAGTTCTTGGTTCACTTTTAAATTGGGCGTATAGATGGTTCTCATCTTAGAGTGCGAGATAATATATTCAGGCATCGCCACCTCTATATCACCACCAGCATCAATCATGGCAACCCAAGGACGAGGCGTATTAGTGGCAATGGCCACTGGATCTTTTTGGATTAAGGCTTGATTGAGAATCGCAAACTGATCTTTTAAAGAAAAGTAGATCACCTCACCTTTATTATTGATCGCAATGCCATTATTACCCGTGTTATCGATTTTAGTATCGATAAAAGAACCGCCATCAATCGGCAGTTGATACTCAGTTTGCTGGTAACTAGAGGTACTAAAGATTGGAATGGTTTCGGTGAAAAAATAGATAAGAATACCGAGCAGACCAACCAACATGCCTAAACCACTGGCTCTGACTAATCCCGCAATCAATTTATCTTTGAGTAGACGAGTTCTATTTGTCTCTCTTAACAATGATGTAGCCTTATTCATTTCATGTGATCTTCTTTGATCTTGAGACTGTAGCTAAAGTATCAGCTATCTTGATGATACCAATATCAAATTCACATTTGATAGTTGAGCGACGATAGATGCTACACCTTTTGAATCTTACCGCAATAATAGCCAAGCACTTAGCCTATTCGGCGCTCGACAAGTGACTAAAAACACAGCAATCCAAGCACTATTCCAGAGTTAAACCGACTTTAGCTAACTCTTTCTTGGCAAATCTGGCTGAAATTGGAATGTAGCCTTCACGAGCAACGGCATTTTGTCCCTGCTTAGAATAAATAAACCGTATAAATTCACGTTGTCTAATAGGCAACGGTTTATTCGGTTGCTTATTCACATACACATACAGCTTGCGACTCAGAGGGTATTTACCTGAAATAATATTCTCTGATGTTGGTCGTACATAGTTTTCATCATACTTGGCGATAGGCACTAAGCGAGTGCCCATGGCTTTAGAAGCAACACCTGAATAGCCAATCGATGACACAGACGATGCCACCGCCTGTACTACAGATGCGCCGCCTAATAATTCATTGACTGAGCTATTAAAGTCACCGCCACACAATACAGAGCTTTTAAATACCCCATACGTTCCTGAAACTGGGTTACGCCCAAATTTTTGAATCTTTAGCTTGCCCCAAGGTTGCAAAATACCAAGGTCACTCCAGGTTTCGATATGTCGATTAGTACCGCAAAAATAAGTCACAGAGAAAATTGCATCCAGCTCAACAAAGTTAAGCCCTTGAATCGGGTTATCTTGATGAACAAAAACGCCTAACGCATCCAAAGCCACCACTAATTCAGTCGGTGAATAACCATAGTTACGTTCAAATGCAGCCACTTCACTTGGCTGCATTTCACGACTCATTGGCCCAAACTGAGCCGTGCCTTCGGTCAAAGCAGGCACTGCTGTGGAACTGCCCGACGCTTGCACTTGCACATTTACGCTTGGGTATAACGCCGAAAACTCTTCCGCCCACGCCGTTACTATGCCCGCAAGGGAATCTGAACCCGCGGAAGACAAGTTGCCAGAAATCCCATGTACATGGCGATAGTCTGGCAATTGAACGGCTTTCGCTGTCCATGACAGCATAAGCATGGCAAGTACAACTAGTCGTGACGCTCTCACTGCTCGATTAACTCCCTAGTGATAAGGCGCTTAGGTAGCACGAAGGAGAATCGACTCCCTTTACCGACCTCACTTTGGATCTCCAATTGTGAATCATGGTGACTCAAAGTGTGTTTAACGATTGCTAGGCCTAAACCACTGCCACCAGTTTCTCTAGAACGGGCTTTATCAACGCGGTAGAAGCGCTCAGTCAGTCTGTGTAGGTGTTGAGGCTCAATACCATCACCAGTATCTGAAACTTGTAATGATGCCCCCAGAGGCGTCTCAGCCCAAGTGACATTTATGTGCGAACCTGCGGGGGTGTACTTCACAGCGTTATAAACCAAGTTAGAAATCGCACTGCGCATTTGATCTTCATCGCCAGTGATTTTCAGTGAAGTATCCACATCAAAGGTTAATTGATGCTCATTCTTACCACTTAATGCTTGCGCTTCTTTTTCTAAGATCTGCAACATCTTCGGCACATCAACAATGTCATCGCCCGCCCCCATAGGAGCCGCTTCAATCTTAGATAAAGTCAGCAGTTGATCAACAAGACTGTTCATGCGGTTAAGCTGTTCCGTCATCACGCCATGCGCTTTAGGCCACATTGGTCCTATTAACATATCGGGATCGGCCGTCATTTCTAGGTAGCCTTGTAGCACCGTCATCGGTGTACGTAACTCATGGGAAACGTTAGCAAAGAAGTTACGACGCATGCCCTCTAGCGTTTTAAGCTGTGATACATCACGGACTACCATCAGGTGTTCACCATCGGTATACGGCACAATACGTAGCTCTAAAATACGTTCCACATTCAGCGGTGAACGGATTTCTAACGGCTCAGAGAAGTCATTTCTATTGAGATATTTTATAAAATCAGGAGTGCGTAATAGGTTAGTGATTGGCAATTCACTGTCTTCAGGCCAGCGAAAGCCCAGCAACTGCTGCGCTAATCGGTTACACCAAACAATATTGCCTTCATCACGAAATACCACTACCGCATCCGGCAGTGATTCAGCGCCATTTCTAAAACGGCGGATAAGACCTGTGAGTTCTTTTCTCTTGCGACGTTGGCGCTGTTGCAATCGGTACATACCGTTGAACAACGGCTCCCAATTACCAGAGCTTGATGGTGGCGAAAGACGTTTATCGTTCCATAGCCATTGTGAGAATCGGATCTGATTATGCAGGTGCCATCCTAACTGCAACAAAGTTGCAATCAAAAGCATCCATGGCATGTAACCTACGAGCCATCCTAGTAATACCCAAGGGGTATAAAAAAAAGCCAGCTCTAAAGCCAGCCTTCTCCATGTCAGTTTTTCTACCATCTAACGGCAAACTCCAGAGTTCGATAAACCTGCTGGTTAGGCTTTAGTCGAGAATCGGTAACCTGCACCACGTACAGTTTGGACTAATTTATGATGCTCACTTGCTTCTAGGGCTTTACGTAAGCGACGAATATGAACATCAACTGTTCTGTCTTCTACATAAACGTTTGTACCCCAAACATGATTCAATAGCTGCTCACGACTGTACACACGCTCTTGGTGAGTCATGAAAAAGTGCAACATTTTAAATTCGGTTGGCCCCATATCTAGGGGTTGATCATTAGCGGTAACACGGTGTGATACAGGATCTAAGCGTAAACCACGTACATCAATCGCTTCTTCCGTTGACGTAGGAGATGCACGACGGATAACAGCTTTAAGACGAGCGATTAACTCTTTTGGTGAAAACGGCTTAGTAATGTAATCATCAGCGCCTACTTCAAGGCCTTTAACTTTGTCTTCTTCTTCACCACGAGCGGTCAACATAACCACCGGTATATTGCGAGTCATTTCATCACGTTTGAGATGTTTGATGAAATTAATACCGGTACCGCCAGGCAGCATCCAATCTAAAAGAATAAGATCTGGGAAAGGTTCTTTAAGCATACTGACAGCGGTGTCATAGTCTTCGGCTTCAACTGTCGTATAACCTTTTTGCTCCAGCACAAAACAAAGCATTTCACGGATCGGAGCCTCATCCTCTACTACTAGGATTCTTCTAGACATCTTGTTTCATAACCTCAACTGTTTGTAAACTCCGCATATTATCCAGTTAAATTATGACAGTTTTGTGGCGATTGAAAACAAAAAATCATAATAAATTCATTGAACAACATGAAATTTGTACTATGCACTATTGCAATGCTTCATTTATCATTAGATTTTCCCCATCGCAATTCAGGGACACAATATGTGGTTTAAGAACTGTCTAGTCTACCGCTTCAATCGTGAAGTAGAGATAGAAACGGAAACATTAGAAAAACAACTTAAAGAGTTTCAATTCAAGCCTTGTGGTAGTCAAGATAAGCAAAAGTTTGGTTGGTCATTCGCAATGCCAGGCCAAGATCAACTGCTGAGCCATGTCGCGCAAAATCGTATTTTGCTGTGTGCTAAAAAAGAAGAGAAGCTGCTGCCTGCCTCAGTGATCAATGACGCGGTCGCCAACAAAGTGGATCTTCTTGAGCAACAAGAAAATCGCCGCCTGAAAAAGACCGAGCGTGACACCATTAAAGATGAAGTATTAATGGACTTACTACCACGTGCTTTCACTCGTAGTCAGTTGACCTATTTGCTTGTTTCTATTGAAGATGGCGTGATCATTGTTGATTCCGCAAGCTCTAAAAAAGCCGAAGATGCATTAGCGCTACTGAGAAAAACTATCGGTAGTTTACCTGTTGTTCCTGCACTTCCAGAAAAAGCTGTTGAGCAGACCTTAACGGAATGGATCAAAGGTGAAAGCCAACCGACAGGCTTTGAAATCTTAGATGAAGCCGAACTCAAATCGCCATTAGAAGAAGGTGGCATCATCCGTTGTAAGCAACAAGATTTGCAAAGCGAAGAGATTTTAAATCACATCGAAGCCAATAAATTTGTCACTAAGCTGGCGCTAAACTGGCAAGAGCGCATCGAATTTGTACTGGCTGATGATGCAAGCTTAAAACGCTTAAAATTTGGTGAAGAGCTAAAAGACCAAAATGAAGATATTCCACGCGAAGATAAAGCTGCTCGTTTTGATGCGGATTTCTCTTTAATGAGCGGAGAATTATTAGCATTAGTGGGTAATCTGCACACCGAATTAGGTGGTTTAGAGAAAAATTAAGTGCTTTTGGCACTACAATTTGTGACATAGATACTTTTTTAGTGGCGATTATTACGGCAATCCCGTAAAATTCGCCCTCCTTATATCTCGGCACATGGTGGCGAGATCCTGACTTGAAATCAGAATAGAGTATAAAAACATGTTCAAACCAGAATTACTTTCTCCTGCCGGTAGCCTTAAAAACATGCGTTACGCCTTTGCCTATGGTGCAGATGCGGTTTACGCAGGCCAACCACGCTACAGCCTTCGTGTTCGTAACAACGAGTTCAACCACGAAAACCTGCAAATCGGTATCAACGAAGCTCATGCCCAAGGCAAGAAACTGTATGTGGTTTGTAACATTCAGCCCCATAACTCTAAGCTAAAAACCTTTATTCGCGATCTTAAACCGGTTGTAGAAATGGGCCCTGACGCATTGATCATGTCAGATCCTGGTCTCATCATGATGGTTCGCGAAGCTTTCCCTGATATTGCTATTCACCTATCAGTACAAGCCAACGCCGTAAACTGGGCGACCGTGAAATTCTGGTCAACTCAAGGCGTTGAACGTGTGATTCTTTCTCGTGAGCTTTCACTGGAAGAAATTGAAGAGATCCGCGAGCACTGCCCAGAAACTGAGCTCGAAATCTTTGTTCACGGCGCATTGTGCATGGCGTACTCAGGTCGCTGCTTACTGTCTGGTTACATGAATAAACGTGATCCTAACCAAGGCACTTGTACTAATGCTTGTCGTTGGGAATACAAAGCAGAAAAAGCCACTGAAGACGATGCTGGTCAAATCGTAGAGATTCAAGAAGCGGTAACTACGGAAAACCAAGAGCGTCCAGACAACACGCTAGGTCTTGGTAAACCAACAGATGAAGTGATCTTGCTATCAGAATCTCATCGTCCAGAAGAAAAAATGGCCGCGTTTGAAGATGAGCATGGTACTTACATCATGAACTCTAAAGATTTACGTGCTGTTCAACACGTAGAACGCCTAACTAAAATGGGTGTACATTCACTGAAAATTGAAGGCCGTACTAAGTCTTTCTATTACTGTGCACGTACCGCTCAGGTTTACCGTAAAGCCATCGACGATGCAGTAGAAGGCAAGCCATTTGATCCAAACCTACTAGGCACTCTAGAGAGTCTTGCTCACCGTGGTTACACAGAAGGTTTCCTACGTCGTCACACTCACGATGCTTACCAAAACTACGAATACGGTTACTCGGTTTCTGATTCTCAGCAGTTTGTGGGTGAATTCACAGGTAAACGTCGCGGCGACCTTGTTGAAGTTGAAGTGAAAAACAAATTCATGGTGGGTGATAGCCTAGAGCTAATGACTCCACAAGGTAACGTCGTATTTAACCTAGAAGTGATGGAAAACCGTAAATCAGAAACTATCGATGATGCGAAAGGTAACGGTCACTTTGTGTTTATTCCTGTTCCTGAAGATATGGATCTAGAGTTCGCTCTATTGATGCGTAACCTAAACCCAGGTCAAGATACTCGTAACCCATCAGGTAAGTAATCGATGGCACTACTGATACAAGATACATGCATTAATTGCGATATGTGCGAGCCTGAGTGCCCTAATAGCGCAATTAGTATGGGCGACTCAATCTATGAAATAGATCCTGACCTATGTACTGAGTGCAAAGGTCACTATGATACTCCCACGTGTCAGTCTGTTTGCCCTATTACTAAGTGTATAATTACCGACCCACTACGTGTCGAAACGGAAGACGAATTACTAGAGAAATTCGTCATTATCCAAGGTATCGCTTAGACCTAATAGTTGACCTACTTTAAATCCGATATTCAGTCATGATTATCGGATTTTTTATGGGCAGCGATTTATGGGAAGCAAAAACAAACTCAATCGATGAGTTATGTCTTATAGACTGAGATAAAACGTAAGCAACTGATTTTAATTATGAGTAATCAAGATGTTTGATCTTTGGCAAGAGCTGCAAAAAATTAATCACTACCACTATCAATCACAACCGGGAGCTAATTCCGTTATGGGTTGGGCGGGTGCAGGTAATGGTGATGTGACTTGTGAGCTCGAAGATCAGAATACACTCTATTTTAAAGAAGCAGGCCAATTTACCCTTCAGCAAAATGGCTATACCGTCGATACGCAAAATGAGTTTATTTGGCAGCGCTTAAATGAACATCAAATAAAACTGCTGCATAGCCGCTTTGGTCGTAACAATGCAGTTGAGCTGTTTGTCCTTAGCTACCATGCACAAACCCAGCAATGGATCAGTGATGCTGCCCATGTCTGCGCTGACGATCTTTATAGTGGCACAGTGCAATGGCAAGACAACGCAGTTGAATTTAGTTGGACCATCACTGGCCCACGCAAACAAGAAAATTTACATTATCGATATACGAGGTAGTTTTGATATATCTAATCGTTACCACGATCATCTGGTCGTTATCATTTAGCTTAATTGGCGTTTACTTAGCAGGACACGTGGATGCTTATGTATCGGTATGGATACGTATTGCGTTAGCCGCTATCGTATTTTTACCTTTTATTCGCCTTAAAGCGGTTAAGAAAAAAGAAGCACTACAACTGATGGGCATTGGCGGTGTACAGCTTGGCTTAATGTACATTTTTTACTACCAATCTTTCTTGCTCCTCACCGTACCCGAAGTGTTAGTGTTCACCGTATTTACGCCGATTTACGTCACCTTGATATACGACGCATTAAAGAAGCAGTTCAACCCTCTATACCTTTTAAGTGCCCTTGTAGCGGTACTTGGTGCCTTGGTAATTCGTTTTGATAACCTAACCGAAGACTACGTGATCGGTTTCTTTGTGGTGCAGTGCTCGAACCTCTGTTTTGCCTTTGGACAGGTTGCCTACAAATACTTCAAAGAAAGCCGCGAATACATGCCACAAAAAGACATTTTTGGTTGGTTCTATATTGGTGCATTGGTGGTGGTTAGTATCGCGTGGCTACTATGGGGTAAAGCCGAACTGCCAACCGATCCTGTACAAATTGGCGTATTGGTCTGGCTAGGTATTGGCGCATCAGGTTTAGGCTATTTCCTATGGAACAGAGGCGCAAGCCAAGTCGACCCCGGCTATCTAGCCATAATGAATAACGCCCTAATCCCAGCCGGACTCATCGTTAACGTTACTATCTGGAATCGCGATGTAGACATGACCCGCTTAGTGGTAGGCGGCGCAATCATTCTGCTGGCGCTGTTTATTCATTCCCGAATTAAGCGTGTTACTGAATAACTAATATTAGAGGCTAAGTGCTAGTTTAGTACTTAGTCTCAGCTTTGATGCAAAGCAGTGTTTAGGCTATTTAAACTCTATTAACCTATGACTGTATCTTTAACTTCAAGCCACTGCTCGCTGTTTGGACCAACAACACACTCTCCATTAACTCGCATCTCAAGTCGTAGCCGACATCGGCTTGTCACATCAAAGAATTGCTCTTTAGGCAGCTGTTTTACAGACTCAACAAGGGATTGCCAATACGCTAACTCTTGATTCGCTAAGGTATAATACACCCACTTACCGCACCTCTCTTGAGTCAATAAATTCGCCTTAAACAACATCTTCAGATTTCGAGATACGTTGTATTGGCTCTCTCCAGTAACATCCATCGCTTCAGCAACAGTCACTTTTTGATCAACATGGATAAGCAACCAAAACAGCTTCAAACGATTTGGCTCAGCTAACGCTTTTAATGCGTCTAGATATTGAATGTCCATTGATTACCTTTGTTTTTGTCGTAAGCCAACAAACATTATCGCAATACCAATTAAAAATACGACACCCGAGTGCATAGCATGAAAAGCCAACTCCCCTCTACTCGCCCCAGTAAACAAGGCATACCAGAAAAATGGACAGAATATCCCCAGCAGCGCAATGTTTCGTCCTGTACGCGTCTGATCTGAAATATCGCCCCCTTTAATCAAGGCGCGAAATACTTTAAACATATGACTGTACGCACACCACTTAGTCACGTTACTGAGTGCCACTTTCATCTCTAATCCTCATTAGACGTTTTATGAGTGGACACTTTACCTAATTCTAAAACAGATTCATAGATGCACAATTGTGCATGTGTGATTATTGTCGCAGTACTATTTGCTTGAGTTTCCTTAAGACGAAAAAAAGCCCTAGCATTTCTGCTAGGGCTTCTTATTAGTGGCGGAGTGGACGGGACTCGAACCCGCGACCCCCGGCGTGACAGGCCGGTATTCTAACCAACTGAACTACCACTCCGCACCAATTTGTTACTAAACAAGGTCTTATAAATGCCTTATCCAGTTTTTGTCTCTAGATATAAAATCTAAAAACGTAATTAAAGCCTGGCAATGTCCTACTCTCACATGGGGAAGCCCCACACTACCATCGGCGCTATTGTGTTTCACTTCTGAGTTCGGCATGGAATCAGGTGGGTCCACAATGCTATGGTCGCCAAGCAAAATTTGTTTTACTTCCAGCTTTAAAAAGCTAGAGGTAAATAATTCGGAAAACTGTATTTAAAAGTCTCTGTCACACATTCAAAGTTCTTACTTTGAGTCCACAAAACCCCTTGGGTGTTGTATGGTTAAGCCTCACGGGCAATTAGTACAGGTTAGCTCAATGCCTCACAGCACTTACACACCCTGCCTATCAACGTTCTAGTCTCGAACAACCCTTTAGGACACTTAAAGTGCCAGGGAAGACTCATCTCAGGGCTCGCTTCGCGCTTAGATGCTTTCAGCGCTTATCGATTCCGAACTTAGCTACCGGGCAATGCCATTGGCATGACAACCCGAACACCAGAGGTTCGTCCACTCCGGTCCTCTCGTACTAGGAGCAGCCCCCTTCAATCTTCCAACGCCCACGGCAGATAGGGACCGAACTGTCTCACGACGTTCTAAACCCAGCTCGCGTACCACTTTAAATGGCGAACAGCCATACCCTTGGGACCGACTTCAGCCCCAGGATGTGATGAGCCGACATCGAGGTGCCAAACACCGCCGTCGATATGAACTCTTGGGCGGTATCAGCCTGTTATCCCCGGAGTACCTTTTATCCGTTGAGCGATGGCCCTTCCATTCAGAACCACCGGATCACTATGACCTGCTTTCGCACCTGCTCGAATTGTCATTCTCGCAGTCAAGCGGGCTTATGCCATTGCACTAACCACACGATGTCCAACCGTGTTTAGCCCACCTTCGTGCTCCTCCGTTACTCTTTGGGAGGAGACCGCCCCAGTCAAACTACCCACCAGGCACTGTCCGCAATCCCGATTAGGGACCTACGTTAGAACATCAAGCATACAAGGGTGGTATTTCAAGATTGCCTCCACAAACACTGGCGTGCTTGTTTCAAAGGCTCCCACCTATCCTACACATGTAGGGTCAATGTTCAGTGCCAAGCTGTAGTAAAGGTTCACGGGGTCTTTCCGTCTAGCCGCGGGTACACTGCATCTTCACAGCGATTTCAATTTCACTGAGTCTCGGGTGGAGACAGCGTGGCCATCATTACGCCATTCGTGCAGGTCGGAACTTACCCGACAAGGAATTTCGCTACCTTAGGACCGTTATAGTTACGGCCGCCGTTTACCGGGGCTTCGATCAAGAGCTTCGACCTAAGTCTAACCCCATCAATTAACCTTCCGGCACCGGGCAGGCGTCACACCGTATACGTCATCTTACGATTTTGCACAGTGCTGTGTTTTTAATAAACAGTTGCAGCCACCTGGTATCTGCGACTCCTAGTAGCTCCATCCGCAAGGGACTTCACCGCCAAGAGCGTACCTTCTCCCGAAGTTACGGTACCATTTTGCCTAGTTCCTTCACCCGAGTTCTCTCAAGCGCCTTGGTATTCTCTACCCGACCACCTGTGTCGGTTTGGAGTACGATTCCTTATAATCTGAAGCTTAGAGGCTTTTCCTGGAAGCATGGCATCAATGACTTCACTGCACGTAGCAGCTCGACATCGTATCTCAGCGTTAAGAAAGTCCGGATTTACCTAAACTTTCCGCCTACATACTTGAACCTGGACAACCATCGCCAGGCCCACCTAGCCTTCTCCGTCCCCCCATCGCAATTATAAGAAGTACGGGAATATTAACCCGTTTCCCATCGACTACGCCTTTCGGCCTCGCCTTAGGGGTCGACTTACCCTGCCCCGATTAACGTTGGACAGGAACCCTTGGTCTTCCGGCGTGGGGGTTTTTCACCCCCATTATCGTTACTCATGTCAGCATTCGCACTTCTGATACCTCCAGCAGCCCTTACAGACCACCTTCAACGGCTTACAGAACGCTCCCCTACCCCGCACACAAAGTGTGCAGCCGCAGCTTCGGTGTATAGCTTAGCCCCGTTACATCTTCCGCGCAGGCCGACTCGACCAGTGAGCTATTACGCTTTCTTTAAATGATGGCTGCTTCTAAGCCAACATCCTGGCTGTCTAAGCCTTCCCACATCGTTTCCCACTTAGCTATACTTTGGGACCTTAGCTGGCGGTCTGGGTTGTTTCCCTCTCCACGACGGACGTTAGCACCCGCCGTGTGTCTCCCGGATAGTACTCAATGGTATTCGGAGTTTGCAAAGGGTTGGTAAGTCGGGATGACCCCCTAGCCTTAACAGTGCTCTACCCCCATTGGTATTCGTCCGAGGCGCTACCTAAATAGCTTTCGGGGAGAACCAGCTATCTCCAGGTTTGATTGGCCTTTCACCCCTAGCCACAAGTCATCCGCTAATTTTTCAACATTAGTCGGTTCGGTCCTCCAGTTGATGTTACTCAACCTTCAACCTGCCCATGGCTAGATCACCTGGTTTCGGGTCTAATTCTAGCAACTCGACGCCCAGTTAAGACTCGGTTTCCCTACGGCTCCCCTAATCGGTTAACCTTGCTACTAAAATTAAGTCGCTGACCCATTATACAAAAGGTACGCAGTCACTCTCGAAGAGCTCCTACTGCTTGTACGTACACGGTTTCAGGTTCTATTTCACTCCCCTCACAGGGGTTCTTTTCGCCTTTCCCTCACGGTACTGGTTCACTATCGGTCAGTCAGTAGTATTTAGCCTTGGAGGATGGTCCCCCCATGTTCAAACAGGATATCACGTGTCCCGCCTTACTCGATTTCACTTAAAATGACATGTCGACTACGGGGCTATCACCCTTTATTGCGGCACTTTCCAGAGCCTTCGTCTGTGTCATTAAAAGCTTAAGGGCTAATCCAATTTCGCTCGCCGCTACTTTCGGAATCTCGGTTGATTTCTCTTCCTCCGGGTACTTAGATGTTTCAGTTCCCCGGGTTTGCCTCATTAACCTATGTATTCAGTTAATGATACGTGCTTATGCACGTGGGTTTCCCCATTCAGAAATCCCAGACTCAAATGGTTATTACTACCTAATCTGGGCTTATCGCAAGTTATTACGTCTTTCATCGCCTCTGACTGCCAAGGCATCCACCGTGTACGCTTAGTCACTTAACCATACAACCCCAAAGGGTCTTGCTTACGCAATACGTTTGCTACAACGTAGTATGACGTTTCCAAGGTGCGTTATCTCTTTATTATGAGCGAGATAACATTCGATTTTGCCGGACTCAAATTTACACACCTACTTAAAGTAGATGTCCTTTTTTGTTCTACTTTTTTTAAAAAAAGTGGAAATAAAAAGGCAAGAACACTTGAATGTGTGTTGGTACCTACATCATAAAGATATAGGATTTGAGAACTTTTAAATTTGATAAGTAATAAATCAATTACTTATCGTCAGCTTTCCAAATTGTTAAAGAGCGAGATTTTTTAGCCATACAGCTATAAAACCATTTTCTAATCACTTTCGGTAAATCGCTTAGGCGACAAAAATCCCAACCAGTATCAATTTCTTGTTCTGGTTTGGAATAACTTTCCAAAAATAGTCAGAGAATGGTGGGCGATACTGGGCTCGAACCAGTGACCCCCTCCTTGTAAGGGAGGTGCTCTCCCAACTGAGCTAATCGCCCACATTTTATTGTTCAGTGGTATGAACATTTCTAAGAATGGTGGAGCTATGCGGGATCGAACCGCAGACCTCCTGCGTGCAAGGCAGGCGCTCTCCCAGCTGAGCTATAGCCCCATCTTAGATTCATTTTCTGCCAAAAGGAGAAAATGGTGGGTCGTGCAGGATTCGAACCTGCGACCAATTGATTAAAAGTCAACTGCTCTACCAGCTGAGCTAACGACCCAATGGTATCCCGTAGGGGAGTCGAACCCCTGTTACCGCCGTGAAAGGGCGGTGTCCTAGGCCTCTAGACGAACGGGACACTAAGTGAGATGTCTTGGGGGACATCTCGAATCTCTTTACTTTCTAAACCATATCAATCTGTGTGGACACTCATCGTGAATAATCATCGTATAAGGAGGTGATCCAGCCCCAGGTTCCCCTAGGGCTACCTTGTTACGACTTCACCCCAGTCATGAACCACAAAGTGGTGAGCGTCCTCCCGAAGGTTAAACTACCCACTTCTTTTGCAGCCCACTCCCATGGTGTGACGGGCGGTGTGTACAAGGCCCGGGAACGTATTCACCGTAGCATTCTGATCTACGATTACTAGCGATTCCGACTTCATGGAGTCGAGTTGCAGACTCCAATCCGGACTACGACGCACTTTTTGGGATTCGCTCACCATCGCTGGTTGGCCGCCCTCTGTATGCGCCATTGTAGCACGTGTGTAGCCCTACTCGTAAGGGCCATGATGACTTGACGTCGTCCCCACCTTCCTCCGGTTTATCACCGGCAGTCTCCCTGGAGTTCCCACCATTACGTGCTGGCAAACAAGGATAAGGGTTGCGCTCGTTGCGGGACTTAACCCAACATTTCACAACACGAGCTGACGACAGCCATGCAGCACCTGTCTCAGAGTTCCCGAAGGCACCAATTCATCTCTGAAAAGTTCTCTGGATGTCAAGAGTAGGTAAGGTTCTTCGCGTTGCATCGAATTAAACCACATGCTCCACCGCTTGTGCGGGCCCCCGTCAATTCATTTGAGTTTTAATCTTGCGACCGTACTCCCCAGGCGGTCTACTTAACGCGTTAGCTCCGAAAGCCACGGCTCAAGGCCACAACCTCCAAGTAGACATCGTTTACGGCGTGGACTACCAGGGTATCTAATCCTGTTTGCTCCCCACGCTTTCGCATCTGAGTGTCAGTATCTGTCCAGGGGGCCGCCTTCGCCACTGGTATTCCTTCAGATCTCTACGCATTTCACCGCTACACCTGAAATTCTACCCCCCTCTACAGTACTCTAGCCTGCCAGTTTCAAATGCGGTTCCGAGGTTGAGCCCCGGGCTTTCACATCTGACTTAACAAACCACCTGCATGCGCTTTACGCCCAGTAATTCCGATTAACGCTCGCACCCTCCGTATTACCGCGGCTGCTGGCACGGAGTTAGCCGGTGCTTCTTCTGTCGCTAACGTCAAACGATGAAGCTATTAACTTCAACGCCTTCCTCACGACTGAAAGTACTTTACAACCCGAAGGCCTTCTTCATACACGCGGCATGGCTGCATCAGGCTTGCGCCCATTGTGCAATATTCCCCACTGCTGCCTCCCGTAGGAGTCTGGACCGTGTCTCAGTTCCAGTGTGGCTGATCATCCTCTCAGACCAGCTAGGGATCGTCGCCTTGGTGAGCCATTACCTCACCAACTAGCTAATCCCACCTGGGCATATCCTGAAGCGAGAGGCCCGAAGGTCCCCCTCTTTGGTCCGTAGACATTATGCGGTATTAGCTATCGTTTCCAATAGTTATCCCCCACATCAGGGCAATTTCCCAGGCATTACTCACCCGTCCGCCGCTCGACGCCGTTATCGTTCCCCGAAGGTTCAGATAACTCGTTTCCGCTCGACTTGCATGTGTTAGGCCTGCCGCCAGCGTTCAATCTGAGCCATGATCAAACTCTTCAATTAAAGTTTTTTTGGCCGCTCTTGTAAAAAGGCGACCGGCTCAATGAATACTGACTTCAAAACTCTTTCTTTATAAATAAAGAAGTAATTTTAAAGCTATTACTATTCCAACAGAATAGTAATGAATTGACTGTGCCAATGATTAAAAATCATTGTATTGGTCACTCAGTTCATTGATAAATCTTTTCGATTATCATCAACGAGTGCCCACACAGATTGATAGGTTTAAATTGTTAAAGAGCGTTGCTTTCAAGGGTTACCCCCTTTGAGCGAGTGGTGTATTCTAATGAGATAATTACCAGTGTCAACCACTTTTTTATTAATCATTTCATCTTTTTAGCACCACTTGTTGTCAGCGAAGTTTATCGTGACAACGGAGGCGCATTATAAGAATAAAACGCCCCCTGACAACCCCTAAAATGCAGTTTTTTAAATAAAACTGTTTGGTTGGCTATTTTTCAGTCAAAGCAACCGTTTTCGTCGCTTTTATAAGCGAATAATAACCGTCATTAGCTTTGTTTCGCTACGATATCATCGCCTTCAACAGTTAACTCAATCACTTGTCCTGGTACAAATTTCCCAGAAAGTAGTGATTTAGCTAATGGATTTTCAACATATTGTTGGATTGCACGTTTTAGTGGTCTTGCCCCATAAACAGGATCAAAGCCAATTTGCGCAATTTTATCCAATGCTTCATCACTAATAGACATTGGGTAATCTTTCGCTTCCAAACGTTCTACCAATGCTTGCAACTGAATAGACGCAATATTGCGAATGTGTTTCTGTGCTAATGGGTGGAATACCACACTTTCATCCACTCGGTTTAGGAACTCAGGGCGGAAATGATTTTTCACCACATCCATCACTTGTTCTTTCATTTGAGCGTACGAGCTTTCACCAAATCCTGCATGGATTTCTGTTGAGCCCAAATTAGACGTCATGATCAATACGGTATTTCTAAAATCAACAGTGCGACCTTGTCCATCGGTTAAGCGTCCATCATCTAATACTTGTAATAAAATATTGAACACATCTGGATGCGCTTTCTCTACTTCATCAAGCAAGATAACAGAATATGGACGACGTCTTACAGCCTCAGTAAGGTAACCGCCTTCTTCATAACCAACATAGCCCGGAGGCGCGCCCACTAGTCGAGCCACAGAATGTTTTTCCATGAACTCTGACATATCAATGCGCACCATTGCCTCTTCACTATCAAATAGGAAGTGAGCCAATGTTTTACACAGTTCGGTTTTACCTACCCCAGTTGGACCTAAGAATAAGAAAGAACCAATCGGTTTGTTTGGATCGGACAATCCTGCTCGACTACGGCGAATGGCATCAGCCACAGCACTTACGGCTTCGTTTTGACCAATCACTTTTTGGTGTAGATCTTCTTCCATACGCAAAAGTTTGGATTTTTCTGCTTCCAACATTTTAGCAACTGGAATACCGGTTTGTTTGGATAGCACTTCGGCAATTTCGGCATCCCCTACTTTGTTTTTCAGTAAGGTCAGTTCTTTTTGCTCTGCGTCAGAGGCTAACTGCAACTGTTTTTCTAAATCCGGAATGCGACCGTATTGCAATTCAGACATACGATTCAGATCACCTGCTCGACGGGCAAATTCAATATCTAAACGAGCTTGCTCTAGTTCAGCTTTGATATCTTGCGTGCCAGATAGTGACGCTTTTTCTGCTGTCCATACTTCATCTAGCTCAGCATATTGGCGTTCTTTGTCTGATAACTCTTCGTTGATCAAGGCAACCCGTTTACGGCTGGCATCATCATCTTCTTTATTGAGCGCTTGTTGCTCCATTTTCAATTGGATGATTTTACGATCGAGTTTATCCATCGCTTCCGGTTTTGAATCGATCTGCATACGAATAGAAGACGCCGCTTCATCAATCAAATCGATGGCTTTATCAGGAAGCTGACGATCAGACACATAGCGATGTGACAAGGTGGCCGCCGCTACGATAGCCGGATCGGTAATATCAACATGGTGGTGAAGTTCATACTTCTCTTTTAAACCACGTAAAATAGCGATGGTGTCTTCAACACTAGGCTCATCCACCAGCACTTTTTGGAAACGACGTTCCAGTGCCGGATCTTTTTCGATGTATTGTCTATGTTCATCCAGTGTTGTTGCGCCCACGCAGTGTAAATCACCACGCGCTAGAGCTGGTTTTAGCATATTACCGGCATCCATTGCGCCGTCGCCTTTACCTGCGCCCACTACGGTGTGCATTTCATCAATGAACAAAATGATATTGCCATTTTCTTGGGCTAGTTCGTTAAGCACCGCTTTTAAACGTTCTTCAAATTCACCGCGATATTTAGCACCGGCAATCAATGCCCCCATATCTAAAGAAAGAACTCGACGTCCTTTTAGGCCTTCAGGGACTTCATCATTGATAATTCGTTGTGCTAAGCCTTCGACGATAGCGGTTTTACCCACACCGGGTTCACCGATAAGCACAGGGTTGTTTTTGGTTCTGCGTTGCAATACTTGAATGGTGCGACGAATCTCATCATCACGACCAATAACAGGGTCGAGTTTGCCCTGCTCTGCACGCTCAGTTAAATCAATAGTGTATTTGCTGAGTGCTTGTCTTTGATCTTCTGCACTAGGATCATCGACCTTTTGACCACCGGTGATCTTTTCGATGGCATCGATGATTTTCTTCTCGGTAACCCCTTGCGCTTTCAGCATTGGTCCAAGTTGGCTACTGTCGTTAATTGCGGCTTGTAAAAATAGCTCTGAGGAGATGTAGCTATCATTACGTTTTTGCGCAAATTTATCACACAGGTTAAGTAATTTAGTTAATGTCGCAGAAACCTGTACATCAGCGGCCATACCACTGACTTTGGGAAAGCTATCTAATTTATCGGACAGTTGAGCGCGCAGTTGAACAAGGTCAACTTTTAGCATAGTCAGAAGCGGTCTTACACTACCACCCTCTTGATCGAGCAAAGAGAATAAAAGGTGGCTAGGTTCTATATATTGATGATCTCGACCTACAGCCAAGGATTGGGCATCTGAGAGGGCGGCTTGAAATTTGCCGGTTAGTCGATCATAACGCATATTGGCCTCCTGAGAGCAATTGATGACTAGGGTACCAACCGTACGTATCGCTTTGTGATTGGTATACTAGTTATATGGGGGCTTGTAAGGCTAATTTCAAGTGCTACAGGAATTATGCAGGTAAACTATTCAATCCAAATAAAGCTAGATTGACGACCTGTTGAGGCTTGTCTGCGATAGGAAAAGAAACGCTCTTGATCTTGGTAAGTACATAAACCAGATAGCGAGATGTGATCGCAACCTGCTCTTTGTAATCGTAATTTAGCCAATAAAGGAAGATCGGCCATCCACTTACCCGGTTTGTGTTGATGAAACGCGACCGCATCATCGCTGTTTACTTGAATAAACTGCTCTCGGACTTCATCGCCCACTTCAAAAGCATCCAAACTAATGGCAGGACCAATCCAAGCGACTACGGGGCCAGAAAAGTGACTCAAGGTATTTTCTAAAATCCCTCCCACCAAGCCGCGCCAACCAGCATGTGTACTGGCTACTTTTGTTCCATCAGCACTGGCAAACAATACTGGCAGACAATCCGCAGTCATAACGCTACACACTACACCCGGCACTGAAGTTACGAGTGCGTCAGCTTCGATAGTTTCAGTCGTTGGCTCGGTTAACTCAACTACTGTAGTGGAGTGAGTTTGATTCATCCATACCGGAGGTGACGGCATATTGCTTAATTGAGCGAGATGATCGCGGTTTTTCTGCACCGTAACCGGATCATCATTAACATGCATCCCTAAATTGAGACTGGCAAAATCGCCCACAGAAAAACCACCTTTGCGAGTGGAGCTAATGGACTTTACGCAATTTGCTACGTTCCAATTGGGATGCAAGTAACTCATGATTAATATTCGTCTTCGTAGTTGTCGCGCATATCTTGGCGCAGCGCTTCAGCCATCTCAATCATGTCATCAGGAACAGGAGCATGAAATTGCATTTCTTCGCCTGTTGTTGGATGCACAAACTTCAGCATAACCGCGTGTAGAGCCTGACGATCAAAACTGCGGATCATAGTAGTCAGTTCTTCTGTTGCGCCTTTTGGAATACGTGCACGACCACCATAGGCGATATCACCTAGCAGTGGATGTTGTAAGTAAGACATGTGTACACGAATTTGGTGAGTACGGCCTGTTTCTAGACGTAGTCGAATACGTGTGTGCTCACGGAAACGCTCAGCAACACGATAGTGAGTGATTGCTGGCTTACCGAATTCACTGACTGCCATTAAGATGCGTTTGGTTGAGTGACGTCCGATAGCTTTATCAATCATGCCACCAGCGGTCATTTTACCAATCGCAATCGCTTCGTATTCACGAGTAATACGGCGTTTTTGCAAAGTACGCACTAAGCGAGTTTGCGTAGGGACATTTTTTGCCACTACCATCAAACCTGTGGTGTCTTTATCAAGACGATGCACGATACCCGCACGCGGTACTTCGGCAATCTGAGGGTAATGATGCAATAGTGCATTCAATACTGTGCCATCTGGAGTACCTGCTCCAGGGTGAACCACTAGGCCTCTAGGCTTATTGATCACTAACAGATCTTCATCTTCATAAACAATGTCTAAAGGTATGTCTTGGGCTTCCCATCGTTCTTCATCTTCGATTTCTGCCAAAACAACAATGTCCTCACCACCCATTACCCTAACGCGAGCTTTTGTGACAACGGCACCATCAACGCTGACTTTTCCGGCGAGTAACCATTCTTTTAAACGCGAACGGGAAAACTCATCGAACAATTCTGCGATGGCCTGGTCTAGGCGTTGACCTAGTTGACTCTCTTTTACGGTACTTTTTAATTCTATCTGCTGGGCCATATCTAACTTTTTAAAAAACAGTGGGACTAATGCTTGTTTATATGAAAAAATAAGCGTTTCCGTTATTGTATCTGCTTACTCGCCGATTGTAACGGCAACCTAGGAAATAATTTAATTGAGCATGGCTTCGCGTTTTAATATGAAACATCAAACTCTAGTCGGCCTTTTGTCTGCTATGTTGCTTTTCGGATGCAGCAGTAGCGATGAAATTGTACCCGATGTACCACCTTCACAATTGTATGCAGATGCTCAGACTTCACTCCGAGCTGGCTCTTGGTCGTCTGCTGTAGAAAAGCTAGAAGCTTTAGATTCTCGCTATCCATTTGGTCCGTATTCAGAACAAGTGCAACTTGATCTTATATATGCGTATTACAAAAATGATGAGCTTCCATTGGCTCTTGCTACCATCGAGCGTTTTATTCGCTTAAACCCAACCCATGAAAGATCTGACTGGGTTTTATATATGCGTGGTTTAACGCATATGGCGCAAGACAGAAACTTTTTGCATGATGTGTTTAACATCGATCGTTCTGATCGAGATCCTGAACCCGTCAAACAAGCATTTTCTGACTTCAAACGTTTATTGCAGCGTTACCCTACCAGTGCATATGCAGAAGATGCCGAGCAACGCATGATAGCGTTGAAAAAGCGTCTGGCTGACTATGACTATGCTTCTGCCGATTTTTACATCCGTCGTAAAGCATGGATTGCGGCCATCAACCGCTGTCAAGAATTGCAACGTAGCTACCCTGATACTGAGGCAGCACGTAAGTCTTTACGCTTACAACTTATCGCCTATCAAGAACTTAAATTAGATGATGCCGTGGCTCGAACTGAAAAACTCATTGAGCTAAATCCACTTTAAGTGTTAAATTTAAGAAGCGAGATGTTAAATATTTAACATCTCGCTGTGGTGCACGTGCCACTTTTTCATAAACCAACACGGAATGTTGTATGAAAAATCTTATGCTGGGGCTACTTGCCTCTGTCCTGCTGTCCTTACCGACACAGGCACTTGAACTGTCTCCAATCCAAAAGAACACCTATATTGGTGATTATAAAGTCATCAAAGAAAAAGGCGTGGTTCGCGCTTTAGTGGCTGCTGATCTTGGTTTTTACTATGTAGAAGGTGGCAGACCAAAAGGCATCATCGCCGAGCAATTACATCACTTTGAGCTTAGCTTGAAGAAAAAACATCCTTACATGCGGATTAAAATTATCCCTGTCACTCGAGATGCGCTGTTTGATGCGTTAAACGATGGTCAAGGCGATGTGGCGATTGCTAATCTCACCATTACTGAGCGGCGCAAAAAAGAAGTCGACTTCAGCACCCCTATCCTTACTGGGGTCAACGAACTGTTCCTTACTCATAATTCACAAGAACCCATTACTTCTGCTGAGCAAGTCAGTGGGATGGAAGTGTGGATCAGAGCAAGTTCTAGCTACTTTGAAAGTATCCAAGCGCTCAACAAGCAACTGTCTAGTAGTGGGCATATTCCTATACAAGTAAATTTTGTTCAAGAAAGCCTGCAAGACCTAGAATTAGTGGAATTGGTCAATCAAGGCTTAATTCCCGCCACCATTATTGATAGTCATAAAGCCAGCTTGTGGCTAAACGTGATGAAAAACATTCAAGTCCATGAAGAGTTCCCTGTACGCAGTGATGCACAAATTGCTTGGGCTTTACGTCATCACAACCCTGAATTTAAGCAAGTGATCAATAGCTACTTAAAAACAGCCAAACGAGGCACTTTGCTGGGCAATGTTATCTATAAGAAGTATCTGCAAGATACACGCTGGTTAACCCGCGCCTTAAACCCGAAAAAAATGGCTAAACTTGAAAGCTTATCTAACCTATTTGAGCATTATGGACAAGAATATCAAATTGATTGGGTGATGCTGTCGGCGCAAGCCTTTCAAGAATCAGGTCTAGACAATAGTAAAGTCTCACACCGAGGTGCGGTAGGCATTATGCAGGTACTGCCAGCTACTGCGAAAGACCCTTATATCAATATCCCTAACATTAAGCCGGTCGAAAATAATATTCATGCTGGAACCAAGTATCTAAGGTTTATCCACGATAGGTACTTTAGTGACCCTGATATCGATGAAAGTAATAAAGTTTACTTTAGCCTAGCGTCATACAATGCAGGCCCAGCCAAAATCCGTAGGATGAGAGCCTTAGCGCTAAAGCAGGGATACGATCACAATATCTGGTTTAATAATGTCGAAATCGTGGCAAGGCGAAACATAGGGCGTGAGCCTGTGCAGTATGTTGCCAATATAAATCGTTACTACACAATTTATAAGCAGCTTGGCGAGATCCAAAGTGAGCGTGAAGAATTGAATAATGATTTGAATAAACAGATTAGCCCAGTGCAATTGATCTTTGATGTCTCAGATTAAACAAAATCATGCAGTGCTAATACTGTACTAAGTTAAGCCAACGAGTCGGTAGCGATAAAAATAGAGCCATTACTCACTAAAAAAGGCGCAGCAAGTCCTAAACTCGCTGCGCCTTTATCCATTCAAATTTGACACTAAATACGAGTCTCGGCAAGGGTTTTCTTGCAAACATATGCAAATAATCACAAACATTATGTCTCCATTTTTGACTGGCTTTTAATGTGATCTAGATCACATATATTTTTTATCAAAGTCGTAATCTGAACCTAACGGAAGATGTTAGACACAGAGGAAACGACCTATATGAAAATGAACATTACTGGCAAAAACATTGAAATCACCTCTGCAATTCGCTCTCATATTGAAGAGAAATTTAAAAAACTAGAAAAATGGCAAGTCGACATTATTGGTTGCAATGCAAGCTTCCAAGAAGAGCCAAATAAGAACAAACGATTTGAAGCAGTCATCAGCGTACCAAAAGGACAATTAGTTGCTTCTGCCGTTCATGCCGATTTATATATCGCAGTGAATGAAGTTGAACAAAAACTTGAACGACAACTGAATAAACTTCGCCACAAACCTGACGCACGACGCGCAAGTCATTCCGATGCACCGGTTGAACCAGAAGAACCTGTGATTGAAGAAGTTTAATTAAGATCAATCTATAAACTAACTTATAAAAACAGCGCCCTTTCGGCGCTGTTTTTGCTTGACCCTAATTCCCGCCATAGCTTATTGTGATCTATAACTCTCTTTCGCAATCACCATTTAAAGGAATTAGAAATGGCTGAAACACCACTTTCTCTCGACGATATTCGCAATCGCCTCAATGCTCTTGACGATAAACTGCTAAGTTTGCTCTCCGAACGCCGTAATTTGAGCTTAGAAGTCGCGAAAAGCAAAGTGGAGACCTCTAAGCCCGTCAGAGATGCGGATAGAGAACAACAATTGTTGGTCAAACTAATCAATAACGGTAAAGAGAAATACCAACTGGATGCGGAATACATCACTAAAGTGTTCTACACCATCATCGAAGACTCAGTATTACTTCAGCAAGCCTACCTACAAAACTTGGTGAACCCTGCTCTGCAACGTAAGCCTCTGGCTCGCGTCGCTTTTCTTGGTGCTAAAGGTTCATACTCGCACTTAGCTAGTCAAGATTACTTTAGCCGTCGTAACACTGACCTTATTGAACTCAATTGTGAGTCTTTCAAAGAGGTGACTAAAACCGTTGAGTCTGGGCATGCTGACTATGGCGTACTGCCTATCGAGAACACCAGCTCTGGCTCTATCAACGAAGTGTATGACCTGTTGCAGCACACTACCCTATATATTGTAGGTGAACTCTCTCAGCCGATTGAGCACTGTTTGCTCTCGCCAGAAGAAGTGCGATTAGAAGACATAAAGACTATCTATTCTCACCCTCAGCCTCATCAGCAATGCAGTGACTTCTTAGGTCGTCTAAAAGGCACCAAATTAGAAACCTGTGCTAGCACCGCCGATGCAATGTTAAAAGTGAAAGAGCTTAATCGCCCTGACGCCGTGGCTATCGGTAATGCACTCAGTGGTAAGCTGTACGGCTTACAAAACGTGCAGGGAAATATTGCTAACCAAACCGAAAACCATACTCGCTTTATTGTGGTTGCGCGTAAGGCGTTCAGCGTTTCCGATCAAATTCCAGCCAAAACCACCTTAATTATGTCTACCTCTCAAGAGGCAGGCTCATTGGTAGAAACCTTATTGGTACTGCAACGCCACAACATCAATATTAAGAAGCTAGAGTCTCGTCCTATCATGGGCAATCCATGGGAAGAGATGTTCTATATGGATCTTGAAACTCACCTCGATTCACATGCGGCGCAATCGGCCATTAATGAATTGGTTACGATCACCCGTTACCTGAAAGTGCTAGGCTGTTATCCAAGCGAAAATATCAAGCCAACTCAGGTTAAAGTGCCTTAGATGAACAGCAGTATCAGCAAGGTTGTAGTGGCCTCTTTAAATCCGGCCAAGATTAAAGCAGTAGAAAGTGCTTTTAATGAAGTGTTTCCTGAGCAAGCATTCAGTTTTGTCGGCGTCAGTGTGGATAGCGGGGTTAGCGATCAGCCTATGTCCAACGCAGAGACAAAACGCGGCGCACAAACTCGGGTTGATAATGCCAAACAAGCTATTTGCGATGCGCAATTTTATGTGGGCTTAGAAGCAGGCATTGAAGATAACGCCACTTTTGCGTGGATGATTATTGAATCCAAGCAAGATATTGAATCTGAGAAAAAGCACGGTGAATCGCGCTCATCGAGCCTCATGCTACCTAGCAAGGTATTGGATTTGATCACGCAAGGTAAAGAGCTTGGGGATGCGATGGATGAAGTGTATAGCACCATCAATATCAAACAAAAAGGCGGCGCTATTGGAATACTGACCAATAACCGTTTGAGTCGCAGTAGTGTTTATCACCAAGCACTTATCTTGGCTCTTATTCCATTTAATAACGCAGACGCTTTTTAAGTTAACGTCTGCATTTTATTCGACAAAGGGTTTCAGAAGACGAGAAACAAGCTGTTGCTCCTCCTCTGAACGCCCTTTTAATTCGTTAGAACCCCGCGTTACCGTTGCAATCCCTACTCCAAGATCTTGACTGATCTGTCGCTGTGAACAGCTTTCGTTCAACAACTTGTGCAGTATCTTTGCTCTAGTGACTAATGCTTCTTTCTCGTCAGGCGTGAGCATCATGGATAATAATGTTTGATGCTCGCCCTGCTCTGCCGCTTTAGCTATGGTAACGAGTAGCTTTTGCCACTCTTGCTCTACTGGGTTCATAACGTATCTGCTTATCTTCTAACACTCTCTTATTAATACTTCATTTCAGACTCTAAGTCAGATAAAAATGGCCCCTTTTTGTTTAAGATATCGCGATAATAGACCTCAAACATCAGGATATTTTTGATGTAACCGCGAGTTTCAGCAAACGGAATCGATTCTATATAGGAATAGACATCCACTTTACCGCCGGTTCTTTCTCGCCATAGCTCCACTCTATTTGGACCTGCGTTATAAGCGCCAAATGCGAGCACTCGGTTACCATCGTAATCCTCTAGTAAGCCCGCTAAATACTGACTGCCAATCTCAATATTTTTACTCACATCAAACAATTCATCAGCACCGCTGTATTCAATGTTGTAATGCTTGGCTGTAGAGGCGGCCGTTTTGGGCATAATTTGCATTAAACCGCGAGCGCCTACTGGCGATTGAGCATCAATATCTAAACCACTTTCTTGTCGAGCTAATGCCATTAAAGTAATTGGATCTAAGTCGTGCTTTTTCGCATAAAAGTTAAACCACCATTGATGAGCAATTGGGAAACGCAGGCTGATATGATCCCACATTTTCGCTTCAATGGTCGCAATCACCGAAAGATGATTCCAGTGATGCTTAGCTGCATATTGCGCTAATAGTTTCTTTTGTGCGGAAGTTGAACGAGCTAATAGCCAGCGCCACTCGCGTTTAGCCGTGCTAATTTTATCTACCGCGATAAGCTCTTTCACGCGAGCTAACGACTCCGAAAACGGCTCAATAGAAGCCTCTGATTTAGTCGGCATTAAAGTGTTATATTGAATTGGCTGCTGTAAGTAATCAGCGGCTGCAATACTATAAAAGCTGCGATAACCAAGCAGTTTTTGCATGCGCGCTTTACCCTCTTTTACCTCACCTTGAGCAAGCTGTGCGCGCGCTTTCCAATACTGCCAACGCTTAGACTCTTTCTCTTTAGTTGGCATTTTGTCTATCCAAATATTGAGTCCATGCCAGTCTTGGTGCTGAATGGCTAAACGCGCTCTGCGCTGCAACCATTTTGGATTCGTGCTTTTTAGTAGTGTGTCATCACGCCACTTTGCCAGCTCGGCATCATCGGTGTTGATCAAGCTGTAAGCGATATAATCGGCGCTATCTTGATACTCTTTATCGGTAAACTTCTGTGCTTTGGCAACTTTATCTATCACTTTAATCGCCAGTTGCGGATTGGCTTGTTGATAGGTGATGCGCTTTAAGGTTGCTAAGGTCACTTTCTTATTAAGATCAGATTGTGCTTGAGATGTGGCAAATGCTTCTATTTGCGAAGTATCTTTATACAATTGATTAATGGCTTGCGCGTTTTCCTTAGCAGAATCGGATTCAGGTAAGTCTTGTAAGTAATTAAGCAAGCGTGCATTGCGGCTGACAAAAGCCAGTCCCATACGTTGCAAAATCACAGTATCTTTACGCAGACCCGCTTCATCCCATGCTTTAAATAGCTCATTACACTCTTTGGCAATGCTAGAACCTGTCATCCATATCTTTGAAGCACCTTTAAATGCATCCACCGTTTTGCCCATTTGATATTGAGCAAAGTAATAGCTGCATTGATAGCTCTGCATACGTGGCTTTTTAGGTTGAAAGCGGTAAAAGCCCTTCCAGTCTTCAGCTTTAACTAAGGCATCTAGATATGAGCCTCGGATTGACTGAGAAAATGGGTATTGGTGATGTGCTTTTATGTATTGCTCTACTTCGACTGGGGTGCGTTTGTCTAAGTCGAGCATATACATACGATAATCGAGATAAGGTGTCAGTGGGTAATCGTTCAGTTGCTCTCTTAATACCTGATATTCAGGAATATCCTTATTAGTGATGAGAGTTTGAGCCTGCTCGTAGGCTTCTCGTTGTTGCTCTAATGTCATTGCTGAAACAGAGATTGATACTATTCCAGCCCCAACTCCTAACCATTTAATAAATACTGACATGCGTCTCTCTTTGTGGCGATGCTTATGGTTTATTTGCTTATATTCATAATACGCAACAAATCATGATATTTGTAAGAATCAGGTAAATAACTATTTAGGGTTTCAACAAGTGAAGATTTTGCGCTCCACACGGTAACAAAAACGGTTTGCATAGTATAAAATAACCCTTTGTCTCTATGGTCTGTAGACCCATACAATAAAGGATCTCTAGGTAATGGCTGAATACGTCTATACCATGTCTCGGGTGAGCAAAGTCGTGCCACCAAAACGTCAAATCCTCAAAGATATTTCCCTAAGCTTTTTCCCTGGCGCAAAAATCGGCGTACTAGGTTTAAACGGTGCAGGTAAATCGACTCTATTACGCATCATGGCTGGTATCGATACTGATATCGACGGTGAAGCACGTCCACAACCGGGATTGAATGTAGGTTACCTGCCACAGGAACCAAAACTAGATGAGTCTAAAACCGTACGTGAAGTGGTTGAAGAAGCCGTTTCTGACGTTGCTGGTGCCATGAAACGTTTGGATGAAGTGTACGCAGCCTATGCTGAACCTGACGCTGATTTCGACGCGCTTGCAAAAGAGCAAGGCGATTTGGAAGCACTTATCCAAGCCAAAGACGGTCACAACCTTGAAAACTCTCTAGAGCGCGCTGCGGATGCATTGCGTCTACCTGAGTGGGACCAAAAAATTGAACACCTTTCTGGTGGTGAACGTCGCCGCGTAGCCATTTGTCGTCTGCTTCTAGAAAAACCAGACATGCTACTACTCGACGAACCAACCAACCACTTGGATGCAGAATCTGTAGCATGGCTTGAGCGCTTCCTAGTAGATTATACGGGAACTGTTGTGGCGATTACCCACGACCGTTACTTCCTAGATAACGCTGCTGGCTGGATTCTTGAACTTGACCGTGGTGAAGGTATTCCATGGGAAGGTAACTACACTTCTTGGCTTGAGCAAAAAGATGCGCGTCTACAACAAGAAGCGTCTCAAGAAAGTGCTCGTCAAAAAACCATCGAGAAAGAGCTGGAATGGGTTCGTCAAAACCCTAAAGGCCGTCAATCTAAATCTAAAGCTCGTATGGCTCGCTTTGAAGAACTGCAAAGTGGCGATCGTCAAAAGCGTAACGAAACTAACGAATTGTTCATCCCACCAGGTGAGCGTCTAGGTGATAAAGTGGTTGAGGTTAAGAACCTAACTAAATCATTTGATGGGCGTGTGCTTATCGATGACTTGTCATTTAGCATGCCTAAGGGTGCAATCGTCGGTATTATCGGTGCTAACGGCGCGGGTAAATCAACCCTATTTAAAATGCTAAGCGGCGCAGAACAGCCTGATTCAGGTACGGTTGAAATGGGTGATACGGTTAAACTGGCCTCTGTTGATCAGTTCCGTGACAGCATGGATGACAAGAAAACCGTCTTCCAAGAGATCTCTGAAGGTGCTGACATCATTAAGATCAACAACTTTGAAATTCCAGCACGTGCTTACTGCTCACGCTTTAACTTCAAAGGATCAGATCAACAGAAGATCATTGGTGAGCTTTCTGGTGGTGAACGTAACCGTGTGCACCTTGCTAAGCTACTTAAAACGGGTGGCAACGTATTGCTTCTCGATGAACCAACCAATGACCTTGACGTTGAAACGCTACGTGCACTAGAAGAGGCGCTACTTGAGTTCCCTGGCTGTGCCATGGTTATCTCGCATGACCGTTGGTTCCTTGACCGTATCGCCACTCACATCATTGATTACCGTGATGAAGGGCAAGTTAACTTCTACGAAGGTAACTACAACGAATACATGGAATGGTTGAAGAAGACTCTTGGTCCTGAAGCTGCTGAACCACATCGTATTAAATACAAGCGTGTAGCGAAGTAATTCGTATCGCAGAAAACTAAAAAGGTCGCTTCACATTGATTGTGAAGCGACCTTTTTTAATATCTAAACTCTTTTCTTATCTAAGCAATAGCTTAGCTGTCTCTTTGGATGGAATCATTCGCTTGTTTAAGCAACTTTTGACTCTCACTCATAAATTGCTGAGAGTAATCGCCAAACCAATCAGATACTGAATTAAACTGCTTAATAAACGCCGTTTTATCGTGCTTATCGAGTAGAGTCAGTGCTTCACCAAATCGAGAGTGGAAACGCTTTATCATCTCTATGTTTTCTTCGGAAGATAAAATGATATCACCGTACAGATCTGGGTCTTGGGCGAACAATCGACCGACCATCGCCAATTCTAAGCGGTAGATAGGCGAGCTCAGTTTAAGCAAAGTATCAATATTAGGATTTTCTTTACTCAAATGCAGACCGTAAGCAAACGAGGTAAAGTGGCGCAGTGCTTGAATCAACGTCATACCATGATCGTGATGCTCAGCTTCCATAGGACATAAACTTGCGCCCCAAATAGCAAACTGCTGCAGCAACCATAGGTAGTGCTCTTCGCCTCGCCCATCACAATGTACAATCACCTGTTTTGCCAAACTTGGTACGTCTGGGCCAAACATTGGGTGCAGACCAACCACTGGCCCGGCATGTACATCTAGCATCGCCTGCAATGGTTTTGCTTTGATGGAGGTGAAATCACACAAAATACAGTCTGCTGGTAAGTTATTTAACTTGCCAATCACCGCTTCTGTTTTATTGATTGGTACAGTAACAATCACAAGGCCAGCGTTTTTAAACAGCTCATCCGCTTCATGCCAATTTTTACTGCCTAACACTTTGACGCTATAACCAGAAAGATCAAACATCTTTCTGAACAAGCTACCGAGTTGGCCATTACCACCGATAATGACCACATCGCCTAAGTCAGGGTTTAAGCATTTAAACCCTGAGTCTTTTTCGCTAGCGTAGGACTCACGCATCACTCTGCGTAGGATATCTTCAATAAGTTGAGGCGGTATACCGCGTTTTTGAGCTTCTTCTCGACGAGACGCCAGCATTGCAGCTTCTCGGTCTGGCACGTAGATAGGCAGGCCATGTTCACTCTTGACCTCACCCACTTCTTCGACCAATTTTAGTCGTTGCTCAAGTAGATCAAGCATTTGCTTGTCTACTAAATCAATCTTATCTCTTAAACCCTGTAGTGCCTTTGCCATGTTTTTCTCTACTACTTACTTGATTCTATCTTTTAAAATTGGGATTAGCTCTTCGCGAGCTTTCAGCAATAGTGCCTCAGTTGAGTCCCAATTGATACATGCATCAGTAATGGAAACACCGTACTGCAGTTGATCTAACGGAATATCAGTGCCTTGATTGCCTTCATTGATGTTACTTTCAATCATCAAACCAATAATCGATTTGTTGCCTTCACGAATTTGTTGAATAGCGTCAGCGGCAACAAGAGGTTGGCGACGGTAGTCTTTACGTGAGTTTGCGTGGCTACAATCAATCATTAGTGCAGCATCAAGACCGGCTTTTGCTAGTTCTTCTTCACACTCACGAACAGACACTGAATCGTAGTTAGTTTGCTTACCACCACGTAAGATTACGTGTCCATCAGGGTTACCTTTCGTTGTCAGTAGTGCAACTTGTCCCGCGCGGTTAATACCGATGAAACGGTGACTAGAAGACGCCGCTTGCATTGCGTTGATTGCAGTTGAAAGGCTACCGTCAGTACCGTTTTTAAAGCCAACAGGCATTGAAAGACCACTGGCCATTTCACGGTGAGTTTGTGATTCAGTAGTACGAGCGCCAATTGCAGACCAGCTAAAGGTATCTGCTAGGTACTGAGGGCTGATTGGATCAAGCGCTTCAGTGGCCAATGGAATACCCATATCGGCTAATTCAACTAATAGTTTACGTGCAATATGTAGACCATGTTCAATATCAAAAGAACCATCCAAATGTGGGTCATTGATTAGCCCTTTCCAACCAACGGTTGTACGAGGTTTTTCAAAGTAAACACGCATAACCAATAGGATTTGGTCACCAACAACTTCAGACAATGCCTTCAAGCGCTTGGCGTATTCTTTAGCTGCTTCTACATCATGGATAGAACAAGGACCACATACCACTAATAGACGGTGATCTTTTTTATCAACGATGTTGGCGATAGTTTCACGAGATTGTTGAATAAACTGACGAGCAGTCTCACTCAAAGGGATCTTTGCTTTTAACTCGTTTGGAGTAATTAGAATCTGCTCTTGGCTGATATTAACGTTACTAAGTTCGCTGCGTTGCATAGTGTCACCGTAAATAATTTTGTACGTAATTTTTAAGATATGTTTCAACAATACCCGAAGATAAGATTAAAGCAAGACTTTTGTACGTTATTTATTACACTTGATGTAAACCTAAATTTACACCGCCATGCAAGTGTCTCTATTTTAAAAACTAAGTATGCTTTTCAGCAACAAGCCTAAAGCTAGTTTTCACAACCGTAATCAAATTATTAAATAAAATTACGTATAAACTTAGCCTATTAATACTTTGACATAACTCCCGCTATGGAACTTATCCTCTCTTTATTACAGCAGATGTGCGTTTACCTTATGGTTGCGTATACCTTGAGTAAAACACCGCTGGTTATTCCTTTACTCAATATTTCGGAAAGGTTTAGCCATAAACTCATTTGTTATGTCATGTTTTCCCTATTTTGTATTCTTGGCACCTACTTTGGATTACAAATTGGCGATGCGATAGCCAATACACGAGCCATTGGTGCGGTGCTTGGTGGAATATTTGGTGGCCCTATTGTCGGTTTGGCGGTTGGTTTAACGGGGGGGTTACATCGTTATTCGATGGGCGGATTTACCGACCTTGCTTGCGCCATCTCTACCACTACCGAAGGGTTAATTGGCGGAATAGTGCATATGTATATGTTGCGCCGAGGCAAGAGTGACCGTCTATTTAACGCGACCATCATCTTTAATGTCACCCTAGTCGCTGAAATTACGCAGATGGTCATTATTATTTTGGTTGCGACCCCCACTTCGCAAGCAGTGGCTTTAGTGGAGTCCATCGCGATACCTATGATTCTGGCGAACTCCTTAGGCGCGGCTTTCTTTATTAGTATTTTGCAAGATAGACGAGCCATTTTAGAAAAATACTCCTCTAGCTATTCGCGACGAGCTTTAAATATTGCCGAGCGCTGTGTCGGCGTGTTGTCTGAAGGACTCAATGCCGTGAGTGCGCAAAAAATTGCGTACATCATTCAAGATGAAACCAAAGTTGGCGCGGTGGCGATAACAGACAAAGAAAAGATACTCGCTTTTGAAGGTATGGGATCGGATCATCATAAGCCAAATACGCCTATCTCCTCTGAATACACTCTTACCTCAATCAAAGAACAACGTATTATCTATCTTGATGGTAGAAAAACGCCTTACCAATGCTCATTGTCGGCAGATTGCAAATTAGGCTCGGCATTAGTGATTCCTTTAATTGCCGCTGATAAGGTGATTGGCACCATCAAACTGTATGAGCCGCGAGTAAAACTGTTTTCTTCCATCAATACCACAATGGCAAAAGGTATCGCCGAGTTACTGTCTAGTCAGATCCTTTATAGTGAATATCAACAGAAAAAAATGTTGTTATCGCAAGCTGAGATCAAATTACTGCATGCACAAGTGAACCCTCACTTTCTATTCAATGCATTGAATACCATCAGTGCAATTACTCGCCGTAATCCTGACAAAGCACGTGAGTTAATCCAACATCTATCACAGTTTTTTCGTGGCAATCTGAAGCGAAATACCGAATTTGTTACTCTCCGAGAAGAACTCGCACACGTAAATTCTTACCTTACGATTGAAAAATCGCGTTTTGTTGATCGCTTAGAAGTTGATATCGATATTGCAGAGCACCTACTAGAACAAATGGTCCCCAGCTTTACCCTACAACCCTTAGTTGAAAATGCCATCAAGCATGGCGTGTCGAATCTTTTAGATTGTGGTGTTGTCCGCATCTATAGCAGTGAAGATAGCAAAGGTTATAAAATTACAGTGGAAGATAATGCGGGTCGTTATAAGCCTGATAGCAAAGATCAAACTGGTCTGGGAATGCATATTGCCGCGAAACGACTCTCCAATTATTTTGGCGAGCAGTATCAACTGGAAATTGAATGTGATCCGCAAAATTACACGCGGATGAGCTTTATTATTCCGAACTATAATGAGAACGACAATGCTTAAAGCCCTTGTAATTGATGATGAACTATTTGCTAGAGAAGACCTCATTGAACTTATCGAGCAAACTCAGCAGATCGAAGTGATTGATCAAGCAGGAAATGCGATTCAAGGGCTACAAAAAATCAATACCCTTAAACCTGATATTGTCTTTTTAGATATCCACATGCCACAAATATCCGGAATAGAGCTACTTAGCATGTTAGATCCGGAGACGATGCCGGCGGTGGTGTTTGTGACGGCTTATGACCAATACGCACTAAGAGCATTTGAAGAAAATGCCTTTGACTACCTGTTAAAACCCATCGATCCCGCAAGGCTCAATAAGACAATTTGTCGTCTTAATAAGCGATTCAAAAACAAGCAAGCGCCAATGGATTACTCCAATATCACACCTTGTTCTCTTGATCAGGTGCCTTGTTGTGGGCACAACCGTATTATGTTGGTGCCCACAGACAATATTGAAGTAGCCTATAGCGATTTAAGTGGTGTGAATATTCAAACAACCGAAAACACCACCAACAGCCAGTTAACTCTGAAAGTGCTCGAAGAGAAAACCCCTCTAATGCGCTGTCATCGTCAATATCTCGTCAGCCCAAAAGCCATAAGAGAAATCAAACTCTTAGAACAAGGCTTAGCTGAGATAATTACCATTAGTGGCTATCACGCCCCTGTGAGCCGCCGGTACTTAAAAGTACTAAAGGAGAAGCTCGGCTTTAGCTAATGCTGCGGTTGCTTCTTTCCATTCTCGACTAGACTGCAATTCATCCAAACTAAATGACTTTTTCTTAGACAGTTGCGCACCATTTAGCACTTGAGTAATCGGCAGAGTATCGATAATTTCAACGGCGCTATTGCGGTTATTACACATCAAGATCATGTCACAACCCGCTCTTAAACTTTGCATTGCCTTATCGACCGGCCCGCCCATAATCCCAGCACCTTCCATGTTTAAATCATCGGAAAATACTAAGCCTTGGAAAGCCAGTTGTTCACGCAATACCTTTTTCAGCCAATATTTAGAGCCACTGGCAGGCTTATCATCGTATTCTGGATATACCACATGCGCGGGCATCATGGCATCTAACAACCCTGCTTCAATCTGCGCGCGGAATATCGCCATATCGGTATCAAAAATAGTGTTTCTTGCATCAATTGGCGTCTCTTTGTGAGAGTCTGCAATGACACCACCATGTCCCGGAAAATGCTTACCTGTAGTAGCCATACCCGCTTGCTTCATACCTAACATATAGGCTGAACTGTGCTTGAGTATGGTTGCTTTATCTTCACCAAAGGCTCTAGAGCCTATCGCTAAACATTGATGTCCTTGATCGAGCACTGGGGCAAAACTAAGATCAATTCCGTGAGCCATAACCTCTGCTGCCATCAACCAACCCGCTTGTTTTGCTAGCTCATCACCATTTGCTTTAGAAGCAAAAGTTTGCGCAGCAGGGATACGGGTAAACCCCTCCTTGAATCGTTGAACACGTCCGCCTTCTTGGTCAACACCAATCAAAATAGGACGTTTTGCAGCAGCACGAATTGAATCAGTGAGTGCCTGTAATTGCTGATTATCATGGTAGTTTCGAGTAAATAGAATGACACCCCCTACCGTAGGATGTTGTAGGATTTCTCTTTCTTCGGCATCAATTTCATAGCTTTTAACATCTAGCCATAACGGACCCATTTTTCATCCTTATTCTCATATCTAATGTGGCTTTCACAGAGTATTCAGTTTATTGTATTTTGACAATCAAAGAACGGATCAAACATCTCAAATATGGACAAAAAAGAACTCTATATTGGCATTATGTCGGGGACGAGCTTAGATGGTGTCGATCTTGCCTTAGCCCACTTTGAACAAGGGGTGACTCACTGTCTCGAAACGTTTGAATACCCCTTACCTGATGAACTTAAACAACAAACCCTGCAAGTGTGTCAGGGGCAACTCACTACTTTGCAAACGCTCGGTGAACTCGATCACCGATTTGCAGCGCTGTATGCCGAAGCCAGTAACGCTTTCTTAGATCATTTAAACCTTCAAGCTAGTGATATCAAAGCTATAGGTTGTCATGGGCAAACTGTTTATCACCAACCAACGGGTGATACTCCTTTCACCACTCAAATCGGCGATGCCAATCTTATTGCAGTAAAAACAGGGATCACCACTGTTGCCGATTTTAGACGCAAAGATATGGCACTAGGCGGTCAAGGTGCGCCTCTGGTTCCGGCTTACCATCAAACACTTTTTCCTGCTTCTGACAGCTGTAAAATAGTGCTCAACATTGGAGGAATAGCCAATATTTCCGTGCTTCAAGCAAATGGTGAAGTGCTTGGCTATGATACCGGTCCGGGCAATATGTTGATGGATACTTGGGTAAAAAAATGCTGTAACTTGCCTTTTGATCATGATGGTCAATTTGCAAAAAGTGGGCACGTTAATAGCGCACTACTAGAGCTATTTATGCAAGATCCTTATCTTATGGAGCTGCCCCCTAAAAGCACAGGTCGAGAGCATTATAATTTGGCTTGGCTTGAGCAGATACTTGAGCAAATAGAGAGTTCGATACCCGCGGCAGATATACAAGCGAGCTTATTAGAGTTTACTGCGCAATCTATTGCCGATCAGTGCCATCTATATCAAAGCCCATACCAAGACCAGTTATTAGTGTGTGGTGGAGGGGCGCACAATCAAGCACTGCTTGAGCGCTTACAAGCACTGTTACCTAACTGGCAAGTGAATACAACTGACTCGCAAGGTATTAGTGGCGACTACATGGAAGCGTTAGCTTTTGCATGGCTCGCCTATCGACGTATCCATAACTTGCCAAGCAATTTACCTAAAGTCACAGGGGCAAGCAAAGCAACGTCACTGGGCATCATCTACAACGCAGAATAGGCATCAGCATGTCACAAAGCACATTAATCGATACTCTTGCTAAATTGGTTTCAGAAAATCGAAATCCGAATACCATGGATTTGGATACTCTCACAACTCTTGAAATCATCGAAAAAATGAATCAAGCCGATGCTGAAGTACCAGTAGCAATACAAAAAGAACTGCCTCAAATAGCCAAAGCGGTAGACGCTATTTGCCAAGCCTTTACCCAAGGTGGGCGCTTAATTTATGTGGGGGCTGGCACCAGTGGACGACTTGGCGTATTGGATGCTTCGGAATGTCCGCCCACCTTTAGCGTAGACAAAGAGATGGTTGTCGGCGTCATTGCCGGTGGCAAACAAGCGATGTTTGAAGCCCAAGAAGGCGCCGAAGATAGCTTCACTTTAGGTGAGCAAGATTTAACTGAGCTAAACCTAACCGCGCAAGATGTGGTGGTCGGGATTGCGGCAAGTGGCCGCACGCCGTATGTTATTGGCTGTTTAAAGTATGCCAACGCAATACACGCCACCAGCGTATCGATTTCATGTAATCCTGACTCAGAAATCGCATCAAATGCACAAATTGCCATCTCACCGATTGTCGGCCCTGAAATATTAACTGGCTCTACCCGTTTAAAAGCTGGAACGGCGCAGAAGTTGGTACTCAATATGCTCTCCACCGCCAGCATGGTCAAAATTGGCAAGGCTTATCAAAACCTCATGGTAGATGTAAAACCAACCAACAAGAAACTGGTTGCTAGAGCTATTCGCATAGTCATGCAGGCAACGGAATGCAGTGAGAGTCGTGCTGAAGAAGTATTAAAAGAAGCACAAATGAATGTGAAGCTAGCCATTATGATGCAACTGACAGGGCAAGAGAAAGCGCAAGCTGAAGCATTACTGAACAAACAAAAAGGCTTTATTCGTTAAATAACGGCTAAAAGAACCATAAAGAATACATGATTAACTATCCTGCTATGTTCCGCTAATGTCAGGATAGATTAATATTATGTAAATTCGCGAAGAAAAATAACTTCTCAATTTTAATTATTGCTTGATCTAGTTCACAAAAATAGACTTCGACACAACAAGCAAATACCAATGGCGAATGACTTTTCATATTAAAAAGCGCACATTGCTGCACTCACTTTAATTATTGAAATAGACGCCATTTAATTAGCAAATTGAAGAGGTTCTATGCAATTCAATACATCAAAACTGGCTTTGGCAACATTAGTAGCAAGTGCTATTGCGCTTAGCGGCTGTCATGATTCAAAACATCACGAAGCAACATCAGTCAAAGCTCCTGAAGATGGTGAGCTAGCAAGCCTATCTCTTAATAAAGACGAGACTGCTCGTAAGCAAGATTTAATGTTAATTGCAGGCCTAGATGCGGCTATGGCATCTGCCTATGCAAAAGACCCACAAGCCACTAAAGACATCTTAGAAAAAGCAGAACAAGAGCAACATGCTGATATTGCAACAGCATTCCCAGGTTCTACTGCAGGTCTTATTCCGTTTGCATTGCAAGCTGAACTGTCTTCAATTCAACACGCTATGGGTTGGCCTGAATACAATGAAACACTGAACTCTATTAAAGATTTCATGCAAGAGCTTAGCAGTGCTAAAGGCACTCCTGTATTTACATTAGGTGCAGACTTCCCGTACACCAAAAACTTAAATGGTGGTACATATGACTGGAATGAATTAGCCGTTCAAATTCACTACCTGAACACTCACCTTGATACTAAAATTACTTCTGACAATGGTACTAAGAAAACCATCCGTGAGAACCTACAAGACTATTACACTGGCGATATCAACGCTTCTGTATCGGCTATTCCGCCAATTCCGCAAACAGCGACCAATGGCGCAGCTACAGCAAAAACCGTTACCGCAACGGATCTAAAATCTCAGCTAGAAGCTAAATTCTACCTAGATGAACAAGATGCAAAACTGGTGGTTGAGAAAGCCAGCAAAGACCCTAAAATTGCCGCTAACATTCAAACCATGCTCGCTAAAGCAGACACAGATCTTATCTTCCACGGCACGAACCCTGCTGAGTTTGAATTTGTTTCTCCTGCGACAAACAACACTCCTGGATACATTCAAGACAACTGGACACCAGAGCTAAAAGCACGCTTTAAACGCATCTTTGGTGAAGTGATGTTCTTATACAACACGCCTGAGTTTGCTACTGAGTTTGATAATGGTAATAACATGGCAATGCTTGATAAAGCAACGCAAGGTCAGCCAGGTCCATTTAACACTTCAATGCCAGACAGCTACGCGCAATTAAAAGCCGATTCTCTAGCAACTACTGAAAATCACAAACTAAAAGTAGTGCTATCAGGCAGCAAATCTGGTTTTGACTACGGTATGGCGGCAGCGAAAGGCTCGCAACAAAAAGTAGTTATGACCGTTGAAGAAGATACATTACTGCATGCTGGTTTTGGTCAGGTACCATTGGTTGCGCATGAATTTAGCCACACTTGGGGCTACGCTCATGATCCAGTGAATGAAACTATGCTTAAACCTAATAACATCCCTTACTACATTCAGTTCATCATGGGTTACAACAAAGACCTAACTGCACTATGTGGTGATAGCGAATGTCATGCAAACAGTAAGAGTGACTTAGGTAATCCTAAGCTAACTTGGGGTAATGCAAATAGTATCCAAGTAGAATACTTTGGCTTTAACACCTTCTAAATCAGAAGCTGTATTTTAAGTGATAGCAAACGGGTAGTTCTTTGAACTACCCGTTTTTGTTGGCCTTTTTATGTAGCAAAAACACTACTTTTGTTCATCCCAACCGCGTTGCCATTCCATGCGAAACATTTGCGCATCTTCACTGCCTTCACAGACACCTTCGTAGTACTGACCTGATAAACCAATTTGATAAGCAAAGTTAGGGTTACAGTATTCTTTTATGCCTAAGCTATATCCCTCTTCATAAGCCCCCATATTAGCAGAGCCTAGTTCACTCAGTGCAGTGTACGAGCGCTGAGTTTTTCCTTTAATACCATCGGAGTATCCCACCCCCTTCCAATCCCCTTTTGCTACTAGTGCTTCATCACCACTAGCACAGGCAAATAACAACGGAACAATTAAAGGCAGAGCCCATTTAAATCCTTGCATTGTGACCTACTTAACATATTGTTTTTTATGAGCTTAGCACACCTAGATCACATTTTCGAAAACCCCAAAAAACAGCAAACCATTCAACTGGGTATTTCACCACTTAACTCGCTATTCGACCACTGACTTACTCACCTAAGGTAGTTGCTTAACGGATTTAATATTATGTAAATAGAAAATTTAGCGAATTAACCTTTAATAGAAGAGAATACAGATATGATGTGGTTTCTTACCTGTGTAGTAGCACTTGTTGCTGGCTACTTCATCTATGGCTCCATAGTTGAAAAAATTTTTGGCATTAATGAAAGTCGTCAAACTCCAGCAATAACTAAGCCGGATGGCGTGGACTTTGTTCCAATGCCAACTAAAAAAGTATACTTAGTACAGCTTTTAAATATTGCTGGTGTGGGTCCAATCTTTGGTCCTATCATGGGTGCTCTATACGGTCCTGCGGCTATGCTATGGATTGTATTGGGTTGTATTTTTGCTGGTGCTGTTCACGATTACTTCTCAGGAATGCTATCGGTACGTAACGGCGGCGCATCTGTACCAACATTGACGGGACGTTACCTAGGCACTGGCGCCAAGCACTTTATGAACATTTTTGCCATTGTCCTATTACTTCTTGTAGGTGTGGTATTTGTTTCTGCTCCAGCAGGCATGATCACTAACCTAATCAATGACAAAACAAGTTTAGATGTCAGCATGACAACTATGGTTGTTATCATCTTCATTTACTACATCATTGCGACTATCGTACCTGTCGATAAAATCATTGGTCGTTTCTACCCTCTATTTGGCGCACTGTTAATCTTCATGTCTGTGGGCTTAATTGGCGCAGTGGCAGTTTCAAGTGACTACTCAGTGTTAGGTAACTTCCAAGTCAGTGACATGTTCTCTAACATGAACCCACATGACCTACCTCTATGGCCTGCTCTATTTATTACCATCGCTTGTGGTGCTATCTCTGGTTTCCACGCCACACAATCACCATTGATGGCTCGTTGTATTGAAAACGAGAAAAACGGTCGCTTCGTATTTTATGGAGCAATGATTGGTGAAGGTATTATCGCGCTTATCTGGTGTGCTTTAGCCTTGTCATTCTTTGGCTCTGTTGACTCTTTATCTGACGTAGTGGCTAACGGCGGCCCTGGTAAAGTAGTTTATGACGCATCATTTGGTCTACTTGGTGTATTTGGTGGTGTGCTTGCATTCCTTGGCGTGGTTATTCTGCCAATTACCTCTGGTGATACCGCATTCCGTTCAAGCCGTTTGATCTTAGCTGAGTACTTCAATCTAGAACAACGCACTATGCGTAACCGCTTATTGATGGCTGTACCACTATTTATTGTCGGCGGTATCTTAACTCAAGTAGACTTCGGTGTAATTTGGCGCTACTTCGGTTTTGCTAACCAAACTACTGCGGTAATGATGCTTTGGACAGCTTCTGCTTACCTACTTCGTTACAACAAATTCCACTGGATCACTACTATTCCAGCGATGTTTATGACTACGGTTTGTATTACTTTCATCCTAAACAACTCAAAACTGGGCTTTGGTTTAGGTATGCAAACCTCTACCATCATCGGTGTTATCGCGATGCTAGGTATCACAGCAACTGTCATTAAAATTTCAAAAGGCAAAGGTGAAAACGATTTGCTAGATGAAGAAAAACCTAAAGTGGAAACTAAACACGCATAACATATTGCTTAGAATCCCCCACTAAAAAACGGGCTGCCAATATTGGCAGCCCGTTTTTTTATTCTGTAAAGCGAAGGTTATTCAGTCAAAATTATAGATTTTTAACCTGCAACTCTTTTGGCACTTCAAAGAACATATTCTCTTCACGACCAGAGAGTTCAGTGACTTGATTGCAATCAGACAAAGTTTTTATTTTTTCTAAGATAGTGTTTACCAACTCTTCTGGAGCGGATGCACCAGCGGTCATGCCTACCTTATTCTTACTTTTAAACCAATCAGCGTTCAGATCTTCTGGGCAATCAGTTAAGTAAGCAGGAGTACCTAGCTTTTCTGCCAACTCTTTTAATCGTGTTGAGTTAGATGAGTTTTTAGAGCCAACGACTATCATTACGTCCACTTCATTTGCCATAGTTCGCACCGCATCTTGGCGGTTTTGCGTAGCGTAGCAAATGTCATCTTTACGTGGCCCTTGGATACTCGGGAAAACCTGACGCAGGCGATCAATCACATCCGCGGTTTCGTCCACCGACAAAGTGGTTTGGCTAACATAATGCAGATTTGATGGGTCTTTGATGATAGGTAGCAATGCATCAACATCTTCAGCTTTCTCAACCAAATACATGCCGCCTTCGCTGCTTGCATACTGCCCCATAGTGCCTTCAACTTCAGGATGGCCTGTATGCCCGATCAATACCACCTCGATATGTCTGCGGCTTGCTCTAGCCACTTCCATATGCACTTTGGTCACCAATGGACAAGTTGCATCAAATACGGTCAAATCACGCTGTTTGGCTTCTTTACGCACCGCTTGTGATACGCCATGCGCAGAAAAGATAACAATGTTGTCATCAGGCACTTCACTCAGTTCTTCAACAAAAATTGCGCCGCGAGCTTTCAGCCCTTCAACTACAAAACGGTTATGCACAACTTCGTGTCGAACATAGATAGGAGGCTGGTACATCTCAAGCGCTCGTTCAACGATGCTGATAGCTCGGTCAACACCGGCACAAAAACCACGCGGGTTAGCTAATAGAATTTCCATTGTCATATCTTTCATTAGTGAAGGCCTTGTTACTCAGTCAATGAGCAACCTCAAATCGCGCTCATTGTACCGACATTATTGACGAAAGCTCAAGACAGTAATGACCATAAATAATGCATGGCTATTAATAGGGTAAGCTGTAAATTCGAGAAAACGATTTAAGATCAATCGATTGAAACTATTTCAACATCAAAGGTAACATCACGCCCTGCTAGAGGATGATTGAAATCAACGGTGACTGAGTCCCCTGCAATCTCGGTAATGATGCCAGGAATTTCGACGCCATCAGGCCCATTGAATGCCATAATGGTGCCTACTTCAACTTGAGCTTCACCGACAAATTTAGCACGATCCATATGATGAATGTTGTCAGGATTTGGTAAACCAAAAGCGTCTACCGCTTTTAGCTCAACACTATTTTTGTCTCCCGCTTTTAGCCCCAGCAAGCACGCTTCAAAGTTGTCACTCAAGCTACCGTCACCAATCACCAGTTTCGCTGGTTTGCCCATTTGATAAGTACTGTCTGCTACCGAACCATCTTCAAGTTTGATTGCGAAATGCATAGTGACTGCACTGTCTTTTGTAATTACTGACATAGTGTTTCCTTACAACTTTAAGCCAAAAACAAAAACGGCCAACACATCGTTGACCGTTTAAAAAGACTACTAGAAATAAGACAAAGGCTTAAGGCATTTCGTCAAATTCTGCGCCTTCCTTCTCAACTTTAGGTGGCATCAAGTGCTCACGAGATACACCCAGTTTCAATGCTAAGTTTGATGCTACGTAGATAGATGAATATGTACCTACTGTGATACCCAATAGCAATGCAGTTGCGAAGCCATGGATATTTGCACCACCCTTAGTAAATAGGGCAATAACTACGAATAAAGTTGTACCAGAAGTAATCAAGGTACGGCTCAAGGTTTGAGTGATCGCGCCATTGATAATCTCAACTGCACCACCTTTACGTACTCGACGGAAGTTCTCACGAATCCGGTCAAATACAACGATGGTATCGTTGAGCGAGTAACCGACAACCGTTAGCAATGCCGCCACGATAGTCAAGTCTACCTCGATTTGCATGATAGAGAAGATGCCGATGGTAATGATAACATCGTGCGCAAGTGCCAATACCGCACCAGCTGCTAAACGCCATTCAAAACGCACAGAAACATACAACAAGATACAAATCAGAGATACGATGATCGCTAGACCACCCGCCTCTGCAAGTTCATCCCCAACGTTAGGACCAACAAACTCAACACGACGCATCTCTACAGATTCACCAGTACCTTCTTCCAATGCTTGGATGATTTGTAGGCCTAGTTTTTCACCTTGTAGACCTTCATGAGGACGTAGACGAACCATAACATCACGGGCAGAACCAAAGTTCTGTACCGTTGCATCGCCAAAACCTCTATCGCTCAATGAAGTACGAATTTCTTCTAGGTTGGCAGGGTTCTCAAAACCCACTTCAATCAGCGTACCACCGGTAAAATCTAGACCCCAGTTCAACCAGTTAGTTGAAATGGTGTAGATTGAAGCTGCAATCATTAGTAATGAAAAAACAACCGCGCCTTTTGACCAGCGCATAAAGTCGATCGTTCCTTCACTTTTCAATATTTGAAACATGGAAATACCTTCAATTAGATCGACAGTTTAGTAACACGTTTACCGCCATACAGCAGGTTAACTACACAACGTGTACCAATAATCGCAGTAAACATTGAAGTTAAAATACCGATAGACAGTGTTACAGCAAAGCCTTTAATCGCACCTGTACCGACAGCAAACAGAATGATTGCTGTTAATAAAGTTGTGATGTTAGCATCCGCAATCGTACTAAAGGCATTGGCGTAACCTTGGTGAATCGCTTGTTGAGGACTGCGTCCTTCTCTTAGCTCTTCACGTATACGCTCAAAGATCAGTACGTTCGCATCAACGGCCATACCAACGGTCAATACGATACCGGCAATACCCGGCAGCGTCATTGTCGCACCTGGAATCATCGACATAATACCAATGATCAACACAAGGTTTGCCATTAGTGCCATGTTGGCAATAAAACCAAACTTACGGTAGTAAACCAGTGTGAATAGCATTACCGCTAACATGCCCCACATACAAGCTTGAACACCTTTATCGATATTCTGCTGACCCATTGATGGACCAATTGTACGTTCTTCTACAATCGAGATTGGCGCAATCAAGGCACCAGCACGAAGTAGCAAGGCTAAGTTATGAGCTTCAGCAGCAGAGTCGATACCTGTAATACGGAAGCTACGACCTAGAGCAGACTGAATGGTCGCTTGGTTGATCACTTCTTCGTGTTTATTAAGAATCACTTTGCCTTCTGGAGTACGCTTACCACTGTCTTTGTACTCAGCAAATACGGTTGCCATCAGCTTGCCAATGTTTTGGCGAGAGAATGCAGCCATCTTGCTACCACCTTCGCTATCTAGCGAGATGTTAACTTGAGGACGACCATATTCATCGGCGCTAGAGCTTGCATCAGTGATGCTTGAACCGCCAAGAATAACGCGTTTTTTCAGTACCGCTGGGCGACCATCACGATCAAACTTAACTTCACTGCCCGCAGGAACACGACCGTTTGCCGCAGCAGACAAATCAGCCTGCATATCAACTTCACGGAATTCTAGAGTTGCAGTAGCACCTAAGATTTCTTTAGCGCGAGCTGTGTCTTGAACACCTGGTAATTCAACCACGATGCGGCTTGCACCTTGACGTTGAACCAAAGGTTCAGCAACACCCAGTTCGTTTACACGGTTACGCAAAATCGTAATGTTTTGCTCAACAGCGTAGTTGCGAATTTCAGTAAGACGAGCCTCTGTAAAGGTAGCACTTAGTACAAAACGACCGTCGCTGTCTGAATCAGCAAACAACATATCTGGGTGTTTTGATTTTAGAAGGCTTTCTGCTTGAGACAGTTGCTCAGCATTGCGCAATGTAACTTCTACAGAGTCTTTACCTGCATGAATAGCACGGTAACGAATTTTCTCTTCACGTAGCTCACTACGGAAGGCTTCTTCCTGCTGTGAGATAAGCTTGTTCATTGCAGAGTCCATGTCCACTTCCATTAAGAAGTGCACACCACCGCGCAAGTCAAGACCAAGCTTCATTGGCGCAGCGCCAATGCTTTCTAACCAGCTAGGAGTTGAAGCGGCAAGGTTAAGTGCAACAATTGCATCTGAACCTAGTGCTTCAGAAATAACATCACGAGCACCAATTTGGGTGTCAGTGTCATTAAAGCGAACTAGAATTGAGCCATTTTCTAACGAAACAGACTTGTGAGATAGATTCTCTTTATCAAGAGCATTGGTGATAGTATCCATGGTCGCCATATCAACAGAAGCACCACGTGCTCCTGTGATTTGTATGGCTGGATCTTCACCGTAAAGATTCGGAAGGGCATACAGTGCCGCTACTAGAATGGCCATTAAGACCATCAAGTACTTCCATAACGGATAACGGTTTAACACAGCGAGGATCCTCTAGCTGTTTTTAAAGAGATTTCAGCGTACCTTTAGGTAACACTGCAGTAACGAAGTCTTTCTTGATAACAACTACATTGTTAGCATTTAGTTCGATAGAGATAAAATCGTTGTCTTCTGAAACAGAAGAGATCTTACCTACTAAACCACCACTAGTAAGAACTTCGTCGCCTTTAGTCATAGAAGCAAGAAGGTTTTTATGCTCTTTTGCGCGCTTAGACTGTGGACGGTAAATCATGAAGTAGAAAATAACTGCGAACATACCAAGCATGATCAGCATTTCGAAACCACCGCCTTGAGCAGCACCTTCAGTCGCTGCGTGAGCTTGAGAAATAAATAAACTCATTAAAAATCCTCTTTAAAAATATTCGTTAATTTAAGTTATAACACTAAATGTGGCCTCACCGCCCCTTTTTCAAGGGTTGAGCGATAAAGCCGCATATTGGTCGCTGTAATTTGTATTATTACATGACCAGTTTAATTATTTATTATTATGCGTCAGCTTTTAGCATCGGCGGCACGTCTCTATCACGACGAGCATAAAACTCTTCTACGAAAGCGTCGAATCTATCTTCGTCAATGGCTTTACGGATGCTTTCCATTAAACGCTGATAATAACGAAGGTTATGAATGGTATTTAGGCGAGCGCCTAAGATTTCATTACAACGATCTAGATGATGCAAATACGATTTAGAATAGTTGCGACAAGTGTAACAGTCACACTCAGGATCTAGAGGTGTTGTATCTATTTTATGTTTCGCGTTTCGGATCTTGATCACACCGCCGGTCACAAATAGGTGGCCATTACGGGCATTTCGAGTAGGCATTACGCAATCGAACATATCAATACCACGACGAACACCTTCTACTAGGTCTTCTGGTTTACCCACGCCCATTAGGTAACGTGGCTTATCTGTTGGCAATTGTGGGCAAGTATGCTCAAGAATGCGGTGCATATCTTCTTTAGGTTCACCGACTGCTAGGCCGCCAACCGCGTAACCGTCAAAGTCAATTTTAGTCAGACCTTCAACGGATACATCACGTAAATCTTCGTACACGCCACCTTGCACAATACCAAATAGCGCATTTGGGTTTTCTAGTTTGTTGAAATGGTCACGAGAGCGTTGTGCCCAGCGTAGTGACATTTCCATCGATTTTTTCGCTTCGTTATGAGTCGCAGGATATGGCGTACATTCGTCAAAAATCATTACGATGTCAGAGCCGAGATCTTTTTGGATCTCCATAGACTTTTCAGCATCCATAAAGATTTTGTCGCCATTCACTGGGTTGCGAAAATGCACACCTTTTTCAGTGATTTTACGTAAGTCGCCTAAGCTAAATACCTGAAAACCGCCTGAGTCAGTAAGAATAGGACCTTGCCAGTTCATAAAGTCGTGTAGGTCGCCATGCAGTTTCATGACTTCTTGACCCGGTCTTAGCCACAAGTGAAAGGTATTACCCAACAGGATTTCTGCGCCTGTTCCTTTTACTTCTTCCGGAGTCATGCCTTTAACAGTGCCGTAAGTACCTACAGGCATAAATGCTGGGGTTTGAACCGAACCGCGTTCAAACTCCAATTGACCACGACGAGCTTTGCCGTCCGTTTTCTTTAGTTGAAATTTCACAAATTACTCCAATATGCCAGAGAAACAATCTGACGGTTAGTTTAGGACAACACGCTTACTTTTACCTTGTCCCAAAAAAGAGCGGCCATTAGCGATTAAGCCTTATTCAATAAGTCTCTTAACCCTATCACCGCTCATAAAATGAATTGTATCGAACCGTTCACAGCAAACGAGAACGGTATCTAACTTTGCTTTTTTACTTGCCGGACTTTACCGACAAATCTTCGTTTATAATCCTAAACGAGTCACAAACATCGCATCACCATAACTAAAGAAACGATAGTTGTGCTCAACCGCATGTTTGTAGGCTTGCATAACATTATCATATCCAGCGAACGCACTGACCAACATGATCAAAGTTGATTCAGGTAAGTGGAAATTAGTTAGCAGGCAATCGATTAACTGAAATTGATAACCCGGATAGATAAAGATATCGGTATCGCCAAAGAAAGGCTTAAGTTCTGTGCCCTTTTTCACAGCGTCTTGCGCCGCACTTTCTAGTGAGCGAACAGAAGTTGTGCCCACAGCAATGACTCGACCACCTTGCGCTTTAGTTTCGTTGATGGCATCTACCACCTCTTGAGTCACTTCAACATATTCGGCATGCATGTGATGTTCAAGAATGTTGTCAACGCGGACGGGTTGGAATGTGCCTGCGCCAACATGCAAAGTAACGAATGCAAGTTTTGCGCCTTTAGCTTTAATTTTAGCTAAGATTTCATCATCAAAATGCAGCCCAGCCGTAGGGGCGGCTACTGCGCCTGGCTTAGCGTTATACACAGTTTGATAACGCTCTTGATCGGAATCTTCATCAGGGCGATCAATGTAAGGAGGCAGTGGCATGTGGCCGACTTCTTCTAGGATCTGCAATACGGCTTTGTCTGAGGTAAAACGAATCTCAAACAGCGCATCGTGTCTTGCCACCATCACTGCTGAGTATTGATCTTTGTCGCCAAGCAACAACTCAGTCCCCGGCTTAGGAGACTTAGAGGCACGCACATGCGCTAAAACAGTGTGTTCATCGACCATTCGCTCAACCAACACTTCAATCTTGCCGCCACTGGCTTTACGACCAAAGACACGAGCAGGAATCACTCGGGTATTATTGAATACCAACAAGTCTCCTTCGTTAACAAGATCTAAAATATCAGTGAAGTGTTTATCCTGAACCTCACCGCTATTACCCGTCAGTTGCAGTAAACGGCTCGAAGTACGATCCGGCGTCGGATAACGTGCGATCAATTCATCGGGTAGGTCAAAATGAAAATCAGAAACTTGCATGGCGAATAACGATCCTAGGCTAAATATTTTGCAGGGCGCTAGTATAGATTGCCACCAGACAAGATCAAGGAAAGATAAAGAAGTCGTTGATTAAAGCCCTCTATTGCACGCCATTTGCGAGTAATAGAGGGCAAAATGGTAAATCTAACGTCGTTGGAAATGTCTTCTAAAGGCGACCGCTGATAGCAACAATAACCAGATATAGTGCACACTGCCTGAATCGGAATCCGAACCACCACAATCTACAAATACCGTTTCGCTTTCATCACAGCCTCCCTCTTCAGGTAAGGCTTCGTCATCCTCAGAAGATTGAGCGTTTTGAATGAAATTAGGCGGAGTCACTGTATCTGATGGCAGCTCTTCACTGTCCACTACTTGATTAATCCAATCATAAAAGTAAGACACTTTGGTATGGAAACTTGGGATAGTCACCGAGCCACAAACTGGCAAAATTAACGGCGTGCCACTGACAATACCAATCTGATACTCAGTGCCATCTAAACTAGACAGTAACGCACCGCCGGAGTCACCGATACAGGCTGAGTTGCCATATACACTGCCGTTCTCATCATATTTTTCAAGCTTAGTTGGATTGGTACAGATTTTAGTTGGGTCTATCGCTGAAGAAATAAAATCAGGGGCATCTTTGCCCTCTTCAAGACGAGTAAAACACTCATCAATGGGATAAAACGCTTGGGATGTGGTTTGCAGTTGCAGCTCTACGGTATCTCCCCAAGGGTCATACACATCGGTACTGCCCCAGCCGTGCACTTGCACATTTTCTGGCTTCGCCACATTACTTTCTGTTGGCCACTGAGAAATTAACTCAAGTTCAAGTGCAGCCATCACGTCAGGACTGGCTAAGGTTGCAGGGGTAATATCGGGTAACGGATATTTGATCCTCAACAAAGCAATATCGTTAGAGAGCTCAGTATTGATTTGTTCAACATCACCATTGGTTACTTCGACACTACTTAGCCTTTGATAATCACTGTGCACCACCACATGCGATACATCCACAAAGTTGGTGATGTCATCACTAATATCAGACTCTAAATTAGCCGCGCTATGCGTAATGGTGAGCTCTCCGGGTCGAGCGACATAGTAATCACCCGCATTTGTACCATCTTCACCGGGAAATACCACACAGTGCGCTGCGGTTAAAATCCATTGATCACGAATCAAAGTACCGCTACATAACGGAAATTCCGCCATATGACTGGAGCGAATGGTGACTCGATACTCAGCATCGAACACATCATCACCCAATGTAACCGCTTGGGCTCCGGTGACCATTGATAAGCCTATGGTCGATAAAATCCATTTATTCATCATTAATTCCATTTTTAAACATCTGCAACTAGCTGACAAAATCGTCACTACCCCGTTTAAAAATGGAATAGGCTGTTACAAAAAAGTAGTTATCCTCAGCAAACAATTGTTAGTTGCGATCAAGATCACAAAAAACACCCGTAATTCAAGGCTGTGTAACAAGAGAATTAATTAAGCTCGGTAAAGAAAAGCAACGAATTTGCTCAAATGTTAGGAGTAAATCAAAGTAAAAATACGCCCTGATTACTATAGTTAAATCAGATGTATTACTTCGGAACTTGCTAGGAGATCATTATGATAAAAATTGTCGATCTTATGACTCGCAACCCCTATACACTGTTGCGTTCCAACACCCTTGCCGATGCACAAAAGCTCATGACCGAACACGAAGTTAGACACGTACCTGTGGTTGATGTGGATGACAAGTTACTCGGCCTTGTCACACACAGAGACATACTCGCCGCTCAAGACTCAAACTTGCAAGCTGGCGCAGAAAGCAATAACTACACTCTGCATACGCCCCTTAACCAAGCAATGTCGAAAAACGTCATTACGGTCAGCCCTTATGCGGGTCTAAAAGAAAGCGCCTTAATGATCCAAAAACGCAAAGTAGGCTGTTTGCCAGTAGTGGAAAATGGAAAACTGGTAGGCATTATCACTGACAGTGACTTTGTGACGATTGCCATTAACTTATTAGAACTGCAAGAAGAAGTGGAACCGGTTGAAGTAGGCACATAAAAAAAGCCACATCAGTAATGATGTGGCTTCATCGTTGTTATGTTAACGCGCTACTGCAACAGCGGTTATTGTTGTGGGCGCATTGCAGGGAATAGAATCACGTCACGAATAGTGTGCGTGTTAGTAAATAGCATCGCTAGACGATCGATACCAATACCTTGGCCTGCTGTTGGTGGTAGACCATGCTCTAGTGCAGTAATGTAGTCTGCATCGTAGTACATTGCTTCATCATCACCCGCATCTTTTGCATCAACTTGCGCTTTAAAACGCGCATCTTGGTCTTCTGCATCATTAAGCTCAGAGAAACCATTTGCCACTTCACGACCACCGATAAAGAACTCAAAACGGTCAGTGAAGAATGGGTTGCTGTCACTACGACGCGCCAGTGGAGAGATGTCCGCTGGGTAGCCAGTAATGAAAGTAGGTTGAATCAGTTGAGGCTCAGCCGTTTCACCAAAGATCTCTTCAAGAAGTTGACCACAAGTCCAGAACGTTTCGACTTGAACGTGAACAGATTTTGCAATCGCCACCATCTTGTCACGGTCTTGAATGTCTTCTTCGGTCATTGCTTGAATTTCAGCATGATCTGGGTTGTATTGTTTAATCGCTTCAAACATGCTCATACGTGCATATTTGCCACCAAACTCAACCGTTTCATCGCCGTAAGGCATTGCTGTTGAACCAAGAACTTCAACCGCTACTGTGCTTAGCATCTCTTCAGTCAGATCCATTAGATCTTTGTAGTCAGAGTAAGCTTGGTAGAATTCCATCATAGTGAATTCTGGGTTGTGACGTGGAGAAAGACCTTCGTTACGGAAGTTACGGTTGATCTCAAATACACGGTCAAAGCCACCCACTACCAAACGCTTCAGGTAAAGCTCTGGTGCAACACGTAGGTACATGTCGATATCAAGTGCGTTGTGGTGAGTGATAAATGGACGTGCGGTTGCGCCGCCAGGAATCACGTGCATCATTGGCGTTTCTACTTCTAGGTAGCCTTTACCGCTCATAAAGTTACGAATAGCAGACACTAGTTTAGAGCGAATAATAAACGCATGACGAGAATCTTCGTTTACGATCAAATCAACGTAACGTTGACGGTAACGCATCTCTTGGTCAGTTAGACCGTGGAATTTTTCTGGTAGTGGACGAAGCGCTTTAGTCAGCAATTCGTACTCTTCCATGTTCACGTAAAGATCGCCTTTACCTGATTTATGCAGCGCACCTTTAATACCGATAATGTCACCGATATCAAGACCTTGGTACTGTGCTTTAAGCGCTTTTTGTACGTCTTTAGCAGCGTAACCTTGGATACGGCCAGAAGTTTCTTGGATCACTAAGAAAGGACCACGTTTTGCCATGATGCGACCTGCAACAGCCACTACATGGTTCAGTTCTTCTAACTCTTCTTTGGTTTTCTCACCAAACTGTGCTTGAAGATCACCGGCTAGGCTGTCACGACGGAAGTCATTAGGGTGACCGTTTGCCTTGCACTCCTTGCGGATTGAATCTAATTTCGCGCGGCGCTCTGCAATCAGTTTGTTTTCATCAATTTGAACTTGCTCAGTCATATTTAACCCTTATTACAGTCCAGACTTAAGGCTGGCTTCGATAAATTTGTCTAGGTCGCCGTCTAAAACGGCTTGCGTATTTCTGTTTTCTACACCAGTACGAAGATCCTTGATACGAGAATCATCCAGTACGTATGAGCGAATTTGGCTGCCCCATCCGATGTCGGATTTAGCATCTTCGTTTGCTTGTTTCTCAGCATTTTGCTTTTGCAATTCAAACTCAAACAATTTTGCGCGTAGTTGCTTCATTGCTTGGTCTTTGTTTTTATGCTGAGAACGGTCATTCTGACATTGAACCACGATATTGGTTGGTACGTGCGTAATACGTACCGCAGACTCAGTGGTGTTAACGTGCTGACCACCAGCACCAGAGGCGCGGTATACGTCAATGCGAAGATCTGATGGGTTAATATCGATCTTAATGTTGTCATCAATCTCAGGGTAAATAAATGCAGAAGCAAATGAGGTGTGGCGACGACCGCTCGAATCAAATGGTGATTTACGCACTAAACGGTGTACACCAGTTTCAGTACGAAGCCAACCATAAGCGTATTCGCCCGCAACGCGCACTGTTGCGCCTTTAAGGCCAGCAACATCACCGTCAGACACTTCGATAACTTCAACTTTAAAGCCTTTCGCTTCCGCCCAACGTAAGTACATACGCAGCATCATTGAAGTCCAATCTTGCGCTTCTGTACCACCAGAGCCTGATTGCAAATCGATGTAGCAATCAGAAGCATCATGGTCGCCAGAGAACATGCGGCGGAATTCTAACTTGTTCAGTTTAGTTTCCAGCTCAGCCAGTTCAGGCTCGATTTCATCAAAAGTTTCTTGGTCTTCTTCTTCAACCGCTAACTCTAGCAAGCCATCCACATCTTCGACACCTTGATCTAGTAAATCAATGGTTTCAACGACAGCTTCTAGTGATGCACGTTCTTTACCTAACGCTTGAGCGCGCTCAGGTTCATTCCATACATCCGGTTGTTCAAGTTCTGCATTTACCTCTTCTAGACGCTCTTTCTTAGCGTCATAGTCAAAGGTACCCCCTCAGGACATTAGTGCGTTCAGACACATCCTGTAGGCGGTTTTTGATCGGATTGATTTCAAACATTATTGGCCAATACTTTGAATAGAAAATAACCGCGGAATTTTACTCAAAAATGTGAGCAAGATACAGAAATATTTTAAAGATAGTCAATTCTCTTGATAAGAAACAACAATGACCGTACTAGGCGACATCAATATGCTCAACCATCAGTTGCAATGACTGATTACCTCTAAACTCATTGATATCAAGACGATATGCCATGCGTACTTTGGTAGTGGCTGGATCAGGCCAGCGGCGCAAATCTACATTAAAGGCAATCGCATCCACCATAATGTTGGTGCCATGGGATTTATGCAGAGGTTCAAGCATTAATTTAAGGTGTTTTTCACCGACCAATTTCTGATGCAAAACTTTAAATTCACCATCAAAAATCGGTTCAGGGAATGCTTGTCCCCAAGGGCCACCGTTGCGGATCTCCATCGCCGTGTGCATGGAAAACTCTTCGGGTGTTAATTCACCATCTGAAAGCACAATACCTTTTAGGGCATCTTCACCCACTTCATCGCGTACAGCTTTATCAAACAGTTCACTAAACTGTTTAAAATCTTGCTCTTTAATGGTTAAACCTGCCGCCATGGCATGCCCACCAAATTTTAAAATAAGTCCGGGATTCTGCACGTCGATTTTATCGAGTGCATCACGCATGTGCAGCCCTTTAATAGAGCGACACGAGCCTTTAATTAAGCCGTCTCCGCCATCGGCAAAAGCAATCACAGGACGATGGAATTGATCTTTAATGCGGGAAGCTAAAATGCCGATCACCCCTTGGTGCCAATCATGTTGGAACAAGGTGATACCATAAGGCATCTCTTGGTCTTTGCTAAATTGAATTCGCTCACAAAACGCCATCGCTTCTTGCTTCATGCCCTCTTCAATTTCGCGGCGAGTAATATTGAGAGCATCTAATTCGGTAGCCATGCGTCTTGCGGCATGAATGTTGTTACTCATTAACAACTCAACCCCAAATGACATGTCATCCAATCGTCCTGCGGCATTGATTCTAGGGCCTAAAGCAAAACCAAAATCAGAGGCAACCAAACGGCCTGGGGTTCGTTTCGACACTTCGATTAAAGCTTGTATACCTGGGCGGCCATGTCCGGCGCGAATGCGCTGCAGACCTTGATGCACCAGTATGCGATTGTTCTCATCTAATGCCACTACGTCAGCCACCGTACCTAGCGCCACCAGATCTAAAAACTCAGTAAGATTGGGCTCGGCAATGCCCATTTGTGTAAACCAGCCTTTTTTGCGCATCAATGCTCGCAGCGCAATCATCAGATAAAACGCCACTCCAACACCGGCTAATGATTTAGACGGGAAACCACATTCGTTTAAATTTGGGTTTACCATAGCATCGGCATTGGGCAAGACATGTCCCGGCAAGTGGTGATCAGTCACCAGTACCTGAAGACCATTGTCTTTGGCAAAACGTACCCCTTCAATGGAGGAAACGCCGTTATCGACCGTCATAATTACATCAACGCCCATCTCAATTGCTTGTTCCACTACTTCAGGGCTAAGGCCATAGCCATCTTCAAAACGGTTTGGCACCAAATAATCAACGTTATTCGAGCCTAGCATGCGCAGCGCCATAACCGATAACGCCGAAGATGTTGCGCCATCGGCATCAAAATCCCCCACCACAATAATGCGCTTATTGTTTTGAATAGCAGTAAACAACAACTCTGCGGCGGACTCGATACCAAATAGCTTTTGCGGAGCTAGCAAGCCCTTTGCGCCTCGCTCTAGTTGCGAGATGGATTCAATTCCGCGAGCCGCATAAATGCGTCTCATCAGTGCAGATAAAGAAGTGGGCAGGCTTGAGATATCCGCAAGAGGACGGCGTTTTATTTCGATCATGTGCTATCAATATTGTTCTGGAGTAATAAAAAAGCGCTGTAATAACAGCGCTTCGATACATCATATTAGTTTTGAGATTGCAGTCTGGCTAGTAAATCTTTTGGCGATAAGTAACCGCCTATATTCACGCCTTGCGCGTTGTACACCGCTGGAGTACCTGAAACACCAACAGATTTACCAACTTGATAGTGTTTGGTAATGATAGATTGGCACTGCTTGATATTATCCGTTGAGACTTCGGCATTTTTGCCACGCAGTTTCATATCACTCATAGCTTGAGCAGGGTCGTCATGACACCAAATGTTCGCCATTTGTTGCGCCACTTGACTTTGCGGGCCTGAACGAGGAAATGCAAGGTAACGTACAGTAATACCTAGTTTATTGTACTCATCCATTTGGCGATGCAGTTTTAAACAATAGCCACATGATGTATCAGTAAAGACAGTGACTACGTACTTTTCATCTTTGGCTTTGTAGACAATCATTTCATCGCTAAGACTCTCTAATTTAGCCGCAATTTTAGGACCAAGACGCGCCGCAGTCACATCTTTAAAATTGCCATCATCATCCAGTGAATACAGCTTGCCCGGAATAAAGTAATCGCCTTTTGGCGTTGCATAGAAAGTACCTTGATTGGTCGTTACTTCTACTAAACCATCAATACCAAGAGATTCCACTTCGGTAACAGAGACGCCAATTTTAGCAAATCGCTCTTTAATTTGGGCTTCATCAAACTTTGCTGCGCTGACACTAAATGCAATTAACGAGCAGATAAGTAAGCTAAAAACTCGACATAAACTCTTCATACAATTTCCTACTAAATAAAAAATATTGAGTGCGATTAGTTGTTGTTAATATCACGCTCTTGGATGGTGTTGCTGATGGATCTGTTTTAATCGTTCGGTAGCAACATGAGTATAAATTTGGGTAGTAGATAAATCACTATGCCCTAATAACATCTGTACGACACGTAAATCAGCCCCATAGTTCAATAAATGGGTCGCAAAAGCATGCCTCATAACGTGTGGTGACAAAGTATCCGTATCTATGCCTGCTATCAGAGCATAGTACTTTATGCGGTGCCAAAACGTTTGACGGGTCATTTGTCGAGCGCGTTTACTGGGAAAAACCACATCCGAAGAGTGCTCTCCCATTAATGCCGGTCGTCCTTGAGTCAAAAAACGTTCAATCCAATCAATGGCATTTTCACCCATAGGCACTAGACGCTCTTTTCCGCCCTTACCCACAACGCGCACCACACCTTGACGTAAACTCATGTTTTCCATCGTCAAACCCACCAGCTCAGAGACGCGCAATCCAGTGGCGTATAACAGCTCTAACATCGCTTTGTCACGAAGCTCGATAGGATCATCGACATTAGGCGCACTGAGCAAACTCTCAACTTGTTGTTCGCTAATATCTTTAGGTAAACGTTTTGGTAATTTAGGGCGAACCAATAACACACTAGGGTCATCCGCGCGCACCTTTTCACGATACAGATATTGAAATAAACGACGCATTGCCGACAACATGCGCGCACGACTTGATTGAGCAAACTTCTGCTCGGCCAACCACACTTGATATTCCAATAATTTTTCAGGACTTACAGAGGTAAGATCTGAATCATTATGATCTAACCATTGAGAAAGCTTGCTCAAATCTAAACGATAGGAAGCTAAGGTATTTTCTGATAAACCTTTTTCCATCCATATAGCGTCTAAAAATTGTTCTATAAGATTCTGATTTAACAAGCTAAAAGACCTACGATTCTCAAAATAATAACCTAAAGTATACAAGCATAACTGTGATTGCTAGAGCGGAACACTGAAACTTATTAAAAATAAGGGTAGAATCCAAAGTATGACAATTAGCTGTAATAAAAATAATGAAAATAGGACTATTTTTCGGCTCTACTACCTGCTATACCGAAATGGCTGCGGAAAAAATTCAAGACATTATTGGAAGTGAGATTGTAAATCTTCACAACGTAAAAGATACGCCACTTGCAAAAATGAACGATTATGATTTTTTGATTCTCGGCATTTCCACATGGGATTTCGGTGAACTTCAAGAGGACTGGGGCGCATTATGGCAAGACATCGATGGCATACCGCTAACCGACAAGCACGTCGCGTTGTTCGGCTTAGGGGATCAAGAAGGATATGGCGAATGGTTTCAGGATGCGATGGGACTACTTCATCAGCAGCTTCAGCCAAGCAATCCTAACTTTATTGGCTACTGGCCTACCGATGGGTACGAATTTGCAGCATCAAAGGCATTAACCGCCGACGGCACTCAATTTGTCGGCCTTGCTCTTGATGATGCAGCGCAATATGAATTAACCGATGAGCGAATTGCCGCTTGGTGTGAGCAAATTCTTACCGAATATGCCGACTCCTTGTAAGCAATAGACTCATTGATAAGTAAGGAGGTGCCGTAATCACCTCCTTGTCACGCGCCACTGCCACATCTGCTCACATACCCTTTTATCACCGATACCCTTAACCTTCGCAAAACCAAAAGCCTTTAATCAATGAAAGCCAGCACTAAAGATTTTCAGTTTAAACAATTTACTATTTGGGGTGGTCACAGTGGCATGCCCGTGAGTACCGATGGTGTTCTATTAGGCGCTTGGGCCACGCTATCTGGACATCATCACCTTTTAGATATTGGCACTGGCACTGGGTTACTGACCCTGATGTGCGCGCAAAGGCAACCAAACCTAACTTTGACAGGCATTGATATCGACCCGCATGCGATTGAGGCTGCGCAGACTAATTTTTCTGCCAGCCCATGGGCAGATCGCATCACTTTACAGCGCCATGATGTGATTGCTTTTAGTCGTGATAACTTAGCTAAGTTTGATGGCATCATATGCAATCCCCCTTATTTTAACTCGGGCGAACAGTCAGCCTTAGCCAGCAGAGCAACCGCCAGACACACGGCGACCTTGTCTCACCCTGAATTATTGCGCTGTTGTGGGGAGCTTCTGCAAGATGAGGGAAGGGCCAGTTTTATCTTACCTAGCCTAGAAGCCGAGCAGTTTATCGAGCACGCTGTCGCGCAACAATGGCAATTAACTCGGCTGTGCAAAGTAAAAACTACTGCCAGAAAAAATCACTCGCGCTACTTATTTGAGCTACAACTAAAAGGGAGCGAGCACACAAAAACCGAACAAAGTGAGCTGATCATTCATCAAAACGAGCAATACAGCGCTCAATTTATTGCTTTAACACAGAGTTTTTACCTAAAGATGTAAATAAGAGTGTGACCAGCATCACCATTAAACTATAATACTTTCTTTTATCATCCACCCGTTTGCGGAGCACTGCAGTGTTAAGAACTTTTGCTGAGTTAGATTTAGACCAATCCCTTATTAAAGCCATAGAAGAAATAGGCTTTGAGAGACCAACAAAAGTACAAAGTGAAGCCATTCCTCAAGCATTGGACGGAAAGGACATCCTTGCATCTGCACCAACAGGAACTGGTAAAACCGCCGCTTTTGTACTTCCAGCGTTACAATATCTATTGGATTTTCCACGTCGTCGTGGCGGCCCAGCTCGCGTATTAATTCTAACGCCAACCCGTGAATTAGCGATGCAAATTACCGAGCAAGCCAAACAACTCGCTAAATACACCAACTTGAACATTTTCACCATTACTGGTGGTGTTATGTATCAAGATCACGCTGATATCCTATCAACGACTCAAGATATCGTAGTGGCAACACCAGGACGCTTGATGGAATACATCAATGCGGAACGATTTGATTGTCGCGCTATCGAATGGTTAATTTTGGATGAAGCTGACCGCATGTTAGATATGGGCTTTGGCCCTGTTGTGGATCGTTTATCTAACGAATGTCGCTGGCGTAAACAAACCTTATTATTCTCTGCCACGCTTGAAGGTAAAGGTGTAGCAGGTTTCACTGAAGATCTATTAAAAGATCCTGCAGAAATCGATGCGCAGTCATCACTAAAAGAGCGTAAAAAAATTCAGCAATGGTATCACCGTGCTGATAACGCAGAACATAAACTTGCCCTGCTAAAACACATTATTACTGAGCAAGCGGAAAGAAGTATCATCTTCTTAAAAACCCGTGAACGTCTTGCTGAGTTACGTCAACAACTGGATAGCGCTCAAATTCCATGTAGCTGGATTCAGGGTGAAATGCCGCAAGATCGTCGTAACAACGCCATTGCCCGTTTCCGTGATGGACAAGTGAATGTACTGCTCGCAACTGATGTTGCCGCACGTGGTATTGACCTGCCAGACGTAAGCCATGTAATCAACTACGATCTACCTCGTACTGCCGATGTCTACTTACACCGTATTGGTCGTACAGCACGTGCTGGTAAAAAAGGAAATGCGGTTTCTCTTGTTGAAGCGCACGATCAACCTATGATTGAACGTGTAGAACGATACACAAAAGAAGCCATTAAAGAGCGTTTCGTTAAAGATCTTCGTCCAAAACACAAGAAACCTGTGTTCAAGAAGAAAAAGAAGCCAGCCGCTAAAACAGCGACTAAAGCTAAGAAGAAGAAAAAATAATAACCATCCCCGACCTTAGTGTCGGGGATTTTTTTATCTGGCTATTTGCTCCAATACCAATGCTAACGCCAATACGACAGAGCTACTCAATCACTAAGCTGCCGTCTGCATTAAATTGCCAAGAATCGGCGTGCGCCACTTCCCAATAATGACCATCAGGGTCTTTGAAGTAACCACTGTAACCGCCCCAAAACACTCTCTGAGCTGGTTTAACCAAACTGCCCCCTGCTGCTACCGCCTGCTCTAATATCTCATCGACTTGATGCTGTTGCTTGGTATTGTGCGCTAAGGTCATTACTGGTGAGGCTATTGCATCTTCTGTTAACTCAATGCCTATCTCTTCGGCAAGTTTCGCTAATGGATAAAGGGCGACACAAACGCCTGAGGTTTGAAAAAAGACAATATCTTGCTCTTCGGTATAAGACGAAGGAAAGCCAAGCGCAGAATAAAAATCATAAGAGCGCTTCAGATCGGCGACACCTAACGTAATAATGCTGACTCGCGGTTCCATAGCTACCTCGGCTTTTTAAATTTAAGAATGGTTTGGTAAGAATAGCGACTAAAGTTGTGCCTTCCATTGCTGTTTGCTGATTTTGTACAAGCAGTGCCAACTCAGATTAGAATTCACATCAAGCCGTGGGTGCTGAAAATTAGCCTGGGTATCTTGCATACCAATTTTTTGCATCACCCTTTGAGAAGGCAGATTCACCAAAGCGGTGAGGCTATAAATAACATCGACATGCATACGCTCAAAGGCATACTGCAATACCGCTGTAGCGGCTTCAGTGGCAAAGCCTTTGCCCCAATTACGCTCATTTAAGCGCCATGCGATTTCTTTAAACGGTTTAGTTAAAATCCCATCATCAATGGATCTTTGCTGCAAACCCAGCATACCTATAAACTGCTTGGTCGACTTTTCTTCGACTACCCACATACCCCATTGCTGCTGTTGCAACTCTTCGGATAAACGTCTTGCTGACTCAATACTCTGCAGTGGAGTTAAGGTGCTAGGGAAGAATCGCATCACTTTAGGGCTCGCATTCATTTGCACAAATGCGTCGAAATCGCAGGGCTTCCAAGGTCTTAATCGCAATCTATTTGTTTGCAGGATCATAGATGCGCCCCTTAGTGGTTTACTTAGACAAGAAGTAGTTAGATAGGTATTGGTGTTGCACTGCCAGAGTACGTAATTACTATCAATACGTACTCTGGCAAAAGAAGATTATCTTATTGCTGATCTCTTTTAAATACTAACTCTCTGGCGGTTGAGTCTGTATCACTAAAATAGTAACCCGCACTATCAAATAGCTTTAATGCCTCTAGGCTGTCTACTTGGTTTTGAATAATGTATTTCGCCATCATGCCGCGAGCTTTTTTGGCATAAAAGCTAATCACCTTGTATTGACCATTTTTCAAATCTTTGAACACTGGCGTAATCACTCGCCCTTGCACATTTTTCGGTTTTACTGATTTGAAGTATTCGTTGGAAGCAAGGTTAATTAGCAAGTCATCCCCTTGCGCCGCTAAAGTCTCATTCACCTTATCCGTGATCTGATCACCCCAGAAATGGTATAAGTTGCTACCTCTGGCGTTTTCTAATCTTGTACCCATTTCTAAGCGGTAAGGTTGCATCAAGTCTAGTGGTCTTAATAAGCCATATAAACCTGACAACATACGAAAATGTTGCTGGGCATAATCAAAGTCCTGTTCACTAAAGCTCTCAGCTTCAAGCCCGGTGTACACATCCCCTTTAAATGCCAAAATGGCAGGGCGAGCGTTGTCGGGTGTAAAGGTAGTGCTCCACTCTTGAAAGCGAGCCACATTCAATCCAGCGATTTTATCACTGACTTTCATTAATTTAGAAATATCCGCCGGGGTCAGCTTTTTGCAGACATCAATTAATTTTGCTGACTCAGAGATGAATTCAGGCTGTGTATAACGTTCAGTTGCCAATGGCGACTCATAATCTAACGTTTTTGCAGGTGAGACTAAAATCAGCATATCAGTATCCTTTACTTAAAAGTTCTGTTCCTATTGCACTAGGGTATAAAAAAAGCCGCGCTAAGTCAGCACGGCTTTCACTATTGTTTTAATCGGAGAATTCGATTACTTGTTGCGTTCTACTTGCGCTTTTAGCTCTTCGTAGTCATCCCAGATCCCTTCTTCAAGTTGCGAATGTAGCTCTGGGTAATTTCTCGCATCAAAAGTTGGCACAACACCAGATTTTAATTGCTGGTTATAATCCTTAGCCAGTTTCACAACTATGCCGGATAGCAACAAGATAGCGACCATGTTCACGATTGCCATTAAGCCCATAGAAACATCGGCCATTGCCCAAACCACAGGCAAAGTTGCTACAGCGCCAAATAAAACCATCGCTAATACAATGATGCGGAAGATATTTAATCCCGCTTTATGGCTGTGTCTTAAGAAGATAAGGTTAGTTTCAGCGTAAGAGTAGTTGGCAATGATCGAGGTAAAGGCGAAGAAGAAAATCGCTACCGCAATAAAGATACTGCCCCACTGACCAACTTCAGCGCTCAATGCTCGCTGAGTCAATTCGATACCAGTAAACTCACCATGTGGTACATATTCACCAGAGACTAAGATAATGGCGACCGTTGCCGAACAAATCACAATGGTATCAGTAAATACACCAAGCATTTGTACATAGCCTTGCGAGGCTGGGTGTGGCGGATAAGGTGTGGCTGACGCTGCCGCATTTGGCGCGGAACCCATACCTGCTTCGTTAGAAAACAAACCACGTTTAATACCATTAATCATCGCTTGTGCGATTGCATAGCCAACACCACCAGCGGCAGCTTCTTGCAGGCCAAAGGCGCTCTTAAAGATAAGTGAGATAACATCAGGCACTTTATCTAAGTTACTGAACATCACAAATAGCGCTAAGGCTAAATACGCCAACGCCATAACAGGCACAACAAGTTCAGCGGTACGAGCAATTTTGCGAATACCACCAAAAATAACAAATGAAGAGATCGCCACAATGATTGCGCCGCCAATCAATGCATTTCTGTCAAAGCTAAATTCACCAACCGACATTGGGTGCGCTTGAATTTCAAAAGCATTAATAACTGCGCTAACAATAGAGTTTGCTTGCACGGCATTAAAGACCAAACCAAAGGCTATGATTAGAAATACTGAGAACAGCACTCCCATCCAACGCATACCTAGGCCTTTTTCCATATAGTAAGCTGGGCCACCACGGTAGTTACCGTCACTATCTTTGGTTTTGTATAGCTGCGCTAGAGAGCTTTCGGCAAATGAGGTTGCCATACCGAGCATGGCAATAAGCCACATCCAAAAGATAGCACCAGGACCACCGACGGTCAGTGCTACCGCAACCCCCGCCATATTACCGGTACCCACACGAGCAGCCAGACTAGTACACAGTGCTTGAAAAGACGAAATGCCAGCACTGTCTGCTTTACGACTATTTTTCAAGACACTGAACATGTGCCCAAAATGTCTAAATTGAATAAAACTAAGACGAATGGTGAAGTAGATACCACCACCCACAAGTAGGTAAACAAGAATCGATCCCCACAGAAGATCGTTCATTAGATAAATAATATCAGCCACATAAACCTCGTACGCAAAAGGGCTCTATGAGAGCAAAGGAATGGTTGCTACTCGGTTTTTTTATATTTCTACCTATCCTAGTGATTAACTCGTCAAGCTAGCTGATAAAAATGCGATATTGTCGAGCATTTTCCTTGGCTATTTGTGAGCCGTTAATGACTGTGATGGATATCAGACCTGAGTAGTGTAGAGGGCAAACCGTCCACTTCATACCATTCTTGGAATTTAATTTTTCGTGTGCATCATGCCGATATAAATCTGATAAATCAAATTACACGCTTTAGTGTCTGTTTTTTATACAAATACGCGATTCAATAATGCAAACCTCATCACCATTGACACATTATTTTTACTTTTTGTACATATTTGTTAAACACTTCAAAGATACCATCACACTGTTCATGATAATAATGGCGTTAAGTTTGCTAGATGGTCAAAGTATCTGATTGTCCATATTCAATACAAACTGAAAGTACTTAATTACAACTAAAAGGGATAGCTTATGGATGGCTTGCAACTTGATAGTATCTTTGATGAAACAGAAGAGCGAACTCCTCGTAGAACCCGCTCAAAGCCGGTAAAACGCAAATGGCGTGAAATTGAAGCGATAAAAGATCGTCAAAGACTTCAAAAGGAATTGATGGATTTGGATGTGTGTAGCAGTTATCGATTAGAAGACATTCAGTTATAAACGAACAGACTCTTAGCCCTAGCCAGTTAACCCTATGCGCTAAGTCTATTCAATACTCTCTATACAGCAAAGGATGGGGCTTCCCCCCATCCTTTTTTAATATTCTAGCGAAATTTAACAGAGTTCTTTATCTACCTGTTTCACTCGATCGGCCAACTGCTTGTACTTGTCGGCAATGGTTTCACCAAACACAGGATCATCTTCCTGATCCCCCCATTTAGTTTCCAAATATTGCCAATCTGCGGTAGTCAGAGTTTTATTAAGCAAAGGCAAAATTTCATGTTCTTCTAGATCAAGGTGCTGCTTTTGACTGCGAATGAAGGTATTTAGTTGCTCAGCGAAAATATCTAATGGCACGACAGCATCTTGCAAGATCATGTCGACCATATCTAAAAACTCATGAGTGGTCTTAGAGAGTGCAATGTGCTCAGCTTCCAAATTACTGATTGTCTCATCCTTACCGTAGTTCTCATTAAAGTAATGATAAATAAGATCTTCTTTGGGATGGTGCGTCCTCTCAGAATGTTCACAAAGGTAATCAACTATCTCTTTTAATAGAGAATAATTGATGGGCTCTTCCCTTTTCACTTGTTTGAGCTTTCTTTTTAATATCGCCAGCAAACGAATCATATAATCGTGTTCACGCTGGATTCTTTCAATCATCATGATCTATTCCTCCATACCTACAACTGTTTAAAGTTTACGCGATTATACGGGGTTGTGTTTTAAGTATTTTTTAAAAGAGTGAAGGATGAGAGCTCGGTATTTGCCAATTGATCCCTGTTTTTCCTTGTTGCTCTAGATATTGATTGGCTAATGAAAAATGCTGACAACCCAAAAAACCACGCCTAGCCGAGAGTGGTGAAGGGTGGCTTGAAGTCAGTACGCAATGCTTTGCTGGATCGATACAGGCACCTTTCTTTTGTGCATGTGCGCCCCATAACATAAACACGATATGTTGCTGCTGGCTAACAAGGTATTCAATAGCGTGTTGAGTAAAGGTTTCCCAACCACTTTTAGCGTGCGAATGAGCCTGACCTTGTTCAACCGTCAGTACAGTATTAAGCAGTAATACCCCTTGCTCAGCCCACGATTGCAGGTAGCCGTGATCGGGCGTGACAAATTCTGGAATATCTTGAGCCAATTCTTTATAGATATTGCGTAATGAAGGCGGGATTTTATTACCGGGTAACACAGAGAAGCTAAGACCATGAGCTTGGTTTGGCCCATGATATGGGTCTTGACCGAGAATAACGACTTTAACCGTTTCTAGAGGTGTTTGTTCAAATGCAGAAAATACATCTTGGGGTGCTGGGTATATGACTTTGCCACATGAGCGCTCAGCATCAATAAATGCCTGTAGAGAAGAAAAGTACTCTTTTGAACGCTCTGTATTTATGAAATCTTGCCAACTCAACCTTATCTACTCCGTTACGTTTGGTATTGGAGAAAATATTGGCATATTGTTGGCAAATTAGATATCACTTCTTCTTAGGTGTTCGCTGAGGAGTACGGTGATGTCCTTGCCCACGCTGTGTTGGCCGGGCTTGAGGTAGTACAAAATTTACGTTAAACATGACACACTCCATAATGCGTAGTGACTTCGTCCGTTGCATTATGAGATGAAAGAAGTGTGCCAACAATCCGCTTATTTGCAAAATAAGTTACACAGAAAATGACCGCATTGCTTGAATTTCATCCTGCCATCTTTCTGGCTCAATAGTTTCTAAGATCAGCGGGATTCCATCAAAGCGAGAGTCTTGAGAAATATACTTAAAACACTCCCAACCTATCTCTCCTTCCCCCAAAGAATGGTGTCTGTCGACCTTTCCACCCAATGCTATTTTTGAGTCATTAATGTGCATTGCACGTAAATAGTGCATACCGACAATGCGATCAAACTCGGCAAAAGTATGCTCACAAGCTTCAGCAGTTCTAAGATCGTACCCAGCCACAAAAGTGTGGCAAGTATCAAGGCAAACCCCAACACGACTTTTATCTGCAACTTGCTCGATGATTTCAGCAATATGCTCAAATCGCCAACCAAGGTTAGTGCCTTGTCCTGCTGTATTTTCTATCACGGCAATCACATTCGGCACGGCTTGATGCGCTAGATTAATAGACTCAGCAATACGCGCTAAACATTCACTCTCGGAGATTTTTTTCAAATGACTGCCAGGGTGAAAATTTAGCAAAGTAAGACCAAGCTGTTCGCAACGCTCCATTTCATCAATAAACGCCGCGCGGGATTTTTCTAGCTTCTCTTCTTCTGGCGCACCTAAGTTAATCAGATAAGAATCGTGGGGCAAAATTTGCTGTGATGAATAGCCTAAAGCCGTGCAGTTTTTCTTAAATGAATCTATGCTTTTTTGCGTTAATGGCTTTGCCACCCACTGACGCTGATTTTTGGTGAATAAAGCGAATGCATTGGCACCAATTTCTTTGGCTCTAATGGGCGCGTTCTCCACACCACCAGCAGCAGAAACATGGGCACCTATAAATTTTTTATTTGACATAAAAACTCTCACTGACTTCAAAAAATGATCACTCTCAAACTGTTATGCTCAATCTGAATAGCAATGATTTTGATACAAATGTTGTTAAAAAACCACACATTAGCTTTCAAATCCATACAGCTTGTTAATTTAAATGGCGTAAGCCTATGAATTAATTAAAAGTTGATCCTAATCATGGAAAATACCTTAAAAAAAATGCGGTTTTTAGTTGTTTTTTGACTTAAATCAATATTAAAATGGCAAACATGCAGTGAGCGAACTAAAAACGCTCCAAGTTTATCCGTAAATCTAACCCACATATGTGGCTGAGGAGAAATCATGATCAAAGGTATTCAAATTACAAAAGCAGCAAACGATGAGCTTTTAAACTCTATCTGGCTACTAGATTCTGAAAAGAACGAAGCACGTTGTGTTGTTGCAACGTCTGGTTATGAAGCAGATCAACTAATCGCAGCTTCAGATCTAGGTGACTTCGAAAGCCGTGAAGTAGCTATCGAAAAAGCACCTAAAGTAGAAGGCGGTCAGCACCTAAACGTGAACGTTCTTAAACGTGAAACTCTTCAAGATGCAGTTGCTCACCCAGAGAAATACCCACAGCTAACTATCCGTGTTTCTGGCTACGCTGTACGTTTCAACTCTCTAACTCCAGAGCAACAACGTGACGTTATCGCTCGTACTTTTACTGAGACTATGTAATTACTAGTTTTTAAGTAAATTGCGAAAAAAGCTTGGCACTAGCCAAGCTTTTTTTTGCTCTAAGCAAAATATAAAAAAACGACACCGAAGCGTCGTTTTTATGCTGATAACGGTAAATGTGCTACTGCACTTTTCTTAGTACCGCTTTTAGTAGTTCAAAATCATTGTCTAAATCTTCTGACAATAAATCCATTACCGCATGCTTCGCCAGTGGTCCCGGTAATTCAATATCACTACCTAAAATATCATCAACCACTTCTTTAAACTTAGCTGGGTGAGCTGTACACAAGAATAGCCCGGTTTCGCCATCATTAAGTTGCTCTTGCAAAGAACGGTACGCTATCGCGCCATGTGGCTCACATAGGTAGCCTAAGTCGTTTAGTTCACGAACACTTGCAGCACTTTGCTCATCCGTCACTGTAGCACTGCCCAATGTATCTAAGCCCCAACCTTGACGCTGGCAAAGCTCTTCGATACGCGGCCAGTTATTAGGTTGGCTAACGTCCATTGCGTTTGAAGTGGTTGCAACGGTAGGTTTTGGATCCCATTTACCGGTTTTCAGATAACGAGGAACAGTATCATTGGCATTGGTAGCGGCAATGAAGCGCTTAATCGGCAAACCTAGAGCTTTAGCTAATAGACCTGCGGTTAAGTTACCAAAGTTACCACTTGGAACAGAGATCACTAGGTTCTCACGTTGTTCTTTACTCAGCTGAGCGGCAGCTTCAAAGTAATAACAAATCTGCGCCATTAAGCGGCTGATATTGATTGAGTTTGCTGAATTCAAACCAATTTCTTGACGAAGTGCTTCATCATCAAAGGCTTTCTTAACCAAAGATTGGCAATCATCAAAATCCCCAGCAATGGCCACGGTATGGATATTTTTACCCAAAGTACAAAATAGTTTTTCTTGTAGCGGGCTGATTTTGCCTTTTGGATACAAGATAACGACGTTGATATTTGGCATGCCATAAAAAGCATGTGCTACCGCCGCGCCAGTATCGCCTGAAGTCGCGGTCAAAATAGTAATTTGCCCACCTTCAGAAACCGTTGCCAATGACTGCGCCATAAAGCGGCCACCAAAATCTTTAAATGCTAGTGTTGGACCGTGGAACAACTCCAAAGCATAGGTACCGTCTTTTACTTGCTTAATCGGTGCAGGGAATGCAAACGCAGAGCTCACCATCTCGGAAACTTGCGCTTGTGAAAGTTCATCACCGATCAATGCAGACAATATTTTGCTGCTACGGGTAATAAAATCTTCTGCAAGTAATGCGTCAATGTTATCCAGTGCTGGAATATCCGTTGGGAAGAATAGTCCTTGGTTACGACCTAAACCTTGTCGAACAGCCTGTCCAAATGAGACCTGTTCGTCGTTTTCTTTGATGTTATACAACTTCATAATTTACTTCCTGTTCCCTTCGAGCCCTGCTGATCTATTTTGCAGATGTGCACGAATCCTTCATTATTTTGTACGTAGTTGACTTCAAGCCAAGCTTTCACTCTTTCGGCAACCTCTAAACTATCACAGATAGTAAACATTGTGGGACCACTTCCAGAAATTCCAGAAGTGAGTGCACCTACTGTTTCAGCGTACTCTCTCGCCTCAGGAAAACCCGGAAGCAGACGCTGTCGATAAGGTTCAGCAATCACGTCTTTAATCATTTTAGCGGCTAGCTTTGATTGACCCGAATAACTGGCATGAATAAAGCCTGCTAAATGACGACCGTGCGCAATAATGTCTTGTCTACGATATTGAGCAGGTAATATTTCACGAGCCGCTGCCGTTGAAACATTGATGCCCGGATAAGCCATCACCCAATACCAATCATCAAAACTAGGCACTTCTTGGCTAATAATACCTAGTTCTTCTACCATCAGTTGTACGCCGCCAAGATAGCAAGGGGCAACATTGTCATAATGGATGCCACCAGAAATTTCACCTTCCATCTCACCCATCAAGGCCAGCAACTCGGTTTCATTAAGTGGGTTATCATGAAATTGGTTTAATGCATCTAATGCCGCCACAATAGAGCAAGCGCTAGAACCAAGCCCAGAACCAATAGGCATGTTTTTCTCTAGGGTCATCTCAAGGTGGCGCAGTGCGACACCTTTACGCGCCACTTCTTTGGCAAACACTTGCCAGCAGCGATACACAATATTTTGTTTCGCATCAGCAGGCAATTTACTGACAAAACGCCCTGCTGTTTTTAATGAAAACTCTGACTCTCCAGTGGCAACCATTACTCGATCTCCAAGTAATGTGCCATCTACCGGAGAGACTGCTGCGCCCAGTACATCAAACCCGACACTGACATTGCCGATAGATGCAGGAGCATAAACGCAAACACTCTCTTTCATATTTAGATTCCTAACTTCCAACCCAATGTACGCATTACATCAGAGAATACACCTGCCGCCGTTACCTCTGTACCGGCACCGTAGCCACGCATAACCAGTGGAATTGGCTGATAGTAACGACTGTAGAATGCCAGAGCATTCTCGCCATCTTTTACTTTAAATAGAGGATTGTTCTCATCTACCGCGGCGATAGCCACTCGACATTTGCCATCGGCAATCTCGCCCACATAACGAAGCACTTTGCCTTCTTTGGCCGCTTCTTGGGACAAATTAGTAAAGTAAGCATCTGCATCAGGCAAGCGCGCTACAAACTCAGCAATAGAACCAGAATCATCAAAACCCGGTGGTAATGCTTGATCAACCACGACATCTTCAAGCTCAATCGACATGCCTGTTTCACGAGCCAGAATCAACAGCTTACGTGCTACGTCCATGCCCGATAAATCGTCGCGAGGATCAGGCTCTGTAAAGCCATTATCCATTGCTACTTTTGTCGCTTCACTCAACGTCATACCTTCATCTAATTTACCGAAGATAAAGGACATTGAGCCCGACAAAATGCCATTAAACTTAACCAGTTCATCACCCGCGTTAATCAGGTTTTGCAGGTTCTCGATAACAGGTAAGCCTGCGCCTACCGTTGTTTCATACATAAGTTTACGTCTTGAAGCGCGCGCAACTTGACGTAATTGATGGTAGTACGACATGCTCGCTGTGTTTGCTTTCTTGTTTGGCGTTACCACATGGAAGCCAGCTTGTAGGAAATCAGCGTACTGACCGGCTACGTTTTCACTAGAGGTACAATCGACTAATACTGGGTTGATAATGTGATTGCGCTGCACCATGGCGCTTAGTGATGAAATGCAGAATTTCTCACTAGCATCTCCCATACGATCACGCCACTGCTCTAGGTCTAAGCCTTCGCCATCAAGTAACATGCCTTGGCTATTGGCTAATGCACACACGCGCATCACAATGCCTTTGCTAGCAAGTTTTTGCTGCTGACGAGCGACCTGATCAACAAACTCACCACCAACACCACCAATACCGACTACAAAAAGGTCGATGAAATGCTTAGAATTAAACAGGTTTTCGTGACACGCTTTAATCGCTTTAGCAATTTTGTTTTCAGGGATTACCGCTGAAATAGCGCGCTCAGAGGAGCCTTGAGCAATAGCCACAATGTTGACATTTACTTGAGTTAACGAGGTAAAGAACTTAGAAGCCACACCACGAGAAGTGCGCATACCGTCGCCAACCAAAGTTAAAATAGCTACATCATTGATGAATTCGATTTGCTCTAACAAGTTGTCTTTTAATTCAAGTTCAAACGCATCTTCTAATACCGCTTGAGCACGCAGGCGATCAGCTGCCTCAATACAAAAGCTAATGCTGTATTCAGAAGAAGACTGAGTAATCAGTACAATCGAGATACCCGCAGAAGACATCGCGCCAAATACGCGACTTGCCATGCCCACCATACCTTTCATACCAGGTCCTGACACATTAACCATAGTCAGGTCGTTTAAGGTAGTGATGCCTTTGATATCTAAATTATCTTCACCGGTATCTAGGCCGATTAAAGTGCCCGGTCCTTGTGGGTTGAAGCTATTTTTGATCAAACAAGGAATATTAAACTGCGCAATCGGGGCGATGGTTTTTGGATGCAGTACTGAAGCACCAAAATAAGAAAGCTCCATCGCTTCTTGGTAACTTAACGATTTAAGAAGGCGGGCATCTTCAACTAAGCGCGGATCACAGTTATAAACGCCGTCTACATCAGTCCAAATTTCACAGCAATCTGCACGTAAACAAGCCGCTAATACTGCCGCAGAATAATCTGAGCCATTACGCCCAAGAGTAACCAGTTCACCCTTAGCGTTACCTGCGGTAAAGCCTGGCATTAGATGCACTTCATCTTTTGGTAATGGTGATTGCACGAAGTTCTGCGTCGAGACTTCAACATCTACCATAGCTTCTAGGTAATCACCTTTTGCATAAAGGTATTGCACAGGATCAATCAGCCCCGCGGCTTGTCCTTTGGCTTCTAATACCGCTTTCATTAAGCGAATAGAAACTTTTTCACCTTTACTGATGATGCGCGCATTAACATTGTTTGGGCACATGCCCAATAGTTTAATGCCTTGCACAAACTCAACTAAGTTCGCTAGAGACTCTTCAACTTGAGCCGAGAAAGCGTCTAACTGAATATGAGGCAGCTCTTGTTTGATGTTGTTCGATAATTCTATAAAAGAATTTCGTAACTCATTGATTAGAGGTTCTACATCTTGTTTCTCTAGCGCAGAGTTGATAATTGCGACTAGTTTATTGGTGGTTTTTCCTGGAGCAGATAAAACTACCGCCAATTCTTCTTGATCCGCATTACTTGCGATAATGTTCGCCGCACGCAAAAACCTGTCTGCATCCGATAACGACGATCCTCCAAACTTCAATACTCGCATTCCATTCTCCCTGAGCTAAAAATTGCAATAAAAAAGGCCTGTATCTGGTGGGATACAGGCCTTTTTTGTAAAAGTTTTCTTTCAGCAGCCTGCCCCAACACTGGTGGTGTCGGTAATAATGATTCGGGTAATCAGGCTACGTGTGTTTTGCATTACTGTTCTATCTGTTTTCTAAATATGTCTAACTCTAGAATTACCTATTTTGCTTTAATTCGTCAATGATAAATTAACAAAAATGGACAAATTCCTATTTTCATCAACAAAAATGGGAGAAAAGTATAGACATCAAACCTAAAAATTTGAAATAAGAACTGTCATCATTGCAATAACATATGATAAACAAATTAATTATATGCGTAACAATGGCAATTCCTGTTATCCACATCCATAATTGATACTCTTCAAGGATGAATAAGGGGACAAAATGCGATTACTTTTTCGTTATCAACTGCTTTTGATTGTGTCCACTCTATCAATCCTTTTCACCTCAACCGCCTATAGTGCTCCAGACTTTGAGCCAGCGGTGACACAAGACTCAACTCCCCATGCACTAAATAGCCAATCCCCACATCGCCTATTTATGTCTGCGACGCCGAGTTCGGGAGAGCAATTTGATGAATGGCGCGTTGATACCGGCTATGCATACTCAGTTTTCGAAAATATCGATCTTTATGTTGCAACACGAATTTCCAGCTCAGCTGAGCGCCATTCAAGTCGCAACTTTCTAAGTGGTGTGAACTATCATTTCAGTAACAAACTCTCTTTAAATAGTGCCATCTATGCCTCGCCAGACGTAGAGGCTGTAAGCATTAGCGACTATATGGGGGCTGAATTATCAGGCCAATATATGTTAACTGAAAGTCTAAATTTGAAGGCTACTTTAGACTATGAAGAGTGGCAAAGTGCCATAGAAGTAAGGCTTGGTTTTAGCTTTTAAATGTGATTTACGTACAAATTTCACACTAATGCAACTATTGCACCTTGTTCTTATTTAATGAATACTAACGCCCAGCACGAAATATCGATATTGATCACAGAATCTAGAGCTGTTTTCACTTATTTGTTAAAATTAACCATTGATTTAAATCAATAAAGTAAAATAAATGAACAGCATTTGATTGTTAGAAAGCTGTTAAGTCGGTATGATACGCAATTAATTTGGCCAAGAATGAAAGGTACTGTTGGATTTTTAGGTACCTTGTAAAATTTCCAAGGAGGGGGATGTTAAGGTGCAATGAAATCATCGAATGCATTACAAACGCACACAAATGATTACCTTGATGTTATTTTTTGCCTAGAATTTATTAATAAAAATCAATTACACATAGTTTAGGTAGAGCCAATGCAAACCCCTAACATTCTTATTGTTGAAGACGAACAAGTAACTCGTAGTACACTAAAAAGCATATTTGAAGCAGAAGGATACAGCGTATTCGAAGCAACAGATGGCGACTCTATGCATCAAGTGATTTCTGAAAATCCAGTAAACTTGGTGATCATGGATATCAATTTACCAGGCAAAAACGGCTTACTTTTAGCTCGTGAACTAAGAGAGCAAGCGAATGTTGCTCTTATGTTCCTTACTGGCCGCGACAATGAAGTCGATAAGATTTTAGGACTTGAGATCGGTGCTGATGATTACATCACTAAACCTTTCAACCCACGTGAATTAACGATTCGTGCTCGTAACCTTCTATCTCGTTCAATGAGCGTAAGTAAAGAAGGCGAAGAGAGCAAAAACGTTGAAAAATACACATTCAACGGTTGGGTTCTAGACATTAACAGCCGTTCTTTGGTTAACCCAAATAACGAAAGCTACAAACTTCCTCGCTCAGAATTCCGTGCATTACTGCACTTCTGTGAGCACCCAGGAAAAATCCAAACTCGCGCAGAATTATTGAAGAAAATGACAGGACGTGAGCTTAAACCTCATGACCGTACTGTAGACGTTACGATTCGCCGTATTCGTAAACACTTTGAATCAGTTGCAGGTACTCCTGAAATTATCGCGACTATTCACGGTGAAGGCTACCGTTTTTGTGGTGATTTAGACGCATAATCAATCCTTGCATTGATTATAAGAAAACCCAGTTTTTAAGCTGGGTTTTTTTAGGTCTAGTGTTTTAGCTTAGCTTTATAGCTTGAGCATCCGCGACAATAAATTAATAAACGGCATCCACATCTACCGCTTTATCAATCAACCATACTTTTTGCGTTTCACCTTTTAGCTCAACGGCAACATCTGCAGCTGCGGCATTGTCATTAAAGGCTTGGTCTTGTTTGAAAGAGATTTTCCACTGTTTCTCATTGATAGCTTCAACATCAAATGCTTCTTCATCAATAAGGAAGGTTTCACCTGCATAACGAACCCAGATAGCCGTCACCGCGAGATCGGCTGGGATAGTCTTATCTGAGCTTAATACTAAATTACCATGTAACGGAGCAGATGCAGCACTCTCACCAATAGTCGGCATTTTATTGCCCCACATATTTGCATCTAATGTCACTTTAGTCTGTTCGACACTTGATGTCGCTGATGCCGTATCCCACGGAGCATTACATATTGAAGCGCACCCAAATAAGAGCGTAGAGCTCAACAATATCGCACTTAAAACTTTTACTTTCATAGCTAACTCCTATCGGCAAACTCTTGCTCAATCCAATCTTTTACAATTTCTATATCACTAAGGTAACTCTCTTTTATCTCATCAATCCAGTCATTAATATTTTCCCACCATGCCGGTAGTTCTGGAGATTGAGCTTGCTGAGCTACCATTTGAATACGTTTTAGACCCACCGAGCCTGCAGCACCTTTAATTTTATGTGCTTCTGATACAATCGCGTCTTTGTCTTTAGCCGCTAAATTAGAATCTAAAATCGCCACATAATCTGGCATCATATCTTCAAATAATTGCACACTTTCAAGGACTGGGTTTTTCCCTACGATTTCAATGTATGAACGTAGCATTTCTTTATCGATAAGCACATCTAATGGCACTTCTTCAATCGTCGTCTCTTCTAACACCGCTTTAGTGGCGTGCGTTTTCTCCTCGATAATTTGCTCATCGAGATAACAAAGCTTGTTCAAAATCTTACGCAAAGCTTTTGCCGACAATGGCTTACTTATCGCATCTTGCATGCCCGCTTCTCTGTAAGCGGTTTTGTCTTTCACTAAGTTAGCCGTCAGCGCCACAATTGGAGGTAAGTTGGTATAGCGACTTTGCAATTCAGTAGCAATATCAAAGCCTGTCATATCTGGCAATTGTATATCTAACAGTACTAAGTCGTAGTCAGTCGGTTCAAACTTACTTAACGCTTCTTTACCTGTCATTGCCACATCAACTTTATGCCCAAAACTGGTCAATAGTGAGCGAGCAACGGTAATGTTCAGTTCAATATCTTCAACCATGAATATAGAAAGCGGACGTTGTACTGTCTCCGTCGTTTGTTCTACGTTATCAATAATGCTCGAACCTAAAGGTGCAGTAAATTCCACATAAAAGGTACTGCCATGCCCCACTTCACTGGTGGCGTAGATATCTCCGCCCATCTTTCTCATAAGCGATTGAGAAACCGCCAAGCCAATCCCTGAGCCTACAGCGTGCAAATTGCCCTCTTCAGATTTCACCTGATAATACATGGCAAATATTTTCTCAAGCTCTGACTCAGGAATACCTATGCCGCTATCTTCAATTTCAAAGCGAATAGCGACGTCATTGTTTTCTAAAGGCTCGGCACTAACATTGACAAACACGCCACCATCAGAGGTGAACTTGATGGCGTTGCTAATTAAATTCCATAACACCTGTCGCAGACGAGTCGCATCCACAATGATGCTATCAGGCATGTCAGAAAGCCGTTCCAATTCAAAGCGCAAATTCTTTTGCTCTGCCATTAGCCTAGATAAGCTATCTAATTCGGTAATAAAGCTATTAAAACTCAGTTCAGAAGGAACCAGCTCTAGCTTGTTGCGATCAAATTTATCAATATCAATAATGTCGTTAAAAATATGCCCTAGCGTAATCGCACTAATATTGATGGTTTGCATATACTGGCGCTGCTCTTTATCTAAGCTAGTGCCTAGCAACATACGGCTCAAACCCACAATACCGTTTAGCGGAGTTCGCAGTTCATGACTAATGGTCGAAATAAAGGTGGTTTTGTCGCGACTGGCTTTTTCTAACGACTTTTCATTTAATTTGCGTTCGGTAATATCGCGCCCGAATCCAACCAAACCTAAATGACGCCCTTCTTTATTGAAAAATGGCACTTTACGTAATTCGTAATACGCTTTGCGACCGCCAGGGTACTCAAGCCACTGTTCATAAATAAGCTCTTCGCGGTTTTCAAATACGATTTGATCTGTTTCGACGATCTGTTGCGCAATTTCTTTCTTATAAACCTGCCAAGGGGTTAATCCCACTAACTCTTTTTCTGTTTTACCTGTGAGTTTTTCAACCGCTTGGTTACACCCAGAAAAGACACCATCGGCGGTGCGGTAGTAAAATAAATCAGGACAAGCATCGATAAATGAACGTAATAAGGCGGTTCGCTCTGCTAGCGCAATCTGAGTCACTTCTCTTTGGAACACTTCATGCTCAAGATCGAGCATAGCCTGCTCGCGAGACTCTTCCGCAGACAAACGCTCCTTCATTTCAAGATTTAATTGCTCTAAGTTTTGCGTGAGCTTTTCATTGAGATTGAGGTCACGTTCACGCATATCACTGAGCTCAGAGACCAGCTTAGAGAGTTTGCGACGCGACTCTTCCAATTGATCGACCACTATCGAGATAAAATAGACCGCACAAGGGGTCATGATCAGACCAAAAGCTAACGAGCGCAGCGCATGTTTATATTCGAAGGTTTCCCCTAACAGCCAACTGATACCAAATTGAACAAAAATAGCTAAAGTGATCAGGCCAAGGGCAATTAGGAAAGAGAATCGGAAGATCCCTAAGCGAACGAGAAGATCGACATAATATCGAGAGTAAGTTTTCAACGGTTTCATCAAGCAGTCCATTTGCTGTAACTGCCATTAGTTTATCTTGCCTGACTGTAAAAGTAAGTAAGGCAAGAAAGTATTTTAGAAGTAAAGTCGAGACATCGGCTAATTAATAGTGATTATGTCTTCACTTATTCATAGGGGCTGACTTTAATAGCGGTTGAGTAAACACAAACGGCTGATTTAAAAGAGAGCCTTGCGCCCCTTCTCTATCTAATGCGCGGCCAATCTCTGTCATCGCCAACCAACGATTTTCACACCATAAAGGGGAAAGCAATGTCGGTCTGCGCGCCGCAGACGAAACTCGGTGATACACCACCTCTGGCGGCGTCATTCGGATCAGTTCAGAAGCAATGCTGACATACTCTTCCAACTCTAGAGATTCCAATTTGCCCGCTTTCCATGCTTTCGCCATAGTGCTGCCTTCGACAATATGTAAACTGTGTAATTTAATGCCGTCAGTACCCACATCTAATACTTTGCGCAGTGTCTCGATATTATCTTGCTTGGTTTCTTTTGGCAGTCCCACAATCAAATGCGTACATACTTTGATGCCATTGTCGCGCGCCTTCTTGGTGATTTCGGCATAACATGCAAAATCATGACCACGATTGATGCGCTTCAAGGTGTCATTATTAGCCGTTTGCAAACCCAGCTCTAACCAGATTTCGTAGCCTTTCTCTTTATACTCCACCAGCAAGTCCATCACCGCATCAGGAACACAGTCGGGACGAGTGCCCACACACAGCCCTACGATATCGGCTGACTCTAGCGCTTCTTCATACATCTTTCTTAGCGTTTGTACTTCAGCAAAGGTATTGGTGTAGGCCTGAAAATAGGCAAAATATTTTTTAGCGCGAGCAATCTCTTTAGAGCGATCGCTTAACTGAACCTCAATGGCTTGAGTTTGAGTTGTTTCATCAACAAATGAAGAGACATTACAAAAAGTACAGCCACCCCGTCCGATAGTGCCATCGCGGTTAGGACAACTGAATCCACCATGCAGAGTTAATTTATGAACTTTTTCGCCATAGCGACGCTGTAAATCTTGTCCGAGAGTGTTAACTAGCTCGTGTAACTGCATGAAACTTCACCTATGATGACTTTGTATTCTGACGCTCCTGTCATGAAACTAAATTACATCCCTTCATTTATAAGCGGCGCATTCTATCATCTCTACACATTTTTTTCGATCCAGGTATTTGAGGCTATATCACGACGCAAAGGTTTGCGTGTAAATATAAACACACAAATGTTAACTGGATGCTGTAGACACTTGCTCATAAAAAATCCACTTTTGTTGAAACTTTCGTTGGAATTAAGCTAGACAAAATTGTAGGATAGTTACAACTATTGCCTAATATCGCTTCATTTTAGATGCCGTTTTTAGATGAATAGTCGGTCATATTCCGCTCCTGCCTTTATAAGATTCTATTAATCAGAAGCTAACTACTGGAAATGACCAAGGAATGTTTTTTTCGCGAACTTTTCAGCGAGAGACGGAATGGAAGCAGGCTAATTTCACATATATTAGCCCTTTTAGAGACAATTATAAGGAATAATGACGCGGGATCACTCCCCCTTGTCACATTAGATTGGAAGGATTTACCTATGTTGGATAAAGAGCAATCAGCTCAGGGTTTATATACTCCCGAACTGGAGCATGACGCTTGTGGTATCGGTTTTGTAGCACATCTCAAAAACCGCAAATCTCATCGTGTAGTTACACAAGCACTAGATATGCTAGCCAGAATGGAACACCGTGGTGGTCAGGGCTGTGATCCATGTTCAGGTGATGGCGCAGGTATTTTGCTGCAAAAGCCGCATGAGTTTCTATTAGAAGAAACCGTTAAATTAGGCGTTCGTCTACCGTCTTTTGAACAGTACGGTGTTGGTGTGGTGCTTTTCCCTCGTGATGAGCATAAACGCGCACAATGTCGTGACATTTTAGAACGCAACGCACAACGTCTTGATTTAGAAGTACTGGGTTACCGTGTTTTACCTACGGACAACTCTATGCTGGGTGCCGACCCACTAAGTACTGAACCACAGTTTGAACATGTATTCATTACTGGTGGACCAAGCACTACGCCTGAAGAGCTAGAAAGAAAGTTGTATGTACTACGTAACTACACTGTTCGCGTATGTCTAGAAAGCGTATCTAACATTGGTGATGACTTCTACATTAACTCTTTGTCTTATAAGACACTGGTATATAAAGGTCAGCTAACCACAGAGCAAGTACCTCAGTACTTCCTTGATCTACAAAATCCAACCATGGTGACAGCGCTTGCCTTGGTTCACTCACGCTTCTCAACCAACACCTTCCCAAGATGGCGTTTGGCTCAGCCTTTCCGTTACATTGCGCACAATGGTGAAATTAACACCGTTCGCGGTAACTTGAACTGGATGAAAGCGCGTGAAGCTATCCTTGAGTCTGATCTTTTCAGCCAAGCTGAAATTGATATGCTATTGCCTATCTGTCAGGAAGGCAGCTCAGATTCATCTAACTTCGATATGGCACTAGAGCTTCTTGTTCTATCTGGCCGTACTCTGCCACATGCTCTTATGATGCTGATTCCTGAAGCATGGCAAGAGAACAAAAACATGGATCCTAAGCGTCGTGCTTTCTATCAGTACCACGCCAATATCATGGAACCATGGGATGGCCCTGCATCAGTATGTTTTACTGATGGTGTACAAGTAGGTGCAACGCTAGACCGTAACGGCCTGCGTCCTTCTCGCTACACAGTGACCAAAGATAACTTCCTAGTGATGGCATCTGAGTCTGGCGTAGTTGAAATTGAACCAGAAAACGTTGAGTTCCGTGGTCGTCTGCAACCGGGTCGTATCTTTGTTGCCGATCTAGAACAAGGTCGCATTATTTCAGATGAAGAAGTCAAAGATTCAATTGCCAATGCTCAGCCATATGAAGCATGGGTTGAAGAAAATCTACTGAGCCTGAAAAAACTGCCTGACGCAGAAAACGAATTCAACCAACCTTCTCCAGAGCGTTTGCTACACAAGCAACAATCGTTTGGCGTGAGCTCGGAAGAAGTAAACGAAATTATTGTGCCAATGGCAAAAGACGGCAAAGAGCCACTTTCTGCTATGGGCGCTGACTGGCCACTAGCGATTTTGTCGCACCAGTCACAGCACCTTTCAAACTACTTTAAACAGCTGTTTGCTCAAGTAACTAACCCACCAATCGATCCGATTCGTGAGCGTATGGTTATGTCTCTGAACACTTACCTAGGTAAAGATCAGAACTTACTGACTGAGACCCCTGAACACTGTCAAAAAGTAGAACTAGAATCTCCGGTTCTATCTAACTCTGAACTTGAGAAGCTACGTGCTATTGATAACGAGCACTTACAATCAAAAACGCTAGATATCGTATTCCAAGCAAATGAAGATAAAGGCAAGCTAGAGCGCGCCCTAAAACGTATTTGCCAATACGCAGAAGATGCTGTCATCGACGGTTATTCTATTATCTTGCTCACTGACCGTGCGGTTAACTCAAACCATGCTGCTATTCCAGCTATGCTGGCAGTAGGCGCGGTTCACCACCACCTAATTCGCAAAGGCCTACGTGCTAAATGTGACATCGTGGTAGAAACCGGTGATGCTCGCGAAACGCACCACTTTGCAACGCTAATTGGTTACGGTGCTAACGCAGTTAACCCATACCTAGTGATTGAAACACTGGTGGATCTGCAGCGTACTAAGAAATTAGACCCTGAAGCGCACGTTAAAGACCTATTCGAGAACTACCGTAAAGGCGTTAACGGCGGCTTATTGAAGATCTTCTCGAAGATGGGTATCTCTACCTTGCAGTCTTACCATGGCGCGCAAATCTTTGAAGCACTTGGTGTGAGCAAATCAGTAGTAGACAAATACTTCACCGGTACTGTTTCTCGTATTCAAGGTTTGACTATCGATGACATCGCTAAAGAAGTGATTGTTCGTCACCGCATTGGTTACCCAACACGTGAAATCCCAGTTCAGTTGCTTGATGTTGGCGGTGTTTATCAGTGGAAACAACGTGGTGAAAAACACTTGTTTAACCCTGAAACAATTTCATTGCTACAACAGTCAACTCGTAACAAAGACTTTGACCAGTTTAAGCAATACACCCAAGCAGTTGATAGCCAAGGTGATGATGCAGCAACACTGCGTAGCCAGTTGGACTTTGTTAAAAACCCAGCCGGTTCTATCCCGCTAGAAGAAGTCGAGCCAATTGAAGCTATCCTAAAACGCTTTGCTACAGGTGCAATGTCGTTTGGTTCTATCTCTTACGAAGCTCACTCAACACTTGCTGTTGCGATGAACCGTATTGGCGCTAAATCAAACTCTGGTGAAGGCGGCGAAGACCCATCTCGTTTCGAACGTAAAGAAAACGGCGATTGGGAACGTTCAGCAATCAAACAGGTGGCTTCTGGACGCTTCGGTGTAACCTCTTACTACCTAACCAACTCTGAAGAAATTCAGATCAAGATGGCGCAAGGTGCGAAACCAGGTGAAGGCGGTCAGCTACCGGGCGATAAAGTTGATGACTGGATCGGTGCAACTCGTCACTCCACTCCAGGAGTTGGTCTAATTTCACCACCACCACACCACGATATTTACTCAATCGAAGATTTAGCCCAGCTTATCTACGACTTGAAAAATGCCAACCGTAGCGGTCGCGTAAACGTGAAACTGGTATCGGAAGCAGGCGTGGGTACTATCGCTTCGGGTGTTGCAAAAGCTAAAGCCGATGTAGTTCTAATTGCCGGTTTTGATGGCGGTACAGGTGCTTCACCTATGTCTTCAATTCGCCACACAGGTTTACCTTGGGAATTGGGTCTAGCTGAAACACACCAAACACTACTGAAAAACGGCCTACGTAACCGTATCGTTGTTCAGTCTGATGGTCAGATGAAAACACCTCGTGACCTTGCTGTTGCTACTCTATTGGGCGCAGAAGAATGGGGCGTGGCAACGGCAGCATTGGTTGTTGAGGGTTGTATCATGATGCGTAAGTGTCATAAGAACACCTGTCCTGTTGGTATCGCTACACAAAACAAAACGCTACGTGAGCGCTTTGATGGCCGCGTAGATGATGTTGTGACTTTCTTCCAATACATGGCTGAAGGTCTACGTGAAATCATGGCTGAGCTAGGTTTCCGTACAATTCAAGAGATGGTAGGTCAATCACAGAAACTGAAAGTTCGTGAAGATATCGGCCACTGGAAATACAAAAACCTCGATCTATCGCCTGTTCTACACATTGAACCTGCGCGTGCTGAAGATGGTGTATTTAACCAGATTGAACAAAACCACAACCTTGAAGAAGTATTGGACCGCAAACTGATTCAAACTGCGATTCCTGCACTAGAAAAAGGCGAGTCAGTAACGGCTGAATTCCCAATCATCAACACTGACCGAAGCGTAGGCACAATGTTGTCTAACGAAATTTCGAAAGTGTATAAAGACCAAGGGTTGCCACAACCAATGAGCGTTAAGTTCAATGGTAGCGCAGGCCAATCATTCGGTGCTTTCCTTGCTAAAGGCGTTAAGTTTGAAGTTGAAGGTGACGCGAACGATTACTGGGGTAAAGGCTTATCTGGCGGTACGCTAGTGCTTTATCCGAACGCAAACTCAAACATCGTTCCTGAAGACAACATTGTCGTGGGTAACGTATGTTTCTACGGTGCAACCTCTGGTGAGTCATTCATCCGTGGTCTAGCGGGCGAGCGTTTCTGTGTACGTAACTCTGGCGCGAAAGTTGTCGTTGAAGGTGTCGGTGACCACGGTTGTGAATACATGACTGGCGGTATCGCGATTATCCTTGGCTCTACCGGTCGTAACTTTGCCGCAGGCATGAGTGGTGGTATCGCTTATGTTTGGGATAAAGACGGTGACTTTGAAACTAAACTCAATAGCGAGCTGGTTGACATCGACCCTATCGAAGCAGAAGACAAAGCACTACTGCAAGACATGCTAACTAAACACGTACAATTCACAGGAAGTGAAGTCGCTCAGTCTTTCTTAGACAACTTTGAAGTGAACTTGCAGTCATTGGCGAAAGTAATGCCTCGTGACTACAAAGCAGTTCTGCAAAAGAACAAAGCAGCGCAGCAACAAACCGAAGCGGAGGCAGTTTAATCATGGGTAAGCCTACTGGATTTTTGGAGCACGGTCGTGAGCTTCCACAAAAACGCGACCCGTCTGTTCGTATCGAAGACAACAAAGAATTTGTGCTAAACGAAGAGTTTGGTGACAAAATCAATACTCAGGCATCACGTTGTATGGACTGTGGCGTACCTTTCTGCCACAGCGGTTGCCCTATTGGTAACATCATTCCTGAATTCAATGACGCGGTATATCGCGACAGCTGGGAAGAAGCGTGGAACATTCTAAGTTCTACGAACAACTTCCCTGAATTTACGGGGCGCGTGTGCCCTTCTCCTTGTGAGACAGCCTGTGTACTAGGTATCAACCAAGATCCTATTACCATCTGTAACATCGAGAAGACCATTGTTGAGCGTGCCTACAAAGAAGGTTATGCCAAACCTAAGAAACCACGTTCTCGTTCAGGTAAAAGCGTTGCCATTATCGGTAGTGGCCCTGCTGGTTTATCAGCAGCAGAGCAGTTAAACAGTGCTGGTCACTGCGTAACGGTATTTGAACGCGACGAGAAAGTGGGTGGTCTACTGCGCTTTGGTATCCCTGACTTTAAGCTAGGCATGGACATCATTGATCGTAAGATCAACCTAATGGCTGAAGCGGGCGTTAAGTTTGAAGTAAATGCACACATTGGTGTCGACATCAACGCACAACAACTGCGTCAAGACTTCGATGTTGTCTTGCTAACCGGTGGCTCTACGGTTCCTCGCGATCTGCCAATTCCTGGTCGTGAATTAAAAGGCGTGCACTTCGCCATGGAATTCCTAGGTCAAAACAACCGCCGTGCTAACGATATGGACCTAAAGGGTGAAGAAATTCACGCAGCAGGTAAACATGTTGTGGTGATCGGTGGTGGTGATACAGGTTCTGACTGTGTGGGTACTTCTAACCGTCATAAAGCCGCTAGCATTACTCAGGTTGAGATCATGCCGATCCCACCAGAGAAACGCCCAGCAAATATGCCTTGGCCTCAGTATCCAATGATCATGAAAACAACCACTTCTCACGAAGAAGGTTGTGAGCGTCACTGGAACATTCTGACCAAAGAATTTATCGCAAATGATAAAGGTGAAGTTACAGGCCTACGCATTGCTGACATCGTTTGGCAAGATGCCGCTCCTGGCGAACGCCCTAGTTTTGAAGAAGTTGCTGGCAGTGAGCGTGTGATTCCTTGTGATCTCGCTTTCTTGGCAATGGGCTTTTTACATCCAGAGCCAACTGGCGTGCTAGCTCAACTGGACATCAAACTTGATGAACGCGGTAATGTGGCAGCCGAAGGGTTTGCAACTAACCAAAAAGGTGTATTTGCAGCAGGTGATATGCGTACAGGCCAATCTTTGGTAGTTCGTTGTATCAATGAAGGTCGTGAGTGTGCAATCGCTATCGACAAATACCTAATGCAAAACTCTAACTTAGAAGCAAAAGCAAACTCGCTAATGCTTTCATAATAATTAAATCTTAAGATTCCAATCTTTGGCCAGCCTTAACACCGCTGGCCTTTTTTCTGCCTCTGAGTAAATACTGCTATCTTGTACTTCGTGTTATTTATAAAAGTCCTGTATTATACCAATCACACTAAGTAAGTGATCAGAGCTAGCGCAGGAAAAATGCTCGAGAACAAGGCAGAATTTTTTGATAAGTAGTTATTCTACAATCAAAAATTCTAACGCCGTTATCGAGTATTTTAACAAGCTAGAATGATCAGTTATTTAGTACGATTGGTATTAAAGCGAAGTTACAGTTAAAACGTGAGCATCTTTGAAATAGGTATAAGCCAAATTTTTTCATCGATATGGACTTGATGATCACCTGTGTATATCACCACACCTCGGTCAATAACTTTGTTGTCAATAAGTTTTCTAAGGTGCTTGAGCCAATCCGATTGATAAGTAGAACCAGCCTTAATCTCTATGCCGATTGATAAATTTTTAACGGTTACCATCAGATCAACCTCTACCCTACCTTTAGCATCACGATAGTGATAAGTGTCGATGTCAAGCTCGTGCAAATTTGCCAAACGTCTAAACTCAGTAACAACAAATGCCTCAAAAATATCACCTAACAGCGTTCTGTCGTTCAATAGATCTGTTTCATTAATTCCGCGAAGGCTGCACACAAGAGCGGTGTCAACGAAGTTAATTTTGGGGGATGTGATTAGTGCTTTTCCCTCGTTCTTATGCCACGCAGGTAAAAAGTCGATAATATGACAAGATGTTAGTGACGATAGGTAAGTGTCCGTAGTTCGACGGTCAATGCTTAGGTTCTTTTGAACGTTACTCTTTACCAGAGTCCCTGATATATTGACCGCGAGACTTTTAAGCAATAACAATGCTTCATCTGAGTTGCGAATATTGTACACCGACTCAAGATCTGAACGAATGGTCGAATTTAAGTACCCTTTGAGCCACGCTCTTTGACGCCTTGGCGTTCTGTTTTGCAGTTCAGGATAACCACCCGCGACAATTTTATTTACCACATCCTCCAAATCTAAATTGGTGCTAGGTTCTGTAAACTCACCAGAGACCAACTCATCTATAAAGGTTGATTCTTTGCCAGCAATTTCTGCTTGAGTCAAAGGATGCAAGGTCACCCATTCAACTCTCCCAGCCATTGAGTCACCCTTGCCATGCTTATGACTCTTTGAGCTTGAAACCGCCCTAAGATCAGCAGAACCTGTGATTACATACAAACACCCTTCGCCTCTATTTTCATCAACAACCATTTTTATGGTTGACGTAAGATGAGGAGCCTTTTGGATTTCATCAATCAAAGCAGGGGTCTTTAAACTTCGTATCAAACCCACAGGATCGTCATTGGCCAGTTGTAAGGTCGTGTTGTCATCAAGAGTGATACGTTGATTTGCCCCTGATGGAATGAGGTTCTGAGCAAGCGTACTTTTTCCTACTTGCCTTGCACCTAAAATGGCGACCACAGGGGTGTCTTCCATCGCCTCTAAGAGGTAATTTTCCAATGTTCGCTTGATCATTCTTTTGATATCACTTGCTTAAAACCTAACTAAGAATAATCATACATAAAGCGGAGTAAATGCGCAATTTATGGTGGAGTAAATGCGCAGTAACCAGTGGAGTAAATGTACAATAATAGATGGAGCATACGTGTAATTACCAATGAATTAAATGTGCATCAAGCATTGGGAAAATGTACATCAAATAAACTGGGGTAGAGCTCATTCAAACCTCCGCCCCTACTCCAAATTCATATTAGCTAATTGTAATTGGAATAGAGCTTTGGTTAACTAGTAGTTTTCCTCTCCATAACTCTTATCTCTCATCCAGAGAAATCAGCCCAGACAGTAACCACACTGAAGCAAAACAGGGCTGTAAATCCCCCCCTGTGCTTTTTATAAGTAGTTTGCATAAGCCTCTTGACCTTTGTTTGTTTTAAACTTAACTTGTAAAAATAACGTTAAGTTATTGTATTTAAACACAACATATAAGCTTCATGCACTAAGGATACTGTGCTGAGCAATTTCACACTTACAACGGATTGATAGACTCATGTTTAAACCACTCGCATTACTCATGGCAACAACCCTTGTCGTAGGATGTAGCAACGGAGAGAGCGCCATGTCAGATAGAAGTATTCAGCCCTGCGCTGACAAACCCAATTGTGTCTCAACTCAAGATGGCAGAGAGAAATACGCTTTGGCTCCTTTTGTGCTAAAACCTAGCGCCACTTTAGAGGCAATAGAAAATGTCGCACTTAGCTTAGGCCGAGCAAAAACCGCTGACCGACAAGAAAATTACCTACGCATTGAATACACCAGCAAAGTGTTCCGTTTTGTTGATGATTTAGAGCTTCGTATTAGTGGTGACAAGCTCATCGTACGTTCAGAATCACGCAAAGGTCACTCCGACTTTGGGGTGAACCGTAAACGCGCTGATGCGTTACGTGTGGCGTTATTAGAAGCTGGTCTAATCTAGCTTTCACTTCTATAAAACTCCTATGCTACAATCTCGCTCTATCTAATATAGCCACATTGATCAGAGCGAGATTTTTATGAAAGTCGGTATTATCGGCGCGATGGAACAAGAAGTTGCCATCCTAAAACAATCCATCCAAGAGTTAAGCGAACAGCAAAAAGGCGGTTGTACTTTCTTCTCTGGTACCATTGATGGTGTTGAAGTCGTTTTACTTCAATCTGGCATTGGTAAAGTTGCCGCTGCTATTGGCACTACACTACTGATCAGTGATTACCAACCTGATGTGATTATCAACACTGGCTCTGCGGGCGGTTTTGACTCAACCCTTAACCTTGGTGATGTTATTGTATCGACTGAAGTTCGTCATCACGATGCCGATGTAACTGCTTTTGGTTATGAAATTGGACAAATGGCTGGACAACCTGCCGCCTTTAAAGCTGATGAAAAGCTGATCAACCTTGCGCAATCTGCACTAGACAAAATGGCTGACACACACGCAGTACACGGTCTTATTTGTACTGGTGACACCTTTGTTTGCACCGCACAAGCGCAACAACGCATTCGCACAGACTTCCCTTCTGTTATCGCAGTAGAAATGGAAGCCTCGGCTATCGCTCAAACTTGTCATCAATTTGCGGTTCCTTTTGTGGTCGTGCGTGCTATCTCTGATGTGGCAGATAAAGAATCACCAATGAGCTTTGAAGAGTTCTTACCTCTTGCGGCGAAGAGCTCATCTGAGATGGTGCTGAACATGCTTGCGTTGGTGAAAACTGCGTAATGAGCCTGCTGTACTTTATCGACCTCTTTGGTACCGCCATCTTTGCTATTTCTGGAGTATTGCTGGCCGGTCGATTAAGAATGGACCCCTTTGGCGTGATTGTGCTAGCAGCTGTCACCGCCATTGGTGGGGGGACTATTCGAGATATGATGCTAGGTGCCACTCCTGTATTTTGGATTGGCAATACCACCTATGTGTGGGTGATCATCATAACCAGCTTGATCACCATGCTGATCGTCAGAAGACCAAAACGGATCGCTTGGTACTTACTACCCGTTTGTGATGCGATTGGGTTGGCGGCCTTTGTCGGCATTGGCGTTGAAAAAGCCTTGAGCTACCAAGACTCGTACATGATAGCAGTCATGATGGGCGTACTCACAGGCTGTGGCGGCGGGATCTTGCGCGATATTTTAGCGCGAGAAATCCCGATGATCTTGCGTAGCGAAGTGTACGCTACCGCATGTATTGTTGGAGGTTGTACCCATACCGGGCTGTTAGAACTAGGCGTCAATAGCACACAAGCTATGTTAGGTGGCATCGCTGTAACCTTACTCATTCGCTTAGCCGCTATTCGTTGGCACTTGTCATTGCCTACATTTGCGTTAAGTAAATAGCAATCTGATAACTTCAATCTGCCAGCAATTATCAGCACCTCTCATTCCAAGCTACAAAGTCATAAGCACTAGAAGATTACACAATATCTGTATTTCTCTTCTAAATTTATGGCTTTAGCCTAGCTTCATAGCTCATAATCACCTAGTTTAAAATAAGAACCATTCCATATATTCATGAGTGCCGTATGCTTTTAGAAGGTATAGAAACACTATTAGTGTTGAACAAAGAAAAGACCATGAGTCGTACTGGCTCTCAGCTGTATATTAGCCAATCTGCGGTCAGCAAACGTATTTCAAACTTAGAAAAGAAACTCGATAAAAAGTTAGTCGAGCCAGATGGTCGCTTGATTAGACTCACCCCTGCCGCGCAAGCACTTATCCAAAATGTCGCGCCTACCTTTATTGAACTGCAAGGTCTAATCAGCGATGAACAGAGCTTATCTTCGGATGCGGTTATTAAAATGGATTGCTCAGAGACACTGATTGCGGGGTATCTATCATCGCAAATAGAAACGATAAATGCGCTAGAAAGTGCATTTACCATCACTACTAATCATACGCCAAGAATCGTTGAAAACGTGCAATCAGGTAGAGTGACTATCGGTTTTTGTGCGGGTCATTTGCCAAAAAGTCATGGTCTGGAAGTGTTTCACTTATTTGATGAGCCTTTTTATATTGTTAGCAAACACAGCCTGCCACAACTGCCTAGCCAGCTTATCTGTAATGACTTAGCCAACCCCGCCAATGCTTATCAAGTGCAACTATTGGCAAAACTTGGCGTGAGCCCACTAATGGAAATGGACTCCTACACAGCAGCGGCAAACCTAGCGCTAGGTGGATTAGCCCCCGCACTGATTCCACTATCGACCATTAAAACACTCAACATTGCGGCGCAAAATCTTTATTACTTTGAACAACTAAAGCCTTTGAACCGCCCTATCAATGTTTGCGTAAGAGCTAAATCGCTTAAGAATGAAAGAGTGAAATCAATGATAGAAACCATTGCTGATGTTGTTCCCAAAGCAGCTTCATTGCCATAGTCATTGACATAATAATCACCAACGGACGGATCCAACGCTGTCCTTTGGTCACTACAATTTTTGCGCCGCAACGAGCACCAATAAACCCACCAATCGCCATCACTAAACCAATTTTCCAGATTGGCAAACCCGCAATAATAAAGAAGGTTAATGCGGCAATATTCGAGGTGAAGTTCAATACTTTAGTGCGCGCTGTTGCTTCTACTAACGAGCAGTTGGCTAACACCACAAAACAAACCGCAAAAATAGAACCTGTTCCCGGCCCAAAGAAGCCATCATAAAAACCAATACCGCCACCGATGAAAAATGCGAACATAGCTTCAGATATTTTTCGCTCACCAGATGCTTCACGGTTTTGTGGTGACAATAAAAAGTACAACGAAATCAGTATCAATAATGCGGGGATAAGACTGGTTAAAATACTGGCATCAATATACTGCACCGCTTCTGCGCCAGTCGCCGAACCGATAAAAGTACACAAAATAGCAAGACGCATCTCTTTAAGGCTCACTAAGCCACTGCGCACAAAATAGAAACTCGCCGAGAAACTACCAAACGAGCTTTGCAGTTTATTGGTGGCTAATGCATGCGTAGGAGGTACGCCAGCGGCTAATAATGCCGGTAAGGTAAGTAACCCGCCGCCACCTGCCATCGCATCAATAAAACCGGCTAAGCCCGCTACAAAAAATAAAAACGTAAGTATCTCAATGCTTACATCCATCGGTCATCATCCATCCGCTAAAAATCGAAACGCTACGATAGCACTGAGAGATAAATCACAATAGCGAAACAATAGAAAGCAACTCATTCCTGATTTTCATCAATTGATATTGCGATATGAAGTCACTATATAAGGTTGCTATAAAAACAAAAAAGCCCGCTATAAAAGCGGGCAAATGAGGTTGTCATGACGGGAGCAATACCCCCGCCTGATTATTATTTTTAAAGTTTGTTGTTACGCTAAGCTTGCTTTCACTTTTGCGTGCAGTTCTTGTACTGAAGTTACGCTAGTTTTAGCGTCCGCAGTATGAGCCATACAGGTTGCAAATGCAGCGTTTAGCGTTGTGGTGTAGTTTACTTTCTCAGCAAGAGCACCACGACGTAGTACTTTTGAGTCTTCAATCGCTTGACGACCCGCAGCAGTGTTTACAATGTAGGTGTATTCATTGTTCTTGATACGGTCAAGAATATGAGGACGACCTTCATGTACTTTGTTCACTAGACGAGGGTTGATACCTGCTTCACCAAGGATAACCGCTGTGCCGTGTGTTGCATCTAAATGGTAACCTAATTTGGTTAGCTTCGATGCTAAGTCAACAACACGCTCTTTGTCACCTTCACGAACAGAAAGCAGTGCACGACCACCTTCAGGGTACACATGACCACAACCAAGTTCTGCTTTAGCGTACGCTTCAGCAAATGTTGCGCCAACCCCCATAACTTCACCTGTTGAACGCATCTCAGGGCCCAATAGTGGGTCAACGCCAGGGAATTTGTTGAACGGTAGAACCACTTCTTTAACAGAGTAGTATGGTGGAATCACTTCTTTAGTGAAGCCTTGAGCTTCTAGAGATTGACCAGCCATTACGCGAGCGGCAATCTTAGCAATTGGAGCACCAGTTGCTTTAGAAACAAATGGGATAGTACGCGCTGCACGAGGGTTAACTTCGATTAGGTATACTTCATTGTTCTTAACGGCAAACTGTGTGTTCATTAGACCACGAACACCTAGCTCAAACGCCAGTTTCTCAACTTGCTCACGCATCACATCTTGGATTTCTTGGCTTAACGTGTAAGCAGGAAGTGAACATGCAGAGTCACCAGAGTGAACGCCCGCTTGCTCGATGTGTTCCATGATACCGCCAATCACTACGCGCTCACCGTCACAAATGGCATCAACGTCCACTTCAACGGCATCATCAAGGAAGCTATCAAGTAGTACTGGAGATTCGTTTGAAACGCTAACTGCTTCGTTAAAGTAGCGACGTAAGTCTTGCTCATCGTATACGATTTCCATCGCACGACCACCAAGTACGTAAGAAGGACGTACCACTAGTGGGTAACCAATTTCACGCGACTTCTCAATCGCTTGTTCCATTGTGGTTACTGTCGCATTTTGTGGTTGTAGTAGACCTAAACGGTCAACAGCAACTTGGAAACGCTCACGGTCTTCGGCGCGGTCGATAGCGTCAGGGCTAGTACCAATGATAGGCACGCCAGCGGCTTCTAGAGCACGAGCCAATTTCAGTGGAGTTTGACCACCGTACTGTACGATAACGCCTTTAGGCTTCTCTACACGAGCGATAGCCAATACATCTTCCAGAGTTACTGGTTCGAAGTACAAACGGTCAGACGTATCGTAGTCAGTAGACACTGTCTCAGGGTTACAGTTAACCATGATAGTTTCGTAACCGTCTTCACGTAATGCTAGTGATGCGTGTACACAACAGTAGTCAAATTCGATGCCTTGGCCGATACGGTTTGGACCGCCACCTAAGATCATGATCTTGTCTTTATCTGTTGGGTTTGCTTCACACTCGTCATCGTAAGATGAGTACATGTAAGCCGTATCTGAAGAGAATTCAGCCGCACAAGTATCTACGCGCTTGTAAACAGGGTGAATTTCGTATTGGTCACGTAGACGACGAATTTCGCTTTCTGCAACACCAAGGATCTTAGACAAACGAGCATCTGCAAAGCCTTTACGTTTCAGTTGGTTTAGTACGTCTTTGTTTAGACCCGCAAAACCGTTCGCTTTAACTTGTTGTTCAAGCTTAACGATTTCTTCGATTTGAACTAAGTACCAACGGTCAATTGCCGTTAGGTTGAATACGCCGTCAACTGACATGCCGGCACGGAATGCATCAGCGATGTACCAGATACGCTCAGCGCCTGCTTCTTTAAGTTCGTAACGAATCTTAGTCAGTGCGTCAGGAGCATCAAGGTCAACCATTTCGTCAAAGCCTGTTGCGCCAACTTCTAGGCCACGCAATGCTTTTTGTAGTGACTCTTGTTGGTTACGACCAATCGCCATAACTTCACCCACAGATTTCATCTGTGTAGTTAGGCGGTCGTTAGCACCAGCAAATTTCTCGAAGTTAAAACGAGGGATCTTAGTGACTACGTAATCGATAGTTGGTTCGAATGAGGCTGGTGTTGCGCCGCCAGTGATGTCATTCATCAATTCGTCTAGCGTAAAGCCTACTGCCAGTTTCGCCGCAATCTTAGCGATAGGGAAGCCTGTTGCTTTAGAAGCTAGAGCAGAAGAACGAGATACACGTGGGTTCATCTCGATGATAACCATACGGCCATCTTTCGGGTTGATACCAAACTGTACGTTTGAACCACCTGTTTCTACGCCGATTTCACGCAGTACCGCAAGAGATGCGTTACGCATCAATTGGTATTCTTTGTCAGTTAGTGTTTGTGCTGGAGCCACTGTGATTGAGTCACCAGTGTGAATACCCATAGGGTCAAAGTTTTCAATCGCACAAACGATGATGCAGTTGTCCGCTTTGTCACGAACCACTTCCATCTCGTACTCTTTCCAACCAATTAGAGATTCATCGATTAGAAGCTCGTTAGTTGGTGAAAGGTCTAGACCGCGACGACAAATTTCTTCAAATTCTTCTTTGTTGTACGCGATACCGCCACCAGTACCACCCATAGTGAATGATGGACGGATGATACAAGGGAAGCCAACCATTTCTAGAACTTTGTAAGCTTCTTCCATGCTCTTCGCTGTATCAGCAGTTGGACACTCAAGACCAATGTGCTTCATCGCTTTATCAAAGCGAGAACGGTCTTCAGCTTTGTCGATAGCATCAGCAGTTGCGCCAATCATCTCAACATCAAATTCAGCAAGAACGCCGTGTTTCTCTAGGTCTAGAGCACAGTTAAGCGCAGTTTGACCGCCCATAGTAGGCAGTACCGCATCAGGACGTTCTTTAGCAATGATGTTACGAACCACTTCCCATTGGATTGGTTCGATGTAAGTTGCATCGGCCATCTCTGGGTCAGTCATGATTGTTGCAGGGTTTGAGTTAACTAGAATTACTCGGTAGCCTTCTTCACGAAGTGCTTTACACGCTTGAGCGCCAGAGTAGTCAAACTCACACGCCTGACCGATAACGATCGGGCCAGCACCTAAAATTAGAATGCTTTTTATGTCATTACGTTTTGGCATTTTCTCTCTACTCCAACTTACGCTTTATGTTCTTTAATCAGGTCAATGAAATGGTCAAATAGTGGTGCCGCATCATGTGGACCAGGGCTTGCTTCAGGGTGACCCTGGAAGCTAAACGCTGGCTTATCTGTGCGGTGAATACCTTGCAATGAACCATCAAATAGAGATTTATGCGTTGCACGTAAGTTAGCCGGTAGCGTCTCTTCGTCAGCCGCAAAACCGTGGTTCTGAGAAGTAATCATTACTACGTTGCGATCAAGGTCTTTAACCGGGTGGTTAGCACCGTGATGACCAAACTTCATCTTCACAGTGGTTGCACCAGAAGCCAAAGCTAGAATTTGGTGACCAAGACAAATACCAAAGATAGGTAAGCCTTTATCTAGGAAAGTTTTAGTTGCTTCAATTGCATAAGTACAAGGAGCAGGGTCACCAGGGCCGTTTGACAGGAATACACCGTCTGGGTTCAGCGCTAATACGTCTTCCGCTGAAGTTTCAGCAGGAACAACCGTTAGGCGACAGCCACGGTCAACAAGCATACGTAGGATGTTACGCTTGGCACCGAAGTCATAAGCGACTACGTGGTATGGCAGTTCAGAGTCATCTTTCGCTTCAGGAAGACCACCTTCAAGCGTCCAAGAACCTTGTTTCCATTGGTAAGTTTCTTTGGTTGTCACTTCTTTCGCAAGATCCATGCCTTTTAGGCCAGGGAAATCTTTCGCTTTTGCCAGTGCCAAAGCTTCGTCAAGGTTATTACCCGCAACCACACAACCGTTTTGCGCACCCTTCTCGCGTAAAATACGAGTCAGTTTACGTGTATCGATGTCTGCAATACCTACAATGTTTTGAGATTTAAGGTATTCAGAAAGTGTTTGTTCACTACGGAAATTAGAAGCGATGATAGGAAGGTCGCGAATCACAAGGCCTTGAGCATGAATAGAAGTAGATTCTTCATCTTCGGAGTTAGTTCCGGTATTGCCAATGTGAGGGTAAGTAAGAGTAACGATTTGCTGTGAATAGGATGGATCAGTAAGAATTTCTTGGTACCCCGTCATCGAGGTATTAAAAACAACTTCTCCAATTGCAGAGCCTTCAGCTCCAATCGCGATACCACGGAACACAGTCCCATCTTCTAGGACCAATATTGCTGGCTTATTCAAGACAACCTCCAAACAAATAAATATGTGAAATTAATAAATTAAATTTCAAGCGCCTTCTCTATTATAGAGACAGGTCACATTTGCTGAACTCAGACAAATTGACGGCATTCTAATGATGCAGTGTAATATTGTCAATTAAACGACCAATAAAAAGTGTTTTTTTTACTATCATTGCTTATTTAGAATATGAAACCCCTAAAAAGCAAACTTAACCTGTATATAAAATGATAATTAACAGTCATTCTCAACAACAGACAGGAAAAGCATACCAGTCATCAGTGAAAATACGTTTTCGAGAAATAGAAAACGTTACCCTCATGATTTAACCGATCAAATACGTAGCTTCAACTAAATAAGATACTCAACAGCATAAAAGATCATATAAAGTCACTCATTTTCAAACAAATGTCGCCAGATAATTTTATGCAAAAAAAACGCCAGCATTTGCTGGCGTTTTTTTAAATGTTATTCAGATCGAGAACATCGGTCATGCTGTACAAACCCACCGGTTTGTCACCCAACCACTGTGCTGCACGCACTGCCCCATTGGCAAATGTCATTCTATCCGTCGCTTTATGAGTAATCTCTACGCGCTCACCAATATCAGCAAACATAGCAGTATGCTCACCGACGATATCGCCAGCTCGGATAGTTGCAAAACCAATCTCGTCACGAGTTCGTTCACCAGTGATGCCTTCACGAGCATACACTGCAACATCCGCTAAATTATTACCCATTGCCCCTGCAATGGCTTCGCCCATACCGATAGCAGTGCCCGATGGAGCATCCACTTTATGACGGTGATGCGCTTCTACGATTTCAATGTCACTATAATCGCCCATCACTTTGGCTGCTTTCTCTAGCAACTTAAATACTAGGTTAACACCGACACTAAAGTTAGGAGCCATTACAATAGAAACTGACTTAGCATATTCACTAATCTGCTGCTTTTGTTGTTCACTAAAGCCTGTCGTACCAATCACGATAGCCTTACCGTGTTGTTTACATAACTCTAGGTTTGCTAACGTATTTGCTGGTGCAGTAAAGTCCACAATCACATCAAAATCATCAATCACTTTATTAAAGTCATCAACAAGTGCGACATCAAGTTTACCTTCGCCACTCAACTCACCGACATCAACCCCAATTAAAGAAGTTTGAGGACGTTCATTGGCTGCGCCAAGAGTTGCTTGTTCCATGATGTTTGTTGCTTTAACTAAATTACGACCCATACGGCCTGCCGCTCCGGCAACTGCTATTCGCACCACTACGTTAGTCTCCATTATAAAGTTGGCATGACTTAATGTATCTGAATCACAGTTTAGAATCCAGCCAATTCACAGATAGCTTTAAAAGTGCTGTATCACTGATTTTACCACCGGAATATTCGCTTCAGGAAAAGCGTAATTGGCTAAATCAGCGACGTTAACCCACTGCCCTTGTTGTCCTTCTTTACCAAAAGGCGTGCCTTGAAAACTATGCACCACAAAAAAATCAAAGCTCAGCGCTTTATCACTGTAATCAAAGTCAAAATGCTGAAACACTTCACTGTCTAACTGGCAAATTCCTATCTCTTCAAACAACTCTCTTTCAATAGCATCGGCCGCAGATTCATTCTGTTCAACCTTGCCACCAGGAAACTCCCAAAAACCACCTTTATGTGCATGATCTGGGCGCTTTGTTATATAGATTTGTTTCTTTTCGGGGTTGAAGATGATGCCAGCAACAATATGAACTCTTTTCATTCATTCCTCTCTATACGTAAAAAAAGAGCCGCATCAGCGACTCTTTTTATTTTATTCCATTACTCACAAAGTGAATAACTAAGCAATTTTACCATGACACTGTTTGTACTTTTTACCTGAGCCACAAGGACACGGTTCGTTACGACCCACTTTGTGTTCGTTACGTACAGGAGTTTGTGCCGCAGCTGCAGGTTGCTCATCGCCAGCAAGCTGGTTTTCAGCGGTTTGATGCTGAGCTTTTGCTAAACGAGCCGCCGCTTCTGCTTGAGCTTGACGCTGTTGTTCCATACGCTCAACTTCTTCTTGCTGTTGAACACGCACTTTACTCAAAATAGAAATAACGTCTGATTTTAGCGTTGTTAGCAAGCCTTCAAACAGTTCAAACGATTCACGCTTGTATTCCTGTTTCGGGTTCTTCTGAGCGTAACCACGTAAATGGATACCTTGACGCAGGTGATCCATTGCCGCCAAGTGCTCTTTCCAAAGTCCATCAAGAGATTGCAGCATTACCGATTTTTCGAAGTTACGTAGTACAGATGCACCCACCGCTTCTTCTTTCTCTTTGTAAACTGCAACTGTTGCCGCTAGGATTTTCTCGCGTAACACTTCTTCGTAAAGCTTGTCGTCTTCGTCTAGCCAAGTTTGCAGAGGAAGCTCTAATTCAAACTCAGTTTTTAGGCGCTTCTCGAGACCCGATACGTCCCACATTTCTTCAATAGATTGTGGTGGAATGTATTCGTCAATGATGCTTTCAACAACGTCAGCACGGTTATGTTCGATCATTTCACTGATATCATCAGCTTCCATCAACTCATCACGCAACTCGTAAACCACTTTACGTTGATCGTTGGCAACATCATCGTATTCAAGTAGCTGTTTACGAATATCGAAGTTGCGACCTTCCACTTTACGTTGTGCTTTTTCAATTGAGCGAGAAAGCATCTTACTTTCAATCGCTTCACCTTCATCCATACCAGACTGAATTAGGCCAGCCATACGATCTGAAGTGAAAATGCGCAGTAGAGAATCTTCCATTGAAAGATAGAATCGTGAAGAACCTGCATCACCCTGACGACCAGAACGACCACGTAGCTGGTTATCGATACGACGAGATTCGTGACGCTCAGTGCCAATAATGTGTAGACCACCTGATGCTAGAACTTGATCGTGGATCTTACGCCATTCTTGTTTGATCTCTGCTACTTGCTCGTCAGTTGGGTTTTCTAACGCTTCAACTTTCGCTTTCCAGTTACCACCTAACACGATATCGGTACCACGACCGGCCATGTTGGTTGCGATAGTTACCGCACCTGGCATACCAGCGCCCGCTACGATTTCAGCTTCATGTTCGTGGAATTTTGCGTTTAGAACGTTGTGCTTGATCTTGGCTTCTTTCAGCGCGTTAGATAACAACTCTGATTTTTCGATAGAGATTGTACCCACCAAAGATGGCTGACCTGCATTTACGCGATCTTTAATATCTTCGATAATTGCCGCAAACTTATCTTCTTCAGTACGGTAAACCACATCTGGCATATCGTTACGAATCATAGGTTTGTTGGTTGGGATAACCACTGTTTCTAGGCCATAGATAGACTGGAACTCAAACGCTTCAGTATCAGCAGTACCTGTCATGCCCGACAGTTTGTCGTACAGACGGAAATAGTTCTGGAAGGTAATCGATGCCAGCGTTTGGTTTTCGTTTTGAATCTTAACGCCTTCTTTCGCTTCTACCGCTTGGTGAAGACCTTCAGACCAACGACGACCTGGCATAGTACGGCCAGTGTGCTCATCAACGATAACCACTTCGCCTTCTTCATTAACGATATAGTCAACGTTACGCTCAAACAGTACATGAGCACGTAGCGCAGCATTCACGTGATGCAATAGGCTGATATTGGCTGGAGAGTAAAGAGTATCGCCCTCTTCCATCAAGCCATTTTGAATCATCAATTCTTCAACGTATTCTTGACCGGTTTCAGTCAAGTACACTTGCTTAGATTTCTCATCTAAAGTGTAGTGACCATCACCACGGTAATCTTCGCTATCTTCTTTATCTTGCTTTTGCAGATTAGGGATCAACACATTAATGCGAGTATAAAGATCTGAGCTGTCTTCCGCAGGGCCAGAGATGATAAGCGGTGTACGCGCTTCATCGATTAAGATCGAATCCACCTCATCCACTACTGCGAAGAAACGTTCACGTTGCACGCGATCTTCAGCGCGGAACGCCATGTTGTCACGTAGGTAGTCAAAACCAAATTCGTTGTTAGTTCCGTAAAGAACGTCAGCTTTGTAGGCTTCTTTCTTCGCTGGCGGCGCCATGTTTGGAATGTTCACGCCCACTGTCATTCCTAAGAATTCAAATAGTGGACGGTTAGTTTCAGCATCACGACTCGCTAGGTAGTCGTTCACTGTTACGACGTGCACGCCTTTACCCGTTAAAGCATTCAAGTAAACAGGAAGTGTTGCGGTTAAAGTTTTACCTTCACCTGTGCGCATCTCTGCAATTTCGCTGTCATTGAGTACCATGCCACCGATTAACTGCACGTCAAAGTGACGCATGCCATATACACGTTTTGAGGCTTCACGTACCGTAGCAAAAGCATGAGGCAATAGTTGCTCTAGTGTTTCACCTTTCTCTAAACGCTGACGAAATTCAACTGTTTTAGCTTTTAATTCTTCGTCACTTAATTTGTCATAATCAGGCTCGTAACTATTGATCTCTTTAACGATCTTACGAAGACGGCGAAGAGTACGCTCGTTTCGACTGCCAATTACCTTTGTCAGTAGCTTAGTTATCATTGTTATTGTTTCTCATGTTGTGGATCGTTATGACCCAAAATACTTATTCGGCTATATATCTATTCAGCGAGTACTCTGTGATATTGAGTTCGAAGCAAGCAATTTCAAGCTTTCAATTAGATTTAATGGGCTATAGTGTATGAAATTTTAAACTTGCCGACCATTAGAAACTAAATTTGTTTGAACAAGCCTCTATTTTTTTCAGTTAACTGGGTAAAGATAAAGCGAATCAGAGGTTCAAACATGATAAAATTGCCTTGAAATTCTTCTCAGAGGCTGAGTTGTGCGAGACCATAGACCTACATTAACCGAAGAGGTTATTAAAAATACCAAGCTAGGCGCTATCCAAGAGCACGCTGCTGCCATCAATAAACTCAATAATACGGTCTTAGAATTACTACCTAAAGAAATTAGACGTTATTGCCGAGTCGCCAATTGTCGAGATAGCCAACTGGTTTTAGAGGTGGCAAATGCCTCTATCATGATGAAGCTCAACTATGATCGCCTCTATCTTTTATCTCAACTACGCCAGCATGGATTTGCTCGCCTAGTGAATATTGAAATAAAAGTGAGCCCTGAGCTTTATAAAAGTGAGCAGCTGTTTGTCGCAGAAAAAGACCTTCCTTCTCGCCCGCCTCTTTCACAAGCCACGGCCGATAATTTAACTATGTTGGCAGAAATAGCGCCGGACAAAATAAAGCAGAGATTACGTAATATCGCCAAACTGGCTAATAAGTAGGAATAAAGGAATACACCAAGATCAAAAAAAGCAGCCTAGGCTGCTTTTTTAATTGTATTTGGTTTAGCTTGCTAAACGCTTATGCCAACACCATGTTTGGTTCAGCAAAAGCAACAGGTGATCCTGCTTCTTCTTCAAAGGTTGCCCATTCCCAAGCTTCTTGGTCAGCAAGTACTGCACGAAGAAGTTGGTTATTTAGACCGTGACCTGATTTAAATGCACGTAACTCACCAACGATTGGTGAACCACACATGTACATATCACCGATAGCATCCAATACTTTGTGCGTAACAAATTCGTTTGAGAAACGTAGGCCGTCTTCGTTAAGAATACGGTATTCATCAAGAACGATTGCACAATCAAAACTGCCGCCTAGGCATAAGTTTTGTGATTGAAGATATTCGATATCACGCATGAAACCAAAAGTACGAGCGCGAGAAATCTCTTTTACAAAAGATTTAGACGAGAAATCAAAGAGCATGTGCTGCTCATCTGAATCAATCGCTGGATGCTCAAATTCAATTTCAAAGTCTAGACGAAAACCGTTGTAAGGAACAAGTTCTGCCCATTTGTCGCCATCTTCTACGCGAACTGGCTTCTTAATGCGAATAAAGCGCTTAGCTGCGTTTTGAACCTCGATACCTGCTGATTGAAGCAAGTATACGAACGGGCTCGCGCTGCCATCCATAATTGGAATTTCAGGTGCATCCACTTCGATAATAATATTATCAATGCCCATGCCTGAAAGAGCCGCATTAAGGTGCTCAACAGTAGAGATGCGCACACCGTCATCATTTACAAGAGCGGTACAAAGCATGGTGTCGCGCACAGAGTTAGCATCCGCAGGGAAATCCACTGCAGGCTCTAAATCCGTTCTACGGTATATAACACCAGTGTTTGTTGCTGCCGGGCGAAGCGTTAGTGTGACCTTTCGCCCAGAGTGCAAACCCACTCCGGTTGTTTTAACGATCTCTTTTAAAGTACGCTGCCTAATCATGCAATACCCCTCATTTAAAGCAAATTCTGTCGCTGTTTCCAGCTTGGTCGCACATCCTACCAGTTTTTTTCCAATTGTCAAAAAATGAGCAATTAGTCGGCTTGGTTGCGTAAGAAAGCTGGAATGTCTAGCAATGCGCTTTCTGTTTGACCAGCTTTCGCTGCGTGCTGTTGGCTTCCTGTCGTAGGACGAGAAGTCACAGTCTCTGGTTTTGGCTTAACCGTAGTTTGAACCTTCAACTCTGATTCCGCTTTCGCAACAACGCGAGGCTCAGGAGTTACCGCCGCTTTTGGCTTAGAAGCTGAACCTGTCACTAGCGTGATTTCAGGTTTCTTCTCATTGCCAATGCCTGTTGCAACAACAGTTACGCGGAACTCATCAGACATATCTGGGTCTAGAGATGTACCGATAACAACGGTCGCATTGTCAGATGCAAATGCTTTAACTGTGTTACCAACAATCTCAAATTCATCAAGACGCATGTCCATACCAGCAGTGATGTTAACCAGTACGCCACGCGCACCCGCTAAATCGATATCTTCTAGTAGAGAGTGAGAAATTGCCGCTTCTGCCGCTTCTTCTGCACGATCTTCACCAGTAGAAACACCGCTACCCATCATTGCTTGACCCATTTCCGACATTACGGTGCGAACATCCGCGAAGTCGACGTTGATCATGCCAGGACGAGTAATCAATTCTGCGATACCTTGTACTGCATCTTTCAATACATCATTAGCATAGCCGAATGCTTCAAGTAGTGTCACATTGCGACCGTATACTTTAAGCAGTTTTTCGTTAGGAATTGTAATTAGGGAATCAACATGCTTAGAAAGCTCTTCAATGCCTTGCTCAGCAAATGCTAGACGTTTCTTACCCTCAAAACCAAATGGTTTTGTCACTACAGCAACCGTTAGTACACCCAGTTCTTTTGCAATTTCTGCAATCACTGGTGCTGCACCAGTACCTGTACCACCGCCCATACCTGCAGCGATGAATACCATATCAGCCCCGTCCAACACACCTTTGATCGCTTCGCGATCTTCAAGAGCGGAATCACGGCCAACCTGAGGGTTCGCGCCAGCACCAAGGCCTTTAGTAATATCAGTACCAATTTGAATTACGGAACTTACGCTTGCCTTGCGAAGTGCCTGTGCATCGGTATTAACACTGATGAATTCCACGCCTTCGATGGACTCACGAACCATATGTTCAACGGCATTACCACCGCCACCGCCAACACCAACGACCTTAATTACGGCTTCATCATTTATTTCCGTCATCGGTTCAAACATCTGCTTTCTCCGTTTCCTGTCTAGCCAGGTTAAAATTCTTTTTGTATCCAATTACGCATTTTGGTAAAAAATCCAGCAATTGATGAGGCTTGTTTCGGTTCTGAATACTCACCATCATCATTAAAACTGCTGTCTTTGCCATAATGCAATAAACCAACTGCCGTAGAATGGTACGGCTCCTTCACATATTCTGTTAAGCCTTTTACTTCTGTTGGCTTCCCGATTCGAACTTGGTTACCAAATACGCGCTCTGCACATTCAGCCAAACCTTCTATTTGAGAAGCACCGCCAGTGAGTACAATACCGGCCGCAATGTGGTGATGCTTAACACCACTTTCGCGCATTTTATTCTGTGCGTTTTCAATCGCTCGATTGATTAAACCCATAAGTTCAGTATAACGTGGTTCTATCACTTCAGATAACGTTTGTCTCTGCAAGCTACGAGATGGACGACCACCTACGCTAGGAACATTCACAGTATCATCTTTGCTGACCAATTCGCTCATGGCGCAGCCATACTTCACTTTGATTTCTTCTGCGTCGTTAATTGGCGTACCAAAGGCAAAAGCGATGTCGCTAGTTACAGAGTTACCTGCATAAGAGAACACTTCTGTATGACGCAGTGCGCCACCGGTCCAAAGTGCAACATCCATAGTGCCAGCGCCGATATCAACAACACACACGCCTAATTCTTTTTCATCTTCGGTAATCACGGCATCACTTGCTGCAAGACCAGAGAAGACTAATTGTTCAACCGTTAAGCCACAACGCTCAACGGCTTTAATTACGTTTCTTGCCATATCGTTATGACAAGAAATCATGTGTACGCTGACTTCCATACGCACACCAGATAAGCCTAACGGATTTTTAATTCCGCCAAGATGATCTATTTTAAATTCTTGTGGAATTACGTGTAAAATACGCTCTTCGTCACCAATTTTGATTGAACGAGCTGTATGAATAGCTCTATCCATATCTTCTTGAGACACTTCTTCATCAGAAATCGCCCCCATACCTTTTTCGATACGGCTGGTAATGTGCTGACCAGAGATAGAAAGGTACACGCTGCTAATCTTGTGCTCAGCCATTAGCTCAGCTTGATTAACCGCTCGTTCAACGGACTTAATTACGGATTCGAGGTCATTAACCCCACCTTTGTCCATTCCGCGGGATGGGCTACTGCCAGATCCAATTATATTGATCTGGCCGTCTGGAAGAATTTCGCCTACTAACGCTGAAACAGTCGCTGTACCGATGTCCAGACCAACAATCAGATTATCATCCATACCCTTGGTCATTACTACTCTCTATGCCTTTGCTCGTCGGAAAGCCAGCCAATGGCGGCTCCAGTATCGTATCTCAAGTCTATATAACTGATTTGCTGAACCTTTTCGTTCATATGACGATAAAGGTCAACAAAGCGTTTTATTCTTTCTTTTAGCGAATCTTTACCTAATTCAAGGCGAATACCGTTATCTAATATAATCTGCCAAGCCAGTCTGTCGTTGAGAACAACAGAAGTAATTTTCAATCCGAGATCTTCGAATTTCGGCTTTAAATCACGCCAAGTATTCAGTACTTCTTCGCTTTTTGGCGCAGGGCCATAAAGCTTAACAATTTCTTGATCTTTTTCGTGCAAGCTCGCTGGGTCTGCATCAAAAATCTGCCCATTATCATTAAGCAGTGCAGTACCATTCCAGATAGCGGCAGGTTGATGCTCCGTGACAAAAACCTTGATGGTATTTGGCCATTGCTTACGGATAGCGGCATTGGCAACCCAAGGTATATCTTCAACGGCGTGTTGCAGTTGAGTAACGTCTTGAGTCATAAAAGTGCCAAACGGCTGAATACGTGACAAAGCGCTCTGTACGTCAGAGTTATGTACGTATTCTAAGTTACCTTCAAGGACAAACTGAGAAAGGGGCAAGCGTCCACTATCTCGCATCCATGCAACGGTGGAATAAATACCAAAAACAATCAAAATAATAACGAACAGTAAAAAACTCGCATCTACCAAAGAAAATTTAAACTTTGGCTTTTGTTTGAATTCAGTTTCGACGTCTAATGTAGCTTCCATTTTTATAATGTCGTCGACTTCCTAATTAATGGCGCATATGCCTACACGGGCAAGTATATCTACCTTTAGATTATACTTACCCGACATGATCTTTCCATAACAATAAGGGATATTTCGCTTAGGAAACTAACATTTTTGCATTGCTCTGATATTGAGCGCAAATTTTTCCAGTTTTTTGGCAACCTTTCCTACATCACCCGCACCCTGAGTAAGGACAAGGTCCCCTTCTTGCAACAAGTTGCTAAGCACGCTTGGCAATTCATCTTGTTTTTTAACAAAGATAGGATCGATGCGGCCACGGCCACGAATGGCTCGGCATAATGAGCGACTATCAGCTCCTGCAATCGGTTCTTCACCTGCAGAATAAACATCAAGCATTAACAGCACATCAACTTTGTCGAGTACGTTAGCAAAGTCATCAAAAAGATCGCGAGTACGGCTATAACGGTGAGGTTGGAATATCATCACTAAACGCTTATCAGGCCAACCGGCGCGAGCCGCATCTATGGTAACGTCAACTTCACTTGGGTGATGACCATAATCATCCACCAGCATGGCACTGCCATTACCGGTTTCATACTCACCAAGGTGTTCAAATCGACGACCAGTACCTTGAGTAGCCAGTAAGGCAGATAAGATAGCGTCATCAGAAATGTTATCTTCGGTTGCAACCGCAATCGCAGCCGATGCATTCAGCGCATTGTGTTTACCCGGCATGTTCAACGTAATGTTAAGATCGCTCTTACCTTCACGTTTAACCGTAAAGTAGCTTTGCTGTCCTTGCTGGCGATAGTTGACGATTTTAACGTCCGCATCTTCAGCAAAACCATAGGTGATCACCTGACGGCTGATGGTAGGTAGCATTTCGCGAATAACAGGATCGTCTATACACATGATTGCCTGACCATAGAAAGGCAGTTTATGTAGGAAATCACGGAATGTTTGCTTCAGCACTTCAAAGTCGCCGCCATAAGTATCCATATGATCAGCTTCGATATTCGTCACAATGGCAACCATAGGTTGCAGATGCAAAAATGACGCATCGCTTTCATCGGCTTCCGCAATCAAAATACGGCTTGAGCCTAAACGTGCATTGGTACCTGCGCTTTTTACTAGGCCACCATTGACAAACGTTGGATCAAGACCGGCTTCAGAATAAATTTGTGTCACTAAGGCTGTAGTAGTGGTTTTACCGTGTGTGCCGGCAACCGCAATGCCGTGGCGATAACGCATAATTTCTGCCAGCATTTCAGCGCGACGCACAATAGGAATACGCAGGGCTTGAGCGGCAACTATTTCCGGATTTCTTTGGTCTATTGCCGTTGAGACTACCACTACACTGGCATTTTCAATGTTGCTTTTAGCGTGACCAATAAAAATCGTGGCCCCTTTGCTTTGTAAGCGTTCCGTGACGAGATTTTGATTAATATCTGAGCCAGAGATAGCATAGCCTTCGTTTAGCAACACCTCAGCAATACCACTCATACCAGCACCGCCGATACCGACAAAGTGAATGCTTTGCACGCGGCGCATTTCTGGAATCATAGCTCGGATGTGGGCTAAATTTTGTTCGTGTTCAATTACCATAATATTCTCTTGCTCAGTATTCTTCGAGATTAGTCTCGTTCACTTAACGCTGTTCGCTTAAATCTAGAGAGTTAACGCTCGTTAATTAAAGCTCGTCAGTTAAAAGCTATTTAGTTAAAGCAATAATGGCTTCCGCCACCACTTTATCTGCATCAAGCTTAGCCGCCTGACGTGCATTAATTGCCATCTCTAGTAGTGAGGTTCTGTCTAATTCTTGGATAGTGTCTTTTAGCTTAATTGCCGACAAATTTTGTTGTTCAATCATTTTGGCCGCACCAACATCAACCAAGTAGTCTCCGTTAAGTGCTTGTTGTCTATCTTTATGCGGATAAGGGATAAAGATAGCCGCTAAGCCCGCCGCTGATATTTCAGATACGGTTAACGCGCCAGAGCGACAAACAATCACGTCAGCCCATGCATAAGCCGCCGCGACATCATCAATAAATTCGGTCACTTTAACGTCTGTGACACCTGCATTTTGATAACGCGTTTCTACATCAGCTTGGTTATTTTTACCCACCTGATGCCATACGCTATACCCCTGACCAAGCTCAGCTACGGTGTCAGGAAGAGTATGATTTAAAATTCGAGCGCCTTGACTACCACCCATCACCAAAATACGAATGTCATCAGTGCGAGAAGCCAATCGTGTCGCAGGGTCTTCCAGTGCAACCACATCGGTACGCACAGGGTTACCCACTACTTCAGCTGTTGGAAATGCACCAGGGAAAGCTTGAAATACCTTACTGGCAACTTTAGCAAGCCAGCTATTCGTTAAACCCGCTACGGCATTTTGTTCATGCAAAACCAGTGGAATACCACATTGGCGCGCGGCGATACCGCCAGGGCCGCTAACATAGCCACCCATGCCTAATACCACATCCGGTTGGTAACGTTTTATGTGTGCTTTCGCTTGAGCGATGGCATTGATGATCTGAAATGGCGCTTTAATCAGCTTAGCTAAGCCTTGACCACGAAGTCCTTTGACCTTGATAAAATCAATCTCGATGCCATGTTTAGGCACAAGCTCGGCTTCCATGCGATCTTCTGTCCCTAGCCAGCGGATCTCCCAACCTTGTTGTTGTAGATATTTAGCAACGGCAAGCCCTGGAAAAACATGTCCGCCAGTACCGCCAGCCATAACTAAAAGTCGTTTCTTTTCAGTGGTCATTTTTGCGCTTTACCTTGTAAGTCATCATCTTGGGTTAATGAGTGCTGGTAGTCCTGCAGTCGATACTCATGATCAATTCTTATCACTATGCCTACCGCGATAGACATGATAATCAAACTAGAGCCACCGTAACTGATCAGTGGTAACGTCAAACCTTTGGTTGGAACCATACCGGCTGCCGCGCCCACATTGACCACACTTTGGAAGGCAAACCAAATGCCAAAGCCCATAGAAAGGTAGCCACTAAATACATCGCCCGATTCAATGGCGCGTTTACCAATGAATACCGCTTTGAATACCAAGGCAAAGATAAGGAATAAGATGCAAGTGACACCGATAAAGCCGAGCTCTTCCCCCATCACCGCAAATACAAAGTCGGTATGCGCCTCAGGTAAGTAAGCCAGTTTTTGAATTGAATTACCTAAACCTTGTCCAAACCATTCACCGCGACCAAACGCCATCAGGGACTGTGTTAGCTGATAGCCACTACCAAACGGGTCTTCCCACGGGTCTAAAAATGACGTAACACGCTTCATACGGTACGGTTCGGCCAAGATCAAACCACACACGGCTAGCACCCCGGCAAAGGCTATCGCCAAGAACTGCCATAATTTGGCGCCCGCAATGAAGAGCATACCAAAGATAGTGACGAGCATAACCACAACCGTACCTAAGTCTGGTTGTCCTAATAAAAGGAGTGCAAGCGCACCAAATACAAAGAAAGGTTTTAAGAAACCACCAAAAAAGCTGGCTCTTACTTCCTGCTGCTTACGGAATAAGTAGCTGGACATAAAAATAAACAATGACAGTTTTGCCAACTCTGCCGGCTGAAAGTTTATCACTCCCAATGGAATCCAACGCGATGCCCCGTTCACCGATTTACCACCAACCAACACAAACATCAGCAAAAACAGACTGAATATCAACAGTGCCATACTGTATTTCAACCAAAATTTGGTTGGAATATGCACCACAACAGTCATCACACCTAATGCTAAAATCAGATACAACGCATGGCGTATTGCAAAATGGAAGGGAGTACCAAAGTGGGTATAGCTCAGAGGTAATGACGCTGATGTCACCATGACTAAGCCGATAAGCATGAGTATAAAGGTCAGCCACACTAGCTGTCGATCGTAAAGAACAGGTAAAGCAGAGGGCTGTTGAACATCCTCTATTTCATCAGAAGACGCTACCACTTCATCACTTAATGTAGGAGTCGATTCCTTTCCGTGAAATCGAGACAGCCAACGTAATTTTTTCACTTTTTCCTGATCTCTATTTTTAAATTGCATCCTGCTGCTCATCACTGTGTTGAGCGAGCTGAGTAAAGATATCTCCGCGCTGCATAAAGTTCGCAAACTGATCTAAGCTGGCACAGGCGGGAGAAAGCATCACCATATCACCGACTTTAGCTTTCTGTCGAATGGCCTGCACCGCTTCTTGCATAGTTTCAAAGTAAACACTGTTTTCAGACAGTAAAGCGAGCTGTTTACCATCTTCGCCAAAGCAATATAGCTCAGTATGCAAGGCAGATAGCGCAGGTTTTAATTCGCTAAAATCGGCGCCTTTACCGTCACCACCTAGCAATAGGTACAAACAACCGGCAATGCGTAAACCATTTAACGCCGCTAAAGTGCTGGCAACATTGGTCGCTTTTGAGTCATTTACCCAAGTAATGCCATTATCACGACTGACTACCTGACAACGATGCGCCAGTCCGACATAAGATTTCAATACATTTAAAGCAGGCTTAACATCAATATCAGCCGCTTCAAGTAGCGCAATTGACACTAAGGCGTTAAGCATATTGTGTTGACCCACAATAGACAGTTCATCCGTCGCTAACAGGCGCTGTCCATGACTGGTGAGCCATGTTTGATTAGCATGATCTGACAGATAATATTCACCTTGCGCAATACCGAACGCTAGCAAGCCTTGATGGTTATCTGGATAAGTGGCTTTATCATCTGCATTCACAATTTTAATCTTGGCATTATCAAAGATTCGTAATTTAGCATCTCGATAATCATGCATGCCTTCATATCTATCCATATGATCTTCAGATAGATTTAAAAAGGCCGCCGCTTGTAACGCTAAGCTAGAGGTTGTCTCAAGTTGAAAGCTAGACAGTTCCAGTACATATAAATCTGCATCAGATTCGAGCAAGTTTAACGCAGGAACACCTATATTGCCGCCGATAGCGGTTTTAACCCCAGCGGCATTAGCCATCACGCCCGTTAAGTCAGTCACTGTACTTTTGCCGTTAGAACCAGTAATCGCAAGTACGGGTTTGTTGGTCGCCCAAGCAAACAGCTCAATATCACCGACAATAGGCACGCCCAGTTTAGCCGCTTGTTGCAACTCAGCGGTTGCTAAAGCAATCCCCGGACTGGCTACAATCAGGTCGGCACTATCTAGCCATTGCTGATTTAAACTCCCACAAAACAGTGGCACATCATCGCTAAGTTTATCTCGCCCGGCTGGATTTTCTCGGGTATCAATCACTTTAATGCTCAGATTGCGCCCCAATTGCGACGAAACTCTTTTTAAGTGATTAACTACTGACAGCCCAGTAATACCAAGCCCGATAACGACGACATTTTGTATCTTTTGCCACTGTTGCATGGATTAACGTACCTTCAATGTTGCAAGACCAATCAGCACAAGTACGATAGAAATAATCCAAAAACGTACAATAACACGAGGCTCTGGCCAGCCTTTTAGTTCGTAGTGATGGTGAATTGGTGCCATACGGAAAACGCGTTGACCACGTAACTTATAAGAGCCAACCTGCAAAATAACCGAAAGAGTTTCCATTACGAAAACGCCGCCCATAATCACCAATACAAACTCTTGACGCACTAACACTGCAATAGTGCCAAGCGCTCCGCCAAGAGCAAGCGAACCCACATCGCCCATAAAGACTTGTGCAGGGTAAGTGTTAAACCATAAGAAGCCTAAACCTGCACCTACAATCGCCGCACAGAAAATAACAAGTTCACTGCTGTCTGGGATATAAGGAATGTGCAAGTATTGCGCGAAATTCACGTTACCTGTGGCATAAGCAATAATGGCAAAACCGGCTGAAACCAAGATAGTTGGCATAATAGCTAGGCCGTCCAAGCCATCGGTTAAGTTAACCGCATTACTGGTACCCACAATCACAAAGTAAGTCAGCACAATATAAAACAGGCCAAGCTGCGGCATGATGTCTTTGAAAAAAGGCACCACAAGCTGAGTGGCGGCGGTGTCTTTACCGTGCGCGTACAAAGCAAAAGCCACCACAATAGCAATGGCTGACTGCCAAAAATATTTCCAACGAGCAATCAAACCATCGGTATTTTTGCGCACTACTTTGCGGTAATCATCCACAAAGCCAACCGCACCATAGCCAAGCAATACTGTTAGCACCGCCCAAATATACGGGTTAGATAAGTCTGACCATAGCAATACGGTGATACTAATGGCGGCCAAAATCATGACCCCGCCCATCGTTGGCGTACCGTGTTTACTCAAATGAGATTCTGGGCCATCGTGACGTACAACTTGACCAATTTGCAGTAGTTGTAGGTGTCGAATTAATTTAGGTCCCATCCATAGCGATAGCCCTAATGCTGTAATAACACTGAGGATCGAACGAAAAGAGAGATAATCAAAAAGACGAAAGAACGAAAAATAAGGCTGTAATAGATCCGCTAGCCAGATAATCATTTAAGTTTCTCCTTCAGTGCAGCGGCCACTTTGCTCATTTGAGCGCTATTCGCACCCTTAACCAGCAAAGTGTGTTGAATGTGTGGTTGATTTGAGATTTGTTGCTCTACAAAATCCAAAAGGCTTTGGTGAGTAGCAAAATGGTGTCCATGGGTAACGTCACTAATTACCTTAGTGTCATCACCATAAGTAAGTACATACTCAAATCCAAATGTTGCGGCATATTCACCGACTTGTCGGTGAAGTTCAAGGCTTTCTTTGCCCAATTCCGCCATGAAGCCCAGAATCAGCCATCGACTGCCTTTAAAAGTGCTAAGTAGATCAGCTGCCGCTTTCATCGCGGGAACGCTAGCGTTATAGCTATCGTCAATTAAACGTATGTTATCGGTGAGTTGCTCAACCGCAACCCGTCCTTTCATTTGTGCCACCGCTTCTAAACCCGCAACAACGGTCGCTAAAGGCGTCCCCATATTCAGGGCAACCGCTGAGGCGGCTACCGCATTGGCGACGTTGTGCTTACCGACCACGCTAAGATTGACCTTAGCCATGCCAAAAGGAGTATGCAGGTGGAAGTTTGCTAAACCATTGTCATCAATAACAATGCCAGTGGCGTAATATTCAGCTAAAGAGTTATCTAAAGAAAAGGTTTGAACACGTCGGTTTTGCAACAGAGATTGCCATAACTCACCACCTTGACTGTCTAGGTTATACAGAGCTAACCCTTTTTCATCTAAAGTAGAGAAAATTTCACCTTTGGCTTTCATTACCCCTTCAATGGAACCGAACCCTTCAAGGTGTGCAGCAGCAACATTATTGACCAAAGCAATATCAGGTTGAACCAAATTAACGGTGTATTCGATTTCATGCTCGTGGTTTGCACCTAGCTCAATCACTGCAAATTCATGCTCTGAATTAGCGCGTAGCAAAGTGAGTGGAACGCCGATATCATTGTTAAAGTTTCCTGCGGTAGCTAACGTCTCACCTCTTAGTGATAAAATAGAGGTCAGCATCTCTTTAACGGTCGTCTTACCACAACTGCCAGTAATGGCCACTTTGGGTATGCTCAACTTCGCTAAATTCCAAGCACCCAATTGCCCTAAAGCAATCTTGGTATCTTCAACCAGCAATTGAGGAATGGATAGTGGCAGTTCTCTGTCCACCAGCAATGCCACAGCGCCTTGCGCCACAGCTTGCTCACAAAAGTCATGAGCATCAAAACGCTCACCCACTAAAGCCACAAATAAACCTTGTGCAGGGATATTGCGACTATCGGTAGAAACGGACGCTATAGTGAGATCATCGCCAATAACACGACCATTAACAGCCTGAGCGATATCCGATAGTTGAGTTGCTATCATTTGACTAGCTCCAACAAGGTCATCGCCGATTCACGATCAGAATAATGAATAGTCTTATCTCCTAAGATTTGATAGTCCTCGTGTCCCTTACCCGCAAGTAAGATGATGTCATTGGCTGCCGCGTTCTCAATAGCATAGGACAAAGCCTTAAATCTATCATGCTCAATGACGACAGACTTTTGATTTGAAACGCCTTTTTGCATATCAGCAATGATCTGTGCGGGACTTTCACTGCGAGGGTTATCATCGGTAAGGATCATTCGATCAGCAAAATCTTCAGCCACTTTCGCCATCATGGGTCTCTTACCTGTGTCTCTATCACCACCGCAACCTAAAATAGCCCACAGTTGCCCTTGGCAGTGAACCTTAAGTGCACACAATGCTTTTTCTAATGCATCTGGGGTGTGAGCATAATCGACAACAACTTTAGCTTTGTCAGCGGTTTGAAAGAGTTCCATACGCCCAATTACAGGTTGTAACTGGGTAGAGGTTTGTTGCAAGTCTTTGATGTCAATGCCAAGACTTAACAAAGCGGTAAAAGCCAGTAATACATTACAAGCATTAAACTCACCGATTAAAGGAGCGCGCAATACGCCTGCCCCCCAAGAACTCTCAAAAGTAATATCAATGCCTTGCTCTGAATAAGCAATGTGAGTGGCATACATAAAACGTTCTGTGGTTGGCTTTTCTAGTAGTGAAACTGCGATTGCATCTGGCACTTGAGTTAACCACTGTTTGCCTACTTCATCATCAACATTGATAACTTTATGTTTGCAATCATGCTCGGTAAACAAGCTTAATTTCGCCTTAGCGTATTCAGCCATGCTGCCGTGATAATCAAGGTGGTCTCGGCTAAGGTTGGTAAACACCCCTACCGCAAACGCCAGTGCTTTAATGCGATGCTGTACTAAACCATGAGAGGAGATCTCTAAGGCAGTCAACTGAGCGCCTGACTGTTTTAATTGTGCCAGTGTTTTACACACTTCAATCGCACTTCCAGTGGTGTTTTTTGCCTCTTTTAAATCCGCAAGAAAACCATTTCCTGTGGTGCCCATCACCGCGACTTGCTGACCAATACAGCCCAACCACTGCGCAATAATTTGCGTGATGGTGGTTTTACCATTGGTGCCCGTAACGGCAATCAAATCCATGCCTGAAAAATGATACAAACGATGCGCCAACGCGGATAAAATCACACCTAAATCATCAAGGTATAAAACGGGCGTTTGCGTACGCCACTGCACACTGCCGTGCTCGTTATCGGCATCGCTTTCCGCAATGACCAAACTTGCTCCAGCGGCAATCGCATTATCGATAAAGCGTCGACCATCAACCGTATGACCTTTGATAGCAATAAAGGTAGAACCTGCCTCTATTTTTCGGCTATCTAGCTCTAAGTTAGCAACGGCTATTTGCGCCAATTCCTCACTTAATTGACTCAGCCACGGCTGAACTAAATGCTGTAAAGTACATTGAACCTTCATACCAATCCTTAATCCGTGTTCGCATCAGGCGGTACATTCAGAATTTGTAACGCACTTTTTAATACTTCAGAAAATACCGGAGCCGCCACCTCACCACCGTAGTAGGAATCACCTTGTGGATCATTCACTACGACAACCAATGCCAGTCTAGGATTGCTAATTGGCGCAACACCTGCCGTAATAGCAACGTATTCATCACTATAACCACCGGCGTTAGCTTTACGGGAAGTCCCCGTTTTAGCACCCACACGATAACCTGGAACTCTCGCTTTTGTTGCGGTGCCGCCTTTTTGCGTCACCCCTTCTAGCATGTCTAGCACTTTACGTACATTGTCAGGGTCTGCCACTTGCTTAGGCGACGGAAGATCTTTCGCGTCTTTCACTATATGCAGAGGTTTGAAACTGCCGTAGCTTCCCAAAGTCGCGTAAGCATGCGCGAGCTGTAGCGGTGTGATAGATAAGCCATAACCAAAGGCAAAGGTAGCGATTTCAATCTTGGACCAGCGACGACGACTCGGGAATAGCCCTGGAGTTTCACCCACTAGATTAATCCCAGAAACGGAACCAAAACCAACAGATTGATACATTCCTTCTAAAGATTCTATAGGCATATTCAAGGCTAAATGAGTCACACCTATGTTACTGGACTTTTTAAGGATGGTAGCAAGATTCGCTTTACCTACTGGAACACTATCGCGTACACGGTTGCCGCCAACACGCATAATGCCATTGCCCGTATCAATCACAGTATTAAGATCTGCGGTGTGAGTTTCTAACGCGGCCAACACAACAAAAGGTTTTACCGATGAACCCGCTTCTAAGGCATCGGTAATGGCACGATTTCGCATTTTAAACGATTGTAATTGATCGCGGGTATTCGGGTTATATGACGGAGTGTTCACCATGGCTAAAATGCCACCAGTTTTAACATCAACCAGCACTATGCTGCCTGATGTTGCTCTATGATCCGCAACGGCTTGCTTGATAGAACGGTAAGCGATCGCTTGTAAACGCTGATCGATCGTAAGTTGCAAAGAACGACCTTGCTCACTATCGGTCATTGAAATATTTTCAACAACTCGACCGTCTCTATCTTTGCGCACCTTACGTGAACCATCGTGTCCAGAAAGCCATTTATCGTAGCTTTTCTCAACCCCTTCTAAGCCGTGACTATCAATACCGGTCACACCCACCACATGAGCACTCACTTCACCGGTAGGATAATAACGACGAGACTCATCACGCAAGCCCACACCTTTTAGCTTCAGCTGTTTAATGTATTTCGCCATTGCCGGGCTAACTTGACGTTGCAAGTAGATAAATCGACGGTTTTTGTTTTTATCTATCTTGTGAATTAACGCTTCACGATCAAGGTACAATACATCGGCAAGTGCATGCCAACGTTGTACATCTTGCAGTGCATCGCCTTTTTCAAAGATAGTACGAGGATCGGCGTACACCGCTTCCACAGGCACACTGACCGCAATCTGTTCACCATTGCGATCGGAAATAATTCCGCGAGCCGAAGGGAGAGCTTTCACCCTAACAGAACGCATATCACCTTGTTTGATCAGTGAATCCGGTTCTATGACTTGAATGTAGGCAACGCGCAGTAGCAATGCACCTAGTAGCGCTAAAATAAACCCTAGAACCAGTTGATAGCGCCACTTAATAACACGAGTATCAGCAGCGGGTAGCTTCTCAGGTTCAATTTTTGGAATACGCTTTTTGATGGCTTGGGTTGTTTTTTTCTTGATCGATTTCATTACAGTTTAACTATAACTTCCTTGTCGGAGTCTGGGCGTGTCATATCAAGCTCAGAGGTGGCAATTTTTTGAACTCGGCTATGTTCAGAAAGCGCATTTTCTTCAAGAATAAGGTTGCGCCACTCTTCATCAAGTGTCACTCGCTGTTCAAGCGCCTGATCTTTTTGTGAGATAGCGGCACGCGTCATCTGCGTAGTCATCACCACTGCTATTGCGCTAAAAAAGAGAGTAATCAATAACAGCAAAGGCACACGACCGGCGGTAAATAGGTCGCGCACAATGATCTTACCTAGTGGCGGTACGCTAGGCTGAATCGATGTCTCTAATTCGTTCATAGTTTTTCAGCAATCCTTAGCACTGAGCTTCTCGCTCTAATATTAATATCTAGCTCTGAAACTGATGGTTTAATTGCTTTACCGACAGGCTTCATATCCGCACTACCCAGAGCACGGATCTGCTCTTCAGTCATCGGGATACCATGTGGAACTTGCGGTCCACGACTCTCTTTGCGGATAAACTGTTTTACCATTCTATCTTCTAAAGAGTGAAAGCTGATGACAGACAAGCGGCCTTCTGGGGCTAAGATGTTTTTTGCCCCATTTAACGCTGTGGCAATTTCATCAAGCTCGCTATTAATATAGATACGAAATGCTTGGAAAGAACGAGTGGCAGGATGCTTTTTCTCTTTGAAACTTTTTGGCGCTGCTTCGGAGATCAGTTTCGCTAACTGACCAGTACGCAACAAAGGTTCATTTTCTTCGTTGTCACGATACGCAACAATGGCTTTGGCAATACGCCAAGCGTGCTTGTCTTCGCCAAATTCACGAATAACCCAAGTAATATCTTCGATATCCGCTTCCATCAACCATTGTGAAACAGGCACTCCCGAAGTTGGGTCCATACGCATATCCAGTGGGCCATCTTTCATGAAGCTAAAACCACGTTCAGCATCATCAAGTTGTGGTGACGAAACACCTAGGTCTAACAGCACACCATCGACTTGACCCACTAGGTCTCTTTGTTTGGCGTACTCTTCCATGCCAGAAAATGGACCGTGGATAATAGTAAATCGAGGATCATCAATTTTTGCGGCTTCAGCAATGGCTTGCGGATCTCTATCGATACTAAACAATCGACCATTTTCACCCAGTCGAGAGAGTATGTTGCGACTGTGACCACCGCGACCAAAAGTACCATCTATATAGGTGCCATCGGGTTTAATGTTTAAACCATCAATGGATTCTTCTAGCAAGACGGAGACGTGTTTAAAAGCTTCGCTCATTACAAAGGCTCAATTTAATTAAATAACTATGAATTAGTGTACTGAAATAGTCCGGTTTAGTCAGCGTTAGTCAACAAATTCACCAAATTATTAAACAAATCGTGCAATGACTTGCACAAATTTATTGAATAAGAGGTGAGCGCATCTTCTAGCACATGCAACTTCGAGCATTTATCTCTCGTACAAATAAGCAAAAAGCCCCGCCATAATGGCGGGGCTTCTTTTTAAAGGTGGAGCATACCTATAAGCCGGGTTCTGTATCCGCTTGCGCGGTGATAGCCATTCGTCTAGGCCAGCAATCGCTCACTGGCTCAAGCAACCTACCCGCTCCCTTACGCGAGCAACGCAACGTGGGAGCCTATTTGGTCTTGCTTCGGGTGGAGTTTACCTTGCTACGGACTGTTACCAACCGCACGGTGCGCTCTTACCGCACCCTTTCACCCTTACCTGTGCCCGAAGGCCATCGGCGGTTTTCTCTCTGCTGCACTTGTCGTGGGCTTGCGCCCCCCAGGCGTTACCTGGCACCCTGCTCTATGAAGCCCGGACTTTCCTCCCCTCCGTCAGTCTCCCTAAGGACATCAACGAAGCAGCGACTATCTGGTTAGCTCCGGAGCGGATTGTACTGACAAAGATCACAGATGTCTATTCAAATAAAAACGCGGCGCAAACAAAGTGGTTGAGCGATAACGCTTAGTCTAGATGCTCTAGACCCCACTTGTATAAAGCGTTCTTTTTCAGATTGTAGATTTCAGCAGTTAAGGCGGCGGCTTTTTTAAGCGGCAGCTCTTTGGTCAGAATAGCCAAAGTACGACGCGCTTCATCTGGCAACTCATCATTGCTATCTTCACGATGACCGTGAACTAAAATCACCATTTCGCCACGAATGCGATTCGCATCTTCTTCAAGCCATGGGATCAGTTCACCTAACGGCAGTCCTTGAATGGTTTCAAAGGTTTTAGTCAGCTCTCTTGCCAATACCACCTGACGCTCTGCGCCAAGTACATCTAGCATATCTGCCAATGAATCCATGATGCGATGTGGCGACTCATAAAAAATACAGGTACGTTCTACTTTCGCTAGCTCTAAAAAGCGATCTTTACGCCCTTTGCTCTTCGGTGGCAAAAAGCCTTCAAAACTAAAACGATCAGACGGCAAGCCCGATGCACTCAAAGCAGTAATTACCGCACAAGCGCCCGGCAGCGGCACAACTTGTACGCCTGCTTTACGGCACTGATTAACCAAATGATAGCCAGGATCGCTAATTAATGGGGTTCCAGCATCAGAAACTAAGGCTATAGACTGCCCTTCTAATAGTTTTTCAACCAATACTTGCGCTTTTTGTTGTTCATTATGATCATGCAAGGCAAAAGTACGTGTGCCGATATTAAGATGAGAAAGTAATCGCCCCGTATGACGTGTATCCTCAGCTGCAATAAGGTCTACACTGCTTAAAACTTCGACGGCACGTTGAGTAATATCAGCCAAATTTCCTATTGGAGTGGGGACGATATAGAGAATTGCAGGCGAAGAATTAAAAGAATTGTTATCTGTCATTTGTTTACCGTCACTTGAGGGATTAATATAGAAGTAATTAATCCACAATAATTTAAAGAACTCATGGCGCAAAAAAATCGATCTGGATACAGTGTATCACGCATTCTTACTCCCATTGCATTGTCTGTGCTTCTTGCAGCTTGTTCGAGCCCACCCTCTGATCCAGAAGTTGCGCAACAATCCAATATCCTTAATCAACCGACTCAAACCTCTGAGTACTACCTGATCAAAGCGGATAGCTCTGATGGCTCAGAGCAAATAGATTGGCTTATCTTGTCTTTAAAAGCCTCGGTATCTGAAAATAATACCGGTTTAGCAAACCGAATCATCCAGCGTTTGGCTCAACAAAACATGAGTGAGACCCAACAAGCTGAATGGCAATTAGCGCGAGCTCAATTACTGCTAAACAACAATCAACCGACCGATGCTATCAAACAATTGAACTTCCGCAATGAGTGGCGTCTAGATAAATCTCAGTGGCAACACTACTACAAACTTCGTTCTGATATCTACCAAGCTTTATATCAACCTTTAAATGCAGCACGAGAGCAAGTGATGCTTGCTGATTTTCTGACAGAAGATCAACAGCAACAAAACGTAGACCAAATTTGGGCATTAATGAACAGCGTCAGTGCTGATGAACTAAAAGCCATGCCTATTGCTGAAACTGAGCCTGAACTACTCGGTTGGCGTGAACTGGCCATGTTTAATCAAACATTTAGCCATAACCTGCCAAAACTACAAAAATCATTCCAAGATTGGATTGATAGCAATGTTCACCACCCAGCGGCTTTATACACCCCACAAGAAATTAAAGACATTCTGGCCCTAGAAATTATCCAGCCAAACAAAACGGCGTTAATTCTTCCTCTTAGCGGTAAATTTGCTAAGCAAGCAAGTGTTATCAGAGATGGTTTTGTATTTGCGATGATGCACGATAAAGATCGTCTTCCTGAGGCCGAATATGTGGTCATCGACAGTAATAAAAACAATACCACGCAAATCCAACAACAACTTGAAGCACAAGAGGTCGATTTCATTGTTGGACCGCTAATGCGTAACACCATTGAAGATCTGCAAGAAGCGCAACAAAATAGCTCTAGCCCTATCCCTATGCTGGCATTGAATTTCCCTAAAGACATTCTAGAAGGCACTGATTTCTGTTACATCACTCTTTCACCAGAGCAAGAAGCAGAAGAAGCGGCCAGACACCTAGCAGAGACTGGCGCTAAATACCCGCTTCTGATTGCACCAAGCGGTAGCTATGGTCGACGCATGGCAGATGCATTTAAAGCTGAGTGGAGCAAAAATAACGACACTAAGAGTGCCGTCTCTTACTTCAGTTCTAAAAATCAGCTACAACGCGCCGTAAACAGCGTATTTGGTCTGCAAGCCAGCCAACGACGTATTGCACAAATGAACAACCTAATGCACACAGAGATGGAATCGGAAGAGCGTTCACGCCGAGATATCGATGCTGTGTATATCGTGGCAGGTGATTCTGAACTGAACTTGATTAAACCATTTATCAATGTGGCCATTAACCCAGAAGCTACGCCGCCAAAACTGTATGCCAACTCACTCAGTAACACTGGCGTGAAACGTGCTTCGCAGAACTTATCTGGCGTTATTTACAGTGACATTCCGATGCTGACTGAGCCAAACGAAGAACTGAACGCACAAATGCAAAGCATTTGGAGCAAATCAAACAACCAACAAAAAAGGCTACACGCATTGGGTATGGACGCTTATAGTCTGATCAATGCTCTGCCAAACATGAAGGTAAGTCCAAGTCATTCAATCAAAGGCCAAACTGGTGTCCTTAGCATTGATGACCGTTGTGTTGTGCAACGCCAGCTCAGCTGGGCAGAATATGAGTCTGCTCAATAAGCTGGCTATAGGACATAAATATGAGGCCAAAGCACAGCGATACCTCGCGAAGCAAGGCCTCAAATTTATTGAGAAAAATTTCCACGCTAAATGTGGTGAAATAGACCTCATCATGCAAGACAAACAAGAGTTTGTGTTTGTTGAGGTCAAATACCGAAAGCAACAATATTATGGAAGCGGCGTTGATGCAGTTTCTCATTCTAAGCAGTCAAAACTAAAGAAAACTGCTATGTTGTGGCTGATAAAAAATAACTTATCTCCCAGTGATACTTACTTTCGATTTGATGTCATCTCTTTAAGTAGCGCTCCTGAGAAAGTTGAATGGATACAAAACGCAATTGTTGAAGGATAAAAATGCACGAGAGCATAAAAGCGAGCTTTACTGAAAGCATACAAATTCAAATCGCCGCTGCAGAAGAACTGCCCGATGCTATTACCCATGCAGCGCAAGCTATGGTAAGCACCTTATTAAATGGTAAAAAGATTCTGTGTTGCGGTAATGGCGGCTCAAGCGCTAACTCACAACAGTTTGCTGCCAGCTTATTAAACCGATTTGAAACCGAAAGACCGAGCCTACCCGCGATGACGTTGGGGGCAGATATGACCACCTTAACCGCGATTGCCAACGACTATCACTACCAAGAAGTGTTTTCAAAGCAAGTTCGAGCTATCGGTCAGCAAGGTGATATTTTGCTTGCCCTTTCCACCAGCGGTAACAGCAAAAACATCATCAAAGCTATGGAAGCGGCAGTAACAAGAGACATGACCATCATTGCCCTTACTGGTAAAGATGGCGGTGAAATGGCAGGTCTACTTGGCGAACACGACGTAGAAATCCGTATCCCTTCCAATAGAACGGCGCGCATCCATGAAATGCATATGCTGACATTGCACTGTCTATGTGACCTTATCGATCAAGTATTATTCCCTGAGCACGTTGAGTAATATTTTATACCAGTGAGGATCTCCATCCATGTTGTACACTCGGAAACTCTTTTTATACATCATCACTTTGATGGCATGTTTGATGACGGCTGGCTGCTCAAACATGCTGGTCAGCGACGCCTCTGTTGTCACTGACAATCGTTCCGCTCGTGAAGTGTGGGATGATAACAACATTGAATTTGAAGCGGCCGCTCTGGGCAACAAGGCCCCATTTGCGGGCAAGGTTCGTGTGGCGGCAAACTCTTTTAGAGGCAAAGTCGTTTTGATAGGACAAGCCCCTACCGAAGAACTGCATCAACAAATTGGCAAGCGCGTTGCTGATATACCTGGCGTTAAGAAGGTGTATAACCAACTGCGAGTTCAACCGACGATCAATTTATCGCAGATGAGCCAAGATAGCTGGATCACGACTAAGGTAAAATCGGCACTACTCAGTGAAGGTAAGCTGAGAGGCATCTCGATTAAGGTTGTGACAGAAAACCGTGAAGTGTTTTTATTTGGCTATGTTGACCCGCAAAGTGCTGATATCGCCACCGAAACTGCGCGCAATGTGAGCGGTGTAAAATTGGTTATTCGCGGCTTCGAAATCGCCGATGTGGCGACCACGACTAATGATGTGAAAAATGCACCAACTAGTGTCGCTGCGCCAACGACTGAAGCTAGTTCTCAAGATACTGCGGTTCAAGTGAATGAAACTCAAGGGAATGAGGCTCAAGCAAGCACCCAAGATAACGTCATAGCAGAAGATGATGCAGTAATGGGCGGTGATGTGATCATTGATCGTACGGATGACATCGTTGAAGAACCTGTAGCAGAGTAAAGCGGGACAGACAAAAAACAAAAGGAGCCAAACGGCTCCTTTTTATCATTCATGATGAGTCAATCATCAACAGCTAGCGATAGTCTATTTAACCACACGCAAGCTTGGACGCCCTTTTGGTCTAGGCGGTTCGTCATCAGGCTCTGGTGATGTCTCATCATCAGCGACTACTTCTGCTGAGTCTTCTACTACAGAAAACGAATCAGCAGGTGCTAGATGAGTCTCTTCAGCCTCAATATTGCTATTTTCGTAAGCTTCTTCAGGTTCAAACATAGTCCCTGCGCCATTCTCACGAGCATAAATAGCTTGTACTGCATAAATCGGAACGATAACTGAATGCGGACGGCCACCGAAACGGGCATGAAACGTTAATGCTTCATTACCAATCTCTAAGTTACCTACCGCACGAGGAGCTACATTTAAGATAATTTGACCATCTTGAATGTACTCTTCAGGAACACGAACACCCGGCATATTGGCGTCAACCACCAAATGTGGAGTGAGATCGTTTTCTGCCAACCAATCATAAAATGCACGAAGCAAATAAGGTCGGCGTGGAGTCATTGTTGAAATATCCATTAACGAACTAGACGCATCTCACGTTCAGCTTCAGTAAGAGAAGCTAGGAATGAATCACGTTCAAATACGCGGTTCATGTAGATCTTAAGCTCTTTTGAACCAGGACCTGTTAGCTCGATACCAAATGTCGGTAGACGCCACAATAGTGGAGCAAGGTAACAATCGATCAAGCTAAAGTCTTCACTCATGAAGTACTCGCTTTCAGCAAATAGAGGACCCAGCATTAGCAGATCGTTGCGCAGTTTTTGACGAGCTTTTTCTTGTTCTTCACCTGTAGTAGAGATAATTTTCTCTGCTACGCTGTACCAGTTACGCTGAATACGGTACATCATCAGACGATTTTTACCGCGATCAACTGGGTAAACTGGCATCAAAGGTGGATGAGGAAAACGCTCATCTAGATATTCCATAATAATCTTTGAATCATAAAGAGTCAGTTCACGATCCACTAGAGTCGGAACAGATTTATATGGGTTCAATTCTACAAGTTCAGCAGGTAAATTCGCTTCGTCGACTAGCTCAACTTCAACAGCTACGCCTTTCTCAGCCAAAACGATACGTACCTGATGGCTAGCCATATCAGTAGCACTTGAGAATAGAGTCATCACAGAACGTTTATTGGCAGCTACAGCCATGAGCCCTCCGGTATTGTAAATTTAAATATAAGAATGGAGGCAACATGCCTCCATTTCAGAAATCAGCGTTACATCGTATCACAATTAGTGAATATCACGCCAATATTCTTTATATAGTAGGTAGCCAACAGCGGTGAAAATTGTTAAGAACAGTAATACCCAGATACCTAAGTTTTCACGTTCAACTTGTACAGGGTCACCCGCATACTCAAGGAAGTTCACTAAGTCACGAACCGTATCATCGTATTCGCTCTGGCTTAGTTCTCCCGTTGCGTCCGCTTTCACACCCACAACCACTTGCTGCTCTTGACCATCAATCATATGCGTTTCAAAAACAGGTTGCGGCACGCCTTGCAACTCTTGTAGAACATGAGGCATACCCACGCTCGGGAAAATCACATTGTTTACGCCAAATGGACGACTTGGATCTTCATAAAATGAACGTAAGTAGGTGTACAACCAATCCACGCCGCGAACGCGCGCCGTTAGCGTCAAATCTGGTGGCGCTACGCCAAACCATTTTGCAGCATCTTCGGCGGGCATGTTGTTGACCATTAAGTCCCCGACAACCGCTTCAGAATCGAACATCAGGTTTTCACGCATCAGATCAATTGGAATATCCAGATCGGTCGCGACACGCTCATAACGTTGATACTGCGTTGAGTGACAGGCAAAACAGTAGTTCATATACGTCTGAGCACCGCGCTGCAAAGACTCTTTGTCTCGAATATCATTGTTTGCTTTATCGAGAGCAAAGTTTCCGCCTGCTGCGAATCCAAGAGCCGGCACTAGCGCAAATAATAATATGAATAACTTTTTCATTATTTGGTGATCCTTGTCGGTAGCGTCTTAGTCTTTTCATTCTTGCTGTAGATAAACAACACCACGAAGAACATGAAGTAACCCAGACTGAACAAACGAGATAGATTCGTATACAACTCTGTCGCTGGTAGCGTACCCAGCACACCAAGACCGATAAATGAGATCGTAAACTGGATCAAGTTGATCAAATGCACGCGGCTTCTGTAGCGGAATGAACGCACATTACAACGGTCAATCCAAGGCAACAAGAACAGCACTACAATTGAACCACCAAAGAAGACAAAACCGATTAACTTGTCAGGAATTGCACGCAAAATGGCGTAGTTTGGAGAGAAATACCAAACTGGAGCAATATGTTCCGGCGTTTTAAGTGGGTTCGCAACTTCAAAGTTAGGCGGCTCAAGGAAGAAACCTCCCATCGCTGGTGCGTAGAACAAGACATAGCTAAAGAACAGCAAGAACACGCCCACATAGAATAGATCTTTCACCGTTCCGTACGGGTGGAATGGCATTGAATCTATGATGTCGTATTTCTTGGTGTAGTCTTCGTGGAATTTAAATTCTGACTCGTAATCATCACCCATAGTGCCTTTTGGCAACTTGGTATCAATACCATCAGGGTTGTTTGAGCCCACTTCGTGCAACGCCAAAATATGCAGTGCTACTAGCAGTAGCAACACGATAGGTAGCGCAATAACGTGCAGAGCAAAGAAGCGGTTTAACGTTGCGCCAGAGATAACATAATCACCTCGAATCCACAGCGTTAGATCATCACCAATCACAGGAATCGCGCCAAATAAGCCAATGATTACCTGAGCACCCCAGTATGACATTTGTCCCCAAGGCAGCATGTAACCCATGAAGGCTTCAGCCATCAGCACCACAAACAACAACATGCCAAATAGCCAAACTAGCTCACGCGGCTTTTGGTATGAGCCATAAATTAGGCCACGGTACATGTGCAAATACACAACGATAAAGAAGAAAGATGCGCCAGTTGAGTGCATATAACGAAGCAACCAACCATATTCAACATCACGCATGATGTATTCAACAGAAGCAAACGCGCCTTCTGCTGACGGCACGTAGTTCATGGTAAGCCAAATGCCAGTCACAATCTGGTTAACCAGCACCAACATCGCCAAAGCACCAAAGATGTACCAAAAGTTTGAGTTCTTTGGCTGAGGGTACTCTGACATGTGTTTACGATAGGTATTCATAGCTGGAATGCGTTTTTCAACCCAGCTTAATAAAGCCTCCATTATGCCTCTCCTTCGTCTTCGCCGATTATTATTAGGTTGTCATCCATATACATATGTGGCGGCACTGCTAGGTTGTAAGGCGCAGGTACACCTTGGAAAACACGTCCTGCCATATCAAATTTTGAACCGTGACATGGGCAGAAGAAACCTGATTTAACACCGCTGACTTGCTCGCTAAAGGTATTTGGAAGATAAGTCGGTGAGCACCCTAAGTGCGTACACAAACCTACAGCAATAAAGATTTCAGGCTTCAAAGAACGGTAAATATTTTGTGCGTAAGAAGGTTGTTGTTCCTCAACTGAATCAGGGTCACGAAGCTGTTCGGTAAGTTGATCAAGTTCGTCTAATGTAGCCTGTCCACGCTTTACAACCCAAACCGGTTGTCCACGCCAGATGACTCGGGCCATTTGCCCTTCTTCTAATTTACTGATATCGAATTCAACCGGAGCGCCAGCTGATTTAGCTCTAGCACTTGGATTCCAGGATTTGATAAAGGGTACAGCGACAGCTGCGGCTCCTAATCCACCTACCACGGCCGTGGTGGCGGTTAGAAACTTGCGACGTCCATTATTTAGTGGCGCATTGCTCATCCAACATTCTCCCATTTGCTCCTTTGGATAGAATTACCCCTGCAACAGAGCACGGCTTTAAAAAGTAAAACTTTGATTCTATTTTTGTGGAGGAAATGATAAAGAAAACACTACTTTAAGACAAGATAAAGCTACTTTTTTACAACATCTCTGAAGCAAATCAGAGCATAGGTCACAAAAGAGGTAAAGTTGAAACATCTTGTTAGCGGGATACGAAGGTGATGCTGAACGGAATGGAATTTTTGCGGGGCTAAAAAAACAAAAAGCCCGGTATAATACCGAGCTTTTTTGACACAATTCCAACTCGAAAGTTGGAGCATTGCCCTTTCTGTAAAAGAAAGATTAACGCTTCGAGAACTGTGGTTTACGACGTGCTTTACGTAGACCAACTTTCTTACGTTCAACTTGACGTGCGTCACGTGTAACGTATCCAGCAGCGCGTAGAGCAGGACGTAGAGTTTCATCGTATTCCATAAGAGCACGAGTAATGCCGTGACGGATAGCGCCAGCTTGACCAGAAATACCACCACCAGAAACAGTGATGTAAAGGTCTAGCTTGTCTAACATTTCAACTAGCTCAAGTGGTTGACGAACAACCATACGAGAAGTTTCACGACCAAAGTAAACATCAAGGCTACGCTTGTTGATTACGATGTTACCAGCACCCGGTTTGATGAAAACACGAGCAGCTGAGCTTTTGCGGCGACCAGTGCCGTAGTATTGATTCTCTGCCATTTCCATATTCCCCGATTAGATGTCTAGTACTTGTGGTTGTTGAGCAGCATGGTTGTGCTCAGCGCCAGCGTATACTTTTAGCTTACGGTACATTGCGCGGCCTAGAGGACCACGTGGTAACATACCTTTAACAGCTAGTTCGATAACCATTTCTGGTTTCTTATCGATCAACTTTTCAAAAGTGATAGATTTTAGACCACCTGGGAATTCAGAGTGACGGTAATACACTTTACCTTTAGCCTTGTTACCAGTTACGGCAACTTTCTCAGCGTTAACAACGATGATGTAATCACCAGTGTCACAATGAGGAGTGTATTCAGCTTTGTGCTTACCGCGTAGGCGAGAAGCGATTTCACTTGCAAGACGACCTAGAGTTTTACCTTCAGCGTCTACAACATACCAGTCACGTTTTACTGTTTCTGGTTTAGCAACGAATGTTTTCATGCTAATAATAACCCGTTAATTTGAAATTAAACTAATAAGGAGCGGTTGCTCCCACTGTCTAAGAGCCCAGTCATCACCCCTTCGAGTGGTGGCACTCTTTGGCAAATTTTTAATAATAAAAATCACCAGCAGTAACGGTGGGTCGCAGGATTATACCGAAGCCGCGCAAAAACGCAATCCTATTCGACATGTTTTTGAGTGTTTTTTCACCGGCAATGCCCTGATACAGGCGTATCACGAGCATGCAAGCTACAGGGAATAAACTTAAGCTAAATGCTCTTGTGATAGGTAATCATTACTTTGCATTTCTGTCAGGCGAGATTGACAACGCTGAAATTCAAATTCTAATCGTCCTCCTGCGTACAGCTCAGTTAAAGCCACTGCTGCGGTAATAATAAGGCAGACTTTTCTCTCATAAAACTCATCCACCAAGGCGATAAACCGTCTGGCCGCATCATCATTGGCACCACTCATCTGTGGCACATCAGATAACAGCACAGTGTGATACTCATGGGACAGCTCAATATAGTCATTTTGGCTTCGAGCGGTTTGACACAACTGAGTAAAGCTTGCCATCAGCACACCATTATGAGCATTTATTACATCTAACTGTCTATGATTCACTTCAATGCATTGCACCGTTTCTGCGCCTTCGGCTGTGGCCGTGCTTAATGATTCAAAGTAACGGTTTAGATTTTGCTTAGCCGCAGCGTCACAAGGATAGTGATAAAGCTCTGCTTGTTGCAGGGTTCGCATCCTAAAGTCATTGTCACTATCAAGCTCAAACACTTGGCAATGCCTTTCTATCAACTCAATGGCAGGTAAAAAACGAGCTCGTTGCAAGCCATTGCGATACAACAGATGCGGCGGAATATTCGAAGTGGCTACTAAAATGATATTGCGTGCAAACAGCGCCTGAAACAAAGTGCCAAGCAACATGGCATCGGTAATATCCGACACAAAAAACTCATCAAAGCAAATGACATCCGCTTCGCTCTTAAATTTATCAGCCACTAACTCCAATGGGTCTGCTTGTTGCTCTAACAGTTTAAGTTCATCGTGTACCCGATGCATGAAGCGATGAAAGTGCATGCGCATCTTGCGCTGACTGGGATATAAGTCGTAAAAACTGTCCATAAGGTAGGTTTTACCTCGCCCCACCCCACCCCATATATAGAGACCTTTCGGTGAAATCACAGGCTCGGCCTTATTAAACCAACTGCGCCAGCCTTTTACTGGGGGATTATTTGCTGTTTGGGTAAATTCAGTCAGGCGCACGTATAAGTCATTAAATTCTTGTACAGCCCTATGCTGCTTGGGGTCAAACTGAAATCCATGATGCTTGATATCATGCTGATATTTTTCTAAAGGCGTCATTTTGGGTGATGAACTTAATTAGATTCTTTATTGGATAAGGTTCTCATAGTAACATGAGGTATGTTTCGGTGTAAGAACACAGTAACTAGATTGTTAACAGATTAACAAAAGGAAATACTATGCCTTGGATTTATGCGATCATCAGTCTATTCGTTGGGATCATCATTGGAGTGATTATCTCTCGTATCACTACGCCTCAATACAAAAAACAAAAAGAGCTACAAAAAGCACTTGAGACTTCAAAGTTTGCACTAGAGCAACAACGACAAGACATCAACGATCATTTCTCTGAGTCCGCTCAGCTACTTGAGAATATTGGTAAAGAGTATCGTAAGTTGTACGAACACATGGCAAATACATCAAATGATTTGCTACCTAACCTGCCAACTCAAGACAACCCTTTTGCAAAACACATTGAAGCAAAAGATAAAAAAGAAGATGACAGCACATCGACTAATGTACCGCCAAAAGACTATGCCAACGGTGCAACGGGTATGTTAAAAGATGAAAAGAAAGAAATTCTAGATGCTCCTGAAGCAATTAGAGCCTCTTAATTAAGCTTTTGCAAAAGGCTTAAGCTTATATGGAATTTCTAGAGATCACTCTAGATATGGAACTTGCTCGATTTTTTTATGTCTCAAACTTCAGTATCAACTAAACGGAGTTAATGATGAAAAGACCTTTGCTTGCTTTATCTGTTGTAGCCTTAAGCTTAAGCTCAATCATCACACCACTGCACGCCAGTGCAGCTCTACCTTTAAAGGTAGATAATCATGAATTACCTAGTCTTGCACCTATGCTTGAGCAGGTCTCTCCTGCTGTTGTAAGTATTGCAGTAGAAGGCACTCAAGTCTCTAAACAGCAGATCCCTGATAGTTTTCGCTTCTTTTTTGGCGACCAACTTCCCGCCGAACAAGCTCAAGAGCGCCCATTTAGAGGGCTTGGCTCAGGGGTAATCATCGACGCTGATAAAGGACGTATTGTCACTAACTATCACGTCATCAATGGCGCCGACACCATTAAAGTGCAGCTTACCGACGGCCGTGAATATGACGCTGAGCTTATCGGCGGCGACAAAATGTCAGACATTGCGCTGTTAAAGCTCACCAAAAAAGTGAAGGGCTTGTCACAAGTCACCTTTGCAGACTCTGACACCCTGCGAGTTGGTGACTTTACCGTTGCCATAGGGAATCCATTTGGTTTAGGTCAAACCGTCACATCGGGCATTGTATCCGCTCTAGGACGCAGTGGACTAAACCTAGATAACCTTGAAAACTTCATCCAAACAGATGCCGCTATTAACAGCGGTAACTCAGGTGGCGCACTAGTGAACCTAAACGGTGAGCTCATTGGTATTAACACTGCCATTTTAGGTCCAAATGGGGGCAATATCGGTATTGGTTTTGCCATTCCATCCAATATGATTCGCAACCTTACCGATCAAATCATTGAATTTGGTGAGGTGAAACGAGGTATGCTTGGCGTGCAAGGTGGAGAAATCACTACCGAGCTTGCAGAAGCTCTTGGTTACGAGTCAAATCACGGCGCATTCGTCAATCAAGTGATGCCGGACAGTGCAGCGGATAAAGCCGGCCTACAAGCAGGCGATGTGATTGTCAGTGTCAACGGTAAACGCATTGATACTTTTAGTGAGTTGCGCGCAAAAGTAGCCACCTTAGGCGCAGGTAAAAAAGTGACTCTTGGGGTTATTCGCGATGGCGACACTAAGAAATTTGATGTTACTTTAGGTGAGTCTCCGACGCAGCAGACCAAAGCTGAACAGCTCCATGCTGGACTAAAAGGCGCAGCTTTAACCAATACCACTAAAGCCGATGCCTACCAAGGCGTTAAAGTGACTTCGGTTGCCGAAAACTCGCCCGCCGCCTCTTATCAAATAGAGCAAGGCGATATCATTATTGGAGTCAACCGCAAGCCTGTGGCTAACCTTGGCGAGTTCCGAGCCATTGCTGAAAAACAGGAAGGTATCCTTGCGCTGCATATCCAACGTGGCAACAGAAAAGTAGTGGTGGTAGTTCGTTAGAACAAGCCATTGATATCATTAGGGAAGCCCAACCGGCTTCCCTTTTCATTCGCTAAAATTGAGTGTTATGCTTTGTGCTAACACATCATTTATTGGGACTGTCATGCTGAGATTCTTATTGCGCTCTGTTTTACTTGGGTTGTTCGCCGCAGCTTTAGTTATTGCTGTGGTTCCTAACCTGCGTAGTATTGTCATTCCCGCTTCCGCCCAGCAAAAAAGTGATGACTCCCCTAGCCCGATGTCTTTCAATACCGCAGTAAGACGCGCGGCACCTGCTGTTGTCAATATCTACAGTCGTCAATACTCAGAAGAAGATCGCAGCAAGCTAAAAACACAAGGTTTAGGTTCTGGAGTGATCGTCAGCGATAAAGGCTACATCATTACCAATTACCATGTAGTCGCAAGCGCCGATCAAGTCATTGTGGCACTACAAGATGGCCGCGTAGCCAGTGCGCAATTAATTGGGCAAGATCGCCGCACTGATATTGCGGTACTGCAAATATCGATGCCTGATCTACCGGTTATTCCACTCAACCCTAACTATTCAGCAAAAGTGGGTGATGTCGTATTAGCCATTGGCAACCCATATAACCTAGGGCAAACCACCACTTTTGGGATTATCTCGGCAACCGGGCGTTCTTCCATCAGTAATGATGGACGTCAGGCCTTTATTCAAACTGACGCCGCTATCAATGAAGGTAACTCAGGGGGAGCTTTAGTTAACTCTAAAGGAGAGCTTGTTGGTATTAATACCGCCTCTTTTCAACAAGCAACAGATTTAGAAACCTACGGTATTTCGTTTGCCATTCCACAGAAACTTGTGTGGAAGATCATGAACAAGATCATTGCCGATGGGCGAGTCATTCGCGGCTATATCGGTGTCGATGGGCAAGACATTAGCTCGATGACCAATCGTCTGTTGGCTGGTAACTATAATGGCGGCATCATTGTGTTGGGTGTTGAGCCTGGCGGCCCAGCTGATGTTGGCGGGATCAAACCACAGGATATCATAGTTAAAATTGGCGATATGGTGGCTGATAATCGTCAAAACGTGATGGATGCCATCACCGATGCTCGTCCGGGTTCTAGTGTGAACATTATGATCGTAAGAGACGGCAAACAGAAACAACTGACGATTAAGATTGGGGAAGATAATCGACACTTAAGCCACAATCAGGGCTCTCGCTAACAATATCCCTAGCACACAATGATTCATACATAATAAAACGGCCTGCAAATAATTTGCAGGCCGTTTTTATAACTTATCAAAGCTGAACTTACTCGTTGCTTTGCACTTCAATAGCAGTGACGCGCTGTAGACCACGTGGCAACATAGCACCGCGACGTCCTCGCTCACCTCTAAAGTTATCCAAGTCACTTGGTTTCAAGCCTAACTTACGTTTGCCTGCGTACAAGGTAACAGTGGCATTGGCAGGCACCGCTAGTAATTGCGTGACAAACTCTTCACGACTCTTAGCTTTCGCCGAAGGAATATTAATAATCTTATTCCCTTTACCTTTGCTCAGTTGCGGTAAGTCTTTAATAGCAAACATCAGCATGCGACCTAAGTTTGTGATCGCAAGGATCTCATCTTGGTCTAGTTCCGAGATCGGACTTGGCGTTAAGATCTCAGCGCTTTGTGGCAAGTTAACTAACGCTTTACCATTGCGGTTTTTAGAGAGTAAATCGCTACCACGACACACAAAGCCATAACCTGCATCAGAGCCAACCAGCCATAGCTGCTCATCATCACCCATTAATACCTGACGAATACTGCTACCTGTAGATAAGTTCAAGCGACCGGTAATCGGCTCACCTTGGCTTCTCGCCGATGGCAGAGAGTGCGATTCTAAAGAATAACTTCGTCCATCAGAGCCTAAGAATATCGCTTGTTGGTTACTCTTACCTTTAGCCGAGGTTAAGTATTTATCACCGGACTTATAGTTTAGTGTCGATGCATCTACCTCATGCCCTTTGGCATGACGAATCCAACCTTTCTCAGACAACACCACCGTAATTGGCTCGTTTGGTAGTAAGTCTTTTTCAGTTAGCGCTCGCGCTTCGGCACGTTCAATCAATGGTGAGCGACGATCATCGCCGTATTTCTCAGCATCGGCTTTAAGTTCTTTCTTCAGTAAGGTATTTAAACGACGCTCAGAACCTAGTAGCAACTCAAGCTGTTTACGCTCTTTTTCTAGCTCTTCTTGCTCGCCACGGATCTTAAACTCTTCTAGCTTCGCCAACTGACGTAACTTGGTATCTAAGATGGCATCCGCTTGAATCGCCGAAAGCTCAAAGCGAGACATTAATACCGCTTTCGGGTCGTCTTCAGTACGAATAATCTCAATCACTTCATCAATGTTGAGATACGCAGCCAACAAACCTTCAAGGATATGTAGACGAGCTAAGATTTTATCTAAACGGAACTGCAAGCGACGGCGAACTGTTGAACGACGGAACTCAATCCACTCTTTTAGTATTTGAACAAGACCTTTTACCTGTGGACGCTTGTCCAAACCAATCATGTTTAAGTTCACACGATAGTTTTTCTCAAGATCGGTTGAGGCAAATAAGTGATTCATTAACTGATCGCAATCCACTCGGTTAGAGCGAGGTACGATAACAATACGCGTTGGGTTTTCGTGATCGGATTCATCGCGTAAATCATCAACCATAGGCAACTTTTTAGCGCGCATTTGATTAGCGATCTGCTCTAGCAACTTAGAACCAGATACTTGGTGCGGTAACGCAGTAATGACCACATCACTGCCTTCTTTATGCCAAACCGCGCGCAGTTTAATGCTGCCACGACCAGTGCGATAAATTTTCTCGATATCCGTTTTCGGTGAAATGATTTCCGCTTCGGTCGGGTAATCAGGGCCTTGCACGTATTGCATCACATCCGCTAGCTCAGCTTTCGGATTTTCGATTAACTCAATAGTGGCGTTGGTCACTTCACGAACGTTGTGTGGCGGAATATCCGTTGCCATGCCGACCGCGATACCAGTAATACCGTTTAGCAAGATATGTGGCAGGCGCGCCGGTAACATTTGAGGCTCTTTCATCGAACCATCAAAGTTAGGTTGCCATTCCACTGTGCCTTGACCTAATTCACCTAGCAATACCTCAGCAAACTTCGACAGTTTAGATTCGGTATAACGCATTGCAGCAAAAGACTTAGGATCATCAGGAGCACCCCAGTTACCTTGACCGTCTACCAATGGGTAACGGTAGGTAAATGGTTGTGCCATCAGCACCATAGCTTCATAACACGCTGAATCGCCGTGTGGGTGATACTTACCGAGCACGTCACCAACGGTACGAGCTGATTTTTTATATTTAGATGAAGCGGATAAGCCTAGTTCTGACATCGCATAAATAATGCGGCGTTGCACGGGCTTTAGACCATCACCAATGTAAGGCAATGCACGATCCATAATCACGTACATTGAATAGTTTAAATAGGCGTCTTCGGTAAATTTGCGCAGCGGTAACTGCTCAACGCCATCGTATGTAATCTCGTTCGACATTCTTATACCTCAGCCATATCGCCTTTGTCTTGTAACCAATGACGGCGATCATCTGCACGCTTTTTACCTAATAGCATGTCCATCATTTCCATTGTCTGTTCATCATCATCTATGGTGAGCTGTACTAGACGGCGAGTATTGGGATCCATGGTGGTTTCACGAAGCTGTAATGGGTTCATTTCACCCAGACCTTTGAATCGTTGTACGTTGATTTTGGCTCGTTTACTGCTTAAACGTTCGATAACACCATCTTTCTCTTCTTCATCAAGAGCGTAAAAAACCTCTTTGCCGCAATCAATTCTAAACAGTGGCGGCATAGCAACGTATACGTGACCTGCGCTAACTAGAGAACGGAAATGGCGTGTAAATAAGGCGCAAAGTAGCGTTGCAATGTGCAGTCCATCCGAGTCCGCATCCGCTAGGATACAGATCTTACCGTAACGTAAGCCTTCTAGGCTTTCAGTGTCTGGGTCTATCCCTAGTGCCACAGAGATATCGTGTACCTCTTGTGAGGCTAACACTTGGTCGGCGCTGACTTCCCAAGTATTCAAAATCTTACCACGCAGTGGCATGATCGCTTGAAACTCACGGTCTCTCGCCTGTTTGGCTGAGCCTCCCGCAGAGTCACCTTCCACTAAAAATAGTTCGGTGCGAGCTAAATCTTGCACGGTACAATCGGTTAATTTACCCGGCAATGCAGGGCCTGATGCCACTTTTTTACGCACCACTTTTTTGCTGGCACGCATACGGCGGTGAGCGTTTGCAATACACGCCTCTGCCAGTTGCTCGGCAATATGTGGGGTTTCATTCAGCCACAGACTAAAGGCATCTTTGATAACGCCAGACACAAAAGAAGCACATTGACGAGAAGAGAGTCGCTCTTTGGTTTGTCCAGCAAATTGAGGGTCTTGCATTTTGATCGACAATACATAAGAACAGCGATCAAAGATGTCATCACCGGTCAGTTTCACGCCGCGCGGTAATAAGTTGCGGAATTCACAAAACTCACGCATCGCATCGAGCAAACCTTGGCGCAGACCATTTACGTGTGTACCGCCTTGTGAGGTCGGGATTAAGTTCACGTAACTTTCAGTAATTAATTCGCCACCTTCTGGTTGCCAAATAATCGCCCAATCAGCACCTTCAATCTCACTAGAGAATTGACCGGTAAACGGGGTTTCCGGTAAGACGGTGTAACCTTTAACGCCTTCAGCAAGGTAGTCTTTTAGACCACTTTCGTAGTACCACTTGTGCTCTTTACCATTGACTTTATCTTGCAGGGTAATTTCGAGTCCAGGACACAGTACCGCTTTCGCGCGCAGGTTATTGATCAATCTTGATACAGAGAAATTCCCTGAATCAAAATATTTAGCATTTGGCCAGAAGTGTACGCTAGTACCGCTATTGCGTTTACCGCACGTCCCGATAACAGAGAGCTCTTCGACCTTATCGCCATTTTCAAAAGCGATTTGATAAACCTGTCCATCACGGCGAACGTTGACTTCAACACGTTGCGACAGTGCGTTTACCACTGAAATACCAACCCCGTGCAAACCGCCGGAAAATTGATAGTTCTTATTGGAGAATTTACCACCAGCATGCAGCTTACATAGAATAAGTTCCACACCAGAAATACCCTCTTCAGGGTGAATATCCACAGGCATACCACGCCCGTCATCAATCACTTCGAGTGACTGATCGGCATGTAAGATGACCTGTATTTTGGAAGCATGTCCAGCTAACGCTTCATCGACACTGTTATCAATAACTTCTTGCCCAAGGTGGTTGGGACGTACAGTATCGGTATACATTCCAGGGCGACGACGGACTGGCTCCAAGCCATTTAAGACTTCTATCGCCCCAGCGTTATATTGTTCAGTCATAATTTGAAAATTTACTCTTGGCGTTGTTAAACATCGCTTCTCATCATTGAGAAATTTGCAATCTTATAGATGCTTAAAATTGTTAAAACGGCAATGGCAGATGAATTGATTCTGGTCGTTAATTAACCGTGATACAACTTGAATGCTTTACATAGTCTGGCGCAGTGGCGGTTATGTCAAGTTCACACTCACTTCCAGATAAAAAAGCATGACAATTGTGCAGTTATCAAGCAAACATCATGAATTGTAGCGTAAGGTTTACATTAGAGTTGAAGAAACTCCACTATCGCGCTTGGGTAGCGCTCAAACCCTATAAAACTATGATCGCCGTCTTCTTCTACGGTCTGTTTGCACCCTATAAATTTATCTACAGCTTGTCGATAATCGAGGACTTCATCCCCTTTTTGTTGCAACAGCCAAAAATCTGCAGTTTGGCTAATGACTGGAACATCAATGGCTCTTAGTTGCTCAACATGTTCCTGCTTTAGAATGTACTCTTCTTCGGTATAAGGGTTTAGCTGCGGGCCTAAATAATCTTGTAGCAACTCAAAAGGTTTTGCTGCAGGATTAATTAACGCAGCTTTAAAGCCGTATTCTTTATTGAGCCAAGTGGATAGATAGCCCCCCATCGAGCTTCCGACTAAGCCCACTTGATATTCTGCACTGAGTTCATCGCATAAGGTGCGCAGACTTTGTATACATGGCTCTGGATACACAGGCAGCTGCGGAGATACAAAACGAATGTCCGGTCTGTGGTTTTGACAAAACTCTCTCATTAGTTGCGCTTTATGCGACTGAGGAGAACTATTGAAGCCATGCAAATAAAGCAATAAAGAGGGTTTATTGTGCGCAGTCATTTAATAGCCTTGCGCATCAAAATCAGGGACAAAACAGCCCTCATCAAGACGATGCAATTGAGACTCTAAACGCCCATCTTTATGTAACTGTAGATGACGCCAACCCGGAGGTAGCGAATCTAAAGCAAACTCATGGGTATTGGCCTTAAACTGGATACAAGTTGAAGGGGTTGCGATGACTTTGACGCCATTGCAATCTTGTTCAAAATCTTGATGCACATGTCCGCCCAATACCGCGCGTACATTGTTGTGTTTTTCTATGACATTCCAGAATTGGTCGGCTTTTTGTAGTTTATGCTGATCAAGCCAAGTACTGCCAATAGGCAGTGAATTATGGTGTAGTAATACTAAGGTATGTCGTTCTGGATGTTGGCTCAATTTCTCATCAAGCAGATCAAGCTCATGCTGCTCAAGGTAGCCATGGGGTAAACCTTCAACTTGGCTGTTAAGCATAATCAACTGCCAATAGTCTCCAGCAAATACATGCGAGACTTCATTGATTTGCTCAGAAGGCAAGACTTTGCCCATATTCGCCTGCAGATCGTGATTACCCGGTAGCCAATAACAAGGTTTCAGCAATTGTTTGATGCCGTTTGCAAAGCGCTTATAAGAGGCGACTGAATGATCTTGAGATATGTCACCGGTAGCGATAATGGCATCAAAAGGTAGGTTGTGCGCGGCAATATCATCCACTACGGCTTGAAAACTCAATCCAGTATTCACACTTAGCAAACACCCTTCGTCATCAGCGAATAAGTGCGTGTCTGTAATTTGTAGTAATTGGACGGTTTCTTCCGTCACAACTATATGCGGTTCCACAATCAGTCTTTCCAATATTATTTATACGCTGAGCTCATAACAGGGGCTCTCTACTAATTCCCATTTTTAAGCAAAATGTCAGCCAATCTCCAAGAAATTTATTTAGCTGGTGCTTTTCGTCTTTTTGCACCATTTTCTTATTTGGATAATCATGGCGTGCATTCACTATTCTCATTTTTTCACTTGCACATACTTCTGCAACCCTTGCATCGTGATATAGACGTACCGTCATGCTTGGAAGTGGAAAAATGGGATGTATATCACACTGATAAACGTTCACCAAGGTGGTATAGCGTGTAATTTCCAAAATATTAATCTGGTAAACTTGATCTTGCACTTGATACGTTCGCTTATCTCCCACCACTGCAGGGCGAGGAAGCAAGGCATTTAATTTAGCATAATTGGTCTCATACAAACGCATAAGGCCTGCAAAATCAACATGATATTCAGAATTTACTTTTCTTGGGTTAACCATTGTTTTCTCAGTTGTTGATGATTCAACATCAACCACTGAATCGTTATGATAGATGCTGCGTTCTCGATTGTACCATTTTTCACTAATTGGTAAGCCTCTTCTCTGCCCAGAACATGTACGCGAATATCTTCACCTTCCGATTCTAAGCCAAAAACACCACCCGATAGCGGTGCTTCTATCTGCCCAACATATAATTCTAGACGTTCAGAGCAGCCCCCTGCCGAAGGGTAATAACCACTGATGTGTTGAATGGCTTTTACCGCTAGACCAGCCTCTTCAACGGACTCTCGCTTAGCCACATCTATTGGGTCTTCACCCTCTTTATCTAGCATTCCTGCCACTATCTCTAACTGCCACGGCCTTTTATCACCGAGTGCGCCAACCCGAATCTGTTCCACCATCACCAATTGATCCGTAACAGGATCGTAAGGCAACATTGCCACAGCATGTCCACGTTCAAACAGCTCTCGTTCTATCTCAGCACTCCAGCCCCCAGCAAACAGTCGATGACGAAATTTCACTTGAGTTAGACAGAAAAAGCCCTTAAACAAAGTCTTTTTTTCAATAATTTCAACATCTTTATTGTGAAATGTAGGGTAGGAGCTAGGGTTAAACATAAGCATTCTCTTTACTGGATGAATGACAAGCAATTTTCAGGTCGTGAGCTATCGTCATGTATAAGATTAATACTACCTGAATAGATAATGAACTGTGTTTTTTTAACAAAAACATGTAACAATAGCCTTAATATTGGTTTTTGTAGTACCCTGTACGATACTGTATAGGATGCTGTGTAAAATTGTGTAAAAACAGTTCAAATTCAAATCAATACCTATATTCTAATCAACCAAATATAAATTTTAAGTAGCAGGAAGAGTTACGACAATGAAGAAAGCGCTGTCCATCTTTATCTCAGCTTCTCTGTGTGGTCTGTCTTTATCAGCCAGTGCAGAAAATCTAGCTGATGTTTATAATCAAGCGAAAAAGAGTGATCCTCAACTGCTACGTTCAGCGGCTCAACGCGACGCAGCTTTTGAAGCAATTACCTCATCACGCAGTTCCTTGCTTCCTCAAATTAACCTAACCGCTTCTTATGACTATGGTGAAGGCTACACTGGGGCAAAGACTAATGCTTTTCAAGCAGGCATTGGCTTAAGCCAAGAGCTTTACCAACGTTCAAGCTGGGTTACTCTTGAAACCACAGAGAAGAAAGCACGCCAAGCAGACTCTGCTTATGCGGCTAAACAACAAGATCTCATCCTGCGTACCGCTACAGCGTATTTTGAAGTGTTACGAGCAAAGGACAGTTTAGAGTTCGTTCAAGCCGAGAAAAGCGCTGTTGAACGACAACTCGATCAAGAAAAACAACGTTTTGACGTTGGCCTATCTGCAATCACTAACGTGCATGAAGCTCAAGCTGAATACGATAGCGTACTGGCTGAAGAAGTAAGCGCGAAAAACGCTTTAGTAAACAGCTATGAATCACTACGTGAAATCACAGGTACGGGTCACCAAAACCTAGATATTCTAGATATCAAACGTTTCTCTGCTTCTAAATCAGATAAAACGAACGATGCACTTGTAGAACAAGCTCAGGAAGAAAACCTTAGCTTGCTGGCTGCTCGTATCAATCAAGATATCGCAAGAGACAACATCCGCTTAGCAAGCTCTGGTCACCTACCATCGCTGACCTTCAATGCTGATGCTGGCTACGGTAATGGTAAAATCAGCGATACTAATGTTGATGACACTAAATACAACCTAGGCATTAACCTTTCTGTACCACTATATACCGGTGGCAATGTTAGCTCTCAGGTAAAACAAGCTGAGTATGACTATGTGGCAGTGAGTGAAGACTTAGAAGCCTCTTACCGCTCTGTAGTTAAAACAGTACGTGCATCTAACAACAACATTGATGCAACCATAGGTTCTATCCGCGCATTTGAGCAATCTCTAATTTCTGCGGAATCTGCACTATCTGCAGTTGAAACAGGCTATGAAGTTGGTTCACGTACAGTAGTTGACGTTTTAGACTTCACTCGTCGAGTGTTTGAAGCAAAACGTAACCTATCTGATGCTCGTTACAACTACATCATCAGCGTACTGCAATTAAAAGAAGCAGTAGGTACATTAAGCGAGCAAGATATCTTAGATATCAACGATGGCTTGCAACCTGCACCAGTAGCGTCTAAAAACTCTTAATCAGCTTTAGTACAACAATTACGAAAAAGGCTAGTCATCACTGACTAGCCTTTTTTATGTCTACATTTTATCTTGGTGATACATTTATAGAAGGTGCTACCAATCTATTAATAACCTATAAGTAAATAGCCTTACCCAACAAGCTATTAGGAATAATCCAACAAGCTAGCTAGCTTGTTTACATACTCGATTGTTGGCTATTTACTTAACGTGATTAATCTTACCTCAAACGCAGTGTTTAGTTTTTTACACCATCAGCGGCGTTTCTTGCATCCACTTCTTCGTCCAAACTTTTCAGCTTCTCTTCCATTTGGTTTCGGCAAACTTCAGCTAACTTACGGACATTTGATTTGTTGTACTCAGAGGTATCCACTGGAGGTAACATTTCGATAATCACATGTCCGTTGTTCCAACGGTTCAGTTTTATCTTGTCTTGTGTGGTGCTACAAACAATAGGAATGATCGGTGTTTCCGCACCAATTGCGGTATGAAAAGCCCCTGTTTTAAATGGCAATAAGCCTCGACCGCGAGAACGTGTGCCTTCGGGAAACATCCACACAGATAAACGCGTTTGCTTCATTTTATCGACCACTTGATCGATAGTTCCTTTGGCTTTAGAGCGGTTGGCACGATCAATTAGGATGTTACCTGTTAACCAGTATAATTGACCAAATAAAGGCAGCCACAATAAGCTCTTCTTACCTACAGTCACAACATTTGGCGTAACGGCAGAAGATACGGTAAATAAATCCCAAGAGTTTTGATGGTTGGCAATATAAGTTGCTTGGCCTCGCTTATAAGCATCTTCTGGGAGTCTAAGCTCTAGCTTGATACCAAATACGCGGTGCATTGCACCAAAGTAGCGACCAAAGGTAAATACGTGCTTTGGATTTCTTGGGCTAAATAGGCAATAGCCACAGCCAAATACAAACATCAATATGGCAAAAATTAAGACCAAAAACATGCGCAGTAAAGCAATCATTATGTAATTCCTAGCGATAACCTTCGCTGTTTAATTGTCATTCCCGATAGTAATACCAATCGCAGTAATTAAGTGATTGATAGAATGCTCTTCGAGACTGTTATTGTATAAAGCCTAGCTTTTCACTAAGTCTCTTATTTTCTCTTTCATAGCTCAGGCTTGCTGGACAAAGAAAGTCAGAAGCTAACAGTCTATCAAATAAAAAAACCGAAACCACAAGGTTTCGGTTTTTAATAGAATCTAAATGTGATTAGTCACTAAACCTTTCAATATTAGCACCAAGCAGGCTCAGTTTATGCTCAATTCGGTCATAGCCTCTATCGATATGGTAAATGCGATCAACAATCGTCTCACCACTAGCAATGCAACCTGCAATAACAAGACTTGCAGAAGCACGTAGGTCAGTCGCCATCACTTGTGTGCCACTTAAACCTTCGCTATCACCACAGATAACCGTGTGACCTTCAATCTCCGCTTTTGCGCCCATGCGTTGCAATTCAGGAACGTGCATGAAACGATTTTCAAAGATAGTTTCTGTGATTACGCCGCCGCCTTTTGCCATCATATTTAGCAAAGTAAATTGCGCTTGCATGTCGGTTGGGAAACCCGGGTATGGCGCAGTGCGAACAGTAATCGCTTTTAGCTCTCTGTCGCCGGTCATGTCCGCAGAAATCCAATCTTCGCCCGTTTCAATCTTAGCGCCCGCTTCTTCTAGCTTAGCTAATACCGCTTCTAGCAAGTTAGCACGAGTGTTATGACATACCACTTTACCGCCAGAAACAGCCGCCGCCACTAAGAAAGTGCCGGTTTCGATGCGATCGGGAACAACCGTATGCTCACCACCAGCAAGACGTTCAACGCCTTCAATTGTGATGGTATCAGTACCAGCGCCGGTAATTTTTGCGCCAAGGGCAATCAAGAAATCCGCGGTATCAACAATTTCTGGCTCACGAGCAGCGTTGTCTAAAATTGTGGTGCCTTCGGCTAATGCTGCTGCACTCATGATAGTAATGGTTGCGCCAACACTGACTTTATCCATGATAATGTGCGCGCCTTGCAAGCGACCATCCACTTTTGCTTTTACATAGCCATCTTCAATGGTGATGTTTGCGCCAAGGCTTTCTAGGCCTTGAATGTGCAAATCAACAGGGCGAGCACCGATAGCACAGCCACCCGGTAGGCTGACTTGACCTTCACCAAATCTTGCCACCAAAGGACCTAATGCCCAAATAGATGCACGCATGGTTTTAACTAACTCATAAGGTGCGCAGTATTCATTGATGCCTGAAGCATCAACTAGCAAAGTGGTAGTATCTCCATCACGAGATGCTTTAACACCTAATTGTTGTAACAAAGCTAGGCTAGTATTAATGTCACGTAGTTTTGGTACGTTGTGTAAAACAACAGGTTCTTCCGCCAAAATAGCCGAAAATAAAATAGGTAAAGCCGCATTTTTTGCGCCAGAAATTAACACTTCACCGCTTAAAGGCGCTGAAGAGCCAGTTACTCGAAATTTTTCCATTATTAGTCCTTAAAGCGACATTAGTTTTTTATCACGCTGCCACTCCTCGGGAGTAAAAGCTTTTATTGATAGTGCGTGAATTTCGTTGCGTTGAATGTAGTCCGTAAGCGGCGCATAAATAAACTGCTGCTTCTTAACACGGCTCATTCCTTCAAAAGAAGCATCAACAGCAATCACTTCAAAATGACTGCCCTCTCCTTTTACATGAATCTCTGCTAGCTGCAACGCTTCGTCGAGCAGTTCTTTAACTTGTGTACTATCCACTTTCACCCTCAATTTCGATTTCTATGTGCTCTACCAATAACGGCATTGCATTGCTCACTTCAAACAAAGTAAGCAGTTTATTAGGTACAGATCGCAACATTATATGGCAGTCACAATTTTTTGCATGGTCAATTATGTGCAGAATCAGCGCCATTGCCGCAGAATCTGTACTTAATACAGCACTTAGGTCGAGTTCTAGTCGTTCAACCTTTGGCTGCCACTGCGCGATTTGCTGCCATAGCTGCGGAATATTGTTTCGATTGAGCATACCACTTAGTGTGACATGCTGATCATCAATCATGTGCCAAACCGCTTTATCACTCATCATTTAGCAGAGTCATAATGGATTGGCGTTTTCGCTAAAGTCGCTAACTCATGAGTGACGGCTGGCAGGCCATCTTTACGTATTTTGCCGCCCCACTCTGATTGTTTGCTTGATAACAGACTGACACCTTCTGCCACCATATCAAACGCTTGCCACTCATTGGTTTTTTTGTTTTTTCGCCACTTAAACTCTAATTTTATCGCCGGTCGATTAGCCTGCATGATTTCAACAGGGATAGACACGATACGCTGATCATCGCGAAGATTACGCGGCGGAGTGTATTTGATCTCTTGATCTTTATACTGAGTTAACACCTGCGCATAAGCGGTCACTAAGTACTCTCTAAATGCGACCAAAAAGTCAGCCACTTCACCCTTATCAGCTTTTCTTAGGTAATTACCTAATACTTTAAGCCCTGCGTAACGATCGTTGACGTAAGGCATTAGCTCTTCTTCAACCACCACTTTTAACTGTTCTGGAGACTCTCTCAGCTGAGCTTGTTCGTTTTTGAGTCTATCAAAAGTACGACTGCCCACTATTTCCATCATCTGATAAGGCTGGGTTTTATCCACAGTGTCACCCCATACAATTGAGGAAGACAACATCGCCATCAATAAGATAAGTCTTGTCATAATTTTCATGGTTATTTCCCTGAATTATCGCCTACGCTGTACATAAACTGCCCGATCAAATCTTCCAGCACCAAGGCTGACTTGGTATCTTCTATCAGATCGCCATCCTTGAGTATCTCAGCGTCATCGTCCATAAAACCCGGTATTAAGCTAATATATTGCTCACCAATTAAACCAGAAGTTAAGATATGCGCACTTGAAGTATCTGGAAAGTGACCAAAACGCTCTTCAATAGTCAAAGTGACCACTGGCGTAAAGTATTCAGTATCGAGCGTAATATCCGATACTCGACCGACCACTACTCCACCTACTTTTACTGGGGAACGTACTTTTAGGCTGCCTATATTATCGAAAGATGCTTTAAGTTTATAACTATCTTGGCTTCCTAGCGACTTTACATCAGCCACTTTAAATATCATAAACATCACCGCTACAATGCCTAAGATGATAAAACTACCAACCCACAATTCTAACTTCCTTGATTGATTCATACTTAACTTCCAAACATTAATGCGGTTAAAACAAAATCTAGCCCTAATACAGCTAGAGAAGAATGCACTACGGTGCGAGTCGTTGCTTGACTGATACCTTCTGAGGTAGGGACAGCATCATAACCATTAAACAGCGCTATCCAAACTATAGTTATGGCAAACACCAATGATTTAATTAAGCTATTACCGATATCTCGTCCTAGCTCTACCGACGACTGCATTGCAGACCAAAAACTGCCGTGATCGATTCCTTTCCAATCCACGCCAACAATGTGTCCACCTAAAATACCCACCGCGATAAAAATCATCGTCAGTAACGGCATAGAAATAACGCCCGCCCAAAATCTAGGGCTAATAATGCGTTTTAATGGGTCAACCGCCATCATTTCCAAACTTGAAAGTTGTTCGGTGGCTTTCATCAATCCTATTTCAGCGGTTAAGGCAGAACCTGCTCGACCAGCAAACAGTAATGCGGTAACTACAGGGCCTAACTCACGTAGCAAAGAAAGTGCGACCATTTGCCCTAAACTGCCTTCTGCGCCATAGTCCACCAGCACGACATAGCCTTGCAAACTCAGCACCATACCGATGAATAAACCTGAAACCAAAGTAATTACTAGCGATTGAGCGCCTACAGAATAGAGCTGCTTAAACAATAGCGGTATGTTTTTCATTGGCTGCGGTTTAGCCACCAGAGCACCAAACAGCATCAAGGTTGCTCGCCCAAAAGAGCGGGTAACTCTGATCCCTGATGCGCCTATATCGGCAACTTTATTGATAGCCCAAGATATCATCGTTGAAATAAATCCCTTTCTAATGGTGCTGATGGAAATGCAAACGGCACTGCACCATCCGCGCTGCCATGTAAAAACTGTTGTACTCGCGGATCTTGGCTTTGTTCAATATCGGCTGGCTCACCGCTCGCAATCACCTTTTTATCCGCAATCAAATACACATAATCTGCAATGCTCATTAACTCAGGCACATCATGCGACACTACAATCGACGTTACGCCTAACGCTTGGTTTAACTTTTTAATCAGTTCAACCAACACCCCCATAGTGATCGGGTCTTGCCCCACAAAAGGCTCATCATACATCACGACATCTGGGTCTAAAGCAATGGCTCGTGCCAACGCTACTCTTCGGGTCATGCCTCCGGATAACTCACTAGGCATTAACTGGGCCGCACCTCGCAAACCTACCGCTTCTAGCTTCAATAGCACAATAGTGCGAATAAAAGATTCCGATAGCTGAGTGTGCTCGCGAATTGGGAACGCGACATTGTCGAAAACATTAAGATCAGTAAACAGCGCCCCGGATTGAAATAGCATGCTCATTTTCTTGCGAACTTGATAAAGCTCACCACGGCTAAGCTCGGGAATGTTCTGTTGCTCAAACCATATATCACCGCTATCTGGCGGAATTTGCCCTGCGATAAGTTTGAGTAAGGTAGTTTTTCCTATACCCGAAGGCCCCATAATCGCGGTAATTTTACCTTGTGGAATCGACAAGCTAATGTCGTCAAAAACCACCCTAGAACCCCGAGAAAATGTCACCTTATCTAATGTAATTTTGCTTTTAGCTTCGAGCATCAACACTCCTTGTTGTGACCTGAAAACCGTCCAATATCAAAAAAGTTGAATATATCAGGCAGTTGGTCGACTTAATCATAGGAATTTTATCAGACTTGTGTGTAAATAATTCGTCTAAAATCTTCCCTTTTTGACAGCTTAACGTCAAAATCACTGTTTAACTCGTACCAATTAATAAAGAGCACACAAATGATCGTAGCGATTTGTCTACTTGTCGTTGGTTTAATCATGCTGGTTTGGAGTGCCGATAAACTGGTATTCGGTTCAGCAGCATTAGCTAGAAATTTCGGAATATCTCCCCTTGTCATCGGTATGACCATTCTTGCCATGGGCTCTTCTGCTCCAGAAATGATGGTTTCTGCAACTGCCGCCTTAGACGGTCGAACGGATACCGCTGTCGGTAATGTATTAGGTTCAAACATTGCCAACATAGCGCTTATTTTGGGTATCACCGCACTGGTTAAGCCTTTAATCGTAAGCTCAGGTATATTGCGACGCGAGCTGCCACTCATGATAGGTGTCACCCTAATTGCCGGTGGCATCATGTGGGATCACTATCTTGGCTTCACCGAAGGTGTGTTACTTGTCGTCCTGTTTGTCGCGTTCATTCTGGCGATGCTACACATTTCTCGAACAGAAAAACACGTTGGCGATAGCATGCTCAGTGAGCAAGAATCTGAAGTCCCTGACGGCGTCGAGAACAAAAAAGCCATTTTTTGGATTGTGGTAGGTCTTATCTTACTGCCACTGGCGGCAAACCTATTAGTCAATAATGCCGTGTACATCGCCAAGTACTTTGGCATGAGCGATCTCGTTATTGGACTGACCATCATTGCCATCGGTACTAGTTTGCCAGAGTTGGCGGCCTCATTAGCTGGGGTCATGAAAGGCGAAGATGATATGGCGGTGGGTAATATTATTGGCTCCAACGTCTTTAATATACTGGCGGTTATGGGCATTCCGGGGTTATTGCACCCTTCACTGCTCAACGAAAATGCCATGAATCGTGACTTTTGGGTCATGCTAGGCGTTTCCGTTTTATTAGTCATTATGGCGCTAGGTAAATCGAAAAAGATCACCCGAATAGAAGGTGGGATACTCTTTGCTATATTTGTTGCCTACCAAAGCTATCTCTTTTTCAATGTAGGTGCGTAAGGATATTCACATGACAGTAAAATTTGACTACCAAAAAGCGGCGCAAAATGTCCTCAACACGGAAATAGCGGGACTCACACAGCTGTCTCAATATTTTAATCGTGATTTTGACCAAGCCTGCGACACTATTCTTGCGAATAAACATGGCAAAGTCGTGGTGATGGGAATGGGTAAATCTGGTCACATCGGCAATAAAATTGCCGCTACTTTAGCCAGCACTGGTACGTCAGCTTTTTTTGTCCACCCTGGTGAAGCCGCTCACGGTGATTTAGGCATGATTGCGCCAGACGATATTGTTCTGGCTATTTCAAACTCTGGTGAGTCACAAGAGATCCTTTCTCTTTTTCCTGTGTTAAAACGCCTTAATGTTCAAATCATCAGCATGACCGGCAAGCCAAACTCCAACATGGCAAAACTGGCGGATGTCCACCTATGTATCGCGGTACCTCATGAGGCATGTCCAATTGAGTTAGCACCAACAAGCAGCACCACGGCCACCTTAGTGATGGGAGATGCTCTGGCAATGGCTTTGATGCAAGCACGTGGCTTTACCGCCGAAGACTTTGCGCTGTCTCACCCTGGCGGAGCCTTAGGGCGTAAGTTACTACTAAAACTAGAAAACATTATGCATACTGGTACAGATGTTCCTAAAGTTAAAGCGGATGCTTTGATCAAAGATGCTTTGATTGAGATAAGCGAGAAAGGCCTAGGGATGACCGCCATTGTCGATGATGCAGATAAAATCTTAGGTATCTTCACCGATGGTGATTTAAGACGTCTTCTCGATAAAAGAATCGACATTCACTGCACCGTTATTGGTGATGTGATGTCAAAAAATCCAAGCTACGCATCGCCATCTCTGTTGGCTGTAGAAGGATTGAATATGATGCAAGAGCGCAGTATCACTGCCCTATTGCTATGTGAAAATGATAAACTGGTCGGCGCCCTCAACATGCATGACCTTTTAAAAGCAGGAGTAATGTAATTCATGAATGAAATGGTCGATTCTCTATACGGTCCAGTTTCAAAGCCTGTTTTTGCTATAGCAAAAGAAATTAAACTGCTTATTTGTGATGTCGATGGCGTATTCTCTGACGGTCTTGTCTACATGGGCAATGCTGGCGAAGAACTCAAAACCTTCCATACACGTGATGGCTACGGCATAAAATCACTGATGAACGCCGGCATCGAAATCGCTATCGTAACTGGACGTCGCTCGCAAATCGTCGAAAATCGTATGCGCGGTTTGGGCATAACGCTCATCTATCAAGGTCAAGACGATAAAATTAAAGCCTACCATGACATTATCAATAAGTTAGGCATTTTACCTGAACACACAGGTTACATCGGTGATGATCTCATCGATTGGCCAGTCATGGAAAAAGTCGCATTAAAAGTGTGCGTCAACGACGGACACCCACTGTTGGTACAACGAGCTAACTATGTCACCAAAATTAAAGGTGGTCATGGCGCAGTCCGCGAAGTGTGCGATCTTATTTTGCAAGCTCGCGGAGAATTAGAGCAACATAAAGGTCTGAGTATATGACGGGTTCTCGCATTTTTCAGATAGTGTTAATCGGTATTATCTGTATATCCGGTTATTATCTACTGATAAATCAAGAACAAGAGGTTATTCAGGTTGAACCTAGCACTGAATTACCTATGTTTACCGGACGCCAAGTGACTAACACCACTTATGATCTTGACGGTATTCGTAGCTACAAAATCAGTTCCGAAAAACTGGATCACTACGCAACCAGTGGCGATACCCTATTTGATAACCTCATAATGTATGTGTATCGTGATGGGACAGTCGAAGAGTGGCAAGTGGTTTCAGATACCGCCGTTTTAGATAAGAATCATCAACTGACGTTAGCCGGAAATGTCATCGCGACCAATTTACTCCCTGGCGCCAGCTTTGAAACATTAACTACAGATAAAATGACAATTGAGCTAGACAGCAAAGACTTTAGTTCCGACGTCCAAGTGACTCTAAAAGGACCTCAATTTCTCAATATTGGTCAAGCCATGCAGGGAAATTTGGATAAAAATGAAGCCGTCTTGTTCAATCATGTAAAAGGGATCTATGAAAAAGCTAAGCCTTAGTCTTTTACTGGGAATATTACTGTCTCCTTCAGTTTATGCGCTCTCTACCGACTCAGAGCAACCGGTGTACATCGACTCTGACAGTCAACAACTTGATATGAAGAGTAACAAGGTTACTTTTATTGGTGACGTAAAAATGCGCCAAGGCAGTATCAATGTGAAAGGGGATAAGGTCATTGTCTATCGTAACCCTAGCGACGGTGCCATAAAGAAAATTGAAGCTTATGGAAAGCTCGCTAAGTTCTCTCAAAAAACCGACGATGGCAAAACTATCCACGGTCATGCACAAGAGCTGTATTACGATATGTCTCAAGATCAATTAACTATGATCAAACAGGCGATGCTGGCTCAAGATGACAGCACTATCAACGGCCAACGAATTATCTACCACATCACCACCGAGAAAATGATCGCTGAGGGTGGTAAAGGCTCTCGAGTATCAACCGTGCTACAACCTCAACCAAAAGAGAATAAATAGTCGACCTATGGCAGTATTGAAAGCTGAACACCTAGCGAAAAGCTATAAAAACCGCAAAGTGGTTGCAGACGTAAGCCTGCAAGTAGAATCGGGGCAGATCGTAGGTCTACTAGGGCCAAATGGCGCAGGCAAAACCACCTCTTTTTACATGATTGTGGGATTAGTTGCTCGTGACGAAGGACGAATTCTGATTGATGATCAGGATATCAGTATTCTACCAATGCACAGCCGTTCTCGAATGGGTATTGGCTATCTTCCACAAGAAGCGTCTATATTTAGAAAGCTCTCTGTTGAAGATAATATTTACGCGGTACTGCAAACTCGCAATGAAATCTCAAAACAAGAACGAGATGAAAAGCTTGAAGAGCTATTAGACGAATTCAACATTCAACACATTCGTAAAAGCAACGGTATGGCTCTCTCTGGTGGTGAACGTCGTCGTGTGGAAATCGCACGTGCATTGGCTGCCAATCCGCAGTTTATTCTGCTGGATGAACCTTTTGCCGGTGTCGACCCGATATCGGTTATCGATATCAAAAAGATCATTGAACATCTAAGAGACCGTGGTTTAGGGGTACTTATCACTGACCACAATGTGCGCGAAACCCTGGACGTATGTGAGCGAGCATACATCGTAAGCCAAGGACACTTAATTGCCGAAGGTACGCCCGAGCAAGTGCTTAGCAACGAACAGGTTAAGAAAGTTTACCTCGGTGAACAGTTCCGTCTCTAGACGGCCCACTGCAGGCGACTCATAATTATGAAAGCAGCATTACAACTTAAGTTTGGTCAACACCTTGCCATGACCCCACAACTGCAACAAGCCATACGCTTATTGCAGTTGTCTAGTTTTGAGCTTCAACAAGAGATTCAGCAAGCATTAGACTCTAATCCCCTGTTGCAAGTTTCCGAAGAGACCAGTCAATCGGAAGAAAAACCCGAATCAACAAAAGAAAACAACCAACAAGAAAGCACTGAACCGAGCGCACAAGACAGTTCTGAATTAATGGCCTCTAACTCCATTGGTGACGAACTTGCTGTCGACACCTCTTGGGAGGACGTGTACAGCTCCAATTCAGGCAATACTGGTGTGGCTCTTGATGATGAATTGCCTATCTATCAAGGCGAAACTCAAACCAGTCTTTTTGATCACTTACTGTGGCAGTTAGAACTCACTCCGTTTTCTGAGACCGATCATGCGATTGCGATTGCCATCATTGATGCCATTGACGATCAAGGTTTCTTAACGCTTTCCACCGCTGAAATTACCGCCAGCTTATCCCTTCCCGATGTCGAAGAAGATGAAACAGTTGCAGTTCTCAAACGTATTCAGCAATTTGAACCCCTTGGTGTTGGCTCTCGCAATTTACAAGAATGTCTATTGTTGCAACTGTATGCCCTTCCTGATGACACGCCACGCAAACAGCAAGCTTGTGAGATTTTAAAAAATCATATCGAACATTTAGCTAATCGCGACTACAAATTAATCATTAAAGAAACTAAGCTCAAAGAAAGCGATTTAATCGCTATATTGCAGCTTATCCAGCAGTTAGATCCGCGACCGGGTAGTCAGATTGGCAACAGTGATATTGAATACGTTGTGCCCGATATTAATGTGATAAAAGTGAACGGCAAATGGACGGTCTTTCTCAATAATACCGATATGCCAAAACTTGAGGTCAACCAGCAGTATGCCACGATTACTGGGGCAAACAGCAGTGATAGCCAATACATTAAAGATCAACTACAAGAAGCAAAGTGGTTAATCAAAAGCCTTGAAAGCCGCAGTGATACCTTGCTGAAAGTCGCCAGATGCATTGTTGAAACTCAGCAAGAGTTCTTCGAAAAAGGCGCTGAGGCAATGCAACCGATGATTTTAAATGATGTAGCCGAAGCGATTGATATGCATGAATCGACTATATCACGCGTCACAACTCAGAAATATATGCACACACCACGCGGTATTTTTGAACTAAAATATTTTTTCTCCAGTCATGTTAGTAACAATGATGGAGAAGATAAGTCCTCTACTGCGATTCGTGCACTGATCAAAAAATTGGTCGCAGAAGAGAACACAGCTAAACCATTGAGCGATAATAAAATTACCGCTCTACTCGCTGAACAAGAGGTAAAAGTTGCAAGACGCACAGTGGCGAAATACCGCGAATCATTAGGTATCGCCCCCTCTAGTCAACGAAAACGCCTAGTTTAGGCATTAACAGAAGGAACGCTTATGCAAATTAATATCACTGGTCACCATGTAGAACTTACAGAGTCACTTCAAGAGTACGTTGATACTAAGTTTCAGAAACTCGAGCGTTTCTTTGAACACATTAATAACGTTCAAGTTATTTTAAAACTTGAAAAAGTTAACCATATTGCGGAAGCTACGCTACATGTAAGCCAAGGCGACATTCACGCCACCGCTGAAGAAGAAAATATGTATGCAGCCATCGACGCATTAGTCGATAAACTGGTTCGCCAGCTGACCAAGCATAAAGAGAAGCTAAGTAGTCATTAACCATGCAAATTAATCAAGTATTGTCTTTGGACTGCACCAAAAGTGCAGTCCATTGTACTAGTAAGAAGCGCGCCCTAGAGCTTATTAGCCAAATTGCAGCAACCCATTCAGGCCAAGATTCTACGGATCTATTTGAATGTATGCTCGGCAGAGAAAAACTAGGCAGCACAGGAATTGGCAACGGTATCGCCATTCCGCATGCTCGAATGAGTAATTCAGACCAAGCGATTGCAGTCCTATTACAATGTGACGAAGCCATTGAATTTGACGCTATCGACAATCGTCCGGTTGATTTGTTATTTGCGCTGTTAGTTCCAGAGAATCAATGCAAAGAACATTTAAAAACACTGTCTTGTATGGCGGAACGCCTGAATGACAAAAAAGTGCTTAAACAGCTTCGTCATGCAAAATCTGATGAAGAGCTGTTTGAAATAATGGTTGCAGAATCGATTGAGTGTCCAAAGGGATAAAAGAATGTCTGAACCTCGCCAGCTTGTAGTTGTTAGTGGTAATTCCGGTGGCGGAAAAAGTGTCGCGCTACGTGCCTTAGAAGACATTGGCTACTATTGTGTCGATAACCTTCCAGTGGCTTTGCTTAGCTCTTTTGTCGACGGTCTAAGCCCCAAACAAACCAAAGTTGCGGTGAGTATTGATATTCGTAACTTACCGAGTAACCCAAAGCAAGTCACAGCGGTACTCACGACGCTAGATGATTCTGTTCAAGTGACGGTTCTTTATCTTGAAGCAAACGAAGAAACCCTCATTAAGCGCTATAGCGAAACCCGACGCATCCACCCTCTCTCATTAATCAAAGACTCACGCTCCCTTCAGCAAGCCATTGTAGAAGAAAAAATCTTACTGTCTGCATTAAAAGAACGAGCCGATCTGGTCATAGACAGCAGTAAGCTCTCCATTCACGAACTCAGCGAAATGGTGAGAAAGCGCATCTTAGGTCGTGATGGGCAAGAGTTGGTCATGGTCTTTCAATCCTTTGGCTTCAAATACGGTCTGCCCTCTGATGTTGACTATGTGTTTGATGTTCGCTTTCTGCCGAATCCACACTGGGAACCCAGTCTAAGACCTTTAACTGGTTTAGATAAGCCTATTTGTGATTACCTGTACGGCTTTGACGATGTGGTTGAGCTAAAAGAGCAAATCCAAGCATTTATTGAACGCTGGCTTCCGGCTCTAGAAAAAAACAATCGTAGCTACCTTACGGTTGCGATTGGCTGTACTGGTGGCAAGCACCGCTCGGTATTTCTTACTCAGCAAATTGGTGAATACTTCCTTGCACAAGGGCAACAAGTGCTTATTCGTCACAATCAATTAGAGCAACAAAAGTGATCCAATCTCGTCGCTTACTCATCATTAATAAACTGGGATTGCATGCACGCGCGGCGGTAAAACTTGTCGAATTAGCCCAAAGCTTTGATGCTAAAGTTACCGTCAGTAATGATGGTAATAGTGCTGACGCGGATAGCGTAATGGCACTACTTATGCTCGAATCTGCACAGGGTGAATACGTCACAGTGACCGCCAACGGCAAACAAGCACCACAGGCTCTACAAGCGGTGTGCGCTCTCATCGAAGAAAAATTCGAAGAAGATGAATAATGCTAATCGTACTAAATAACTGCTCATTCTAGCTTGGTTAGTATGATTGGTATAATTTTCACCCAGTCTATTAAAATATTCGTTTTAGATTTAAGAACTTATTAACCCCTTGAATAAAATAGGCTAATATCCTTCTATCAATTTATTTAGTGTACACACCTAATGGAGGCAAATAATGGCGGAACAGATCGAGTTTGATCAGGCCCACCAAACGCTTCAGGAAGTAAGTGATGCGCTGGATAATGGCCGCTTTGTCTTCGTTAGACGTCAGCTCCAATCAATGGAGCCAGAAGATATTGCCCACCTTCTTGAAGCCTCGCCAAGAAAAAGCCGTGAAGTATTATGGCAACTCACCGATCCAGAAGATTACGGTGAAATTCTTGATGAGCTAAGTGAAGACGTCAAAGATAACCTAGTATCCAAAATGGCTCCCGGTAAGCTGGCAGAAGCGACCGAAGGCATGGATACCGATGACGTTGCCTACGTTCTTCGAAGCTTACCTAATAACGTATCACAGGAAGTCCTAAGCCAAATGGACTCTGCGGATCGACTACGTGTCGAAACCGCTCTCTCCTATCCAGAAGACACCGCTGGCGGAATAATGAATACCGACGTCACCACCATACGTGGCGATGTTGATATTGATGTTGTACTTCGTTATATGCGAATGAAAGGTGAACTGCCTGAAGCCACCGATACCCTGTATGTAATTGACGACGACGACCGTTTAATTGGCAATCTGTCACTCACTACCCTGCTAACCACACAACCTGATGTACCCGTTGCAGAAGTCATGACTCACGCTGATGAGGCTATCGCTGTGGATCTTAGCGATACGGATGTGGCAAGCTTATTTGAACGTAGAAACTGGGTATCCGCGCCGGTTGTTGACCAAAACCAACACTTAGTCGGACGTATTACCATTGATGATGTGGTTGATATCATTAGGGAAGATGCTGAGCACTCCATGATGAGCTTAGCCGGTCTTGATGATGACGAAGATACCTTTGCACCAGTAGTCAAATCAGCGCGTCGCCGGAGTGTCTGGTTAGGCGTCAATGTACTGGCCGCTCTAGCAGCCGCTTCTGTGTCCAACATGTTTGAAGCCACCTTAGAACAAATGGCGGCTATCGCTGTGTTGATGACCATAGTACCTTCCATGGGCGGCGTAGCCGGTAACCAGACTGTGGCCTTGGTGATTCGTGGCTTGGCTCTGGGCTATATCGGTGACAGTAACCGCAAAGAACTACTAATGAAAGAAGCGGCTATCGGCTTCTTAAATGGCGTGCTTTGGGCGTTAATTATTGGTGCGATTGTCGTGTTCTGGAAACACGATTGGATGCTCGGCTTTATTATCTCTGCCGCAATGCTCACCAACTTGTTTGTGGCTGGGGTTGCTGGGGTTACCATTCCGATTATATTGAAGAAAATGAACATAGATCCTGCATTGGCAGGCGGTATGGCGTTGACCACCATTACAGATGTGATTGGTTTATCGGTCTTTTTAGGGCTGGCGACGATTTTCTTACTCTAGGTACTTTTCGCTAGCTAAGTATTCGAACTAACCAACATAAAAAAACGAGCTTTTCAGCTCGTTTTTTTAATAACTACAAAGGTGGATAGAGGTTAAACACCCGCAACTTTCATCGATTCAATCAGCATAGAACCAGTTTGAATTTGTGAGCGAGTTTCAACATCATTGCCTACCGCCACAATTCGTTGGAACATATCTTTAAGATTGCCCGCAACAGTCACTTCTGAAACTGGGTATTGAATCACCCCATTTTCTACCCAAAATCCAGCTGCGCCACGTGAATAATCACCGGTAACGCCATTCACGCCCTGACCCATTAATTCAGTCACTAAAAAGCCAGTACCTAGCTCTTTGAGCATGGCTTGGTAATCTTGTCCGGTAGATTGAACAAACCAGTTGTGAATACCACCAGCGTGTCCTGTGGCCGTCATCCCCAACTTGCGAGCGGCATAACTGGTCAGCAAGTAAGTTGCCAACTTGCCATCGGTGATGATGTCGTAGTCTTTAGTCGCCACACCTTCGCTATCAAATGGCGTAGAGGCTAAGCCTCGCAGAATATGTGGCTTTTCGTTCACATTGAACCAATCTGGCAGGATTTGCTTTCCAAGGTGATCAAGTAAAAAAGAGGATTTACGGTAAAGACTGCCACCGCTAATAGCACCAATTAAGTGCCCCATTAGCCCTGTAGCCACCTCAGCGGCAAACATCACTGGATACTCACCAGTAGCAATACGTCGAGCATCTAAGCTCTGTATGGTTCTTTGTGCCGCTTTTAAACCGACTTCTTTCGCAGACCAAAGATCTTCTGCTCTGCGGGCAACGCTATAACTATAATTGCGTTCCATATCGCCATTTGCACCCGAGCCAATGACGCTACAGCTAACGCTATGACGGCTTGATGGATAACTGGCTAGCACGCCATGTGAGTTACCGTAAACACGAATGCCATAGTGAGAATCATAGCTTGCACCATCACTTTGTTTGATCTTATCGCTGTACGCCAAAGCGGCTTGTTCCGCTTCAATAGCAATTTTCGCAACATGATCAGGGTTTGGCTCATCAGGATGGAAAAGATCCAGATCTTTCACTTCTTTAACCATCAACTCAGCAGGTGCAGGGCCGGCGCAAGGATCTTCAGAAGTGTACTTGGCTATGTCTAAAGCAGCAGCAACCGTTTGTGCTATTGCTTTTTCACTGAGATCGGAAGTGGATGCACTTCCCTTTCTTTGGCCTCGGTAAACTGTGATACCTAGAGCGCCGTCGCTATTAAACTCGACATTCTCTACTTCACACATGCGAGTGGATACACTCAGACCAGTAGATTTATTGATCGCTACCTCAGCACCATCGGCTTTGGCAGACGCCAACGCTAGGGCTTTAGCAACCGCTTCTTCTAATTCTACTTTTTGTTGGGCAATTTGTTGTCTAGCGTCCATAGTTAAATCAATTATTTGCAGGCAATTGTGTTTAGAATACCAAGCTTTTCCCATTCTCCCCAATTTGTTTGTTAAAATAACGGAAATTATGCGTAATACGCATTCAGAATTGAGTAACTAAGAGCAAATTATGGCCAGAAAAAACCAGAAAGCCCCTTGGGAAGAGGAAGAAGAAATCATTTGGGTAAGTAAAACCGAAATGAAGCAAGACATGGAAGCCTTGCAAAAACTTGGCGAAGAGCTTGTGGCGCTAAAGCCTGGTGTACTGGATAAATTCCCGTTACCAGAAGATCTTGCTGATGCTATTAAAGATGCGCAACGCTTTAAAAACGAAGCGAGACGCCGTCAACTGCAATACATTGGTAAAGTAATGCGTCAAATTGAGATTGAGCCAATTCAAGCTGCGCTCGATAAGCATCGTAACAAGCACTCTCAAGCTTCGGCTGAATTGCATAAACTGGAAGTATTGCGTGATCGCGTTGTCGCTGAAGGTGACTCTGCAATTGAAGAAGTGCTTAACTTATACCCAGAAGCGGATAGACAACGTCTACGCCAATTAGCTCGCCAAGCAAATAAAGAAAAGGCAGCCAGTAAGCCGCCTAAAGCATATCGTGAGATTTTCCAGATCTTAAAAGATCTGAACAGCGAAGCTTAAATCGCTTTATTGTACACACTGTAATGATAGGCTTTCCTATCATTACAGTGTGTATGTGCCGCTTACTCTGTACCACCGACAGTGATAGTTTCAAGTTTAACCGTTGGTTGACCTACACCAACAGGAACGCTTTGTCCCGCTTTACCACACACGCCAACACCCTGATCGATTTGTAAATCATTACCTATCATCGATACCTGCTGCATCGCTTCGATACCAGAGCCAATTAAAGTTGCATCTTTTACTGGACGAGTGATTTTACCGTTTTCAATAAGGTATGCTTCTGAAGTTGAGAACACAAACTTACCCGAAGTGATATCAACCTGACCGCCGGCAAAGCTTGGTGCATAGATACCTTTTTTGACGGTTGAAATGATCTCTTCAGGCGTATGTTGACCCGGCAACATATAAGTATTAGTCATACGAGGCATAGGTAAGTGCGCAAATGATTCACGACGGCCATTACCCGTGGGTGCCACACCCATAAGACGCGCATTCATTTTATCTTGCATGTAGCCTTTAAGGACGCCATTTTCAATTAAGGTGTTGTATTGACCATCAACCCCTTCATCATCAATATTTAACGAACCACGGCGATCCACCATAGTGCCGTCATCGACAATGGTACAAAGATCGGAAGTGACTTTGTCACCCACTTTTCCAGAAAATACTGAGGATTGCTTACGGTTAAAGTCGCCTTCTAAACCATGACCTACCGCTTCATGTAGCAATACGCCCGGCCAACCTGCGCCTAATACAACCGGCATTGCGCCCGCAGGTGCCGCGTCAGATTCAAGGTTTACTAAAGCTAAACGAATCGCTTCATCGGCAAAGTGCATAGCCACAGTTTTGCTGCCATCCATCGCTAAGAATCTTTGGTAATCGTAACGACCACCGCCGCCTGAAGAACCACGCTCACGGCGATCGCCACGTTGTGCTAACACGCTGATAGACAAACGTACCAATGGACGAATATCGGTAGCGTAAGTGCCGTCTGTAGCGGCAACAAGCACTTGCTCATACACACCACTTAAACTGATGTTCACTTCGCTCACCAAAGGCTCTTTAATACGAATGTACATATCAAGCTCTTTAAGCAGGTCGATTTTCTGTTGCTTTTCAAGGCTCTGTAGCGGGTTAACACTTGAATAAATTTTGCTTGAGTTATGACGAGAGAAGGTTTGAACCTGAGCCGTTTGTCCTTGCTTTGCAATGCCTCGAGCGGCAATTGCCGATTGTTTTAAACTGTCAGCTTGAATCTGATCTGAATAAGCAAAACCTGTTTTCTCACCACTGATCGCCCTAACACCCACACCACGGTCGATATTAAATGACCCATCCTTGATGATGCTGTCTTCTAAAACTAAGGTTTCGTGCCAGCTCGCTTGAAAGTAAACATCCGCATAATCGATATCACGAGCGGCAATCAAAGAAAGAGTACGCTCCACATCTTGATCTGTTAGGCCACTTGGAGCCAACAGCTCTTTTTCTACTGTTTCAATTGTCATAATTTACTCATTTTCCTCATCAATGATGAGGCTAAAAAATTTTTGATGTGCAGCAACAGGCATCGCCTTACGAACTTGCTCCACTTGATGTAATTCAATATCAGCCACTAAATTGCAGGGTGTCATTGCCGCGCAAGTGATGACCTTACCCCAAGGGTCTATCACCATAGAATGGCCCCAAGTTTGTCTGCTGGCAGAATGCTGTCCACATTGACCGACGCCAATCACCCAAGCTTGGTTTTCAATAGCTCTTGCACGAAGCAGAGCTTCCCAGTGTGCCTCGCCCGTCACCGCAGTAAAAGCGGCAGGTACCAGTAAAATATTTGCACCACCGTCACGCAAAACGTTATACAGATTAGCGAATCGTAAGTCATAACAAATCGATAAGCCAAGGTTAGCGAAAGGCGTCTGCGCTATCTTTGGCGCAGTGCCGTGCGCAAAGCAATCCGATTCGCGATAGCTACCATGCCCATCAGCCACTTCGACATCAAATAGATGCATTTTGGCGTAATCGGCAACTAACTCACCTTGCTCGCTAAACACTAAACTTGTGGAGTAGAGTTTACCTTTTGGCGCTCGAATAGGAAAAGAGCCGATGACAATCCAAACCGCCAACTCTTTGGCCAGTTTAGCTATTTGACTCTGAATTGGCCCCGAATCCAGCTCTTCTGCAAGCTTTTGATAACCTTCAGCATTATCAAACAGTAAGCAATTTTCTGGCATAATAATTAACTGACACTGCTGCGTAGCTAATTCTCTCACCTGCTGTTCAATGTATTGATAGTTTTGCGTGACATCACTAGTTGATGTCATCTGCACTAAACCGACTGTTACTTGTTGCTGCATATGTGGCTTCCCTATGACTCAGAGCGAAGTTTCTTAGGTACTTCGTAGTCTCCCTTACGACGCGATTTTTCTCGTACTTTCGGTGCGTTCATCGGCCCTTTGATTTCATAAGTGACCTGAGTAATAACTTCAATTACCGGAGCCACTACAGTACTGATAGCCAATACATATAGCGCGGTTTGTGGCGCTACTGCAAAGGCGGTCAGCATTGGAATACCTGAAGTGACGTCAGGTTTAAAGGTCACTTCCGCATCCACCATTTGAGTATTCAAATTCGCTAGACCACGAATGGTCATATCGCCGGAGATCGAATCCATTTGTAGATCGTTAGTGACAAATATGCCATTTTCGACCTTGCCTTTACCTTCGATAGAATCAAAAGCTAAACCATCATCAAATACATCGCTAAAGTCTAACTGCATGCGTCGAATCAAGGAATCTAAGCTAAACATACCCAGTAATTTAGCCGCGCCACCAACATCAGAAATCACCCCACGGCCAAATTCTGCGTCTAGCGTGCCATTGAGAGTATCTACCTGAATATTCCATGGTGAACCTTTCCAATCTAAAGATGAGTTAAACTCAAATGGCGCTTTTTGAATGCCCGAGTTCACCCCAAATCTTGCCATGATTTCCGAGTTATCTTCGCCTTTAGCATTAAAGTTTAAATGGGTAGTGCTGTCTTTATCGGTTAACTTCCACCAACCGCTGGCTAATAAGCTCGATTGCCCACTGGTTAAATTGGCTTTGTCCCACACAATGCGATCGCCATCGTGTTTCATCACCACGTCAACCTTACCTACTTTATAACCTTGCATCCAAAAATCATCGATTTGTAAATCAAAGCTCGGCATTTTGGCAAAGAAGGTTTTATCAAAGTCTGAAATTAACGGCTTGCCGTCTTTTTCTTTCTCAAGATCTTTTTCATCGATAATGGACTCATCAACGAGGTTTTCAGGATCCGCTAAGTACAATTGCAGTTTCGATAAATGCACGCCTAGGTGCTTTCCATCGTAATCGGCTTTGCCTTTTAACTGCGAACTGTCTACGTTGAAATCCCATTTATTGCCACGATTACGTGCCAACAAATCCACATCATTCCAATCTAAACCACCCGCTTTAAGGTTGGTGGTTTGTACTTGTATGCGTTGCGGAACCGGAAACTCTGGAGCATTAAGCTCACTGACTATCGGCTTAGGCCCAACGGTAGAACGATCTAATGCATCTATCCATTGGTCGAGATCAAATTCAGGTAAACGCAACGAGGCGTGATGCCCAACAATGGGGCTGACTCGAAAACTGCCTGAACCAATGATGGTGTTGGTCGCTTTAAGTACTGGTCTTCCCTGAGTGATGTCAATTTCAGTTTGGAACTTAGCTTTTGGCAGTTGCAGTCTGGCAGAAATCGACTCTTGGTTACCTGATGCCTGCATGCGAGCTTGCCATACCTCGCCTTTCTTTTTCTGCATTGGCGCTGGATAGTTACTGGCTACAGAGGTTAAGTTTGCTTTGGCATCCAACTGATAGGTAAAGCCAACATCATTGATTTGCAGATCGATTCCCATATTCCATGGCGCTCTACCTGAAATAGGCTCTAGCCACGTTTTACCCAGATATGGCACTAAAGGTTCAACCTGCCAGTCACCGATAAGATCAATACGAGTGTCATAGCTTGCCTCGGCATTTTGTCCGGTAAAGTCGAGTGAAATAGGCTGATCTAGCACAGTCGCCTTTAAGCCTGCTGTGCTCACCACATCATTATCAAACTCAATGCGACCGGTGGCTTTTTCCAGCATCATTGGCGGCGCAGTAATATTGATATTGTTATTTTTGAGGTCGGCATAGCCCCACGCTCTGGCGTCTTCACCTTCGCTAAATGGAATGTAAAGTTGGAACTGTGAGTCAACTTGTCCTTTGATATCTATGGTGGTTAACGCAGCCCCCACCGAGCCAACTAAAGGTGTGGCACTCATATAATCTCGAACATCAGAGCCTTCTGCTTTAGCTGCGGCAAACAGTTCAATATGCCCATCACCATGCATTTGAGGAATTTGACCTGAGATGCGATCAGCGTGGATATTCAGCAGTTTGGCATCTCTTGAATCTAAGAACATGGTCTCGTTTTCAAATAGCAAATCAAGCTGCATATCGGTTAATGCTGGCCATGCTGTGCTAAAGCTAAATTTGGTTTTTCGCAGTGGAACCCAAGCCTGAAACACACCGTCATTTTTACGATATGGGAACTTGGAAAGCTCACCATACCAAAGCAATTTAGCGGTTTTTACTGTGCCGCCTTGAATACCCGCTGAAAGGTAATCGGTCAAGCTACGCCCTAAGGCTAAGGTAGGCAAATAACGCCACGTTTCACCGGCGTTAAGCAAATCGGCTTCTGCGTAAAAAGACAAAAATGTGGGTGCATCTTTTGGGAAATCGAGTTTAAAAGCACCGAGCACTTGTAGATCAGGTGTCGCTGCGGTGACTTTATCTGACCATAGTCGCCAGCCGTCATCATCGGATTGCCAAACTAAATCAAGCTCGGCCTGACGAATGCGTAGTGGCGCTTGAAACACATCGCCATAGGGCAATACGTCATCAACCATGGTGACTTTGGCTTTCGCCAGATCGGAGCGACCAAAAACTTGCGCTTCTAAAGTATGGAAACCAGGAAGCAATTCCCATTGCTTCATGCGTCCATCTTTAAGCTTGGCCGAATAGCGAAGTGTCTCTATGCCTTTGCCCATGGAAACACGCATATCCGTCACTTTACCGCCAAGTTGAACGGTATTGATCCAGTCTTGCGTTTTTTCCATATCCGGCAGTAAATCTAATATCGGTGTTAAGCTACCGATTTTTATCTGATTAACATTGAGCTTCCACTGCTCTGGCGCCCATTGCAAAGCAAAGTTAAGCTCTGGCCACTGTGAGCCATTTGAGCGAAACGCAAGATCTTGACCATTCACTTGCCAACCATCGTCAGTAGGATCTAGCTTCATCACTCCGCCTTGGATGGAGATAGAGTTCTTTTTGTTATGTTTGTCTTTCCACTCTAAACGCGATGGAGAAATTTCCAGATAAGCATCAATAGGTTGGTTATTTTTAAGAGAAACCCAAGTGTTCAGGCTCACTCTTCCCTTCTCTACCACAATACCATCGGCTAAATAAGGGGAAACCCAAGGGGTAATGTTGAAGTTATTCCCTTGCAGGTAAAAGTCACCACTGATATCAGCAATGCCATCGTTATCAGTAAAATCAGCAATAACGCTGACGCTGTTTAACTGAACGTCTTTAACACTAATCACCCCATCGGCACGGTGACGATTGGCGTTGTTGTGCCAGTTAAGGTTTTCTATTTCAACTTCACGTACATCTCCCGCAGCATCTTTAAATACTAAGGTAGAATCTTTGAGTGAAAATTCACTTAACTGACGCAGGATTAGGTTTTCTAGATTTTTAAGAAGTTGCTGCTCACCCTCTTTTGGCGGCTCGCTATTTGTATTACTGCGGTGGAATAGATCGATATCACTGATATCAATATGCAGTCCATTAACGGTTAATTCACTGATCTTAGGCTGTAAGTTTAATAGAGAATCAACCAGATCAAATTCCGCGGTAACTTCCCCAACAGAAAAGGCTTTTACGCCCTTGGGAATGTCTGCTTGTAAGCCTGATAGAGAAAGAGATGGATGGGTGTTTTTCCAATACCCATGTACCTCACCGATAGTGAAGTTAAGGCCAGACGCTTTGTTTACCCAAGTTTCGATTTCCTGTTGATAGTTATCTAACCGAGGCAAAGCAATACGTAAAGCGGTGACAAGCACCGCTAAAGATACAAATATAAACACTAATAGCGAGAGAAAAAATCGCTCTAGTCGAACTGAGAATGACGCCAATGAATCACTACCCTACATCATTACAACATCGAACTGCTCTTGAACATAAAGCGGTTCGGCTGTGATTTTAACTTCTTTACCTATAAACAGTTCTAACTCAGCTAACGCATGAGACTCTTCACCTTGCAACGCATCTGCAACCGCTAATGAAGCATAAACTAAGAATCTATCGGCGTCATAGGCACGATTGACTCGTGTGATTTCACGAAGCACTTCATAGCATACGGTTTCAACGGTTTTGACTGCGCCTCGACCTTCACAACTTGGGCAATCTGAACACAGTACATGCTCGATACTTTCTCGAGTACGCTTACGTGTCATCTCAACTAATCCTAGTTGAGTAAAACCATTGATGTTGGTTTTAACGCGGTCATTATTTAAGGCTGCTTCAAGAGAAGCAAGTACGCGCTTGCGGTGCTCATCACTGATCATATCGATGAAATCTATAATGATGATGCCACCAAGGTTACGTAACCTAAGTTGACGCGCAATGGCTTCGGTCGCTTCTAGGTTGGTATTAAAGATTGTTTCTTCTAAATTACGACGACCAACAAAGGCTCCGGTATTAATATCTACCGTCGTCATGGCTTCTGTTTGATCTATGATCAGCGAGCCGCCTGATTTTAAATTGACTCGACGATCAAGTGAGCGTTGAATTTCGCTCTCGGCATCGTATAAATCAAAGATAGGCTTATCACCATCATACAACACCAGTTTGTCCATTAATTCAGGCACAAATTCTTCGGTAAACTCAAGCAGTGATTCAAACACCATACGTGAATCGACCTGAATCAAAGACAGCTCAGTACCTACAAAGTCACGTAAAATTCGCGGAGCAAGCCCTAGCTCACCGTATAGAGTAGAACGGGTAATGTATTTGGAGCGGCGAACCATCACCTTCTCCCACAAACGCTCTAAAAAAGCCGCATCTTGAGCCAGCTCTTTTTCATCCGCGCCTTCGGCAGCCGTTCGGATAATAAATCCACCGGATTCACTGCAATAAGGGGCGACGATTTTTTTAAGACGGTTGCGCTCTTTTTCTGATTCGATACGTTGTGATACGCCAACGTGGCTTGCACCTGGCATAAAGACTAAATAACGAGAAGGAAGAGTAATATCTGTGGTTAAGCGTGCGCCTTTTGTGCCAAGGGGATCTTTAACCACTTGCACCACAATATCTTGACCTTGGCGAACCAATTCAGAGATATCACGCACTTTAAATTGCTGCTTTTCGTTTTCGGCAACGCACTCAGTATGAGGCACAATATCTGAAGCATGTAAAAAGGCCGCTTTTTCCAAACCGATATCAACAAATGCGGCTTGCATTCCCGGTAATACGCGGCTGACTCGACCCTTGTAAATGTTGCCTACAATGCCTCGCCTAGCTTCCCTTTCTATATGAACTTCTTGAAGGACACCGCCTTCAATCATAGCAACCCGAGTTTCACTCGGTGTTGAGTTGATCAATAACTCTGCACTCATGGCGCACCTCTAAAACTTATAAAAATTGGTGCAAGAGCTGTTCGGTTTCAAATAAAGGTAGCCCTACGACTGAGTGATAACTGCCCTCAATGCGCGTAACAAACTTTCCGCCTATACCCTGAATCCCGTAGCTTCCTGCTTTATCGCATGGTTCGCCTGTCAACCAATAATCTTCTATTTCTTGGCGGCTGAGAGGTTTGAACCATACGTCTGTAATACAAATAATGGTCTCTGTTTTATGAAGATCAGAAACGCAGACTGCCGTCATCACTTGATGTTTTGCGTTCGACAGTTGATCGAGCATTTCTAAGCTATCTTGCACAGAATTAGGCTTTTCAAATACACACTCACCCTGAGTTACTATGGTATCTGAGCCAATAACGATAGGTTCAACTATGCCTTTAGAGCGAGCTTGCTCAAGAACAGCTTGCGCTTTATTCTCAGCTAATCGCTGTACATATTGGCTAGGGGATTCCCCTGCGCTACGAACTTCATCTATATTGCTGATAAGTATAGTAAATTCGTAGCCTAGTTGAGATAAAAGTTCACGTCTTCTTGGCGACGCCGACGCTAAAATAAGAGATTTCTGCATCACTTATCTTACTCTCCAAATACGGCGAACACGACGTAATAATAAAAATAGCCATGGCCAAAGGATAGCGTTAATGAGTGCAACCCACAGTGATGCTGGATTAAATACCACATCTTGAATAACAAATTCACCAAAGAACTCTATGGTGATACTGAGCATGCTTAAAAGCGCCATCACTAATGATTGTTGCCACAATGCCATATTGCGGATAACCAGAAAGTTAATCGCTACTAAGTAAGTCACGATAGCCATCATCAGGCCGTGAATACCCAGAGTGGAACCTAATAGAAGATCCCACAATAAACCTAAAAATAAACCTGTTCCCACATTCACTCTATGCGGGGCGGCCATCACCCAATAACAGGTGACTAATACCAACCATGACGGACGCAACATATCCATTGTGCCCGGCCAAGGAATGCTTTGTAGAATCAGAGCCGCTAAAAAAGTCGTCCAGATTACGAGCTTGCCGCCAAAGATACTATTCGCCATCTTTTTCTCCGGCTTCCGCTGTTATTGGGTTCTGTTCAGTTGTTGCAGCTGGTGCGGACTCCATCAGCGTTGGTTGTTCATTAGCCGACGTTTGCTGAGGCCAAACCAACAGCAGATAACGCAAACGCCCAAAGTCTACCGCTGGTATAGCGGTAATAGTTGAAAACGGTTGGTGGTTATCTATTTGAACTTTATTTACCGTCGCCACTGGATACCCTTCAGGATATACGCCACCTAAGCCAGATGAGACCAGCACATCCCCTTCTTGAATATCAAAATTACTTGGGATGTGTTGCAGGTGCATTTGCGTCAAATCGCCACTGCCTGCGGCAATCACTCGAATATCATTACGAATGACTTGCACTGGAATCGCGGCGTTAGCATCGGTCAGCAATAGCACTCGACTATTGTGAGCACCAACTTCGGTTACTTGCCCAACGATACCGTTTTCGTTAATCACAGGTTGCCCTTGATAAACACCATCGACACGGCCTTTATCAATCATGATCTGTTGATGATATGAAGAGGCATCAACTGCCATTACTTCTGTCACTACCTTTTTTTCATCTCGCACAAAGCTAGAGCCAAGCAGCTTTCTAAAGCGTTGGTTTTCTTCTTTATATTGAGAAAGCAGCGACAATTCACTGTTCATTTTTAGTAGCTGTTCGCGGAGCGCTTTATTGGTCGATAACAGTTGTTGTTTACTGCTTACCTGCTCATAAAGCTTGCCAAACATGCTTCTGGGTAGATCAGCTAGATACTGGATTGGAGCGACAGAACTGTTTAACACGTATCGTACATTTGAGAAGGTATCTAAACGACTATCAGCCAACATTAAGCTGGCTGATAGTAATACGGCAAAAAAGAGTCTCAATTGCAGAGAAGGGCCTCTGCCAAAGATTGGATTCATTCTTCATTACCCGTTTTTGTTACTAGTGGGCGTAATTCAGAGGAAGACTTATTCTTCACTAAATAAGTCACCGCCGTGCATATCAATCATTTCAAGAGCTTTACCGCCCCCACGAGCCACACAAGTTAGCGGCTCTTCTGCCACAACAACAGGGATGCCAGTTTCTTCTGTTAGCAAACGATCTAGGTCTTTCAATAGCGCGCCGCCACCGGTTAACACCATACCGTTTTCAGAGATATCAGAAGCCAGCTCAGGTGGACACTGCTCTAGTGCAACCATTACTGCAGAAACGATACCAGATAGAGGCTCTTGCAGTGCTTCAAGGATTTCGTTTGAGTTTAGGCTAAAGCTGCGTGGCACACCTTCTGCAAGGTTACGACCACGAACTTCAAGCTCTTCTACTTCATCGCCAGGGTAAGCTGAACCGATCACATGTTTGATTTTTTCTGCTGTTGCTTCACCAATCAAGCTGCCGTAGTTACGACGAACATAGTTGATAATAGCTTCATCAAAACGGTCACCACCGATGCGCACAGAAGAAGAGTACACCACACCGTTTAGTGAGATAACTGCAACTTCAGTAGTACCACCACCGATATCAACAACCATAGAACCGGTTGGTTCTGATACTCGTAGACCTGCACCAATTGCCGCCGCCATTGGCTCGTCAATCAAGTACACTTCACGAGCACCTGCACCTAATGCTGATTCACGAATCGCACGGCGCTCAACTTGTGTTGAACCACAAGGAACACAAACCAAAACACGTGGGCTTGGTTTTAGGAAGCTGTTGTCATGAACTTGCTTGATGAAGTGCTGAAGCATTTTTTCGGTAACGAAAAAGTCTGCAATTACGCCATCTTTCATTGGGCGAATAGCTGAAATATTACCAGGAGTACGTCCTAGCATTTGCTTTGCGTCATGACCAACGGCCGCAACGCTTTTAGTTGAACCAGCGCGATCTTGGCGGATAGCAACAACTGATGGTTCATCAAGAACAATGCCTTGTCCTTTTACATAAATGAGTGTGTTCGCTGTACCCAAATCAATAGACAGGTCGTTTGAGAACATTCCGCGAATTTTTTTAAACATAACTAAGCGCTCTTCTCACAATCTTTGGAAGATAAAATTGTACTAAATGTACCAATGCCTCACTTATTGGGCAAGGCATTGGACAACAAAGATTGATATAAAGTGCCTTTTTCTGACGCTGTCCTGACTTAGGCACTAAAAAAGTCAGTTTTCGTTACCAATTAACGCTCGCTCACCTTTAAATATGATCCGATCGTTACCTCTAAAAACACCAAAAGTAACGACAGCGGAAGGGTCTTCATCACCTTTGTCTCTCCAATTGTATTGAAGCCAAGGTTGGTTGGTGAATGACGTGGCTTTTGAGCAGTCAATATCGGTTTCGTGACGTTGCGGTGAGTCATCGGCTTGACGCAACCAGAGCCTTACTTGAGCTCTTTCAGTATTTGCTGTACTCGTTGGAACATGCTCAGCATGCAGTTCATCCGACAAGCCTTGCGCTACGCTATGATTTCCACCACTGACTAGCGCTGCGTTTGTAGTTGCAGATTGATTATTCCAAATCGTCTGCACGCAATAATGATTGGTCGCATCATACTCACTGCCACTGTCTTTATCATTTGTCTTAAACTCGCCATCATCCCAGTATTCCACACGTAATGGCACTCGCACTGTTTGGCCTGTATTGCCTCCTACATCTTCTAGATGCATACGACCATAACGAAACTCTGGTTGCTCAAGGAAAGCACTACCGACATTCGTTCCAGTGTTGACATCTGGCATATCCAGAACAGAAAAATTTACATCATCGATAATTGTGGTGACTTCAAGGCCAAAAATAGAATTACTACTGTTAAATGGTCCATCTGGCTCTGTAGCAATAAAACTGCCAACCGTTGAATCCACCTTTTTCATAAATGCAAAATCATCCATTTGCACTGAAAGTATTGAAGGGTCTTCAGCCAAGGTTTTCGGCCAATCCGCTCCTGTCCAAGTCTGCGTGTTAGCCACTCGATTCAACAAGCTAACATCGGTCGCTAAACCTGTTGTATTCGCCATGTAATCGAGTGTTGAGATGTAGTCATTACCGAATAAACCATAATTTAACGTCGGCGTACCGTCGTTCGCTTGTGCTTGAACTTTAAAGGAATGTGGGAATTGCTGGCTCATATAAGCAAAACCATCATGGTTTGACGCATACTGCCACTGCGTCCAAACATTACTAGGATCGCTAGCTCCATCTAGCATAACCAACTGCGATGGGGAGAACCGTCCTACACTGCGATAACCCGGGTTTATAGGCTCAAACAGATAATCAGCCTGATTGGTCAAATCTGCAGTCACTTTCAAACTCCCCGCCTCTTTCCAGAATAATGAAGAGAAAGCTATAGGGTTTGTATTGTGAGCTAAACCATTCGGTGGGATTCCCTCTAAACCACTGCCAAGTTCGCCTGCGCTTGGTGAATCAAGTACCGCTGATAAATTGACACTCACCGCTGGCGCTGAGTCCGCATAGAAGTTTTTAGTTGCTAATGTATCGAGTTGATTACAATAATTACTAACATCAATAGCAACATTTGGAGCTGTACTTTCGTTACTCACCCAACGAATTGGGGTCGCATTTAAAGCAAAAATCTCCCCTGAGCGTTTAAAGACACTACCAGAGTTAGATGTACCTGAAATATTAGCGCCACTAGGTTCACAAAGAGCAAATGTCCATGGACGAGACTGGATTTGATGCTCTCCAGAATACTCTCTACACTCTTGCGAGCCTTGCCCATCATCAATACAGATTTCATCGGTCATTGTATAAGAGACACTACCTGCCTCAGCATATTCAACCTGAATATTAGCGGTACTATTGCTTCCAAAATCAAGATTCATACTACCTTGTGGCGTAGTCGAACCATTTACTTTAATCACCTCACTAGGACGAACCGTTGATGATGGAGCGATGTAATTGGTAGCGGATAATTCAACTTGCTTTGCGCCATTATAATCTGCTGAAACCACAGGAGCATCGTTCAAACATTCCAATGGTTGCACCGATACATTTTCTGACGGCTTACCTGCAACAACGTTGGTTGGATTAGGCGAAAAACCTAGCTTATAGGCGACAAATTTATAGTTTCCAGTCACTGATGTGGCACTAGGGTCATCTTGTAAACTGCCCGTCACAACCACATCACTAACGGTATTCTCATCCATGCTAAGGCTTAATAATCCATTGCTATTTGCCTTGTAGAGATTACCCCCTTGTGGAGAGCCTTGCAGTACATTAAAACTAGTATTGGTGCCGCCAGTTGCAGTAACTGCGATATCTCCGGTGTAAGCACCAGTGTTATTCCCAGATGAGTCTTTTACTTGGAAATCAAGCTGTTGGGCGGTGCAAGTTAATTGGATGCCTTGGGCTGGGGTGAGTGATAGTGAATAGTCTGTTGTTGGTGGAGGCGTTGTTCCACAAGTTGACTCTGACAAGTTAAAGTGATTGTCACTTCCATTCATTTGAATCTCAGGCACTGTAAGACTACCGTAGAACTTAAAATGGTTAGCCGTTATATGAAATGAATTTCCATTTCCTCTAGCAGGACCTGTAGAAATATATAGATTAGCGGCTATAGTTACATTATTTTTATTTATCTTAAACTGACTGTGATCATCACTATTATGATTCAGCAAAATAAGCTGTGAAGGGGAGTTTACATTACCGATGGTTACATGATTATTAGTATTAATTGTTAAGTCATTAAAATGCACTTCAGCTATAACACCATCAGCCGCTCTTATTTTTATATTGCTTGCTGACTGAGGGATCGTAATACTACCAATCCAATATACACCGCTTTCCGAGAAAACAACTTCACCACTGCTATTATTTTCAAAATCAATAGCTGTGTAGTTTCTTTCTCCACCACTACCAAGGTTAACTGTATTACTACCGACGGAAACCGAAGCACCACTCGCTTGAAATGCTTCTAAAACAGGCGCACCTGAAGGAAATAAATCTTGTCCAGTAAGGCTACAATCCTTGGTAATTACACCGTTAGGTAAATTAGTATAGGTACATCCACTATGATCACTTTGCGTCCCACTGCAACTATTTCCATTGCAGGTATAATCTTTAAACCCTAACTCTGTAGAAGTGCTACCATCGGGGCCGAATAAATTGATACGCTGAGGAGTACCACCAGCTATTTTAATCTCGCTATTAGAGTATGAATTCGAGCTTGTGGGAGCAGGGAAATACGTACACATATCTGAGATTGGTGGAGTCTGTGGAGTAGCACAATGATCAGTTACACCTTCAAGGTGATCACCTCTCATAATAATATCATGAGCAGTTACTGCACCATATAAATCGGCTCCCCAGTCAATAGTGACACTTGCACGACTAAAAATATCCGCATATAGAATAGATGTTTTTACTGTAATACTAGGAGCTACTCCTGATTCATATTCACCCCAAATAATCACATTTTCAGAGTCATCATCAGGCATCTCTGTAGCTATCTTTTCACTAGTCAGTACTGCTGAATTTACTTTAATAAAAGTGTTTGGTTTTATAATTAGCTCAGCCCCAGAGGTTACAGATAGTTTCTTTATTTCATAATAAGAGCCTGTGAACTCATAAGAGTCATTGCCGCCACTTAGCTCAATTGTGTCATATTTCCCTGCTGGTATTTCTCTTATTGATTTATCAAAAGAAAGTACTGGTTCACTAGAAAAAGGCTGTACAGTTGGCTCAGCGATCAATAGGCTATGATCTGCAATACAAGGATTGCCATCACAAACATAATCCCACTGCCCTACACTGATACTTCCAAAGCCAATCCTTCCACTTTTATTTTCAGTACCTACAATATTTACCCCCCCATTCTCAATTCGTAAAGTGGACGTAGAACTCCAAGACTGAATAGAGTTAGGTAACACTGTACACAAGTCAGATGGTTTATTTTCCCATGTCTGAGCTGAAACCTGAAAGCCAATCAATACAAAAAAAACAATAAGATAAGATGAGAATCTATTCATCTTTTACCCCTCTCACCCAAACAGTTTGTTGACGTTCAACTTCAAAAGTATTGCCACTATTACAAATAGCTCTAGATGATATAGAAATGTGCTTCAACTCTTCTGGGATATCATCCATCTCCGAAGGAATATTTGAAGGTGATGTTTCGCAAGAAATAATCGGAGCACGACAAGGAATAGCACTGTTTTCAACCAAAGCAGTCGCCGCATCAATAGCACTTGCGCCAAGCGTACTGCAACGACTAGATAAGGTCGTAAAATCATCGTCCTCATCTAATGGAAATAAATACGTTAACGCCCATTCATTTGCCGACTGAGCCAGCATGGAGGCCTGCTTACCCAATACTTCACGAGTTAATGTATCTTGGTTTGACCACGATATTCTGGTGAGATTTAAGGTCAACATCCCTAAAACTACGATAATAAAAACCGCAATGATGTACACATTACCTTTTTGGGAGTTCATTGATGCTTGATTATTACGGTACATTGCTCACCTGCACATCATGTTTATATTGACTCTGCTCGTCACCATTTTTAAACAATAAATCAAGGTGAACTAACCCGCCACGCTGAAGAGCTGTTTGTTGGTAAATGAAATCACTGTCACTAAAGGCAAGCCCCGTTGCCACTATCACACCGATATTATGATTAATATCAGTAATGGCAGTATTAGGCTCAATATCGCCATAGTAACGCACTACTCTTCCTGTTTCGTCACTACTACTGGTGCGTTCTACGCAGTAAGTTACCGTTTTATCTTGATAGATAAAATGTCGCTTGGCACTCGATTGACTGGTTAAATTCATTGCTACCGAAAAGTAATGCCCCAAAGTTGATGTAGTGGTACTTCCTAAACCAACAGCTTGAGGGCCGGACTCATCTAAATCTTCTATTCGACTAGGGTTTATGACTAATCGAGTGTCTGTTGAAAAGGTATGTGGATGTGAGTAGTCTTCATTGCTAACCACGAACTCCACATGTTTTGTAGATTCTACAAATTTATAGAAACCAGAATATTGGATTGGGTAAAAAATTAAGCATTTATTTAAGTCATCGCTGACTGTTTTAAAACTATTAGGCACAGCATAGCGTATCTCCCTGCTCATTTTTTCGATAGCAAAACGAGCTTGGTTTTGTAATCGCTGTCTATCTACAGACTGTACATATCCTTTAGTGCCAAACTCCACAAAACCTGCAATGCCTAAAAATATAATCGCGAGAATAATGATCGTTATGATCATCTCAATCAGAGTAAAACCACGTTGTTTCATTAGTAGTTCCCTCTATATGAGATAAATTTGAAGTCCCCATATTGGCTAGCGGTAATCGTGACTGTGATTTTTTTAAATAAATCCTGACTGGCATCTCCTAAGCGAGTGTCATGGTCATATTCAACCTTCACTTCCGCTCTAAAACCTAAATAGTCGCCACTAATATCACTACCAAAAATATCGGTTAATTTCCCGCCATGAGTTTTATCAATACAGCTATTTTGCGAGTCCGTGGTGGTGTACCAACAACCTATATAATCATCCACGTCATTAAATAATGCGGGTGGCTCATTGTTGTCAGGACCAAAATCGGCACTTGCGGTACATAGGATAGGTTGGCCGGAACTATCAATATAGTCGCTTTCACCACAACGATATCTTCCGCCATCATGATCACTGTGTTCGTCAAAGTTTCTGGCCAAGATTTCAGTCATCAAGCTTGAGCCTAACGCCGATGCTCGTACTTCGTAAAAAGGTTTGGCTGATTGGCTGATTTGAGGAAACAGGAAACTGGTCAAGGTGATTAGAGCAATCCCCAAGATAACAATAGCGATGATGCTTTCAATAAGTGTAAAGCCTGTCTGCTTTTTAACAGCCATGTACATACCCCTGACTATTGATGCAGATCTCTTGCTGATCTTGAGTGCTAGCAACAAAAATATGGATAGACTGACCTGCTACTGGTGTAGTACAACCTGAACTGCAGGTGGGGTTGCCCAATAAATCAAAATCAATGGTCATTGAAGGAGAAAAGCTCATATCTTGATTTTCTAGAACCACTACATTGCTCAGAGGTTGGGTATTGGTGGTGCAGGCTTGTTGCGAGCCTAAGCATTGCCCCGTCACCACTAAGCGAAATCGTTGATGAAGTAAGCTACTATCTTCAATATTAGACTGCATTCTACCTAACTGAATTTGCCTAATAACAGCAATGCCTTGCTGCTGTGCGGCCTGAGCAGAAAACTGTGATACACCAATATATTTACTTGAGGCATACAAAGACAAAATCGCAGCCACGATTATGACAATAATCAGCTCGACCAAGGTAAAACCTTTTATATTCTTTGCAATAGGCTGGTGATCCATTGCTTGTCCCTAACCAATGAAAACGTAAGTAATTAGATTATATAGAATTGAATGCAATCTCGCTAAGAAATAGCATGATTGTTGGGAATAAAAAAGGTCAGCGATTGCTGACCTTAGTTTGACGTTAATAATTAACAGCCTGAATCTTCTAGATCTACTGCAGGTAAAGCACTTGAGGAAGCTTGAGTATACGTTACATAACAATGTGTACGCTGTATCGCCATTGCTCCAGAAGCGGTATCTGAAAAGGTAGCAAATAATGAATTATCAACCGTACCGGATGCTAACTTATCACTATCTGATCCTGACTGAATAGCCAAAAGAATACCTGTAGAAGTTGCTAATGGGTAACCGTAGGCAATATCAATATTCTCTATCAGAGTGCCTGATGGCTGAGTTTCTTTCCCTTCAATGACTGACTTACTATAAACAATAGACGCAGCACTAGTCATTGCACCCTTCAAGCCTTGCAAAGAAGACTTGTGTGCATCAGATTGCAAGTTCAAAAAGCGAGGAGCTGCTGTTACAGCTAGAACACCTAGAATAACTATTACCACCACAAGCTCAATAAGTGTAAAACCACCTTGCCTTTTCATTTTGTCGCCTTTTATATAACCCAATATACCTATTGCTAAGTATGTTAACTTGTAAGTAAATATAAATAGGCGTTATAGGTCAAATTTATGGTAGATAGCGATATTCTTTTTTTGAATATATGGCGTTATGGAAGGTTATGTTTGAATATATAATTCTTTATTTACAATACGTAGGATATGCAGTGCAATGAATATCGAAATAATAGATCTTATATGGAATCGAACTTAGTTGTGTTAATAAATATGTTATTTAATGAGATGCATAAAAAGACCAACAAAGTCGGCCTTCCGGAATCTAATATTCTAAGTTAGCAATCATTATCAACAACGGTTGCTTTGGCTGATAAATTAGCTGCGGTACTTGTCGCCGGATCATATCGAACATAACAGCCATTTGTATCAGTAAACTGACTGGAATCTTGTCCTTTAAATGTAAAGGTCATATCTGAACCGTTTAAAAATACAAGCATCCAATCTTTATCTAGGCCGTCCACAGCTTTCATTATTCCCGTATCACTATTTGATGGGTAACCATATACAATATCGATCCCTTCGATATCTGCTGTAGCTGAAGCTTCTTTACCTTCTATCACAGCCTTACTATAGACAATAGATGCTGCACTAGTCATCGCACCTTTTAAACCTTGTAAAGAGGACTTGCGCGCATCGGATTGTATATTTAAAAAGCGAGGAGTAGCTGTTACAGCTAGGATACCGAGAATGACAATAACTACGACAAGTTCAATAAGCGTAAAGCCAACTTGTTTTTTCATGTTGTTCCCTTTATATGCACAATTCTAGTTGTTACTAAATAGCTTAGTTTCTGAGGTGATTTAAACAAGAGATGTACTAATTTTTTACTATAAATTGACGTCTTAACTACTACTATAAATCTTTGTTCTAAACCAGTAAATAATCGTCAGATATCATAAGTGAAGTATCATATAAGGAGTATGCAGAAGACTATAATTGATCTATGTATTAAAATAAAAAGTCTGACTTCGAAAAAGTATCGAAATCAGACCTTAAACTTCACTTAATAGAAATATTCAATTTTAGGAAATCACTTCAAAGTGAAGCCAATTTATAAATTCTATTTATTAACAGTCGGTAGCAGTTACGCTAATATCAGGAGTTGATGTTTCCGAGTCAGCCTCTGTATATTTAACATAACAACCAGTACCTGTAATAGCTGCTGCAGCTGATGCAGTACCGGTAAATGTTGCTACTAGAGTTCCAGGGGTACCAGCGACTCCTGTTGTTTCTTCTGCATAGACCCATTCATCAGAGTCTTCTAGTCCTTGAACAACCTTAACTAGACCATCTTTTGTTGCAGCAGGATAGCCAAAATTAATTTGTGTCGAGTCATCCAAAGTAGGATAAGCTCCACTAATTTCTTCACGCTCTTTGCCTTCAATCGCAGCCTTACCATAAACGATAGAGCCTGCTCCCGCCATTGCACCTTTCAAGCCTTGTAGAGAAGACTCACGTGCATCAGATTGTAGATTCAAAAAGCGAGGAGCAGCTGTTACAGCTAGGATACCTAGGATAACGATAACTACTACAAGCTCAATAAGTGTAAAACCGCCTTGCTTCTTCATATTTTCTACCTTTTATGTATTTAACATACTTGAACTGTTACTAAATATATTAACTCGTAAAATAATATAAACAAGTGATATGCATGCTTTTTTATAACATATCGACTCATTTTTTTATTTTCTAATCTCTTGTTTTCACAAGGATAATCTTAGAGCGTATAACTTTTCATCTGTTCTATGTTAAACCATAGAACAGATGACATCTTTTTCTACATGAAAGCATGACAAAAGCACTCTAAAAACCATTTTGATTATCAGTAGCAGCAATACACGATATCCAAGAGGTCATTGCTACTAACTGGTTAATCTTACGAAGCACTTATGTCACTTTCATTAATTTAAAACTACGTTAACCGCACCTTTAGACACATCATAATCAAAGTAATGTGCAGAGCTGGCTTGGTCGCCACTCAATTGCGTGTAGCGACAGTTATCATTGATAAATTGCGCTGAATATTTGATAGTGCTATCAGTAGCCACGTCAGCTGTTGTGCCCACTTTCGGTGGGTTTTGCAGTAAGTTTTCAAACAAATCAACACACGCAGCTTCAATCAAAGCCGTTGGTGATGCAGTTGTTGGTATAGAATCACCAGCAAATGCAATAGGGTAACCATCACGAAGACCAGTATCAGTTCCATTCCCTAACTCTGATGATGTTAATTGGAAATAACTTCCATCATAATCAACAAAATTAGTATTTTTATTAGTCGCATCGGTACGAGGACGTTGCTCAGCTTCCCACTGTGCACGAGCTGATAATACAGCGGTAGCAAATCCGCCAGCCACACCTTCTATACTTGCTTCTTTAGCTTTGTCAGTTACGTTTAAGAATCTAGGCAATGCAGCAACAGCTAACAGACCAAGCACCACGATAACGATAACAAGTTCAACCAAAGAAAAACCGGAGTTACGTTTCATAAAAAATCCCTCTTGGGTACAAATTTGGATGGCAGATTATATACCTATTGTTCAAATAATCTACTCATGAATGTACATAGATGTACGAAATATCTTCAATGTTCCTTTTGAATAGATAGACTTCCTCCAACCATTTTTATCACTAACACCTCTTGGTTACTAAAAGTATAGGCACATGAATACACGTTACCCGCCTGAAATAATTCAACTGATATCGGCGAATACTCCTGCTTCGATTTTGGCAATATGATGGTCTGCCAAGCTTCGCAACTTTGTACTTCGTCCAATATCGGTTTTACCCAGCCTTTATCATTAAACGACACCGTTTTATCATTAATCTTGGCCTGCATTGGCTTACCATGCATCTCCCAATGCTGACGCAAATGGTTAGCCCTTAAAAGTGCCTTGCTGGCAATTAACGATACTAATGTGCTTTCCGCTTCTGTCCTTATTCGATGCATCGCAGTCAACAATACTGCGATTAAAATCAGCACAACACTGCCCCAAGCAGCCAATTGAACTAAGTTAGAATTTCGATAACTTGTTTCCACAATTATCCTTGTATCGCATCCAGCATTCCCCACATTGGAAGGAAGATACCCAATGCTAAGATCAATACCATTCCGGCAACGATCACCAGCAAGATTGGCTCTATGCGAGCAGTCAGTGTTTTAAGATCGTAATCCACTTCACGATCATAAAAGTCAGCGACCTCTATCAGCAACTCATCTATGCGGCCAGTTTCTTCTCCGACCGAGATCATCTGCTGAACTAATGGGGTAAATATTCCAGTACTCTTTGCCGCACTGGAAATTGCAGAACCCGCCTCAATCGCCGCTTTCATTTCTAATAAGCGTGCTTCTAAATATTTGTTGTCCATGGATTCGGCTGATAATGCCAATGCATTGTTCAACGGAACACCTGATTGCAGCATCAAAGAAAATGTTCTGGAAAAACGAGCCAGTTGTGCACGATTGACAATATCCCCTACAACAGGGAAGCGCAGTCGAATTTTATCCCAAGTTTCTCGCCCTTCGGCGCGGCTTATCCAAGCCTGAAAAGCAAACAGTAAACCGACTATTACTGCGATAATTAAAGTCCAATACTCTACAAAAAAGTTCGACGTACCTATCAAGATACGCGTAGGTAATGGCAGATCGACCCCAAAGCGGGCAAACATACTGGCAAATTGCGGAATAACCTTAACGTTAAGCACGAACATCGCAATACCAATGAAGGACAACACAAATATCGGATAACGCATTGCCGTTTTTATTCGTTTACGGGTTTCTAACTCTTGCTCGTAATAGTGGCTCAACTGCAAAAGCGCTTGGTCAAGACGCCCGGTACTTTCACCGACTGAAATCATAGACACAAATAAAGGGCTAAACACATGCGAATGAAGCTGCATGGATGCCGACAAACTGCGACCATTGGTCAGTTCATTACCGACTTCTTCTAATGCCTGTTTAAGTTGCTTGTTACTCGCATCTGAGGTTAAGCCTCGAATAGCACGTAATAACGGAATACCCGCTTTGGTTAAGCTGTACATTTGGCGGCAAAATATCACGTACACTTCAAGTGGCACCGCAGGAACAAACATCGCCTTCCAGTCGAAGTTGCTTTTTCCCTTAGATTTACCTGAACGTAGCGAAGTCGGTATGATCCCTTTACCAATTAATGCTTCTACTGCTAATTCTTGAGTAGCAGCATCGACGAGGCCATTGACTTTTTGCCCTTCGAGGTTTCGTCCTTGATATTTAAAAGTAGCCATAAACCCCTACAAAATATACGGTTCAATAAGGCCAGAGCTGTCACCCTCACCTAAAGTCATCACTTCTTCTAAACTCACAATCCCTTGCAGTGCCAACTCCATTGCTGATACCAATAAAGGTTTATACCCTTCGGTATGTCTTGCTTGCTGAGTAAAACCAACGGCGTCATTGGCTCGCAGCAGATCCATTAGGGCTTGATCAAATTCAAGCAATTCAAACACACCAACACGCCCTTTATAGCCCGTTAAGTTACAGCTTTGACAACCTCGGCCTTTACTAAAGGTCGCATGGGATTGATTTGGGAAGCGCGCTTGCAACCAAGTTTGTTGGTGCACACTAACACTGTGAGTTTCACCACAATCGGTGCATACACGGCGAATAAGACGCTGAGCTAATACAGCGCGAACCGAGCTTGCGACTAGGTAACCCGGCGCACCCATATCCATCATACGCAATGCACTGTCAACGGCATCGTTGGTGTGCAAAGTACTTAATACTAAGTGACCGGTTAAAGCTGCACGCAGGCCTATTTCTACCGTTTCTCTATCACGCATCTCACCTACTAAAATAATGTCGGGATCTTGACGTAAGAAAGTTCGCAATATGGTGGAGAAATCCAAGTTAATTTTGCTATTAACCTGCACCTGATTGACTCGTGGTAATCGATACTCAACAGGGTCTTCCACAGTGATGATTTTCTTACCCGGCGAGTTCAGCTCTGTCAGTGCACCATATAAGGTGGTGGTTTTACCGGAACCTGTTGGTCCGGTAACCAAAATCATTCCATGCGGACGTTTCAATTGATAGCGAATGCGTTGCAACAGATGTTCAGGCAAGCCCGTTTCGTCAAGCTGACGCACACCTTCGGTTTGATTGAGCAAACGCATTACCACCGACTCGCCAAATTCTACTGGCATAGTCGACATACGAATATCAATGGATTGCCCTTTGGCATTTATATGAAAACGACCGTCTTGCGGTAGACGCTTCTCCGAGATATCCAGATCGGCCATCAGTTTTAAACGAAGCACTAATGCCGAGGCTATGTTCACTTCGTTTAAAATAGTTTCATGCAAAATACCATCGACACGCTGTCTTAAACGCAGCACGTTTTCATCAGGCTCAATATGAATATCGGATGCGCCAACTTGTACCGCATCTTCAAACAGTGAATTAATCAGTTTAACAACGGTGACTTCATCGCTGTCTGATTCATCGTTTGCCGTAATATTAAAACTGTCTGTGGGCTGATGTTCGGCATGCAACTGCTCGGCAAATGAAGCGATATCTTTGGTGCGACGATAATAACGATCGAAACCCGAAACTAATTGATGCTCTGCTGCGATAACAAATTCGATATCGTAATTTGATAGCAGACGTAATACTGATTCTTGCGCAAACAGATCCGCAGGGTCACTCATTGCCACGCGCACAACATGCTCACGACAATCTATGACTAACGCTCTTAAACGACGGGCATGTACTTCAGGAAGCAACTGCACGGCATCCACATCTACCTGCGCTAAGTTAAGATCAATCAGCGGTAAGTTTAATTGCTGAGACAAAAATTCAAGTAGCTGCTTTTCAGAGATAAAGCCTAACTGAATAAGCGTATCACCGAGCTTTCGACCGGTTTGTCTTTGTGCATCAAGAGCTTGCTGTACTTGTTCTTCGGAAACAATATTGCTTTCAACTAACAAATCACCTAAGCGTTTTACAAGTTTAATTGCCACTATTGTCCCCTTCTAATGATTTAAGAAGCTTTAAACGGTCTCGAATAAAGGACTGTGTTTTGGTCGAAACACCCACTAAGCCTATCGCTTTGGTGTAAGAAACCTGAGCATTCTTATAATCTAAACTACGCTCTTGAGAAATGCCTAACCCCAGCCACCAGCGGGCATTATTAGGATCTTTTTCTGACAGAATTTGATAGCTCTCTAGCGCAACATCGGTATTTTTTACTTCTTGAGCTAGGCCAGCGCGCAACGCCAGGTAATCATTACTGGCCGTTTTTGGCACCGTAATTAATACACTGAGCGCGGCTTCTGGTTGCTGTTCTTTAATCAACAATTTTGCCAATGAATAGCGAAGCGCTTCACTTTGATCATTAAGGCGAATACCGTCTTGCAAGGTAGTCGCCGCTTTTCTTAGATCCTTTCTTCCATAATAAAGTGCTGCTAATTTTTGACGCACATTTTCATCATCAGGCACTAAGCGCAAGGCGTTGTTGTATTCAATAAACGCAGTATTGACATCATTAGAATCAATTGCCTTTTCGGCTATCGCAATCGATTTATCCGCAAGCTCTCTATGAGTTAACTCAACATGCTCAACCGTCATACTTTGTTGGCTAGTCGGCGTGTTCACTTTTGCCAGTAAAATCGGTTCTTCGACTTTAGTTTTTATTGGCGTAGCTTTAATTGGCGCGGCTTTAACCGCCACTGTTTTAGCTACAGGTTTAGGCTGAGGCTGAGTCTTAGCCGCAGTCGCTTTAACAGGGGCAGCTTTTTTAACTGGTGCTGTTTTCGCTTTTGCGACAACTGGCTGAGCTTTTGGCTCATTTGAACTCACCTTAGCAACAGCTTGTTTCGCAGGCTCTTTTTTAACAGACTCTTGCTTAACTGCTTTTTCTTTAACAGGCTCCGCGACAGGCACTACAGGTTGCGTACTGTGAATTGTCACCGATTGCTGCACTTTACTGTGCGTAGGAGAAAGCCTCATTGGCTGAGCTTGCTCAGCGGCAGGTTGCTGTGGTGCAGTTTCTGATGCTGATGCTGATGCAGTCGTTTCAGGTGCAGCTTCTTGCGTGGTAGTAATTGCATCTGAGGACGTGTTGTACTCAAGGTCTTTTCCTTGTTGCGACACAGCCCAGCCGCCAATAGCCATGCTAATGGTAAATCCAGCAATCAACCATACCAAAGGTTTTGAGCGTTTGATTTCAGGCACTTCAGCCTTGGTTATGGTTTGCCCTTGCGGTTTATCTTTATCCGCTAATTTAGATAGGGCGCTATTTACTACACTCATACTTGTTGCCATCCCCATAAACATGGTGTTTTATATTTTGGCTTTTGCATTACATAGGTATCTTTCATTGCATCGAACAAATGTCGATTGGCGACAGTTTGTTTATCGGAAGTAAAAGCCAACAGCAACGCCTTATGGCACAACTGATTAACGATTCTTGGAATCCCTGACGCCGCACGCCAAATAGCTTTCTTTTGGCGCAAATTAAACAAGTTTTTGCTGCCACCACAAGAGGTGATCCTATGATCGATATACGCCGCGGTTTCTTCTAACGTTAACGGCCTTAACTCGGCACTGAAGGTGATGCGCTGTCGAAACTGTCGTAAATGGTGCAAAGAGAGTCTTTCTTCAAGCTCTGGTTGTCCAATCAACACAATTTGCAGTAGCTTGCTATTGATGGTTTCAAGGTTGCCAAACAAACGTATGGTTTCCAGTGCTTCATCACTTAATGCTTGTGCCTCGTCAATTAAAGCCACTACAGGTTTTCCTGCTTCTCTAAGTAGCAATAATTTTTGTTGAATATTGTCTACAATCGCTCTTTGATCTGTCGTATCCACTTGCAACTCTTTCGCTATCGCAAAGCGAATGCCGTCGCCATCAAGTACTGGATTAGGCAGATAAACCAATGAGTATTCATGCTCTAGTTGCTCTATCAGCATGCGACACACCATGGTTTTTCCAGTGCCTACTTCTCCTGTTAACTTAATAACGCCCTCGCCCATACTGATTGCAGACATCACGGTATTGATCGCCTCATAATGCGGGGCTAATCCGTGAAACAACTCAGTATTTGGCGTTAGGCCAAACGGCGGTTGATTAAAACCAAATCGAGAAAAATACATTATTGCCCTTCAGGGAACCATTCGTTCAATAAATCTCGTGAGCGCTCAATCTCATGTGGCCAAGTATTCACACCAACAACCGTTGGTTTAAGTAAGATAACCAGTTCGGTTTTTTCACTTAAATTCACAGTGTTACGGAATAAGTGTCCAATACCTGGGATATCACCTAAGAAAGGAACTTTCGAAACAACATCTTTATTTGATGACTTCATCAAGCCACCGATAACAACAACATCGCCGTCCGACGCTCGAATAATTGTGTCTGACTCGCGAATTGAGCTTTTAGCCAGTGGTAGTTGAATCACGCCTGCGGTGTCACCAAGATCGATAGATTTTACTTCTGTCGACACATCAATAACCGCTGGGTGTACATGCAGTAATACATTACCTTTATCATCAATTTGCGGTGTCACATCCAGAGAAATACCCGAGAAAAACGGCGTTAGTTCAACATCTGGCGCAACGTTCGCATTATCACCACTGCCCACTACACTGCTAACATCAGTTACAAAGTATTCATCTTCACCGACTTTGATCAGTGCTTTTTGGTTGTTGGCGGCAGTCACTCTTGGGCTAGATAGAACGTTTAAGTCGCCCTGAGTTGCCATAAAGTTCAGTACCGCTTGGAAGTTACCATCTGACACTGTAACACTGGTAGAGCCGCCTAATAGATCGGCGATAGGGTCTAAACCTGCTAGCGTAGAAGCGGCGCGGTTTACCACAACATCAGCACCACCAAGAGAAGCACTCATGTTGCTCCACTCAATGCCTTGTTGGTAGCCATCATTTAAAGTCACTTCTAAAATTTTCGTTTCTAGAATAACCTGACGCTGCAAGCGTTTTTGAGACACATCAAGGAATTGGCGAACTTCGCGAATCTCATTTGGCATGGCGCGAACAGTAATGACACTCGCTTGTGGAGACACCACAACGCTACGTCCACCATTGGCACCAATTAAGGTTGAAACTGATTTTTCTAATTGAGTCCAGAAGTCACTTTCACTCAAGGTTTCAATATCAGTACCGCCCGTTTTCTCAGTTGATGTGCTTGAAGAAGAGCTCGATGAGCTTGAATCACTACTACTGCTGCTAGAACCATCATCTTTAGAAGATACCGAACCATTAGTAATCGACGTTAAAGAACGTCCAATTCGTTTTAGCTGCAAGTAATCAACAGGAATAGTCTCAGTACGCAGTCCTGCTGGGTAAACTTGGATCACTTTGCCATTTTTAACGACGTCGTACCCGTAGATATCACGCACGACATTGAGCACTTCATCCATAGTGACGTCAGTTAAATTTACTGTCACTCTACCTGTAACATCAGGGTGAATGGCAGCACTAAACTCAGTACCTTTGACTAAGTTAGCAAAGAAGGCTTTAGCCGGAACGTCATTCGCTTGCACTCTAAAGCGCTTAATCGTTGGTTGATCAGAAGAGGATAAGCCTTCTAATTCAGGCATCAGATCAGCTTGCACTGAGTCAGGCAGTTCGTCCAAACTTTTGCTATTTGCTTGATTCGCTGCTTCGTTCAAAGCTTTCTTGACCTCAACAGGGTCTCTATGCCCCATTGAACATCCAGATAAAATAGCGATAACCATCCCTAGGAAAATAATACGCATAAATTTAATAAAGCCTTATTGTCTGATATCTGAGTTGAAAATTTCTAAGTTCCAAGTTTTTCCGGCACGAACCAAGGTAACTTGTTCAAAAGTTATCGCTTTGATCTTATAACCGACTACAAACTGCCCATTAGATAAAATCTTATCATTGAGCATCGCAAAGCACTGAGATCCATCATCACAAACGATACTTTGCAACCTTGGCAGAGGCGCTGTTTTTCGCTTAACCACACTGCTGGATTTCTTGCTATACCATCCTAATGGTGCGGTCGGATCTTGAGCCGCATGCGCCACTGAACTTAAAAGAAATAAAAGGGTAATCGCAATCACTCTAACCACTGATAAACTCCTGTCTCGTGCCTAGGGTGTAAACCACTAAAACTAATTCAGCTCTAGGGTATTTTTGCACCTTATAATCAAAACTTCGCCAAAAGTATTTCACAGGCATGCCCTCAAGCTTCGCCAGAAAATCCTTAATATCGAAATATCGACCTGAGATAGTGATTTTGACTGGATGCAAAAAGTAACCTGCACTATCACTGGTTTTGGTAATCGATTCTGCGGGTAGTGACTGTAGAGACTCTAACTTGAGGTTATTGCTACTGCCTAAAACGGTTTCTAGCAACTCAGCCATCTGGCTTGGAGCAATTAAACTATCCACCACATTAGAAAGCTCTTCAGAAAGCTCTTGATTTGCCAGAGTGAGGGCTTTTAGCTTTTTATTGATCTCAGCGTCTGGGTCTCGTTTTAACTTCGCCACCAGCACATTAATATCCGCTTGAGTTAACTGAACCGCGCTACGTTCTCTTTCTAAGTTTCGTTGCGTGCTCTGTCTTGTCTCAGTGGCAGGATCTAATAGAAACGTTAATGAAATTAAAAGAATACTAACCCAGCCACCCGCTGAGACTAGCCACTTTTCTCTCTCACTTAAATTAGAGAAGCGTTCGCAAAATAATAGCCATTGCTCTTTCATTATTTCACCCCAGCCTTAGATTTAAGCTCAAATGTCACGACATTTTTTTTGTCTCTAGCAATGTGTAACGATTCAAAAGTTCTTCCCACTAACGCGAGCTCTTTCTTAAACTGATTGACCCAACTCGGCACCGCTTTTGGATTACTCGCGACACCATTAAGGTCTAAACGAGTACTGGTAATAAGAATGTGTTGTAGAGAAATATCATTTCTTGCTTGTGAAGCTAAGGCATCCATAATCCCTGAATAGCCCACTTTTTGTGACTCATCAAATTTACCCACAGCCTGTAGCGAGCTCTTCTTCGCTTCAATGTCCTGCTCAATTCTCTTCGCTGCATTTAATTTTGCTTGAGTGGGTGTATGGCTTGCTAGTCGCTGTTGCAGGCTGGATTTTTCTTTATCCAACAACTCAGATTGATTCTGAATACTGGTTAATTGCAACTGAATACTTTGTGTTTGCTGTTTTTCTAAATACGCCAAGCCTGCAATAGCCACAAAAGTGATCACCCACAACGCCACGACTTTATTCAGAGTGACTAATTCTTGCTTTGGTCGCAGATGCTTAGGGTATAAATTGATGCTAAAAGAAGATAATTGCGCAACGGTTTTACACAGCTCTATCCCACAAGGTAAGTGTGGCTGTGACAGTGCATTAATTTTAGGGTTGACCGTGTCTTGCAGCTTCGCCACTAACTCTTCGAGATTGTCTTCATCACAGCAGACAAACAAATGGTTAAATGATGCTTGCGGTAGAGACGCTGTTAAATAATCAGCGCTTCGCTGAATATCAAGAGCCAGCGAGTCGTACATGGATGGAGTGCCATTTTGTCCCGTAATAGGAGCGGCAATCCCCCGTAAGCTACGCAGAAAAACAGGTGCGCCATCTACATAGGCGGCTAATTTATAGCCGTCATTCATACTGCGTCTTAGCAGTAGAAAACTCTGTTGTGCTTCAGTGGAATGTCCCCACACTTCATCTTCAGTGATGACTCTAGTAACGGTCACATGCTGCGCATTGCTTACATCTAATACGGTTTGCAGCGTGTGTTTACTAATAATGTAAGCCTGTACCTTTTGCCCATCAGGCATCAAGCTGGCGTCAGCCACAATATCGGTGAATTTTTCTGAGATGAGATCTTTGAGTAAAAATGGAAGCGCTACCGGCCACTCTTCTTTTGGTATTTGAGGTTTATCTATCTGATAACTTTGGTAGTGCTGAGTGCCAAGAACAATGCAAGCCTTGCCTTTGATAGACTTATTCGAGAGAGCGTCTTTAAGTGCGTTTTCCCAATTGCCATGCGCAATAGGATAAAGTTCTGGGGCTTTTTGCGGGTGGGACAGATCCGACAGATAAACTCCATCTGCCTGAATAACAATGACTAATTGAAAATCATCATCCTTTGATGATTTTAAGTTCTTCAATTTCGACAACCATGTCATTTGTATTACCACTTAGTATTTTTAGAGCCAATAAAAAATGCTGATTAGTTATTGGTTACTTTATTTTTCCACCTATTCCGTCTTCCTGGAATAGTCGATTTTACCGCTAAAGGTTGAGAGATAACTGGGGCAATAAAATCACTTTCTTCTGCAAAGAAACGGCCTTGACCACCGTCTATTCCCAAATTCACTAATTGTTGCCATTCACGCTTTGTCTCTACACCCACAGCAATTACTTTGGTATCTGTATTTGCACATGCCCCTATTAGGCTACGAATGTACAATTGGTTTTCTGAACGTCTTTCTATATTGCGTACTAGGCTTCTATGCAATTTAAGGTAATCAATGGTCGAATCTTTAATATAGTGCGAACTAATTATGGTACGCCCAGCTTGATTAACGATGACCTTACAGCCTAGAGCAGACAACATTTTAAGCACTCTGCGAATAGAATCTAAGTAAGTCACCATCGGCCCTTCCATAAATTCAAAGGCCAATCTTTGTCTTTGTTTAGGTGTTAATTGCAGTAGCTCATTCCTAAACCAATCAAAATGAGAACGATACCTAAACGGTTGTGCATATAGATTAATAGAATAGCATGAATCAAGACTGTCTTGCTTTAAAAATTTAACTACGTTTATCAACACGTTCCGATCAAGTTGTCGCTCATATCCCACTTGTCGTATTGCAGGGCTAAACTTAGACGCTTTTAATGTTTCGCCTTTTTCATCACGTATTCGACTAAAGAGTTCGTGATGAATAAATTCAACTTCTCCCCTGTCATCCAATAGATAACATGGCTGCTTAATTAGGGTTAATTTACTGGCATCCAATTGCTGATCAAAAAGGGTTCTCCAGCGCACACTGCCTCTTTCTGAGGACGGCATGCTGCGCTTTTTAAAGCGACTCCAATTATTAGAACCTTCTAATTGCGCACTTTTCAGTGCCGTTTCAACTTCGTTTAATATATCGCTCTTCCGCTCGCCTTGTTTATAGACCGTCATGCCCGCATGAATCCAATTATCAGGATCATGCTCTGGCAGAGGTTCTAACTTACTGGCTTGCTTTAATATTTGTGAAGCCAAGCTAGACACTTCAACTTGAGACTGGTTTGGAATAAGCACCGCAAACGTAGACTCAAAATAACGCGCAAAAACCACATCAGGAAAACGATTAATACAATTGGTTAGGGCATCACCTAAAGCAATAATTAAACGATCTTTCTGTTGCTTGCTTTCTGGGCCTCGAATATCGGCCCAATCATTAACCTGAATAATTATAATACCACCCGCAGCATTACTTTCTGTGAGGGTTGACTCTAATTTATTATCAAAAGACAAACGGTTAGCAGCGCCTGTCAGTTGATCAAGAAAGGTTTGCGAACGAATAAACGTATCAAATCGGCTTCTTTCTTGTCGCGCATCTTGTAATTCTGCTATTAATTTATCGAGCGCTTCACTTGCGGTATAAGGCCATTCGAGATGATCGCCCACTGCATATTGTTCAACCCGCCCCGCTAATATCATTCTGGCTCTTTCTTCTAATAGCTCAGAACCTTGCAACTGAACTTTTAGCCAGCGCACCCCTTGCACCAAACAAAGGACAATTAAGCCAAAAGCGAGAGTAATTGATGACAATGCCCCCACGGAGTAGTGATAACCAATATAAGGCGGCAGTAATTTAATGTTAACGGTATGCGAGGGATTAAGGGTGAGCGGCGTGGAAATAGAGATCAATCGCGTTTGATCATAGCGAGTTTCGGTGTCGTTATACTGAAAAATAACCGCATGCGGCGTCGTAACTTCGAGCTCAATAATATTACTGGCTTTAATAAGCTTGGGGATCCAACGGCGTAACTCACTGGTATTTACATGCTCGAGAAGTTGCTGATCGATAACTTTGGTCACGCTTTGCACTGAGTGCTTTGTGTATTCTTCGCCGAGTTGTTTAAGCGATAATGCGCCTCCTACAAAGAGGATAAACACAGCGCCAATAACTATCATGGTCACAAATGCAACCAAACGGGTGCTAAGCTTGAGTGAAGGGGTTGCTCTCATGAAGATTCAATCCTTGAATTTCATTGGTAATCTTAAGGATATACAGGTCCGAACCGAATGAAACCATTTTACAAAAAAAATAAGGCTCAGTTACCAAAAATGATCTCTAAAAAGGCCATTTTGTTATTTGACGACTCATTATCTATTAATTTATTTTGCATAAAAATACGCAAAATCCATCACTGTATTACTTAAAGTAATACTGATATTGGTAGAGCCTCAATAAACAGGTGCACTTTGCCTCTTTGCTCATCAATAATCAACCTTAATGTAGTAGTGAGTATTGTGATGCGCAGCGTTCTATTCAACCCTCCTCACATACGCACAATGGTGGCTTACCTAGAATTTAGATGATGTGGTTTTTCCTTCAAAAAATACGCTCACGGATGCTTTTTCTACCTCATCAAGGAAATTATAACTGTTCAAATATGCATATATACACCCATCAAAAATGAGTAGTTTTCGCCTTGCAAGCCTTGATTTGTATACATTTACGGCAAATTTACCAGTAACTCGCTTTCCTACATTCACTTTAGTTCTAAAGAGTTAGGGGTGTAATAGCCATGGGATATAATGTACTCTTTAAAAGAGACCAAATCATACAAAAGGACTTATGATGAAATGGAAACTAGCCTCACTAGCAATAATTGCTAGTGTTTCAAGCCAAGCTCAAGCAGCAGAATGTGGCACAGTGACTATCGCTGACATGAACTGGAATTCAGCGAGTGTTATTGCCAATATCGACCGATTTATCCTTGAACACGGTTATGGCTGTGATGCTGAACTGACTCCAGGCGATACTATGCCTACCGCCACTTCTATGGTCGAAAAAGGCCAACCTGATATTGCACCAGAACTTTGGACTAACTCAGTTAAAGACGCCATTGAAAAAGGCGTTGCAGAAGGGCGACTTGCTTATGCAGGTAAAGCGCTAGTTGACGGTGGTGAAGAAGGCTTTTGGGTGCCATCCTATTTAGTGAAACAGTACCCAGAACTTGCGACCATTGAAGGGGTTAAAAAGCACGCTAAGCTATTTACCCACCCTGAAGATCCTGATGTAGCGGGTTTCTACGGTTGTCCAGCTGGTTGGGGATGTCAGATTTCTGGCGGAAACCTATTTAAAGCTTTAGAACTAGACAAAGCGGGTTTTGAATTAATTGATTCCGGCTCAAGTGCTGGTCTTTCAGGTTCTATCGCGAAAGCCTATGAGCGCAAAGAAGGTTGGTTTGGCTACTACTGGGCACCTACCGCTGTCTTGGGTAAATACGAGATGGTAAAAGTTGATTTTGGTAGTGGCGTCAACGAACAAGAGTTTGTGAACTGTATTGCAGTTGAAGGCTGTGAAAGCAAAACCGTTTCTATGTACCCGCCCTCTCCAGTTAACACAGTTGTCGTTTCTAGCTTTGCCAGTAAAAACCCAGCGGCAATGGAATACCTAGCTAAACGTGGCTTTAAAAACAGCGATATGAACAAGCTGTTAGCGTGGATGGAAGACGAACAAGCCAGTTCAGAAGACACCATGTATCACTTCTTTGAGACTTCACCTGAAATCTGGAAACAGTGGGTCTCTCCAGAAATTGCTAAGAAAATCACTAGCAACCTCTAATCTCTTCATAAGCCATAAAATAAAGGGTAACTCAATCAGTTACCCTTTCGACTATATAAAGGAATGTATATGTTCGATAGCAGTTGGTTGTCCAGTTTTCCCGAAATTGATCGCTCAACCATGCGCACCATCCGCAAAACATTAGACGGTGCGTATAAAGATTTTTCGAGAGAATATGGCGACTTCATCGAATCCTTATTTGATCCCCTTCTTTCATTTTTGGTGTGGTTTGAAAAGCTATTACTTGCCACGCCTTGGTTCATCGTACTGGCAGTCATCACCGCCCTTATCTATCTTGCCAGTCGCTCATTAAAACTCACTATTGGCGGTGTGATTGCACTGCTCTTTATTGGCTATTTAGGGATGTGGGACGACACCATGCGCACCCTAAGTATTATTACGGTTTGTACTGCGCTCGCCATTATTGTAGGTATCCCGATAGGCATAGCAATGGCACGCTCTAATCGAGTGCAAAGTGTTGTCACTCCTATTCTCGACATCATGCAAACCATGCCCGCTTTTGTGTATTTGATTCCTGTGGTCATGCTATTAGGTATCGGCAAAATCCCTGGGCTTATTGCGGTGGTCATTTATGCGATTCCTCCAGTAATTCGCCTAACCAACCTTGGTATCCGCTTGGTTGATAAGGAAGTAATGGAAGCAGCTACTGCCTTTGGCGCAAGCCGCAGTCAGCGCCTATTTGGGGTGCAGTTGCCTCTAGCAATGCCAACTATCATGGCCGGCATAAACCAAACCGTAATGATGGCGCTATCTATGGTGGTGATTGCTTCTATGATTGGCGTGAAAGGCTTAGGCCAGCCGGTATTAAGATCCATCACCAACCAATACTTCACTTTAGGCCTGCTCAATGGCTTGGCAATTGTGGTGTTAGCTATTCTTATTGACCGTTCAACTCAGGCATACGCCAAACGCACTCAAGCTCACCTAGGAGATTTAAGACATGACTAAACCTCTAATTAAGATCTCCGGCCTGTATAAGATTTTCGGCCCTAAACCTGAGTCTGTTTTACCTTTGGTAAAACAAGGCTTGAGTAAAGACGATGTGCTAGCCAAAACCGGTCACACTGTTGGGCTAAAAGACATCAACCTTGAAATTAATAATGGTGAGATTTTCGTCATAATGGGCTTGTCGGGTTCTGGAAAATCCACTTTGATTCGTCACTTCAACCGTCTAATAGACCCAACCGAGGGGCAAATTGATGTGGAAGGGACGGATGTTATGCAATATGGACCTAAAGAACTGGAAACATTTCGTCGTCATAAAATGTCGATGGTATTCCAACGCTTTGGTTTATTGCCGCACCGCAAAGTCATCGACAATGTGGCGTATGGTTTAGAGATCCAAGGTATAGATAAAGCTCAGCGTTTAGATAAAGCGTCACAATGGATCGAGACGGTTGGGCTTAAGGGTTACGATGATCAATACCCTTCTCAACTCTCTGGCGGACAGCAGCAGCGAGTGGGTTTAGCCCGTGCCTTATGTACTGATGCTGAAATTCTATTGATGGATGAGGCTTTTTCTGCGCTTGATCCTCTCATTAGAAGTGAAATGCAAGATCAGCTGATTGAGCTACAAGAGAAGCTACATAAAACCATTATTTTCATCACTCATGATTTGGATGAAGCACTGCGCATCGGTGACAAAATTGCCATCTTGAAAGACGGCGAGCTAGTTCAGCAAGGAACTCCGGATGAAATTCTTCTCAACCCTGCTACTGCTTATGTAGAAGCGTTTGTCAAAGACGTCAACAGAGCCCGCGCGCTGACGGTAGAAACTGTGATGCAAAAACCATCATTACGCATTACTCACAGCACCATAGAAGGTGCGCTAAAGCAGATGAGAAACTCTGTCCATGATTACGGCTACCACGTCACTGATGAGGGTTATCAAGGTTTAATTACCGAAGAAGCTCTGCAAGAAGCGGCCGATGATGACGCTATCGATAATATCGAACCTAGCTTGTATGAAGATGTGCCGACTATCTCTTGTGAATCTGCCATTGAGGAAGTTCTGACTGAAGCGATTTCATCGGATTACTCATTACCGGTGATCAACGATGACGGCGAGCTAGAAGGTACTCTAGAAAGAGAAAAAGTTGCGGATATATTCTCTGACAAAGAAGCAAAAGAGAGCACCAAAGACGAGCAAGTTAAACAAGAATCGACTAAACAAGAGCCAACAAAAGAAGCCAGCGCCTAACTCAGCACATAACGCTCTCTTTTATTAGTCTTAATAAAGGTCTGATACTGCACTCATTGTTAACCACAATAGGTGTTTATATCAGGCCTTTGCTTTTTCTTGCTCTGCAAAAGCCTCATACAAGAAATCTAAGAACAGGCGAATTCGCTTTGGTTGGTGTCTTTTATCCAGATAGTACACCTTAAGGTCAGTACTGCGCTCTGTAGTTGCAGAGCTGAAATTTTTCACATAATCATCCAGCACTGTGCACAAGCGGCCTTGCTCCACATCGGTTTGAATATCTAACAGTGACTTCATCGCAATCCCATGCCCACTTAAGGCTAATTGCTTAATGATCTCTCCATCATCAGATAAGTACTTAGGATTAACGATCACAGACTGCAGTTTAGTACCTTTTCGAAAATACCAAGTTTTAAGCTCCTGTTGAGAGCTCAACATCACTAAAGCGGCATGATCTTTTAGGTCACTTGGCGTCTTTGGCACACCTTGTTGTTTTAAGTATTGCGGTGAGGCGCACAACACCCTTGTACTTTCTCCTAGTCTTCGTCCGATGATATTGACATCATCCAACTCGCCATAGCGAATAACAATATCAACGCCACTTTCTGCCACGTTGTGGACATGATCATTCAGATAAAGGTGCGGAGTCACTTCGGGGTATTTGGCTGTAAAATCGGCAATGATAGGTAAAATGAGCTGCTTACCTATATCTTTTGGGGCGATGATTTTTATTGGCCCCTGTGAAGAGCGAACTCCCTTAGTAATGAGATTTTCTACTTCATAGACACTGTCTAAAATATCCAAACACGAGCGATAGTACACCTCCCCAGAATCGGTCAATGAAATATGCCGAGTGGTTCGGTTGAGTAATTTCACCCCATAGCGATCTTCTAGTGCTTTCAAACGAGTAGTAATAGAAGCGGCCGACACCCCTAACTCACGCGCAGCCCCAGCCATGCTTTGTAATTTAACGATGACCGCGAACATCTGCATATCAGAGAATTTACCCATCACCACCCTTCATTGTTTAGCTATTTTAAATAATGTATTCAGTTTTTAGTCAATTATCAATCTGTGAATAATAATCCATAATATTCACAGATAATCCCATCAGCATAACTATCGGAGCTGAATATGAGCCAACAAAAAATGCCAATGCAGGTATGGATCTTAACACTGGCGGCTTTTGCCATAGGCACCGCAGAATTTGTCATTGCCGGCATATTGCCGCAAATAGCCACCTCGCTATCCATTACAGAAGGCCAAGCCGGCTACCTAATCAGTGCTTACGCATTAGCCATTGTTATTGGTGGTCCAATATTGACCATCTACCTTGCCAAGTTCAATAAAAAGAACGTTCTCATTGGCTTAATGGGGCTGTTTATCTTAGGCAATATCCTTTCAGCCCTTGCACCTAACTACACTTTACTATTAGTTAGTCGCGTTATTGCTGGCCTAGTTCAAGGTCCTTTCTATGGTATTGGCGCTGTTGTTGCCACTAATCTAGTGTCAGAAAAAATGGCAGGTCGAGCTGTAGGACAAATGTTTGCTGGCCTCACCTTGGCTAACGTATTAGGCGTACCTGCTGGTACTTGGATCAGCTTAACATTCGGCTGGAGCAACACCTTCTTCACTGTAGCCGCATTTGGCGCTGTAGCACTTGTATTTATTATGCTTGCTATTCACTCATCAGGTCATAGTGAAGCGAAAAGCATCAAAACTCAGCTACTTGCCTTTAAAAACCCTATGCTACTGATCAGTTTAGCCATTACCGCTTTTGCATGGTCAGGGTTTATGACTCTGTATGGCTACATTGCCCCTATCGCAATGCATGTTACTGGCTTTGGACAAGACTCTGTTACTTGGATATTAGTGCTAGTTGGTGTCGGTTTAATTATTGGTAATACCTTAGGCGGCCGCTCTTCAGATAAAAGCTTAGCCAAAGCATCGATGTTTTGGGCTATTGCATTAATTGCATCACTGCTATTAGTCGGTGTATTTACCGACAACAAAGTGCTGTTCGTTATCTCATTATTTATCTTTGGTATCGCTTCATTTGCCAACGTACCAGCAATGCAATTACGAGTTATGAACCATGGCGGTGAAGGTCAAGAGCTAGCGGCGACTGCCAACATCTCTGCTTTCAACTTGGCTAACGCATTTGGTGGCTTCCTTGGTGGAATGGTGTTAGATGGACACCTTGGCGCAAGCATGATTCCATACACAGCTATCGTTGTACCTCTTATTGGATTGCTACTGATTGCCAAAGCCAATAAAGCGGAAGCAAAAACATCATCATTAGAGACTGAGGATGCTGCGGTAGTAACAGCAAGCTAACAGAGCGCCTTAACTTTATAAAACAAAGACATAACGCTATAAAACATAGACATTTCCGATAAAAAGGCCCCTTAATAACCAGTTATTAAGGGGCCTTTTTATCGGAAACAATGATTATTCTTTTAGATAAATCATCCAGAAATAGATACCCACGAATAAACCGCCACCGATAATATTCCCTATCGTGACTGGAATCAGGTTGTTAACAACAAAATCGGCTACGTTAAGGTCAGCGTAGTTAGCAATATTCGCACCTGTCATTTGCCAAAACTCAGCAGGAGCAAAAGTTTTAATCGCAATCGCCATAGGAACTTGGAACATATTCGCAATACTATGCTCAAAACCAGATGCCACAAACATCGCCACCGGAAGAATCAAAATAACCACTTTATCGGTCAATGAACGGGCACTAAATGTCATCCAAATGGCAAGACATACCAATAAGTTACACATAAGTCCAAGTGCGACTGCTTGCCAAAATGTATGGTGTAATTTGTGTTGTGAGATAGCCATGGCATTCAAACCCATTAACCCACCGTCACTCATGTATTCTTTAGTAATCATCATAATGATGATAAGCAAAGATGCGCCGACAAAGTTACCTACATAAACCACCGCCCAGTTTTTAAAAAGGGCGCGCCATGTCACTCGTCCACTGGCTTTCGCCACTAAAGTTAATACGCTACTGGTAAACAGTTCACCACCGGTAATCACTACCAGAATAAGCCCTAAACTAAAGGCTAAGCCTCCCATAAACTTTGCCATGCCATAAGGCATTTCTGCTGCGCCCGTCGTTACTACGGTATAAAAGACAAAGGCAATACCTATGTGCATACCTGCGGCAATGGCGAGAAGAAACGATTTTAGTTGGTTTTTATTTACTTTGCTTTCTCCCACTTCTGCAGCACGCTCTGCCATCTGTGGGGGTAAAAGAGATTCAAACTGTGTAGGGTTTTGATCAGCCATTTTTTGTACTTATTGTTGATTGAATTAAAGTGAACGCAGAATTTACGCTGTATCAAAAATGTTTCATAGAGCTAATTTCGCAACCTTAATTTGCTTCTTGTTAACTATAAACACTCAATTCATTACCAATATAGACACAATAAATAACCCGTAGTTAATCAATAACTTTCATGAAGTGTTTATTTTCTATGTGGTTACAATAATCATACAAATAGAAGGGACTATATTAATCCTCGAAGATCTGTACCTCTCTATATAGGGAAACCCCTTTCATATCTGCTATTTTGCTAGATAATAGATCCAACTTACCTCACCTCTATAACTAGAATGACCGCCGAAGCAATTAACAATAATGAGTCTGTAAGCCGAGTTTTTTGGCGATTTGCTATTCCATCTGTCACTGCCATGCTGATCACTGGCTTGTACCAAATAATCGATGGGATCTTTGTCGGTCACTATGTTGGTTATGCAGGTCTTGCCGGGATCAATATGGCGTGGCCGATCATTGCCACTATTATGGGGCTCGGCATTTTAATTGGTATGGGGGCAGGTAGCCTGATCTCTATGTTCCGTGGAGAGAAGCAATACCAAAAAGCAGCCTTAGTATTACAAACAGCCATCAGCCTAACGATTATGTTTTCACTGATCTCTATGCCTATCGTGGCAATATGGGGCAAAGATCTGTTGATATTGCAAGGAGCAGTAGGTGATTCGCTCATGCATGGCTATGACTACCTAAAGGTCTTCATATTTAGTGCTCCCGCGGCCATTGCTTCTGCTGTCACACCAATGCTAGTACGCAATGACAACAGCCCTAAAATAGCCACGGCTTTAACTATCATTGGTGCGCTACTCAATATTGTATTGGATTACCTTTATATCGGTGTATTCGAGCAAGGCTTGCAAGGTGCTGCCATTGCAACCGCTCTATCGCAGTCTGTGGTTATCTTGTTGGGGCTGATTTACTTTCTTTCCCAGCACGCCGAGATTCGCCTCACTCGCCTTGCATTCGATATCAAAAAGGCAATCCGCATTTGTCACTTAGGGGCATCCAGTATGCTGATGTTCGCCTACTTTTCTTTTGTGGTGGCGTTACATAATCGATTACTCATGGAGTATGGCAGTGAGCTGCACGTTGGTGCGTTCGCTATCATTGGCTATATCGCCACTATGTATTATCTATTTGCGGAAGGGATTGCGTCGGGTATGCAACCGCCAATAAGTTATGACTTTGGGGAACAGCGCTATCATCGCATCAAAGGCACCTTAATCTTGGCGCTGAAAGTGGTGTTAATTTCTGGGGTAGTCACCGTTGTTTTGCTCGCGCTATTTCCTGAATTTTTTATCGGCTGGTTTTCTGATTCACCCGATCTTATTACTACCGCAGTCTCTGGTATGCGATTACATCTATGCGCACTCTTTCTCGATGGCGTGTTGTTTTTAGCGTCCGTCTATTTTATGGCGGTAGGAAAAGCGGCTAAGGCCATGTTTGTTTCTATTGGCAATATGATTGTCCAACTGCCTTTTCTATTCTTGGTGCCGCAATGGCTAGGAGTTGATGGGGTTTGGCTAGCTGTACCTATGTCGAACGTTGTGCTAACGCTGATTGTCGTTCCTATGATGTGGAAAGACATAGCAATACTCATGAATAAAAAGGTAGTGATTAATGAGCCTGTTATCGCCAGCTCTTAATCATCACCTCTTAATCATTACATCAGACTTATAAAGCTTTAAGGTAATCAAGCATACCCGTAATTGCAGCTACTTGCGCACGGTTACATTGCTGTGGTGTTGCTTTAGCGCTATCGGGATACACTTCTGTCGTTGTGGTATATTTTGCCTTGCTAAAACCAGCACATAAACCAAGTGCCTGTAATGGGTAGTTAATGACGCCATGTTGCACCACTGGCGAGCCAATGATAGTGCCATCAGGATCGGGTGGCGCAATGTGAGTGACCTTTTGTACTGATTCAATAATGCCCGTTTGCATCTGCGCACATGGGTTTTCAGTATCCCCTACCGTATAAAACCCGTCCGGGATAGTACCTGCGACATATTCTTGACCATCACGAGCCGCTAGGGCAGGACGAAACTCTTGTTCGTCGCTATCTGTCGTCTCGTGCAGATCGATATGCGCGAAAATATCCACGGCTAAATCTTGCACAAACTTCATCACTAATGCTGACTCAGGTGCAGGGCTATTTTTGACAAACGAACGGTTCGGGTCGATAGCATCGGGGTTCCAGCGGTTAATGATCTCATAACCCCATGGAGAGACACATGGCGCAACCAGTAAATTAAAGTGCGCTAAATATGCAGAAGCCGTTTCTTTTAAAAATAACAGTGCACCTTGCACACCGCTGGTTTCGTAGCCATGTACTCCACCGGTAATCAGCACGCTAGGCTTGTGCTCATCCCATGCTTTAGACTTAAAACCAAACAAAGGATAAGAGCCAGATTCGTACTCAAGTTCACCATATTGAATGCGCTCAAAGTCATCACCAATTTGCTCCATTTTCAACACGACTTCTTGCTGATAAGAGCGTTGTATGTGGCGACTTTCACGCCATTGTCGCACCTCTTTTGAGGTCCATTTTATTCCTGGGGTACCAATTGGATAAAACTGTGCTTGCTGCATGTGCGCATTCCATAATAAGTGAACATGCGTCTTAGACTACCACACTCGCAAACAGATAATTAACACGCAGCAATAGCTTGCAACCTTTCAATACAGGCAAGGCGATGCCAATTTATTGCACCGATACAAAATGTAACAAAATACCGAGACATCCCAAGATAAGCTCAAAAACACCATCATTACTGCGCAGCAATCAATCACACTCAATCTTTGCATATTCAGCTTATTTTTGACTGATCAGGCTATTTCTTAATCCATTACTGCTGAAAATATCGCAAACTCAGTCGATGTTTTACTGGGTTATGTGGCTGGTAACACCCTGAATCGAAGCCATTTTTGAGTAAAAGAATTATTTTATTGTTAAAAATAATTCTTTTGCGCTAAAACCTTGTTCTAAGACAATTCTAAACCGTGAATTTGAACTATTTCGGTGTTAGAATCCGACGCCAGAAAGAAACTTTATTACAAAATTGATATCGTTAGTCACAGAGCTAATGTTGCTTTATTCGTGATCTAGCGATGAATTTGGTGAAAAATCACGCAAAAACTGTGCTAAAAATGATTGATTTTGTGTGATAAGTCGCCAAGGTTGCCTATAATAACTTCCGAGTCATCTAATAGAAGGACTCCGTAGAATTTTGTAATTTAATTACAAATGAAGTAATATAGCCGCCAGTACCCTATTTAAACTTATGTAATACTTACCGGAGAGTATTTTCCATGAAAAAGACCAAAATCGTATGTACGATTGGCCCTAAAACTGAATCTGTAGAGAAGCTGACTGAACTAGTAAATGCAGGCATGAACGTAATGCGCCTGAACTTCTCTCACGGTAACTTTGAAGAGCACGCTGGCCGTATCACAAACTTCCGTGAAGTTATGTCTAACGTAGGTAAGCAACTAGCTATCCTTCTAGACACTAAAGGTCCAGAAATCCGTACAATCAAACTAGAAGACGGCAATGACGTTGATCTAGTAGCTGGTCAAGAATTCACTTTCACTACAGACGCATCTGTAGTGGGTAACAAAGACATCGTTGCTGTAACTTACCTTGGTTTCGCAAACGACCTAACTGCTGGTAACACTATCCTAGTAGACGACGGTCTAATCGAAATGGAAGTTCTTGCTACTACTGAAACTGAAGTTAAGTGTAAAGTTCTTAACAACGGTGCACTAGGCGAAAACAAAGGTGTTAACCTTCCTGGCGTTTCTGTTCAACTTCCTGCTCTTTCTGAGAAAGATAAAGCTGACCTTAAATTTGGTTGTGAGCAAGGCGTTGATTTCGTTGCTGCTTCTTTCATCCGTAAAGAAGAAGACGTTAAAGAAATCCGTGAGCTTCTAAACGCTAACGGTGGCGAAAACATCCACATCATCTCTAAAATCGAAAACCAAGAAGGTGTTGATAACTTCGACGCAATTCTTGAAGCTTCTGACGGCATCATGGTTGCTCGTGGCGATCTAGGTGTTGAAATCCCAGCAGAAGAAGTAATCTTCGCTCAGAAAATGATGATTGAGAAATGTAACCGTGCTCGTAAGATGGTTATCACTGCAACTCAAATGCTTGATTCTATGATTCAAAACCCACGTCCAACTCGCGCAGAAGCGGGTGACGTTGCAAACGCAATCATGGATGGTACTGATGCTGTAATGCTTTCTGGTGAAACTGCGAAAGGTAAGTACCCAGTTGAAGCTGTTACTATCATGGCTCAAATCGCTAACCGTACTGACGGCGCACTTAAAGCTGAACTAGGTTCTCGTCTAGACAGCCCACGTCTACGCATCACTGAAGCAGTATGTAAAGGCGCAGTAGACACAGCTGAAAAACTAGCAGCTCCTCTAATCATCGTTGCTACTGAAGGCGGCAAGTCTGCACGTTCTGTACGTAAATACTTCCCAACTGCAAGCATCGTTGCTCTAACTACTAACTCTAAGACTGCTGCACAGCTAGTTCTTACTAAGGGTGTTCGTCCAGTTCTTGTTGATTCTATCAACAGCACTGATGAGTTCTACAAAAACGGTAAAGAATACGTTCTTGAAGCTGGTTTTGGTAAGAAAGGCGACATCGTAGTTATGGTTTCTGGCGCTCTAGTTGCTTCAGGTACTACTAACACTGCATCTGTACACGTACTGTAATTTACAGCTACCTAGCAGATACAAAAAAGAGAGCCTTTTGGCTCTCTTTTTTTATGTCTTTTTTACAACAGGTTCTACTAGAAAGAAAATAGCTCACGACGATGAGTGTTCATTAACAGAACTAACGGAAGGAAATAAACGGCATTAAATACCATTGCCATTCCCAATAATCCACCTACAACCAATCTTACAAATGCAGTTCGTAACATACTGTGCCTCTATATGATCACAAAGTTAGGCAATCCCTATCTGACTCAGCGATAACGTGTCTAAAAACTCACTGCAACCAGTGTATCGTTCAAAAAAGCACCACGCAATCATATTGCGATCCACATTTACGTTTGCTAAACATTCCAACATAAAAAAGCCACCTCAATAATAGAGATGGCTCAATAAAAAATAGTTAACTTTCAAAAGAGTATGTGCTGTTTATTCACTGATTCTTTTGAGTCGACGCAGTATTGGTAACTAAGCTTTCAACGCTCGTTCACCACGGGCTAATCCAACCACACCACTTCTTGCCACTTCAATCACATCGGTGATTTCAGAAATAGCTTTAATAAAAGCGTCCAGTTTTTCACTTGTGCCTGCCAGTTGCACCGTATATTGAGAGGCCGTAACATCCACAATCTGGCCGCGGAAAATATCGGCGGTACGTTTTACTTCAGCGCGAGCAAAACCCGAAGCTTTCAGTTTCACCATCATCAGTTCACGCTCAATGTAGTCAGACTCTGTCACTTCCTGAACTTTAAGTACGTCGATCAGTTTGTGCAGTTGCTTCTGAATTTGCTCCAGTTGTAGCTCATCGGTTTCGGTGGTGATATTCAAACGAGATAAGGTTTCATCGTCTGTCGGTGAAACGGTTAGCGATTCAATGTTGTAACCACGTTGAGAAAATAACCCAACCACTCGCGACAATGAGCCCGGTTGGTTTTCCATTAATAGGGAAATAATGTGTCTCATATTATGTTCTCTCCGTCTTGCTTAGCCACATATTATCCATGCCTTCACCTTTCACTTGCATTGGATAAACATGCTCTGTTTCATCAACACTAATATCTACAAATACCAAACGATCTTTCATATCTAACGCTTTTTGTAGCCCTGATTCCAACTCATCAGGAGAGGAAATGCGCATACCAACATGTCCATAGGCTTCTGCAATGGCGGCGAAATCAGGCACCGATGACATGTATGAGTTGGAGTGGCGTCCTTCATAGATAATATCTTGCCACTGCTTAACCATGCCTAAGAAGCGATTATTCAGGTTGATGATTTTCACTGGAATGCCGTATTGCAACGCTGTCGACAGCTCTTGAATATTCATTTGAATACTGCCGTCACCGGTTACCACTACCACCTCTTCCTCTGGATGAGCAAACTTCACGCCCATGCCGGCTGGCAAACCAAAGCCCATAGTGCCAAGACCACCGGAGTTAATCCAACGACGAGACTGCTTAAATGGGTAGTATAAGGCCGCAAACATCTGATGCTGGCCGACATCGGAGGCCACGTAGGCATCACCATTGGTGAGCTTATGTAGGGTCTCTATCACCTGCTGAGGCTTGATTTTATCGGCGGACTTTTCATAGGCTAAGCAATCACGCTCACGCCAAGTTTGAATCTCATCCCACCAAAGTTGTAGTGCTTGTTGATCGTTACTTGCGTCTTGGTTTTCTAACAATGACACCATGCATTCCAGCACTTTATCGGCAGAACCGACAATCGGCAGATCCGCTCGCACATTTTTCGATACCGAGGATGGGTCGATATCAATATGAATAACTTTTGCGTCTGGACAGTATTTTTCTAAATTGTTGGTGGTGCGGTCGTCAAATCTAACCCCAACACCAAAGATAAGGTCGGCATTATGCATCGCCATATTTGCTTCATAGGTGCCGTGCATGCCAAGCATACCTAGCGAGTTAGCGTGCATTCCAGGAAAGGCACCTAAGCCCATTAATGTGCTGACTACTGGCAGTCGTAGCTTCTCGGCTAAGTTAAGTAGATACTTATCTGATTCAGAAATAACCGCGCCACCACCAACGTACAATACTGGCTTTTTCGCTTCGAGCAGGGCTTTTAGCGCCTTCTTAATTTGCCCTTTATGCCCAGCAGTTGTTGGGTTGTAAGAGCGCATTTTAATGCTGCCTGGATATTGAAAAGGGAGCTTAATTTGCGGATTCATGATGTCTTTAGGGACATCAATCACTACCGGACCAGGTCGACCTGTTGAGGCAATAAAAAAGGCTTTTTTAACGGTCTCTGCAATATCTTCAGCACGTTTAACTAAAAAGCTATGCTTCACTATCGGTCTTGAAACACCGACAATATCGCACTCCTGAAAGGCATCATTACCAATTAAGTTATTTGGCACGTTGCCAGAGATAACGATCATTGGGATGGAGTCCATATAGGCAGTCGCGATACCGGTGACGGTATTGGTTGCGCCAGGGCCTGAACAGACTAGCACTACGCCGGGTTTACCCGTGGATCTGGCATAGCCATCAGCCATATGGGTTGCGGCTTGCTCATGACGAACTAAAACGTGCTTAATTTGATCGGTTTTTGCATGCAGGGCATCATAAATATCGAGAACTGAGCCTCCTGGATAACCAAAAATCTGCTCAACTTCTTCTTCGATCAATGACTGGACGATGATTTCTGCGCCAGATAACATTTCCATTAACTCTCTCCTTACCGTTGACGAATAAACTTGGGTTATCTATTCGTTGGGTTTTACATAGTTAGGGCTTATTCGTAGCCTAAAGTCTATTATTCCTTGTCAAAACGGCTGTTTTTCGCCTCAACAATAACTGACTATGTTCCTACCTTCGCCATAGCAAATGTAGGGTTACCGTTCCACCATACAGTTTTTATCCCGCCTCTGTCTACGCTAAAAAACACATTTCATTAACAGAAATATTTAAAGACTCACCACCTATGATTAACCGCTTCTAACTCATTGTTTTTCATAGACCCAAATAAAAATCCCCGCGAGCTTATCAAAGCTGCGGGGATTATTTTTATTCAAGTTAACTCACTACTTTTTCGGCTTTGCCTTAGCTTTGCCTTTTTCATGGTACATTTCTTCAATTTCGTCTTGATAACGATCATTGATGACTTTACGACGTAACTTTTGAGTTGGCGTTAATTCGCCTTTTTCCATAGAGAAGGCTTTAGGCAGTAATTTAAACTTCTTAACCTGCTCAAACTTCGCTAAATTCTTTTGTAGCTCAGTGACGCGTTCTTCAAGCATTTCAACAATTTGGCTATGTTTTAATAATTCCACTTTGTCGTGATACTTGATGTTCAGCTCTTTGGCATACACTTCTAAGGCTTCATAGCTAGGTACGATTAACGCCGAAACAAATTTACGAGTATCTGCGATAACGGCAATTTGCTCGATAAAGTGATCTTTACCTATGGTGCCTTCAACCACCTGCGGTGCAATGTATTTACCACCAGAGGTTTTCATCAACTCTTTGATGCGATCCGTGATAAACAAATTACCATTCTCATCAAAATGCCCTGCATCACCGGTCTTCAAGAAGCCATTTTCATCAAATGTGTTAGCGGTTTCTTCTGGCAACTTGTAATAACCACGCATCACCATAGGGCCGCGAACTAAAATTTCGTTGTTTTCGCCAATCTTAACCTGAGCACCGGGCATCGAAGTACCGATTGAATCAGGATCAAATTTTGGTTCATCCCAGCACGATACCGTGGCTGTCGTTTCAGTCATGCCGTAGCCAAGCTTAACGTTAAGACCTAGAGCATGGAAAAAGCGACCTATTGTCTCATCAAGCTTAGCGCCACCACATGGCATCATAGTGATATTGCCACCCAATAAAGCGCGTAATTTACTTAGCACAAGCTTGTCGGCCAAAGCATGGCTACGTTTTAATAAGTAGGATGGTTTACGCTGTTCTTGCTTACAAAGAGCAATTCTTGCCCCCGTATTAACCGCCCAAGTGAACATGGCTTTTTTGGCTATAGAAGAGTGCGATACTTTTTCATGAATCGCCGAGAAGATCTTCTCATAGAAGCGCGGCACCGCACACATTACGGTTGGCTTCACTTCACCTAACGCATCACGCACTTGCATCGTATCCACAAGGTAGGCATTCGTCGCCCCTGTAAACAGCACAAACATAGTCCATGCACGTTCAAACACATGAGATAGCGGCAAGAAACACAAAGACACATCATCTTTGCTTAGATTTAGACGAGCCACGTGCCCTTCTAACTGTGATGCAAAGTTAGCGTAATCTAGCATTACCCCTTTTGGCTGACCTGTGGTGCCAGAGGTATAAATAAGTGTCACTAGATCGTCTAAGTTGGCATCTTGTATGCGCTTCTCAAACTCATCTTTTACATCTGCTGTGTGATCTTGTGTTTTAACGAAATCATCCCAAGACTGGCTGAAATTATTTTCAGCTAGTGCAATGCTGTCACACATCGCAACGATCAATTCTAGCTGCTCACACTGATCGAAGATTGAAACGGCAATATCGTATTGCTCTTGTTCACCAACGAACAAAACCTTTACGTCTGCATTTTGTAGAACATAAGCTGACTGTTCTGCAGTATTAGTTGGATAGATAGGAACGGTAACGATACGTGCTTGTAGCGCACCAATATCTGCCATTGTCCATTTCGGCATATTATTCGAATAAATACCCACTTTATCCTGAACACTCAATCCTTGAGTCAAAAGCGCCATCGAAACAGCATCCATCTGCTGTCCAAACTGAGACCAAGAAATCCCCTGCCAAGCACCTTTAATTTTGTGCTTAAGTGCAATGCGGCTTCCTCCGTCTACAACTTGCTGACGAACTTTTTTAACAATGTGAAACTCTGAACTGGCCATACACCTCTACCTTTTGGCTTACACCTGTAAGCTGAGTTAGCCAGATAGTTTACAGTCGAGTAATAAAAAGGCAATTACACTCGCGTTTTCTTGCTTCAAAATTGGACATGAATCTTGTTTTTGGGTACTGGTAAGAGCAGTATCAGTGCAATATTGCACATAAAAAAAGCACCGATAACGTTCGCTATCGATGCTTCATAAATTTTTGCAGAATAATTCTAATTATCCTTTAGCAACCACTTCACCACACACGGCCATTAACTGGTCCCTCATCCAGATATGAGCAGCATCATTTTGTCTAGATTCGTGCCAAGTTAGGTAGGCTCTAATCTGAGTTTGCTCACCCGGAAACGGCATAGAGTGCAGCTCTAAACTGGTTGGGAAAAACTCTTTAACCCAACGAGGAACAACACACAATAATTCAGACTGCGCGGCTACCGCGATTAAGTTACCAAGTGTCGCACCACGGTATGAAGATTGAACTTGTAAATCTTTATATACGATATGGTTTAAATCCATCACATCACTGGTTGGCGATAAACTGGCATGTTGTTCATGCAGCAGTTGTTCCATTGATATTTTGGCCGATTGACCAAGACGAGGATGGTCTTTAGCACAAATTACCACTAGCTCATCACTAAAGATCTCTGTGCTTACAAAGTCAGCATTATCAAAATAGGTGTAGCCGATGATGTAGTCGATCTCTTGCTGAATGAGTCGCTCTTGTAGCGACGTGCCACCCAAAGAATCTAGGTTCAATTTCACGCTCGGTGCTTTCTTGGCGGTATTTTTAATTAACTCAGGAGCAAAACGAACATCATTTGGCGTACCGATAGCAATAGAGAATATGCGGCTAGAAGTCGCCGGATCAAACGATGTTCCCGGCAGTTCATTTCTCACCAATTGCAAAGCTTGGCGTACTGGAGTTGATAATTGACGAGCACGTAATGTAGGAGAGATGCCACGCCCTTTACGCATAAAGAGGTCATCTTTAAACATCACCTTTAAACGAGCAACAGCATTACTCACGGCAGGTTGAGACATGTTTAAGTTTTTCGCTGCACGAGTAATATTCTGCTCTTGCATAACAGCATCAAATACGATGAGTAAATTAAGATCAACACCACGTAAAGTGGTGCTTTTTTGATCTACCGCTTGTTGCCAATCATGTGCACTGCTACTCGCCAACATCCGTTCTTCTCTCTATCTATTGTTGTAATGGATAAACTGTTAAATCAGCAAATCATTAATAGGATGAATATTCATTGAAACTAATATGTTTCATATCATCACTATAGAACAAGCAAATTGATAAAGAATGAGTAGATTTTAGCTATACAGAGATATTGCCACTATAAAACAGAAACTTACGAGCTATATAAAAAAATAAAAAACACTATTTTTGATAAAAAAAACATATAACTTGTATGACAAATACATAAGCTGAGCATATAAAACAAAGCAGTGACGCAAGGCTGAATCATTGACCTAGCTAATTATACGTCACTACTTTGTCTGATTTTTAATCTAACAGGTGTGTAATATGGCTTGGAAAACTCACTTGTTTCCAGAGGTGTTCACTCAACTGAGCTTGTTGATCCCAGTTACCTTCCAGCACCCAATCCGAGATAGCTCCCGCCACATCAGGGTAATGAATAGGGTCTGGTTTTTCTTCCTCTAACCACTTACGAATGATACTCGGCTCTAGCACAAACATAGCGCTTCCTAGACCCAAATACTCTAGAGTCGCCACGTTACTTTGCTGTTCAAACTGGCCGCTTAATGGTTTAAGTAGCAGTTTTTTCCCCAAAGAAAGTGCTTCAGATGGCAGTTCAAATCCACCGTTAGCAATGACGCCCTGACAACGCACCAGATCTTGTTGGAAATTGGTGAAGGACAGAGGACGAAATTGCACGTTATCCAAGTCATACACTTCTTTAATATCAGGGTGATAGCAACAGAATGTGTAATCAGATAAGCGCTGTAGCAACTCAGCCACTTGTTTTAAATCTTCAAAAGGAAGATAGACTAAGATGAAGTCCCCTCCTGCACTTCTAGATTCAACACCATTATGAGCTCCGCCACTGTGTACGATAGGCGGTAAAATAGGTTGGTCGAAATGATACCAGTGCAATCCCAGTTGAAAATCCGAAGGCGCAAAGTGATGGATAATGGTTTTATCCATCAAACCATAGCCTTTTTTAGGCACTTGATAGCGGAACGCATTTTGGTGGCTAATGCCAATACACGGCACTTTATGCCTTTTAGCCGCCCATGCACTTATTGGCTCAAAATCATTTAAGACTAAATCGTAGCTCTTTACGTCTAATGTATTAATGTCTTGCAACAGCTCAACCAAGTTATTGTTGGTGGCGGTTTTTAGGTAATCCACCTTGCCACTGTTGGAATTAAAGGTCAGTCCAGAAAAGGCGCGATAGCCATTAAATGCTTCCATCGAGAAGTATTTCTCTTTTTCTCTTCCAGAAAAGACAAAATCGACTTGGATACCATCACGGTTTTTGAATGCTTCAGCCATCGCACGCGCACGTGCAATATGACCATTTCCTGTACCTTGTACACCGTATAATATTTTCATGTTACGCACCTATGATCGCCATAGCAGTAAAGGCACTAGCCGCTCCAAGCGCCACTCCCGCAACAATGTCGCTAAAGAAGTGCACACCAAGAAGAATTCTAGATAGCGCAATAAGGCTTGCCCAAACCACGGCGATAATCGCTAAAGTCGGGAAAAATATAGAAATATTAATTGCCATGATAGTGGCAGCAGCAGTATGCCCTGACGGCAAACTGTACTTATCTGAAGGTTCTATATAGTTAATGAATCGTGGTGATAATTCATGAGGACGACGACGACGAAAGCCATTTTTCACTAGCCAGTAAATCGGTAATTCAATGGCAAATGCTAATAGCCCGCAAGCTAAAAACAGACTTCCCGTCGCTGAATCGACAACGTAAGCAATTAAAGCCAATAATACATAAAGATGACCATCACCAGAGTGAGATACAGCTCTACTAATTTGGCTAACTCGATCCGCATATTTGTGTTCCATACAAAGCAGCGAAAACGTCAGGTCGAAACGAACAATAGGGTTAATGTGCTGTACATCTTGACGGTTAAAATCAAAGATACTCATATCCCTGCCTTACTCCCTTAATTTAGTTAACACCTAAACTAAGGAAGTTAAATGACAGAAAAGTGACGTTTTGTTTGCTTTGAAATTACATTTTCAGTGGTTTTTTCTTACCCGATGTAAGCCACTGATTTATAGTCAAATATCAATTGCTTCATGCTTTTTAATTTTGCCAAAATCAGCCAAAACTGTGTAAGCACAAGGAACCATAAACAGCACCAATATCGTGGAAGTGAAAATACCAAATACAATCGAAATAACTAATGGCTGAATTACCTGAGCTTGTAGGCTAGTTTCCAATAATAGAGGTAGCAAACCCGCAGCTGTGGTCATCGAAGTAATAAACACGGCGCGAAAACGCTCACGACTCGCTTTTACTACCGCATCTCGAACCTCATCACCTTCATCAATATGGAAGCGTATATATTGCACTAACAAGATTGAGTCATTGACCACGATACCGGCTAAAGAAACAAAGCCCATAATGCTTGGCATACTCATATTATGCCCAAGTAAGAAGTGCCCCCAGATAACGCCAATCAATGCCAATGGTATTGCTAGCATCACCACGAAAGGTTCTAGATAGCTACGGAACTGGTAACTGAGGATGGCAAATACACCAAATAAACCGACTAAAAATCCTTTACCCATAGACGAACTGGTCTTGTCGGTATCTTTCGATTCACCGTCAAAGTCCACTCGAATACCGGGGTATTCTTTTTGCAGTTTAGGCAGTTCTTGGGTTTTGAAAGTGCTGATGATCTCCCCAGAACTGGCTTTCGAGGTATCTAAATCACTAAATACCGCCACCGTTCTCATGCCGTTAATACGTTGAATGCGCACGTAACTGCGCTGAAAATCAAAACTGGCAATAGTTCCCAGCGGGATTTGCGCGCCACTTGGCATGATGATTGGGAAGTTTTCTAGATGCTCTAGATTACCCGCTTCATCTTTATCTAAGCGCACTTCAATCTTGATATTTTCTACGCCAACTTGTATCTCATCAGCGGTTTGACCATAAAAAGCACCGCGCAATTGGCTGGCAATCATTTGCCCATTAACGCCATAGCTTTCAGCGCCGGGACGCAGTTTAACCAACACCTCTTCCTTACCCATACGCATATCATCAAGCACGCCGTGCACACCATCAAACTCATTCAAGTATGACTGCACTTCGTTAGAGGCGGCTTTCAATGACTCTAAGTTGTCGTGCTGCAAACGAATCTCGATAGCACGTCCACCCGGCCCCATAGTAGGCTGTTTGTAGACTAAGGATATTGGTGTAGCTAATTCACCCACATCACTGCGCCACGCATCAATAAACTCGTCTAATACCGTGTTTCGCTCTTCTGCACCTAACAAGTCTAAACGTACGGTCGCAATATGCGGCCCTGATTCATCTGCATCGGCATTGGTGTTGTAACTGGTGGTGATATGCTGAATGAGCGGCACGCCATTTTCTACTTTTTCAGTCCACTCTTTATCCAGTTTCTGCGCTGAATTAACCAAACGATCGACGACGATTTCGGTCTGACTTAATGTCGAACCCGGCGGCAAAATAATACGTGCTTCGGCGATATCCCCATCTAAATCTGGGAATGGCACAAATTTCAAAAAACCACCGGCGAGCAAAGAAACCGAAATAAGTAACGCTGCCACAACCGAGCCCATAAATAGGTAGCGATATTCCACCACTTTATCTACTGCGCGCACCAAAGTGCCATTGCGGAACTCATCAAACTTTCTTAAAAAAGCGGTTTTAAAACGCAGATCAGGGCGCTCTTTTTTCGCTCTGTGCAGTGAATGGGCTAAGTGATGAGGCAAAATCAAGAAGGCTTCAATTAGACTCAAACTCAGCACTAAGATTAAGACTTGTGGCACAGCTTTTAATACTGCCCCCATTTCGCCATCCAAAAAGAGCAAACTACCAAAAATACAAACCGTAGTTAGGAATGAAGAAACCACCCCCGGAAGTACTTTTTTAACCCCTAAGTGCACCGCATCATCGATACTCTCCCCCCGATCTAAATGGGCGGCAATCGACTCGGCAATTACTATCGCATCATCCATCATGATACCGATAGCCATTAACAGCCCCACCAAAGACATGATGTTAATTGAAATGCCTAGGTTAGCCATCATGAACAGCCCACCTAAGAAGGCGACGGGTAAGCCTGCTGCAACCCAGAAAGAGTAACGTAAACTAAAAAACAGCCACATGGTGACAAAGACCAGCGCAATACCTTGCCAGCCATTACGCACCATCATGGTTAATCTGTCCCACAATACCGATGACAGATCATTGGTCATGCTAATCGTCACACCTTGCGGTGCAACAGCTCGCTGCGCCTCAACAAAACGCACTACGTCATCTTTGATTCTTAACGCATCATCTTCTTTGTTCTTACTGACTTTTAAAATGGCCGATGGTTTGCCATCAAACAGCACTTTTTGCTCGTCTAACTCAAAACGATCGGTAATTTTGGCAATATCGCGCAGTCGTACCGCCGCGCCATTTGGACCAGAACCCACCACAATATTTTGCAGTTGCTCTGGCGTCACTTGTCTTTCATCAAAACGAATCAAAAAATTCTTCTGTGGCGTTTCAATATTACCGCTCGGCAATTTAACGTTTTGCTTACCAATTTGAGAGGCTATATCACTGACATTTAAACCTAATTGACGCATCGCATAGGTATTGAGCTCGACCCGATATTCATGATCAGAAAAGCCCGATACATCAACCAATGAAACGCCATAATCAAGTTTCATGATCCGCTTGAGCTTCTCGGCATACGCTTTAAGATCAGGCCAATTCATATCTGCTGTGATAGCAACATCAACCACAGGTTCATTCCAGTCAAGCTCACGCACGACCGGCGATTCGATTTCATCGGGGAAGTCATTGATGGCATTGATCTGTGTCTGTACATCCACCAGCATACGCCCGATATCAGCCGAGCCATTAAGCTTTAATACTAAGCTGGCACTGCCTTCTAAAGCATCACAGGTACTTTCTTCAATATTGGATAGACCATCGACGGCATCTTCCATACGCACACACAGGCTCTCTTCAACCTCTAAAGGCGAAGCGCCCGGATAGGCAATTGAAGCAATGATGTACGGCGGCGAAAATTCAGGAAACGTTTCACGCTTGATGGTAGGTAGCGATAGCACACCCACTAAAAAAATCAGTAGCATCAATAGATTGGCAGCCGTTGGATGCCTTGCAAAAAATCGGATCACGCCGCATCCTCCGCAGACTTAGCCTCATCAGCCACTTTTTCCAGCTTCAACTGCATTCCAGAAAGTGCCGGTAATAGATCATTTAAAATTAAACGATCTTCTGCTTTAAACTCACCGCTAACGACCACTTTCTGATCGCGACGATATTGCACCGAAACTGGTAGGATCTTCAATTTGCCATCTTCAAACAGATACACTTTGTTGCCATGCAACGCCATTTCCGGGATAACCCATTGTGGTGATTGCACACCTTCTATTTTAGCGCGTAACAACATGCCACTGATCATGGACGCTGTTGGCGCAGGCATACCTTTCGCCCCTTGTTGGATCTCCAAGATCACACCAATGGTGGCGTGAGTAGGATCAACGGAGTCACTAACTCTAGTTACTTTTGCAGGCCAAACCGCAGTATAACTTCCACTAGAAACACTCACTGAGGCTTGTAAGCGAGACAAATCAGGAAAACGAGCATCGGTACCTTGCTTATCCGCTAAGCTCTGCGTCAATAACTGCATATCATGAATCGACACTTGTGCTTCGACTTCCATCACATCTAACCCTTGAGCGGTCAGCATATTTTGTTGCAGGTTGACCACTTGGTTGAGCTCAATATCAACCGAGGAGATACGTAAATCGCGAGGCAGAACAATACTGGTTTTTGCCAGAGCGCGTTCAGCTTCTTTAACTTTAGCTTTATTGACCTCAACCAAGGCTTGCGCAACTTTTCTTTCGTCTGGATAAAGCGTGACTTTGTTTTCACTGTCTTGCACCAGTTTGCGCTGCGCAAGATACGCTTGTTGCTGAGTATCCACATCAGATTGCGAGGCTACTTTTTTGTTTCTCAAATCTTGCAGACGTTTTAATTCGGTTTCCGATAACGTAAGACGATTTTTCTCTATCGCTAAACTGCTTTTATTGTTGCTAAACTCTATGGCTAATTTTTTAAGCTGGGTTTCACTAGAGCTCAAATCGGCTTTTGCCTGCACTAGCTTCAATTCATAATCGAGCGGATCGATTCGCAACACTTCAGTCCCCGCCTTAAGCACTCGACCACGCTCAAGATTTGGATTTCGATAAACCACTTTGCCTGATACTTCAGCAATGGCAGTCCATTCAAATTTGGCAGACGCTTGTCCAAAACCAATCGCTTCTGGTGCTATTGGAGTCAATTTCATCGCCATTACTTTCACCGGCTTTGCCCTATCTCCAGCAGGCTTAGTTGGAACTTGTGGACGAGTTTCGATGGCCACGATTAAAATAATAATTCCAACGATAACAGCGGGAAAGAACAGTAGCTTGCGATTAAATTTCATGAATTAGAATCCTAGTTTCTAGCCAGTTTGCTTCATCATCCAAAATGAGAGAACACTGAAAGTATGCTGAAGCAACACTCTTTAGATACGAATGTTGCTTACTAATTGAGGTCGACACGAGTGTAATAATATCGAAACATTAGTGAGTTTACTCATGCTTTTTAGTTAACGGAGAAAAGTCGTTATATTTCATCATCTAACTCACTAACAGAAGTGTACTCACTCAAGCCCTAGCCCTTAATTTTCACTGCATAACAAAGCTTGAAAAAGTACCGCAACCAGCAAAAAAACCTCTTTTTATACGCGCTAGTCATACGTACGCATATATAAAAATGGTAAGCCGACCAATGAAACATAGATAAAAGAAATACAAAGCCACTAAACCCATAAGCTCAAGTTATTCAATTACTTGCAACAAGATAACCAGCAATACTTCTGCAATTCCACAATCTATATTGAATGTTTTTTCAACTTTCCTCTTGACGATTGTAGTCAAATCGCGGTATTAATTTGTTAACTTCATTGATGGATTGTTTTTTAAAATGAAATTCGTTGTTTCAACTTCACTACTGCTCCTCCTGATCGTGACATAAACACGCGGGTTGCTAGTGGGCGAAAAACACCACCAAGATGAACAGAAACCCGCAACTTAGATGCGGGTTTTTTTGTATATAAATTTAACGATAACGCTGGAAAAGGAAGCCAATATGAGCGATCAAGTCATTATCTTTGACACCACACTACGAGATGGTGAACAGGCACTTTCTGCAAGCCTAACAGTTAAGGAAAAATTGCAAATTGCCTATGCTCTGGAGCGATTGGGCGTAGACGTTATTGAAGCTGGCTTTCCTATTTCTTCGCCAGGTGATTTTGAATCGGTACAAACCATTGCCAAACACATCAAGAACAGCCGCATTTGTGCCCTATCTCGCGCAGTTGCCAAAGATATCGATGCTGCGGCAGAAGCGTTGAAAGTCGCTGACCAGTTCCGAATTCATACTTTTATCTCCACATCGACCGTGCACGTACAAGACAAACTTCGCCGTAGCTACGATGATGTGATTGAGATGGGTGTCAATGCAGTTAAACACGCTAGAAAATACACAGATGATGTTGAGTTTTCTTGTGAAGATGCTGGTCGTACGCCAATCGATAATCTATGTCGCATGGTGGAAGCTGCGATTAATGCTGGCGCGAATACCATCAACATTCCTGATACCGTTGGCTACACAGTGCCAAACGAATTTGGCGGTATTATCGAAACCCTATTTAACCGCGTACCTAACATAGATAAGGCCATTATCTCTGTTCATTGTCATGACGATTTGGGTATGTCCGTTGCCAACTCGATTGCCGCTGTACAAGCCGGTGCTCGTCAGGTGGAAGGCACGATCAACGGCATTGGTGAGCGTGCGGGCAACTGTTCACTAGAAGAAGTGGCGATGATCATCAAAACGCGCGAATCCTTCTTGGGCGTACAGACGAATTTCAAACACGATGAAATTCATCGCACCAGCAAACTGGTCTCACAGCTTTGTAATATGCCAGTGCAAGCCAATAAAGCTATTGTCGGCGCAAATGCCTTTAGCCACTCGTCAGGCATTCACCAAGACGGCATGTTAAAGAACAAAAACACCTATGAAATCATGACTCCTGAATCCATAGGTCTTAAAAACCAAGCGCTTAACTTAACCAGTCGCTCTGGTCGCGCTGCAGTAAAAAGCCATATGGACAGCATGGGTTACAAGGAAGAAGAATATAACCTTGATACGCTATATGCAGACTTCTTGAAGTTGGCTGATAGCAAAGGGCAAGTATTCGATTACGACCTAGAAGCATTGATGCACTTCGCTAATTTGCGAGATGAAGATGACTACTTCAAGTTGAACTACTTGAGCGTTCAATCCGGCAGCATCATGGCAACCACCAGCATCAAATTGTTATGTGGCGATAAAGAAAAATGCGAAGCCGCAGTAGGTAATGGTCCCGTTGATGCCTTGTACCAGTGTATTTATCGCCTAACGGGTTACGATATTGTATTAGATAAATTCCACCTAACTGCTAAAGGCGAAGGTGAGGATGGTCTAGGTCAAGCCGATATCATCGCTAACTACAAAGGTCGTAAATATCACGGTACAGGTTTGGCGACGGATATTGTTGAAGCCTCAGGACAAGCATTACTACACGTGATTAACAGCATCCATCGCGCAGACCAAATTGAAGAAATAAAGCAGAAGAAACACACAGCAACAGTTTAAACACTATCACCTCCTCTTACGCAGTATCTAAGAGGAGGAAACCAACATATAAATTTAAGGAAGACCATTTCATGGCAGATAAATCTTACAAGATTGCCGTACTACCAGGTGACGGTATTGGCCCAGAAGTAATGCAACAAGCTCATAAAGTATTGAATGCAATTGAAAGTAAGCATTCACTTAAATTTGAACGTGATGAATTTGACGTGGGTGGCATTGCTATCGATAACCACGGTTCACCACTACCACAATCAACACTAAATGGTTGTGAAGCCGCTGATGCTATCTTATTTGGCTCTGTGGGTGGTCCTAAATGGGAAAACCTACCCCCAAACGATCAACCCGAACGTGGTGCTCTACTTCCTTTGCGTAAGCATTTCCAACTGTTCTGTAACCTTCGTCCTGCACAAATTCATAAGGGCTTAGAAAGCTTCTCTCCACTACGTGCTGATATCTCAGATCGTGGTTTTGATATTGTGGTGGTCCGTGAACTTACTGGCGGCATCTACTTTGGTCAACCAAAGGGCCGTGAAGGTGAAGGCGCAAATGAAAAAGCGTTTGATACCGAAGTTTACCACCGCTACGAGATTGAGCGTATTGCGCGTATCGCCTTTGAATCGGCTCGTCTACGTGACAAAAATGTCTACTCCATCGATAAAGCGAACGTTCTACAAAGCTCTATTCTTTGGCGTGAAGTGGTAGAAGAAGTGGCTCAGGAATACCCTGATGTTGAGCTTAAGCATATGTACATTGATAACGCGACTATGCAGCTTATCAAAGACCCATCGCAATTTGACATCATGCTATGTTCAAACATCTTTGGCGATATCATCTCTGATGAATGTGCCATGATCACAGGCTCTATGGGCATGCTTCCTTCTGCAAGCTTAAACGCGAGCAACTTTGGTTTATACGAACCTGCTGGCGGCAGTGCGCCTGATATTGCCGGCAAAAACATCGCCAACCCAGTCGCGCAAATTTTGTCTGCGGCACTGATGTTGCGTTACAGCCTAGGCGAAGAAGATGCGGCTAAAGATATTGAAAATGCTGTCTCGAAAGCATTAGCCGCAGGCGAGCTTACTGCCGACCTTGCCGGTGACAAACCCGCTTTAAGCACCTCTGAGATGGGCGATAAAATTGCTGAGTATGTTTTGAACTCTTAACCAATAGATGAGTTTCCTTGGTAAGTAAATTGCCAAGGAAAAAGGAAGTAACAATGGCTAAAACTTTATATCAAAAAATCTATGATGCACATATTGCGGTAGAAGCTGAGGGCGAAAACCCTATCTTGTACATCGACAGACACTTAGTGCATGAAGTGACCTCACCACAAGCGTTTGATGGTCTGCGTGAAAAAGGTCGTCGTGTTCGCCAAACCAGCAAAACCTTTGCTACCATGGATCACAACGTCTCTACAACCACCAAAGACATTAATGCTTCTGGTGAAATGGCGCGCATCCAAATGGAAACCTTGTCGAAAAACTGTGGTGAATTTGGGGTTCGTCTTTATGACTTAAACCATAAATATCAAGGTATTGTACATGTTATGGGCCCAGAGCTTGGTATCACCCTGCCGGGCATGACCATCGTGTGTGGTGACTCACATACCGCTACTCACGGCGCATTTGGTTCTATTGCCTTTGGTATTGGTACCTCTGAAGTTGAGCATGTGTTGGCAACTCAAACCCTAAAACAGTCTCGTGCAAAAACTATGAAGATTGAAGTTAAGGGCAAGGTTGCACACGGCATTACCGCAAAAGATATCGTACTGGCGATCATCGGTAAAACGACCGCTGCTGGCGGTACGGGCTACGTGGTTGAGTTCTGTGGCGAAGCGATTACCGACCTTTCTATGGAAGGCCGTATGACCGTATGTAACATGGCTATCGAGCTTGGTGCAAAAGCGGGATTGGTTGCTCCAGACCAAACCACCTTTGATTACATCAAAGGCCGTAAATTTGCTCCAACAGGCAAAGATTGGGATGACGCGGTTGAATACTGGTCAGGCTTGAAATCGGATGCTGATGCTGAGTTTGACGCTGTCGTTACCCTAGAAGCTGCCGACATCAAACCTCAAGTCACTTGGGGTACTAACCCAGGTCAGGTAATTTCAGTGGATACGCCAATTCCTAACCCAACCAGCTTTGCTGACCCTGTAGAAAAAGCATCTGCGGAAAAAGCCTTAGCTTACATGGGACTAGAAGCCGGTAAATCTCTTTCTGAATACCCTGTCGATAAAGTGTTTGTTGGCTCTTGTACTAACTCTCGTATCGAAGATATGCGCGCGGCGGCGAAAGTTGCCGAAGGTCGTAAAGTCGCTGAGCACGTACAAGCACTTATCGTTCCTGGTTCTGAGCAAGTAAAAGCGCAAGCAGAAGCGGAAGGGCTAGATAAGATCTTTATTGCCGCAGGCTTTGAATGGCGCTTACCGGGCTGTTCTATGTGTTTGGCAATGAACAATGACCGCCTTGGTCCACAAGAGCGATGCGCTTCTACCAGTAACCGTAACTTTGAAGGTCGTCAGGGTCGTGAAGGCCGTACACACTTAGTTAGTCCAGCAATGGCGGCAGCGGCAGCTATCGCCGGTCATTTTGTTGATATCCGCACTTTTGAGCAGCAGTAAGGGGAAATAACATGTCAGGTTTTAAACAACATACGGGCTTAGTTGTCCCTCTTGACGCTGCCAACGTCGATACCGATGCCATCATTCCAAAACAGTTTCTACAAAAAGTAACTCGCACTGGATTTGGTCAGCACTTGTTCCATGACTGGCGTTTTCTTGATGATGCAGGTCAGCAAGCTAACCCTGAGTTTGTCATGAACGAAGCACGCTATCAGGGTGCGAGCATCTTGCTTGCACGTGAAAACTTCGGTTGTGGTTCTTCTCGTGAGCACGCCCCATGGGCACTGGCTGATTACGGCATTCAAGTCATGATAGCGCCAAGCTTTGCAGATATTTTCTACGGCAACTCTATCAACAACCAAATGGTTCCAGTACGTTTGACCGAAGCGGAAGTGGATGAGATTTTCACTTTTGTAGAAGCTAATGAAGGGGCTGAAGTCACCGTTGATTTAGAAGCTATGTTAGTGACCGCTAATGGCAAACAATACAGTTTCGAAATTGATGAGTTTCGTCGTCACTGCCTACTAAATGGTTTAGATAACATTGGTCTAACTCTGCAACATGCAGACAAAATCACAGAATATGAGCAGAATATCCCTGCATTTATGCGTTAATCATTATTCGCTGAAATAGAATCTATGCTTAAAAGGTCTTGTTGATACAAGGCCTTTTTTATTGGGTTTTTCTTTGCAATCGAGATGGAGAGAGATATGTCAAAGGTATGGATTCTGATTCTTGCACTGTTTTCCTATAACAGTTTCGCCGCGCCCAAATCTGAGCTTTGGTCATATTGGGATGTGCATAGCCAAAGCCAGCAAAGCATTGATCATAGCCAGTGGCAGTCTATTCTAGATACTTATCTTGTTACCCAAGGGGACTTGACGCTATTTCGCTACGCATCCGTTACTAAGGCTGACAAACAGCATCTAAAAAACTATCTCTCATCACTGGCGAGTATTGACCCTCGACAATACTCCAAAGCTGAGCAATATGCGTACTGGGTTAATTTGTACAATAGCTTAACCGTACAGCTCATTCTGGATAATTACCCCGTCAAATCCATCACCAAATTAGGTGGCTTATTTAGCTTTGGTCCATGGGATGACAAACTGATCAGCGTGACCGGACAATCATTGACACTAAATGATATCGAACATCGGATTTTACGCCCTATCTGGAACGACCCTCGCACTCACTACGCCGTCAACTGCGCCAGTTTAGGTTGTCCGAACCTACAACCTCAAGCCTTTACAGCGCAAAATACTGAGCAGCTACTGATACAAAGTGCCAAAGTGTTTATTAATAGCGATAAAGGGGTAAAAGTCAGTAACGGAGCGCTACAACTCTCCTCGATTTACGATTGGTTTGCTGTGGACTTTGGCGGTAAAAAAGGCGTTTTGCAGCACATCGCGCAATACCACGATGACTTAGCCACCGCAGATAGTCTTGCCACTTTTAATGGCAAAATCACTTACGACTACGACTGGCAGTTAAATGAGACAGCTAAATAGAAATTAGAAGCTAGAGCCGGGCTGAGAAAGGAAAGTCAGCTCTTCTGGGGTGCTGACTCGGCCTAAAGCTTGATTACGATGAGGATATCGGCCAAAGCGCTGTAAAATAGCGGTGTGTTGCAGGTGAAATTCGCGGTTATTTTTAAGATCACTTTGAGTAAATAATTGCAAGCCATGCTGATGAATAAGTAAAGACTCACTATGCATGTAAGGCATGTACAGAAAGCTTCTTTGTGACAAAGGCAGTGTTTTATCAACGCCAAGAGAAACCGCTTCTTGCGCCAAGGCTAACGCCAAAGAATCATTGGCAAAAGCGAGCGCTGATTGCCGGTATAAATTGCGCGAAAACTGATCGAGTACGATAATCTCCGCTAAACGCCCACTAGCGGAGTCGCGCCAATCAGCAAGCTCACATTGCACGGCTTGCTGATGTAGCGACATAAAACGCTGTTTGATTTGCAGATCAACATCTGGATTGGAGCGGAACCAATCTTGTGGTTCCAACTCTGTAAACCAATAGTGTAAGACGTCGCTATGACTCAATGTCATCAATTTACCTATTTAAAGTTTCTCTCTTTCTTAACTACATCATAGGCGTGTTGAATCTCTTGTGCTTTTTCTTTTGCCACTTCCAGCATCTCAGGCGGCAAGCCTTTCGCTGAAAGTTTGTCTGGGTGATGTTCATTCATCAACTTGCGATAAGCTCGTTTAATCTCTTTTGGTTCAGCCGAAGCTTCGACGCCAAGGATCTCATAAGCCGCGGCCAATTGGTCTTGAGTGGTCGCTTGCTGCTGATAACCACCACCAGAATGCTGACCACCAAAGCCACCGCTTTGCTGGAAACGATACGCCGCTTCTTGCATTTTTAGACGGCGCTCCAATTGAGCCGCGCTAAAGCCAAGCACCTCAGCAACAATGTGTAACACATCGCGCTCTTTAGGATGCAAACTACCATCGGCGAAAGCCGCTGAAATTTGTAGCTCAAGGAAGAACTGCGTTAAATCATGTCTGCCACGGCTAATTTCGCGTACTCGATTTAGCACATCACGCAGCGGGAACGAGGCCGACTTACCTTGACGAAATGCCTCTTGAGCGGTTCGTCTTTGGTTTTCATCCAAGTTCATACGTTGCATCATGATGCTTGCAAGTTGAATTTCTTGCTCGGTAACTTGACCTTTTGCCTTAGCAACATGCCCCATCACCGAAAACGCCGCTTGGAAGAACTCCGCTTGTTGCGCTGGATTTGCGCCTCTTTGGAATCCACCAAAGCCACTTTGACGAGCTCGACTTAATGTTTTTGCTCGATCAAATCTATGTCCAATGTACAGCCCGAGTAGCGCGCCAAACGCTCCACCGAACAAAAAACCAAAAAATGCGCCTAATATTTTGCCAAAAAAATGCATGCTTTTTCTCAATCTACTAATTTTTATAGAGTAATGTGCTCTTTTAGTGCCTGATGCTCCAAATTCTATTATCATAAGGAACATTCTGCCGAGTAAACGGTCAACTACAGTCTACGGACTTATTCATCATCAAGGAAGTTTCTATTCGATGTCAAAATTTCCCCGCACCTGGCTAGCTCTTTCTATAACCACTGCGTTGTTGGTTACAAATGCGCAGGCGGAAACTAGTGTGCAGGAGAACTCCCCTGAAGATCAAGGATCGGTTGCAAATGTTGATCTTAATGACTCTCAGAATGACTCCACAGACAATTCAACACCAGAGCAAGATTCAGCTCCTGCTGCTGAGTTGACCGCACTGCTTTCTGCAGCCAAAGACCAAACCTTTGATCTGACGTCACAGTGCCTACCTCCTGATGATGCCGACCAAGCAAACTCGCTACCGACCAATGTTGAAGCTGATTCTCTTGATGGAATCAATGGCAAAGAAGCCACTTACAGCGGCAATGTAGAAGTGACACAAGGCAACAAACGCCTTGATGCCGATAGCGTTACTCTCTATCAAGAGCAAAACACCATAGTTGCCAAAGGCAACGTAAAAATGGCCAACGGTCAAATCAAAACGGTTTCTGATACAGCTACCACCAACCTTGATACCGATGTTACTACGCTAGAAATGGCCAACTATCAGTTGCTATGTCAAAACGGACGTGGTGATGCCAAGGTGATTCGTGCCGAAGGTAAGCTGTATTATGAGTTGAAAGATGGCTCAATCACTTCTTGTCCAGAAGATGATGACTCATGGCGCTTGGTTTCATCCTCAATTGAAATAGACCAAGAAGCCGAAGAAGCGACGCTGTATAACCCGCGCTTTGAAATCCAGAAAGTTCCTGTTTTTTATCTACCATGGCTAACCGTGCCTATTGGTGATAATCGTAAAACCGGCTTTTTATATCCAACGGTTGCTTATGGCACCAGTGACGGCTTTGAGTTAGAAGTCCCGATTTATTGGAACCTTGCGCCCAATTATGATTTAGAAACTACGTTCAAATATATGTCTGAACGTGGATTACAAACTGACGCTAAGTTTAGATACCTGAGTGACTGGGGTCGCGGTCAGATTGACGCTCAATACCTAGCTGACGACCAAAAATACCCAGAGCTCGGCGATCGTTGGGGCTTTGGCTACAGCCACTATGGTGTATTTGATCGCAACTGGAAACTGGAAGTTGACTATGCAAAAGTCAGTGACATTTATTACTTTAGAGACATCTCATCGAACATAGGTGAGCGAGAAGACGGACAATTACTGCAACAAGGTAAAGTCTCTTATCGTAATGAGCACTGGGACACCAGTTTATTAGTGCGTGATTTTCAGCTGTTATCCACTACGACCAACCTCCCTTATCGGATGTTGCCGCAGTTGAGTGCGCACTATTTTTATCCTCAGCTGATGCCGAACCTCGATTTTGACGTGATCAGTCACATCACACAGTTTTCTACCGATGATGCGCGTAAAGTAAAACCAAAAGATGCTACCCGTGTTCATATTGAACCCGGTTTGACCGTGCCACTGAACACCACTTGGGGCAGTTGGGAAAGCGAAGGGCGTTTATTAGGCACTTATTACCATCAAGACCTAGATGATATTACCGATCCTAAAAACCTCGACTCGGAAGTGTTCCGCTCAATCCCAGAGTTTCGTAGTACCGGTACATTGTTTCTTGAGCGAGATACCACTTTCATAGATGGTTACACCCAAACTCTAGAACCTAAAGTGCAGTATTTGTATGTACCGTATGAAGACCAAAGCAATATTTACGACTACGATACTACCCTGCTGCAAACGGACTACTATGGCTTGTTCAGAACTCGTAAATACAGTGGCGTAGATAAAATAGCGGCCGCTAACCAAATTAGTTATGGTGCCACGACTCGTTTTTATGACTCTAGCTACAAAGAGAGAATGAACCTCTCCTTTGGCCAGATCTACTACTTAAACACAGATTCTAGCGATACAGATACCGCTGATTCTAACTACTCTGCTTGGGCGATTGAAAGTGACTTTAACTTCAATGACTACCTCTTCTATCATGGCGGGTTGCAATATGATATTAGCGCAGAAGAAATACAGTTAGCCGATAGCACCATTGAATACCGTCAAGGTGCTGGATACATACAAACAAACTATCGCTATGTCACCAGAAGTTATCTTGATAAGACCGTAGGTAGCTCTATCAACCTAGATAACATCACCACTGATGGTATCTCGCAAGTGGGTTTATTAGGCGGATATAAGATCAATAAAAACTGGAATGTTAACGGTCAGTACTTCTACGATACGACTGAAAACATCATGCTAGAAGCATTGGCTCGCGTCACTTATACCTCTGATTGTTGGTATGTGGGTATCACCTACACAGACCAATTGCGCTCATGGGATAATGTCGGGATTCATACTCCAGGGCCTGAATATGAAGAGAATATTAGCTTCAATATCGGCATTATTGGATTTGGCACTAATTTTGGAACAGATTATGGTGACGGAGGTAACGCTCTAGGTTACGGTCGTCCTTTCTATTTGAATAACTAAAATTTCACTGGAATACACCGGTGATCATTAAGATGTATTGGAAAACAAATGAATATGTTTAAACGACTCATTGCTTCGATGATCCTAATACTGATACCTGCTATGACTGTAGCGGCGCCAGTTGAATTAGACCGAGTAGTAGTAATCGTTAACGATGGCGTGATTTTACAAAGCGATATCGATAGTGCGATGAAAACACTTAAGCTCAACGTCCAAGAAAATAAACAGGCACTTCCTGAAGGCGACGTACTTAAAGAGCAAGTCATCGATAAGTTGATTATGGATGAACTGCAATCACAAGAAGCCAAGCGTATTGGCGTGCGCATTGACGACAATCGCCTTGATCAAGCCATCCAAAGCATTGCGGATAAAAATAATCAAAGCCAAGCTCAACTGTTGGCGAGCGTGAAAGCAAAAGGTCTTAGCTACACTGAGTTCCGTGAGCAAATTCGCACCGAAGTGGCTATCTCAGAAGCGCGTAATGCGTTGGTGCGTCGTCGCATCAATATCCTACCGGCAGAAGTCGAAACATTGGCTGGCATGCTAGCCAAAGAAACCAATAAAGATGTGAACTACGACATCAGTCATATCCAACTGCGTTTCAATGATGATCAATCTAAAGCCGAAGTGGAAGAAGAAGCCAATAAGCTAGTCGAAAGACTGAAAAATGGTGAGAAATTTGCCGATCTCGCTATCGCATATTCAAAAGGCCCAAAAGCCTTAGAAGGCGGTGAGTGGGGCTGGATGCATAAAGAAGAAATGCCTACCATCTTTGCAGACCAAATCACCTCGCAAGGTAAAGACGCCATTATTGGTCCTTTCCGTAGCGGTATTGGTTTTCACATCTTAAAAGTGAATGATGTTCGAGGGCTAAAAACCGTTGCCGTAACCGAAGTTAATGCACGTCATATCTTGATTAAAACCTCCGTTATTTTGAGTGATGAAGGCGCTAAACGTGAGCTGTATGATTTCATTCGTAAAATCAAATCTGGTGAAGCTACCTTTGGTGAGCTAGCACGACAATACAGTGCCGATACAGGTTCTGCAGCAAATGACGGTGAACTTGGCTACCAAACACCGGATCTATATGTACCTGAATTTAAACACCAAGTAGAAACACTGCCTGTTGGTCAAATCAGTGAACCATTTGAAACCGTGCATGGCTGGCATATTGTTGAAGTGCTAGATCGTCGTCAAGAAGATCGCACCGACAGCGCTATGACTAATAAGGCTTATCGCATTCTGTTTAATCGTAAGTTTAACGAAGAAGCCTCAGCGTGGATGCAAGAATTAAGAGCCAGTGCTTTCATTGAAAGACTCGACAAACAAGATTCTGAAGAGGCTGACGATGCATTGTAATCGAATCATAATTACAGCCGGTGAACCTGCCGGTATTGGCCCAGATCTTGTTTTATCGTTAGCCGATAATCCTTATCCGCACCAATTAGTGGTGTGCGCCGATAAAGAGATGCTACAACAGCGCGCACAGCATCTTGGTATTGAGGTCGACATTGTTGATTATGATGCCAATAGCAAGCCAACACCGCAGCAAAAAGGCCAATTGGTGGTAGAACACATTCCATTGGCGCAACAGACCGTAATCGGTCAACTCAACGAAGCTAACGGCCATTATGTTCTAAAAACCTTAGAAAGAGCCGCACAAGGCTGTATGAATGATGAGTTTGCCGCTATAGTTACCGGCCCCGTGCACAAGGGGGTCATTAACCGAGCTGGTGTTGCCTTTAGTGGGCATACCGAGTTTTTCGCTGAGCAATCTGATACCCCTATGGTGGTGATGATGCTAGCAACAGAAGGACTCAAAGTTGCGTTGGTGACGACACACATTCCATTGGCTTATGTGTCAAAAGCAGTAACCGAAGAAAGAATCGAGCAAATTATGCAGATTCTACATAAGGATATGGTCACTAAGTTTGCTCTGCCAAACCCTCGCATTTATGTGTGTGGATTAAACCCTCATGCGGGAGAAGACGGCTGTTTAGGGCAAGAAGAAATCGAAACGATTTCTCCCACTTTAGATAAGCTAAGAGAACAAGGTATGGACATTGTTGGTCCACTACCTGCAGACACCATTTTTAATCACAAGTATCTAGAAGATGCTGATGTGATTTTGGGTATGTACCACGACCAAGTACTTCCAGTGCTAAAATACAAAGGCTTTGGAAGTTCCGTTAATATTACTCTGGGTCTACCCTTTATAAGAACCTCTGTCGATCATGGTACAGCCTTAGATTTGGCCGGCACAGGTAACGCGGATACAGGCAGCTTCCAAACGGCACTGTCCCACGCGATTGAATTAGTTGAGAAAAAACAATGAGAAATGATGTCCACTTAGGACACAAAGCGCGTAAACGTTTTGGTCAAAACTTTCTAAACGACCCGTACATTATCGACGGAATCGTTTCATCTATTAACCCACTACCAGGCCAAAACTTGGTTGAGATTGGTCCAGGCCTAGGCGCAATTACTGAGCCTGTGGGTAAATTAGTTGATAAGTTAACCGTAATTGAGCTAGATAGAGATCTGGCTGAACGCTTACGCAATCACCCGGATTTAAGCTCTAAGCTGACTATCCATGAAGGTGATGCTATGCGTTTTGACTTTACCCAATTGGTAAAGCCAAACAATAAGTTACGTATTTTTGGTAACTTGCCATACAACATTTCGACCCCTTTGATGTTCCATTTGTTTGAATTTCACAAAGACATCCAAGACATGCACTTTATGCTGCAAAAAGAAGTGGTGAATCGCTTAGCAGCAGGCCCAGGCACTAAAGCCTATGGTCGCCTAACGGTTATGGCGCAGTACTACTGTAAAGTAATGCCAGTACTGGAAGTGCCACCAACAGCATTTATACCACCACCGAAAGTAGATTCAGCTGTCGTGCGCCTAATGCCATACGAAGTATTACCGTACCCAGCAAAAGATCTAAAATGGCTTGATAGAGTGTGTCGTGATGGCTTTAACCAGCGTCGCAAAACCATTCGTAACTGCTACCGCTCACTGATTAGTGCAGAAGTTATGGAGCAGTTAGATATCAACCCAAGCATGCGCCCAGAGAACCTCACTCTGAAACAATTTGTCGATATGGCCAACTGGCTTGCAGACAATCACTAAGGTTTAACCACCTTAGCAAGGAGACCGAATATGGACGTTAGTCAACCTTGTATAAAATGTCATGTGCAAACTAAATACATAGAGGCGCAATCTGAAGCAGAGAGCGGCCACTATGTATTTATTTACATGATCACCATAAAAAACCTCAGCCCCACCCCTGTACAACTGCTTTCCCGATACTGGCTAATCACCGATGGTGACGGCAAAGAAATAACGGTTGAAGGTGATGGCGTGGTCGGAGAGCAACCTGTCATCGATTCTAATGACGATTACTCCTACACCAGCAGTACTGCGTTAAAAACCCCTGTCGGCGTGATGCAAGGCCACTATGTCATGCAAACCGCAGAGGGTAAGCGCTTTCGAGCTCAAATATCCCCATTTAGCCTTTCTGTACCTAATATCATTAACTAATTTGAGGCCACAACTTGTCTAACTATCTCGTTGGCGATATCCAAGGCTGCTTGGATGAACTCCTTTTATTACTTGAACAAGTTCACTTTAACCCAGAGAAAGACACACTGTGGGTCGCCGGTGATCTGGTCGCGCGCGGGCCAAAATCACTAGAAACATTACGCTTTATTCGAGATTTAGGCGATGCTGCCAAAGTCGTTTTGGGTAATCATGACTTACATCTTATTGCCGTTTCACTCGGTATTCATAGCGCGAAGCCAAGAGACAAAACCCAACCTATTTTAGACGCTGAAGATTGCGAGCAACTGATCGAGTGGCTTCGCCAACAACCTTTGCTTGCCGAGCATCCTGAATTTGTAATGAGCCACGCTGGGATATACCCTCTATGGGACTTATCGCAAACCAAAGCCGCCGCCGCCGAAGTAGAATCGGAATTGCGTGGGGAGAATTGGCAGTCACTAATACAACAAATGTACGGTAACTCACCCGATATTTGGCACCCTTCCCTGCAAGGAATGGAACGTCTGCGCTTTATCATCAATGCCTTCACCCGCATGCGTTATTGCTACCACGATGGTCGCTTAGACATGGCCAGTAAGTTGCCACCGGATCAAGAAGATAAGAGCAAGTTACTGCCTTGGTTTGAACTTACTCAGCGCAAACCTCTATCGAAAAAAACCATTTTTGGGCATTGGGCGGCATTGATGGGTATCGACGCGCCACAAGTTATCGGATTGGATACAGGCTGTGTGTGGGGGAATTATATGACGTTACTCAGATGGGAAGATAAGCGCTACTTTACTCAAGCAGCGCTTTAAAACTGAGAATTTATATCTAGATTTATATCGATAGGCTGATTAAGTTCAGCTTATCTACTTTTCTACTTTATCTAAAACAACAAACTCCATAGCATGCGCATTTTTCTCATCAGCGGCGAAGGTTTCACTGTAGCTTTGCGTCCAATGCTCACCCCAATCAGGAAATTGCGTATCTCCTGCCACTTCTAAATCGATATGAGTTAAATACAGCTTGTTGGCTAAAGGTAAGCAGTGCTGATAGATAGAGCCGCCGCCAATAATCATCACCTCGGCTTCGTCTGCAACTAACTGTAACGCTTGCTCAATCGAAGTGACCGTAGTGACACCGTCAATTTGTAACTGCGAATCACGGCTAATCACCAAGTTATGACGCCCCGGTAAAGGACGACCAATAGACTCATAGGTTTTACGACCCATAATCACAGGCTTACCCATAGTGCACTTTTTAAACCAAGCAAAATCTGCTGGTAAATGCCACGGCATTTGATTGTCTTTACCGATAACACGGTTGTGAGCCATAGCGGCAATCATACTAATGATCATTGATGTTCCTTTAAACGATAGGACGACGACGATAAATAAACAATCCAGGCATAGCGAGCCCAACTGCAAGTCCTGCAATGATAAACATTGCGGTCAGGAAATTCTCTATCAAACTGGCAAATAATACTGGGGTATAGCCTGTTTGGTTAATTTCTACCATCGCTATCATGGCATTAAAGGCATACACCCCCGGAACCATAGGGATCATAGCCGCCACGGTGAACACTTTTGGATGCGCCAAAAAACGACGTGACCAAATCACACCAATAAAACCTACTAAGGTAGCGGCAAACAAAGTCGCCCATTCTATAGGCATGCCAAAGTGCATCATAAAGAAACGCGAACCATGCCCAACAGCGCCACCTAAGGCACAATAAAAAAGCGCATTCTTAGGGACATTGAATACCAACGCAAAGCCGACCGCAGGAATAGCGGCAAAAAACATGTCATCGATTAGTGCGAGTAACAATGAAAAGAACTCATTCATAGCATCACCCCAAACATACCCAGCACGCCACTCACTGCCACAATTCCTAAGCAAGTAGCAAGTGTCAGTAAACTGCCCATCACAAAGCGGGCAATACCCATATTGATATAGCCTTTTAGCACATCAGCCACAGCATTTATTAAGGGGAATCCGGGGACTAGCATCAACACCGACGATGCCATAACAACATTTGGGCTGTTGCCGATTTCAAATACAACCGCTTGCGCGGATACAAAGGTAGTCACAAAGGCGGTGACGGCGAAGTTGAGCATAGGGTTGAAATGGCGATGACCAATCTCTTGTCGCACAACCATACCGATGGCTGAGGCAATAAAGGTCATGCAAAACACCGCTTTATCCCCCCCAGCAAGGTGGCTAAAGGAGGCACACGATAAGCCAATCATGAATACAACGAACCAACGATTGTAACGCTCAGGGGTGATCTTATCTAACTTCTGCTGCGCCAAATGATGATCGAGTATGCCTTTTTCTAGCATGATGCAAACACGCTGAACTTCTGTTACCACACGCATATTTATGCCTCTATCGGCACAACGACGAGCTGTTGTCATACAGTGTTCACTGGTCACAGTCGTCACGACAAAAGAGTTGGCACACAAAGAGACTTCAACCTCGTCCATGCCACACGCTAGGCCAATACGTTCCATGATGCCAGCAATTAAGGCGCTTTCTGCACCATGGGCATGTAACATTTGACCAGCTTGAGCAATGAGGCGGGAGATAGAGCGTTGTTCTGATTCCATTCTTGCTTTACAAATCGTTTAAAATAAAGCCGATATTCTATTGGGTTTGCCTAAAAAACTATACCCGTAATTGAATTTTAATTGATTGAAAACAACCAATATTGCATATAAAGATACCGTTAATGCTCATGTGAGAGATTCAAAGCTAAAACAAGCAGCTTTTTTAAATCCCCTAAATCTTCAATCAACTTCAAGTTAAGCCATACATAACCGTAGATATTCGACTCTTCACCGCCTAGCTCCGCAATATTGCTTTTTAATTCTCGGGTGATCTCATCGATATCTTGCACATTCAAACCACCTCGAATTTCACCCTTTTCTACTAAATAGGCAAGGTCTTGCAACTCCTGCTCTATCTGCTTCTGGCAACTATTCAAAGACTTAGACCACAACATATTCAGATGACTTTCCCTATCGCTCCAATACGAGTGATTAAGTAACCCTATGGTGTTCAATAGGTTTCGCATTTGGTTGTTAATGGCATCTAGCAACTGACGCTTCAGTTTGGTTTCTTTTACCGAGGGGGAAATAAGGGTATTAATCACCGTCATTTGTTTCATGATGATGCTTTGATAAGGCTCTAGGCTAGGTTTTTCTAATACATTTGGCGAGTATGAAAGATGGTAAACCTTAGAGAAATTGGTCAGTGTGTTGGCGGTACGTAAACGCCAATGTATAAAGGCGCGTTGCGGATGAATAAGGCAAAACAGTACTGCAATAATACAGCCAAGAGTCACATCTAAGCCGCGCCAAACCGCCACATCAATATGGGTATTCGACGAGCCGACTGTCACCCCTAAGGTGATCCCAATTAAGATCCCAACATAGGGTCTCTTTCCTAACGCAAAGTAACCACTAAGAAAGATAACAATCGAGCACCACAGGTACATCAACAACATAGAGTGCTGACTCATCGCCAGACCTAAGATCCCTGAAACCGCACCGATAGTTGTACCTAATACTCGGTGCCATGCTCGTGGTAATACGTTGCCTAGATAAGACATAGGACCAATAACCACAAATAAGGTAATCAAGATCCAAGAACGCTCAGGTAGCGCAAAGTAGGAGGTAACAAACAGGGTAAAAACAAAGGCTACCGCAATTCGAATACCGTGCACAATGCGATAATTAGCGAAAATAAACGCGTCAAGATCAGAAATCTTCTTGTTCAGATACATACTCTCATATCCTTGAGATGAAACTGTACAGCCAAATAAAAAAAGAGCCTGAATAAGGATTCAAGGCTCTTTTTATTATGTTTATAAATCAAATGATTGTCTACAGAAGATACTAATCACGCACGTAGATTACGTGGCCATCATCTTCTTCATCGTCATCCCAATCATCGTCGTCTTCAGTCACGACATTGCTGCCTGACATTGCATCTTTGTGGTAGTCATCCCACATGAAGTCAACTTTGTCTTCTTCTTCAATCTCTTCCGCTTCGCGAGGTAGATTGTCCATGAAGTCAGCCAGTTTGTAACACAACTCTTTAGTACCCTGCTTGTTGATCGCAGATACTTTGAAGTATTGATCTTCCCAGCCTAGCGCATCCAAGATCTGTTGGATCTTTTCGTTCGCTTCATCTTCTGGCATAAGATCCACTTTATTGAAGACTAGCCAGCGCGGTTTGTTCAGCAACTTCTCACTGTACTGCTCTAGTTCATCAATAATGGTCAATGCATTTTGTACTGGATCACTTTCATCGATCGGCATGATGTCGATCATATGCAGCAGCACGCGACAACGTTCCAAGTGCTTCAAGAAGCGAATACCAAGGCCCGCACCATCTGCTGCGCCTTCGATAAGTCCAGGAATATCAGCCACTACGAAGCTCTTCTCCGGAACTACACTGACTACGCCTAAGCTAGGAATAAGAGTGGTAAACGGATAATCCGCTACCTTTGGTTTAGCCGCAGAAACTGAGCGAATAAAAGTAGATTTACCTGCGTTTGGTAAGCCAAGCATACCTACGTCAGCCAACAGCAATAGCTCTAAACGAAGTTCACGAACCTCGCCTTTAGTACCCATTGTTTTTTGACGAGGTGCGCGGTTCACTGAAGACTTAAAGCGTGTGTTACCTAAGCCATGCCAACCACCTTTAGCGATCATAACTTTTTTGCCGTGCTCAGCCACTTCGCCGACAGTTTCATTGGTATGAATATCAACGGCGCGAGTACCCACAGGCACTTTAAGAGTCAGATCTTTACCACGTTTACCGGTACAGTTACCGCCACGACCATTCTCACCACGATCAGCGGCGTAGAAGCGCTGGAAACGGTAATCAATCAGTGTGTTAAGGTTTTCGTCAGCTTCAAGGTAGATATCACCACCGTCGCCGCCATCGCCCCCATCAGGACCACCTTTTGTAATAAACTTTTCACGCCAGAAACTTACGATGCCGTTACCGCCATCACCCGCTTCTACCTTTACTGTTGCTTCATCTACGAATTTCATTTCTCACTCCGTATTGGTGTGAATACCCGACTGGATCAAATGTAGCAGATCCAATTGTGTTTGGTTCTAGGTATCTGGGTGCTAGACCCTAGGGGTTATCAATCATCATAAGAGACCGATATCATCTCTAGGACCCAGGACCAAGAAACCGAGTACCTATAAAATAAAAAACCCCGCCTAATTGGCAGGGCTTTTGAATTCAGCTTGTTCTAAGTAATAATTACTCAGAATCGATGCTTACAAATTTACGGTTCTTAGGACCTTTAACTTCAAATTTCACTTTACCTTCAGTAAGAGCGAAAAGAGTGTGGTCTTTACCGATACCAACGTTGTTACCAGCGTGGAATTTAGTACCACGTTGACGAACGATGATGTTACCCGCTAGAACTGATTCGCCACCAAAACGCTTAACACCTAGGCGTTTGCTTTCTGAATCGCGACCGTTACGAGTAGAACCGCCAGCTTTTTTGTGTGCCATTGTTTAACTCTCCTAAAACTTAAGCGTTAATGCCAGTGATCTTCACTTCAGTGAACCACTGACGATGACCTTGTTGCTTACGAGAGTGCTTACGACGACGGAACTTAACGATTTTTACTTTATCGCCACGACCGTGCTTAACCACTTCAGCTACAACTTTACCGCCCTCTACAAGAGGAGCACCAACAGTGATTTCTTCACCGTTTGCGATCATAAGAACTGAGTCAAACTCAACAGTTGCACCAGTTTCAACGTCCAATTTCTCTAAACGAAGAGTTTGGCCTTCGCTTACACGGTGTTGTTTACCACCAGATTGGAAAACAGCGTACATATTTTACTCCGCTTTTTCCGCACAGCCTTTGCCTGTTTTGGGCAGTTTGGGTGTGCGCTAACTAATTTATCAATAGGGCGCAGATTCTACGTGAACGCATCACATAAAACAAGCCATATTTTAAAAAAATCGGCGAAAAGATAATCGCCACATAAAAGTGTGAGAATGATGCCTTTTACAGCTGTATTTAGCAACGTTTTTTAGTGTAAAATTCGACATTAATTATCATCTTAGCTACCCCTTTGTAGCAACTCAAAACCGGAAGTATCATGGACTTTAGTGCTATCCAGGACCTCACTGCCGACGACATGGCAAAAGTAGATCAAACAATCCAAGCTCAATTAAACTCAGAGGTCACTCTGATTAATCAACTGGGTTACTACATTGTCAGTGGCGGTGGAAAGCGTCTGCGCCCTCTCATCACACTCCTAGCAGCCCGTGCGTTAGGTTACCAAGGTGAAGGTCATATTACGGCAGCTGCGTTCATTGAATTTATCCATACGGCGACCTTGTTACATGATGATGTAGTAGACGAATCAGACATGCGACGCGGCAAAGAAACCGCGAATGCAGCCTTTGGCAACGCACCTAGCGTACTGGTGGGTGATTATATTTACACTCGCTCTTTCCAAATGATGACCAGCTTAGGATCATTAAGGATCCTTGAGCTAATGAGTGAAGCGGTAAACGTCATCGCCGAAGGGGAAGTTCAGCAATTAATGAATTGCAATGATGCTTCTACAACAGAAGAAAGCTACATGCAGGTGATTTACTCTAAAACGGCTCGTCTGTTTGAGTCAGCCTCTCAGTTATCCGCTATTTTGGCAGAAGCGAGCCCTGAGATGGAAACGGCCATGCAAACCTACGGTCGCCACCTTGGCACCGCATTCCAGCTCATTGATGATGTATTAGATTACACCGCTGACGGCAAAGAGATGGGCAAGAACGTGGGTGATGACCTAGCAGAGGGTAAACCTACCCTTCCGTTGCTGTACGCTATGCAAAATGGCTCACAGGAACAAAAAGAGATGATTGTTGAAGCCATCGAGAAAGCCAACGGAATGGATCGACTAGAAGAAATTTTAGCCGCTATGCATCAAACTGGCGCTCTAGAATACACCACTAAAGTCGCAAATCAGGAAGCAGATAAAGCGATTGCCGCGTTAGCTAAACTGGCTGACTCCCCTGAGAAACAAGCGCTTGAAGCACTGGCGCACCTTGCAGTGAAACGCAGCAAGTAATCGCGCTCAGCATTAATTGCGCTTGGCGTCGATCGCAAGCACGATATCTAACAAATAAAAAGCGGATCATCATGATCCGCTTCTCGTATCTAATTGTCCTGTCCTAAAACAGGTCAGCCACCCACTATTTAGCGAATGCTTCACCTTTGCTGATATCGTTAGACAGTGTTTCTAACATGCCGTCCAAAGACGATCTTTCAAAATTACTCAACTCACCGTAACCTAAAATCTCTTCAACGCCTTCTTTGCCTAATTTAACAGGCTGTGCAAAGAATCGCGTATGTTCGCCTCTGCCTTCAACATAAGCACATTCAACGATATTGGCTTCACCTTGCAGTGCGCGTACCAGCGACAGACCGAAACGACAAGCCGCTTGTCCCATCGACAAGGTTGCACTACCACCGCCCGCTTTTGCTTCAACAACTTCAGTGCCCGCATCTTGGATACGAATAGTTAACCAAGAAACTTCTTCACTAGTAAATTCCACGCCTTCGATTTGAGAAAGAAGAGGAAGAATCGTCACCCCAGAGTGGCCTCCAATCACAGGTACATTGATTTTGGTTGGATCAAGCCCTTTTAATTGACCGACAAACGTTTCAGAGCGAATCACATCCAAAGTCGTTACACCAAATAAGCGACGCTTATCGTATACACCGGCTTTTTTCAGTACGTCAGCCGCAATTGCTACGGTGGTGTTGACTGGGTTGGTGATAATACCAATGCATGCTGTTGGGCAAACCACTGCGATCTTTTCTGCTAATGATTTAACAATGCCAGCATTCACGTTGAATAGATCTTCACGATCCATGCCCGGTTTACGAGCTACACCTGCCGAGATTAATACAACATCTGCATCAACTAATGCTGGTGTTGGATCTTCTCCTGAGAAACCAGAAACAGTTACTGGAGTTGGTATGTGACCAAGATCAGCAGCAACGCCAGGAGTTACAGGTGCAATGTCATAAAGAGCTAGATCTGAACCAGCAGGAAGGTTGTTTTTCAATAGTAAGGCTAGTGCTTGTCCAATTCCACCAGCAGCTCCGATAACAGCGACTTTCATTGTGTTCTCCTTGGATAATTTAGAGGTCGTTTTGTTCCCTGATATATTAAGCCTGAAATTATAATATTTACTTTGCATTTACAATTACGTAACTACACCTTTGCGACCTTACTCACTCATCGCACATCTATTCCTGCTAATGCCTGTCCTTCATCACGAATTGACACACAAGATAAGAGGTTTTTATCGAGTAACAATCCCATTACTTGGGAATGATCTCGTTCTATGAGACACTGTACCAACTGAGGTAAAGCTCTCCAGTGAACATAAAATCAATAATATGTGGAACAAGTAATGCGAAACAGCGAAAAACAGGACCATTTAGTCCGCGAGTTCAAATCCCTTTTGAAACAAGAACGTTTCGGCTCACAAAGTGAGATTGTTGAAGCACTAAAGCTCGAAGGGTTTGACAATATCAATCAATCTAAAGTCTCGCGCATGCTCACCAAGTTTGGTGCTGTTCGAACTCGCAATGCCAAAATGGAAATGGTTTATTGCTTGCCAGCAGAGCTTGGAGTACCAACAGTATCAAGCTCGTTGCGTGAATTAGTCTTAAGCATCGACTACAACAATGCGCTTGTTGTTATTCATACCGGCCCTGCCGGTGCGCAACTGATTGCTCGACTGCTTGACTCTCTAGGTAAGTCGGAAGGCATTCTTGGTGTAGTCGCTGGCGATGACACCATCTTCATCACTCCAACCCTAGAAATAGACACCAAACAACTCTTCGATTCTGTTTGCGAACTCTTTGAATATGTTGGATAAAATATAATTTGTCCTACTAACACAGCCTGATTTTCAGGCTGTGAGAACGATCACATCCTAATAAAATACTCCCTCTTGAGCACAAAAACCATAAGTAATTGTTTATAAAGACTTTTATTTAAAATACTCCGTAAAATTAATCGCATAAGCAACTGATTTTGTACTGTCAATCTCTCTATGCACCCTATTTCTGGTTGTTTTTTGATATGATGCAGACACTTTTTCAACAAATCCCTTACCACAATTGATGTTATGTTGAGCGTTTCTGTAAAGCGAACTACGCTTAAAAGACTCGATCAATATCGATAAAAATAACGTCATTTTAAGTGCTATGGGCATTGTAGGAGTTGAAAAAGGTGCCGTTTCCATACAGGAAACCTCAACAGCACATAGAAGGCTGTTGGTATGATCATGGACATAAGGAAGAAAACATCATGGCATTTAAGAAAGCAATTAAGTTCGGCGCGATTGCAGCTGCAGTTATGGGTGCAAGCGTTGTTTCTGCTCAAGAGTTCATCACTATCGGTACTGGCTCAGTAACGGGTGTCTATTACCCAACTGGCGGTGCTATCTGTAAATTAGTTAACAAAGATCGTAACGATCACAGCATTCGTTGTTCAGTTGAATCCACTGGCGGTTCTATTTACAACGTCAACACCCTTCGCTCTGGCGAGCTTGATTTTGGTATCGTGCAGTCTGATTGGCAATTCCACGGCTACAACGGTACTAGCAAGTTTTCTGAGCAAGGCCCATACAAGAAACTACGCGCGATGTTCTCTCTTCACACCGAACCTTTTAATATTATCGCACGCGAAGATTCTGGTATTAACAACGTTTCCGACCTAGCTGGCAAGCGTGTCAACATTGGTAATCCAGGCTCTGGTGACCGTGCAACGATGAGCGTTGTAATGGACGCAATGGGCTGGACTAACGACAGCTTTAAACTGGCTTCTGTAGTTGACCCGATCTAGTGGACACCTTCAATTAATATTGGAGGTGGTTATGCCAGCTTATAAATCAGGTAAAAAGACGCAACAATACCCAACAGAATTTAAGGTCACAGCTGTTCGACTTTCTCTTCGAGATGGGGCTACAGTTAAGGGAGTAGCTCAGTCGTTGGATATACATCCTTTCATGTTATCCAGATGGCGCAAGGAGTATCGAGAAGGGATCATCATGGAAGATAAACGAAAGAAAAAACCACACATACCCAAGCAAAAGGTAGAGTCTAATCGACTTGCTGAACTAGAGCGTCAAAACGAACAGCTTAGGTTAGAGAATGATCTGCTAAAAAAGTGGCAACGATTCGTAGCCCAGGAAAATCGACAAAATTCAGGTTCATAAAGAAATACAAATCAGTGTTTCCTATAGTGATGATGTGTCGCCATTTATCGGTTTCTAGATCTGGCTATTATGCTTGGCTGGTGCGTTCGCCTAGTAAATATAGTCAGTCTGAATCGGACTTACTCATGGAAATCAAAAAGATATTTGCGAAGAGTCGTGAGACATATGGTAGTCCAAGAGTTCATGCTGAGCTGAGAAGGCATGGCATATCTGTTAGTCGTAAACGTGTTGCGCGATTAATGAAGGAGCATGGACTCAGAGCAAGAAGCTATCGAATCTATTTGAAGATGGCCAAGTTGCATCGTTTTTATCAATCGATAAAGAATATTAAGAAAGATACGCCTAAGCCAACAGCGGTGAACCAACAGTGGTCTGGCGATTTAACTTATATTCGACAAGGTAATCGTTGGATGTACCTTGCGGTCATTATTGATCTTTACTCACGAAAAGTGGTGGGTTGGTCTCTTGGTAAGCAAAAAAGTACAGCATTGACTATGAGTTCATTAAGGATGGCAGTACGTAACCGTGCTCCGTCTAGTGGTTTATTGTTCCATACAGATAGAGGCTCAGAGTATCGTTCCCATGAGGTGCAAGCGCTTCTTAAAAAAAATGGTATTGTGCCGAGTATGAATCGCCCTAGTCACTGCACAGATAACGCTGAGGTCGAATCATTTTTTCACACGCTTAAAAGCGATATTATTAGAAAGAATACGTTTAAAAGTGAGAAGCAGCTCAGAGATAAACTAGCGGGTTATATCCAGCATTTTTATAACCGTTATAGACTGCATTCTAGTTTAGGATATCGAAGCCCACATGAATATGAAGTTGTGATGGGGTTTTAGAAAATAGGTGTCCATTTTATCGGGTGAAGATCATTCTGAGCTAAAAGGTTCTGAGCGTTCACAAGCACTTTGTGATAACAAGATTGATGCATTCATCTACATGGTAGGTCACCCAAATGGCTCTATCAAAGAAGCAACAACCTCTTGTAATGCAAAGCTTGTTCCAGCGACAGGCCCACAGATCGACAAGATCGTTGCTGACAACCCATACTACGCATTTAGCACAGTTCCGGCTGGCATGTATCGTGGTACAGACATCGACGTGAAAAGCTTCGGTGTTGCGGCAACTATGGTAACCACATCTGACGTTTCTGATGAAGTTGCTTATACCGTGGCAAAAGCGGTATTTGAAAACTTTGATACCTTCAAACGTCTACACCCTGCTTTCGCTAATTTGAAAAAAGAAAACATGGTAAAAGATGGGTTATCCATTCCACTTCACCCAGGTGCAGTGAAGTACTACAAAGAAGTCGGCCTACTTAAATAAGTGCTGACAATACTACCAATCACTTAATTATTACGATTGGTATGAAGGAGGCTTCGGCCTCCTTTTCAAACTATTTGTAGTGTTGGGGAAAGTCATCCCCACTAGCCAATGCCCCCCTTTCAGGTGGGACTTTTTGTTTGCCACAACTTGGCAACACCTTTCTATATTGTAATTTTTTTTGGCTAGTATTTCGGCTTGGTCTAGAAGTATCGGTTATACCAATCACAGTTCTTAGCCCAATCTGCGTCAACAGAATTAGGATACACTAATGACACATTCAACGACTCCGTCCCAAGAAGCTCAAGATATCGTCGCGCAAGCCGATACGGGAGCACGTAATCCCTTCGGAATTGCTGGAAAAATTCTCTGGTTTGTACCTTTATGCTGGTCACTATTCCAGCTTTGGTATGCATCACCACTGCCGTTTATTTTTAACTTCGCCATATTAAATGATACTGAGGCTCGTTCTATTCACTTAGCCTTCGCTATCTTCTTAGCCTTTACCGCTTACCCGGCAATGAAACGCTCACCTCGTGACAGAATTCCTGTCGTTGATTGGGTTCTGGCGTTAGTCGGTAGTTTATCGGCCGCTTATATTTATCTGTTTTACACCCAACTAGCAGGACGCTCTGGCGCACCCACTTCTTTTGATATTGTGGCCGCAGTAACAGGAATGGTATTGCTACTTGAAGCAACACGTCGCGCATTAGGTCCACCACTGATGGTGGTTGCCGCAGTATTTCTGCTGTACACCTTTGGCGGCCCACATATGCCTGACGTTATTGCACATAAAGGGGCGAGCTTAAACAAAGCGATGTCGCATTTATGGCTGACAACCGAAGGGGTTTTCGGCATTGCACTGGGCGTTTCTACCTCCTTTGTTTTCCTGTTTGTATTGTTTGGCGCCATGCTAGAGCGCGCAGGAGCAGGTGCTTACTTCATTAAAGTGGCCTTCTCATTGCTTGGTCATATGCGCGGAGGCCCAGCAAAAGCGGCTGTCGTCGCCTCTGGGCTTTCCGGTTTAGTCTCTGGCTCTTCGATTGCAAACGTCGTCACTACGGGGACTTTCACAATTCCACTGATGAAGCGAGTGGGCTTTCCGGGCACCAAAGCGGGCGCGGTAGAGGTTGCCGCTTCAACCAATGGCCAGTTGACGCCACCCATTATGGGCGCGGCGGCGTTTCTGATGGTGGAATACGTCGGAATATCCTATGTCGAAGTGATTAAAGCGGCGCTCTTGCCGGCATTAATCTCTTATATTGCTCTTATCTATATTGTGCATCTGGAAGCCTGCAAAGCAGGAATGCAAGGACTGCCACGCCGACACACACCCACCAAACTGCAAAGCCTGACTTCCTTTGTTGGCACCATTTTAGGCTTATGTGTGATCAGTGCTGCGGTTTATTACGGCATTGGCTGGACCAAAGATGTATTTGGCGCTGCTGCAACACCGATTGTGACCGTAGCTCTATTGCTGAGCTATATTGCTCTTGTTCGCGTGTCATCTCGCTATCAAGAACACGCAGAAATGGACCCAGAGCTAACAGAAATTCCAGATGTTGGCCCTACGGTAAAATCAGGACTGCATTTTTTACTGCCTATCGTAGTGCTTGTTTGGTGCTTAACCGTAGAACGCTTTTCTCCGGGTTTATCAGCATTTTGGGCCAGTGTGTTTATGATTTTTGTATTGCTCACTCAGCGTCCACTGATGGATCTGTTTAACAAGCAAAACAACACCTTTGCCGCCTTCAAACTGGGCGTACACGATCTATTGGAAGCTTTAGTATCTGGCGCGCGTAATATGATAGGCATTGGCGTAGCAACGGCGGCGGCGGGTATTGTGGTGGGCGTAGTGACCCTAACCGGTATTGGCTTAGTGATGACTGACTTTGTCGAGTTCATCTCTGGTGGCAATATCATTATGATGCTTCTCTTTACCGCTATTATCAGCCTGATACTGGGAATGGGATTGCCGACTACCGCCAACTACATAGTGGTCTCTACCTTAATGGCTCCTGTTATCGTCACCCTAGGCGCCGCTCACGGGCTGATCATTCCGCTTATTGCCGTGCACTTGTTTGTGTTCTACTTTGGTATTCTTGCCGATGATACACCGCCAGTAGGTTTAGCCGCTTTTGCTGCAGCCGCGATTGCTAAATCCGATCCTATTCGCACCGGTATTCAGGGCTTTACCTACGATATACGTACCGCAATTTTGCCGTTTATGTTTATCTTTAATACTCAACTATTAATGATGGGGATCGACAGTTGGTGGCACTTATTACTTACGGTACTTTCCGCCATCACCGCTATGTTGCTGTTTTCTGCTGCCACACAAGGATGGTGGTTTACTAAGAATAAATGGTGGGAAACCATCGCTTTATTGCTACTGACCTTCACTTTCTTCCGACCGGGTTTTTGGTGGGATCAAATCTACCCAGCCAAGATAGAAGTGCCTGCCTCAGAAATCTCGCAAGTAGTACAGCAAATGCCTGTTGGGCAAACACTGGAAATGCGTGTTGCGGGTGAAAACATTGAAGGAAAGTTCATTGCTAAAACAGTGCGCCTGCCTTTTGACGATGACGCTGTATCTGCTGAAGATCGCATCTCATCAATGGGCTTAATGCTGTCTCACAATGACGATAATGTCATCGTTGATATGGTGGAGTTTGGCAGTCCAGCCGAGGCTTCTGGAATCGATTTTGATTGGCAAATTCAACATATCATCCAAAAAGCCGAGCGCCCGATGAAGGAGTGGGTTTTCTTACCTGCGCTTATTTTGGTGATATTAATGGGCTTAAATCAAAAACGACGCGTAACTAGAGAGTCTATCACCACTTAATTTGATTTCGCTCAATGCCCCATAGCCTGCACTATGGGGCAATAGGTATGACACAATATCAAGAGCACTTCTCATGTATAAACAGATCTTAGTTCCCGTTGACTTAAATGAAAAAGGCTTCTGTGACAAAGCACTAAAAGCAGCCATTTGGCATGCTAAACAAAGTAATGCACAACTGCATCTGCTAAACGTATTACCAGGGGTTCACATGTCCATGGTCGCAACTTATTTCCCACCAGATGCGATTAAAGATATGAAGAAAGATGTTGATATCCAGCTGCGCAATTTTGCAGATAAGTTTATCGACCCAGAGTTGGTTTATCATGTGCATATTGCGGAAGGTAAACCTTACGCCACCATCATAGATTACGCAGAAAAACTCGGTGCCGACCTAATTGTGATGCCAAGCCACAAACGTTCAAGAATTGATAATGTGGTGCTAGGTTCAGTGGCAACCAAAGTCGTACATAACTCGCCTGTAAACGTGTTAGTGATCAAACCACAAGGCTGATAGAAGAATTAACGAAGCACCAGTAATTGGTGCTCGTATTTTTAAGCAGCTATAGATTAAACCACTCGATTGCTGTGTTTGCCTGCCATAAATTGTTCAATATTATCGAACAGAATACTCACTAAGCGATTAAGAGCAGAATCACTGCCCCAAGCCACGTGAGGGGTTAACAGCAAGTTAGGTAATGAGATATTCGCTAATAGTGGATTCGAGTTATCTGCTGGCTCTTGAGTGAACACATCCACCCCTGCGCCAGAAATCTCACCGGATTTCAAAGCCGCAACTAAGTCAGATTCATTGACTAAGCCACCACGTCCCGTATTTATCAGCACTGCGGTTGATTTCATCAATTTTAGTTCATCAAGCCCAATCAGATTGGTGGTAGATTCAGTTAATGGGCAGTGTAAAGAAACGATATCCGCTTGCTGTAGTGCATCAGTAAAAGGCACGTAGCCTTGCTTGCTTTTCTGCTCACCTTTACGACCAGCAAAGATCACTTGCATGCCTAAAGCGCGCGCTAAAGTCGCAACCCCTTGCCCTAGATTACCGCTTCCCATAATCGCAATCGTTGAGCCAGCAATATCAGAAATGGGATGAGTAAAGAAACAAAATTGTTTGTCCTGCTGCCAGACACCGTTAGCAATATCTTGATGATAAGCAAATAAATTGCGCTTTAACGCAAAGATCATGGCGATCACATGCTCTGGCACAGATTGAGTGGCGTAGCCCTGAATATTGCACACTGCGATTTGTTGCTCGCGACAGTAATCAAGATCGACGTTATTAGTGCCCGTTGCTGACACTGCGATCAACTTGATCTGCGGCTGTTTCTCTAAAATGTCTGCACTCAAAACAACCTTGTTACTAATCACAATATCAGCGTCTTGTAGGCGATCCTCAACCTGCTGCGGCGAAGTATAATCGTACTCTACCCAATGATGCGGAAAATTCAGTGTGCGAAATGGAACGTGCGCAGGAATAGTTGCCCTATCTAGAAAGACAACTTTAGGTAACGACTGTGACATGCAAAATCCTTAATGCTTAGGCAAAGTTTTGTAATCAGGTAACTCAGGTTCAGCTAAATAGAGCTCTAATACTAACGGTTTTGCCTCAGGATAAAAGTCGCATGGCACAAACATACTGACTAATTTATTGTCTTTTGGATGATAAAAACTCAGTTCGGTAGAGTGCAATTGCAAGCGCTCGGAAAACGCCCTTGCCTCACCCTCTGCATAGAATTCATCGCCAACTATAGCGTGCCCCATTTCACTCATATGCACACGTAACTGATGGGAGCGTCCGGTAATTGGCAACAAACGTACAATACAGGTTTGCGCTTCTTGCTGAACTTTTTGGTAGTCAGTGCGCGACGGTTTTCCATCTTGAGTACACACTTTTTGTCTTGGTCGATTGGGCCAATCACAGATTAGGGGCAAATCAACTATGCCTTCTTTTTCTTCTAGCTCACCCCACACGCGAGCGTAGTAGATTTTATGGGTCAAACGGTATTGAAACTGCTTCTTGATGTGTCGCTCTGCGTCTTTAGTCAGAGCAAACAGCATCAAGCCAGAGGTGGCCATGTCTAAGCGATGCACTACTTGGATTTCTGGATAATCCACCACTAGACGACTCCATAAGCTGTCGTAGTGTTTGGCTTCTCGTCCAGGAACCGACAGTAAACCTGCCGGTTTGTTTGCCACCAAGATATAGTCATCTTGGTACACAATATCAATCCAAGGGTCTGTGGGTGGATTGTACTCAATCATGGCCATGCTCTATTTCACTCTAATTGTGAGAAACAACGATCAAGCGCAATGAATCCAACTGGATTTGAGCTTGAGAGATGAAACCTTCTAATTCAGTGATTTGCTGTTCAATAACTTGAACTTCTTCATCACGGATATTTGGATTCACCGCTTTTAGTGCCAACAATCTTTCAAGCTCAGCACTTAAGCTGGCTTTCATTTCAGCGTTGGCTTGCTGTTTAATTTGCTCATGCTTAGGCAATATCGCTTCATCACCTTTGGCAATTAACGCTTGTACTTGAGCTTGTACTGAGGTCACTAGCTTACTCGCCATATGACGGTTGATAGGGCTTAATTGACGGTTAAAGCTATCAAACTCAACCTGAGCCGAAAGATCATTCCCTTTGCCATCTAACATCAATCGAATTGGTGTTTGCGGTAAGAAGCGCGCAATTCCACTGCGTTTAGGCGCTTGGGCATCCACCAGATAAATCAGCTCTAACAGCATAGTACCGACAGGCAGTGCTTTGTTTTTTAACAACGAAACCGCTGATGCACCGACCCCTTCACTTAATAATAGGTCAATGCCACCTTGGATCATTGGGTGTTCCCAAGACATAAAGTTCATGTCTTCACGAGACAGTGCAGTATCACGATCAAAGGTGATGGTCGCGCCGTCATAAGGAAGCCCCGGATAACTAGGTACTAACATATGCTCTGATGGAGTAACCACGAGTGCATTTTCGCCTTTATCATCTTGGTTTAAACCAATGCAATCAAATAGGCTCAGCGCAAAGCTAACAAACTGAGTGTCGTTATCTTTGGCGGCAATTTTTTCTACTAACTCTTGCGCGCGCTCACCACCATTAGAGTGCATCTCTAACAAACGGTCACGACCATGCTCAAGGTCTTGTTTTAACTGCTGATTCATTTTCACTGATTGCGCAATCACATCATCCAGCGCTGAGCTATCACCTGTCGCAATCATTTCTGTTAATTCATACGCAAATTGCTCGTAAACCGTGCGACCAGTTGGACAAGTTTCCGCAAACGCATTTAAACCTTCGTTGTACCAACGGGCTAATACACTTTGCGAGCTGCCTTCAAGATAAGGCACAAATACATCAATATCTGAGTTCTGACCGATGCGATCCAAGCGACCAATACGCTGCTCTAAAAGATCAGGGTTGAACGGTAAATCAAACATCACCAGTTGGTTAGCGAACTGGAAGTTACGACCTTCAGAACCAATTTCGGAACAAATTAGCACCTGTGCGCCGCCATCTTCTTGGGCAAAATAGGCTGCTGCTTTATCGCGTTCAATGATCGACATTCCCTCATGGAATACCGTGGCGCGGATACCTTCTCGCTCACGTAGTGCTTGCTCAAGCTGTAATGCTGTAGCAGCTCTTGATGCGATCACTAAGATCTTATCGGAACGTTTTTCTTTTACCTTTTCAATCAACCAATCTACGCGGCTATCAAACTGCCACCAAGAACCAGAGTCTCCCAGCTCTTGGAATACCTCTTCTGGGTAAAGCATGATGCCCGCTTGTTTTTCTAGAGATAAATCGACGTTGAAGATCTTAGATACCTTAATTGCACGCAGGTATTGCTCAGGCATTGTCATTGGCAATAAGTGTACGCGGCGCTCAGGAAAACCTTTAATTGCGGCGCGAGTATTGCGGAACAATACGCGACCCGTACCGTGACGATCCATCAAGTTATCGACTAACTCTTGTCTGGCTAATGCTTGTTGCTCTGGATGCTGATCATCAGAAATTGCTTTAAAAATTGGCTCAACATCTTGCTCTGATAGCAATTCGGTTATTTGATTTTTAGCCTCGTTAGGCAATGCTTGCCCAGAAAGAAGTTGGCTCACAGCCTCTGCAACGGGGGCATAGTTGTCTTCTTCATCGACAAAGCTTTGATAATCATAAAAACGGTCAGAATCTAATAGACGCAGACGAGCAAAGTGACTCTCGCGACCTAATTGCTCAGGGGTAGCCGTTAGCAGTAATACCGCTGGTATTTTTGAAGCCAAAGATTCAACCGCTAGATAGCCTGCACTCGGCGCATCGACACTCCACTCTAAGTGGTGAGCTTCATCAACCACCAGCAAATCCCAGTCAGCTTCTAGCGCTTGTTGATGACGTTTAGCGCTGTTTTTTAAGAAGTCTAATGAACATAAGACTAATTGCTGAGTATCAAAAGGATTGGCCGCATCTGCATAAGCTTCAATGCAGCGCTCTTCATCAAACACCGAGAAATGCAGGTTGAAACGACGCATCATCTCAACCAACCATTGGTGAGTCAGGGTTTCTGGCACAACAATTAAAATTCGCTCAGCGCGACCGGCCAACACTTGCTGATGGATGATCATGCCCGCTTCAATGGTTTTACCTAAACCAACTTCATCGGCCAATAATACACGCGGAGCGTAACGACGACCGACTTCTTGGGCAATGAATAGCTGATGAGGAATCAAGCCAGCACGCATACCTGTGAGGCCGCGTAGAGGGCTTTTATGCTGCTTATATTGATTGTTCAATGCGTGATAACGCAGTACAAAGTTGTCCATGCGGTCAATTTGTCCGGTGAACAATTTATCTTGCGGTTTATTGAATCGAATTTGGTGGCTTAAAAATATTTCTCTAAGCTCAACGCCTTGCTCACCGGTATCTTCTCTTGTACCTGTATAGCAAAGCACGCCTTTGTCTTCGGTTACGTCAGTCACCACCAGTGACCAACCTTCATGCGCTTCAATGGTATCACCAACGGCAAACGTAACGCGCGTGATTGGAGCATCGCTGATGGCATACAGTCGCTCTTCTTCCGAGGCGGCAAACATTAAGGTAACCGTTCGGGCATCTATTGCCACTATCGTTCCTAGCCCTAAATCACTTTCTGTATCACTAATCCAACGTTGACCAATCGCAAATGCCATTCAGCTAAAACCCTTTATCAATTTAACTCTAACAATAGTAGAAGAAATTTAAGCAAATTTACCTAAGTTTCCTGCCAGAAAAAGGGCGTAATCATAGTACATTGCGGCATTAGGAGCACGAAAAACCTTACACATACTGGGCATAAATCATGCAATCAAACTGTCAACTAAATGAAACTAAACTAGACTAAAAATAGAAGGGGTTAACGATATCTAGTTGTGCTCTCTTCATCGGTCTATCAAACTGAATATTGAGAACACTTAGGTTTCACAACATCAAATAAGCACAGGAGCCGCTTATGGGTGATAGAAAACGTAAGATTTTTGTACTCGACACCAACATCCTACTTCACGAACCGCACGCTATTTTTTCCTTTCAAGAACACGACGTCGTCATCCCAATGACGGTACTCGAAGAACTCGACCGCATCAAAGACAGTAAACGAGATGTTGCTCGTGATGCGCGCATTGCCATTCGCACATTGGAAGATATTTTCCGAGAAGCCACTCCTGAACAAATATCAGAAGGTATTTGCTTTAACACAGAAGCCAAATCAACTGGCACCTTATCCATATTGGCCGACTTTGAACTGCACGAAACCGTCAAAGCATTTGCCGATAAAGCCGGTGATAATCGAATTTTAAATGCGGTTATCCATCTGCAAAAAAAGAGCGCTTCGCGAGATGTGGTTCTAGTCACTAAAGACATCAATATGCGGTTGCGAGCCAAGGGAGCAGGAGTTCGCTACGTTGAAGATTATCGCACCGACCAATTAATTGATGACGTGCAGTATTTAACTAAAGGCTTCGTCCAATGCGAGGGCAATTTTTGGGACAAAGTCGATGAGGTTAACTCCATTGCATTAGCCGGAAAAACCCATCATCTAGTGCATCAATCGACCATAGAACAGCCTTATATCAATCAGTATGTGCTGGATACCGATAGTGACTTTGCCACTCGCGTCACTCGCATTGAAGAAGAATCCATCACCTTAAAAGATCTCGGACGAGACAAATTAATGAGTCGTCGCGCTTGGGACATTAAACCGAAAAATATCTATCAAGGCATGGCGCTGAATGCGCTACTCGACCCAGATATCGACTTAGTTATTCTAACGGGCGCGGCAGGTAGCGGTAAAACTCTACTGGCGATGGCGGCGGCATTGGAGCAGTCCGTTGAACAAAAGATGTTTGATAAAATCATCGTCACTCGCAACACCCCAGAAATTGGCGAATCGATTGGCTTCTTACCCGGCAATGAAGAAGAGAAAATGTTGCCATGGCTGGCGGCTGTCACCGATACCTTGGAAGCACTGCATAAAAACGATCATTGCACTGAAGGCTCACTCAGGTACATTTGTGAGAAAGCCAATATTCAGTTTAAATCCATCAACTTTATGCGTGGACGCTCCATTCAAAACGCCTTTGTATTACTCGATGAGTGTCAAAACCTGACCGCTTCGCAGATCAAAACCATCATCACTCGCTGTGGTGAAGGGACGAAAATTGTCTGCTCAGGAAACTTAGCGCAAATAGATTCACCCTACTTAACCCCTGTGACATCAGGGCTGACTTATATGGTTGAGCGCTTTAAAAACTTTGAAGGTTCGGCCAATGTGCACTTAAACGGTGTAGTGCGCAGTCGCTTGGCAGAGTTTGCAGAAGAAAATTTGTAGGCATTCGCTTTTATTAATTTTAGCAAGGCATAAGAAACTAGGACTCAGAGCAAGCTCTGAGTCCTAGATAAATAATATTACTGACGTCTATCATAACCCCAAGGCTGCACTAAATCTTGCGCAACCCCAACATGGTCGAGCACCCGTGCCACCATAAAGTTCACTAAGTCTTCTATGGTTTGTGGCTGATGATAAAAACCAGGCGCGGCCGGCATAATGGTGGCCCCCATCTTGGACAGCTTAAGCATATTCTCTAAATGTAAGGTCGAAAATGGCGTTTCTCGCACCACTAAGATCAATTGTCCGCGCTCTTTAAGCACCACATCCGCAGCGCGTTCAATAAGATTATCCGACATACCATGCGCGATAGAGGCAAGACTGCCCGCCGAACAAGGACAAACAATCATTTGTTTAGGCGCGGCTGAGCCCGACGCTACAGGAGAAAACCAATCTTCCTTGCCACACACCACCAGCTGAGTTTCATCGCACTCTAGGTGCTTTACAAGCGCAGATTTAATGGCATCTGGACCACTTGGAAGCTTTAGGTTGTGCTCTGTGGCTAATACCACCCGCGCCGCTGATGAAATCAAGAAATAAACTCGATAATCCGCAGCCAATAGTTTTTTCAGCAAGGCTAAACCATACGGAGCGCCCGATGCTCCGGTCATTGCCAAAGTGATGCTTTTTTGCTGTGCGTCTATTGGTTGTGTTATTGGCATGAATGACCTGCTGTTTGTAGGGCATCCAGCAGTTTGCCGTGTATGCCTTCAAAGCCACCATTACTCATGATCAGAATATGATCGCCACTGCGAGCCTCAGCCACTAACTCTTTAACAATGTCATCGACAGAGTCCGAGGTATAAGTCGGTTGTGAACACTGCTTCGCCACATCCTTGACTGACCATTGAATGGTGTCAGGCTGATAGAGGTACACTTTATCGGCCAAACCTAATGAAGCGGCTAATGTGTCTTTGTGCACCCCCATTTTCATGGTGCTGGATCTCGGCTCTAATACCGCTAAGATTCTTTGCTCACCCACTTTGTTACGTAAACCATCGAGAGTCAGTTCAACGGCGGTTGGATGATGAGCAAAATCATCATAAACCGTAATCCCATGCACTTCGCCTTTCAGCTCTAAGCGACGTTTGGTATTAATAAAGCGAGCCAATGCTTCACAAGCTAAGTCAGGTACTACACCCACATGACGCGCCGCCGCGATAGCCATTAGTGCATTATTCACATTATGGTCGCCCACCAGATCCCACTGCACCTCGCCAACTTTTTTCTGTTCAAAGTAAACTTCAAAATGACTGCCATCAGCATGCAGTTTTTTCGCTTGCCAATCTTTATGGGTAAACTCAGTCTCACTCCAACAGCCACGAGAGAGCACATCATTTAGAGCAGAGTCATCGGCAGGTGCCAAAATACGCCCATTGCTCGGAACCGTTCTCACTAGATGATGAAACTGACGTTTGATCGCTTCCAGATCGTCAAAAATATCCGCATGGTCAAATTCAAGGTTATTCATCACCAAAGTGCGAGGATGGTAGTGGACAAATTTAGAGCGCTTATCAAAGAAGGCACTGTCATATTCATCCGCTTCAACCACAAAGAACATACTCTTGCCTAAGCGCGCTGACTGACCAAAGTTACCTAATACACCACCGACCAAAAATCCCGGCTCGTAACCACAGTCATCTAGAATCCACGACAACATACTTGAAGTGGTTGTTTTACCGTGTGTGCCTGCTACAGCCAACACCCAGCGATCTTGCAATAAGAAATCTTGTAGCCATTGTGGGCCTGAGGTGTATTTCAAATTATTGTCTAGAACATACTCGACACATGGATTACCACGGCTCATTGCATTGCCAATGACCACAAGATCAGGTCGCGGTTCTAGTTGCTGAGGATCATAGCCTTGAATAATTTCAACTCCCTCTGACTCTAAAAGAGTGCTCATTGGAGGGTAAACATTGGCATCACTGCCTGTCACTTTATGACCCAGTTGTTTTGCCAATACCGCAGCACCTCCCATGAAGGTGCCACAAATACCAAGTATATGAATATGCATAACTTTCCTGTTATTCTTGAACGGTGGCTTTATTTTTATAAGCACACCAATAAGCCGTATTAAGAGATTCTAACTAGATTCTGGACACGAACGCATACAATTCCAAGTGATTAAAGTCAGAAAATTGTGAAATAGATCGGTTAGTTTGCGTGTCTTAATATGTTTTGTGCTGTATATTTGCCTAAAAAAAGAACTTGTCATACAAATAAACGGAATCCCCCATGTCCAATTTAAGAACGCTAGGTGAATTTATTGTAGAGAAGCAGAATGACTTTCCTGCTGCAAGTGGTGAATTATCGTCACTACTCTCTTCTATCAGTCTTGCTGCTAAGTTAGTTAACCGAGAGATCAATAAGGCTGGCCTTGTTGATATCACTGGTGCTGCTGGCGCAGAAAATATTCAAGGTGAAGCACAGCAAAAACTTGACGTATTTGCGAACGATAACTTTAAGGCTGCTCTTGAAGCTCGTGACCAAGTTTGTGGTATTGCAAGTGAAGAAGAAGACCAAGCGGTTTCTTTTACTAAAGAGCAAAACCAAAACGCAAAATATGTTGTTTTAATGGATCCACTAGATGGTTCAAGCAACATTGATGTGAACGTTTCTGTTGGTACTATCTTCTCGATTTATCGTCGTATTTCGCCAATTGGCTCTCCAGCTCAAGAAGAAGATTTTCTTCAGCCTGGTACAGAGCAAGTTGCATCTGGTTATGTAATCTACGGTTCTTCAACCATGCTAGTTTACACAACAGGTGCAGGTGTTCACGGCTTTACGTATGACCCTTCAATTGGTGTTTTCTGTCTATCTCATGAAAACATGACGATTCCTCAAGACGGATTCATCTACTCAATTAACGAAGGTAACTACGCTAAATTCCCACTAGGTGTAAAAAAATACATCAAGTACTGCCAAGTAGAAGACACTGAAACTAAGCGTCCATATACGTCTCGTTATATCGGTTCTCTAGTATCAGACTTCCACCGTAACTTGCTAATGGGTGGCATCTTCTTGTACCCAAGCACACGTTCTTACCCTAAAGGTAAACTGCGTCTTCTTTATGAGTGCAACCCAATTGCATTCTTGATGGAACAAGCAGGCGGTAAAGCGACTGACGGTACACAGCGCATCATGGAGCTTAAACCAACTGAACTACACCAACGTGTTCCGTTCTTTACTGGTTCAAACTCAATGATCGATACGCTGCATGAGTTCATCGCACAGAACCCTGACGAATATTAATCTGCGGTCTGTTTGACCCAAATTAATTGACTGATATCAAAGCCAAGCTCTTCTGCTTGGCTTTTAAATTTCTGCTGTATCTCGGCGCTCACTTCAGGAGTTCGAGACAATAACCATAGATAGGAATGATTAGGGCCTGAGATAAAAGCGTAATCGTAGTTCTCTTTCTCAAGCTCAAAGACGATATAAGAGCCGTAAAATGGGCCAAAGAAGGATACTTTTAAATAGCCCTCATCGCTAGAATCGACAAAATAGGCTTTACCTTCGGCGCTTTTCCACTCTTTATCTTGGGTAGAATAACCGCGATTTAATACCTGAACACCACCGTCTTCCTTCATTGAATAAGTTGCTGTGACCTGATTCATTCCTCGCTCAAAAGAATGGTCCAAACGCGCAATTTCATACCACTTACCTAGATAGCGGTCTAATTGAAAATTCTTAACTGGGGTCACTTTTTCCGGCTTGCCCACACAGCCAAATAGCATGATACATGCTAATGCTATTAACGGTTTTTTCATCTTACTTCCTTGTTCAATGAAGATAACTTTAGGGTTATTTGTATGACTAATTACGCAAATTCCAGTCTCCAGATTCTATCGCTTTACCCGATTCTGTGCCCTGATAAATATAAATCCAAGCTTCACCAAAGGTGGTTTCGATAGTCTCTCTGCGGTATTCAATGGGTATATCTTCCAAAATATCCAATTTTGCCAACACTTCATCACTGATTCTATACACCTCTCCTGTGATGCTGTTGTGACCTTCCACAATGCCAGGATAAGCACTAAAATCATACAAAGAATATTGTGCGGGTGTTTCATAGATGCCAAGTAAATCACTCTCTTGCAAAAGGTGATGATTAGACTCGCCTTGCCTTAAGGTTCCGTAAACAAAAACTAAATGCTGCATACCCTCATCCTGTGTCTATGATACCAATCGTACTAAATAACGGGTCATTCTAGCTTGTTAAAATGATCACTTACTTAGTGTGATTGATATGATTAATCAAATTCAAACTGATACAACAAATCTACTGCACTATCGGTACCTGAAACCAACTCTAAATAGAGATCTTTCATTAAACGATAACGGAAGGTAAATTCACCAATAGATTCAAAAATCCCAACGCCATACTTAACCTGTAACCCCGGTAGAATGTAACCACTCACAGTCACTTGCGAATCATCCCCGCTACCTGCGGTATCAAGCTGCAAATCACTGACGCCAAAGGCTTCACCGATTTCACCAACCACACGCCCACTACGAGCTAAACTCAGCCCAATCAAGGCTGTGGTCATCGCATTACCACCGGACTCACTATCCAGATCTTGTCCTCGCAGAATATATGACAAGGCATTGGCTTGTGGCATGGATGGCTCTGAGAACACTTCAATACTCGGCTCATCAGCAGGGCCAGTAACTTTAATTCCAGCAATAACATCATCTTCGGTGTTATCTGGATTACGAATCGCTTTAATGGATAAGTATGGCAAATCGGCTGGGCCATTGAATTGAACTTTACCCTCTTCAATAAGTAAGTCTTGACCGAATGAGCGATATTTACCATCAACGATATTCACTTCACCTAAAATAAACGGCGCATTGTTCTTTTGCGAAACGTTCATTTCACCCACCAGACCGCCTTTTAATCCAAAGGCGCTCAGTAAGAAGTCATCCCCGATCACCACCTTAATATTGGTTTTTATCTCGAATGGGAACTTGCTACTTTCCTCTAAAGGTTGCAGGTCTTTATTCACAATCACTTCATCAGAAGAGACTGAAATTGCCGATGGCGGAAGCTCTTCAACCGTAATTCGTCCCCACGGCAAACGCACTTCACCTTTGACATCGATTAATCCCGGAGATATCGCAACATCGATATCGGGCTCAACCTTAGCTTTAACCATTGGTGGCACTTCGATCAATAATTGGTTAGCTGACAAACTGAGGTTAGCTCTCCAATCATCAATATTTTGCCAATCTCCATCGCCCTTCATCAATAGGTCACCGTCTTGGGTCACTATGGTTGAATCCAGTTTGCCTTGATAGCCTGAGAAGGTAGCGACCACCTGACCACCCGTAACATCCACAGGGCTAATATCACCGGTGGCAATAATGTTTTCTACTCTAAAATCACCAAACACTTGAGGCTTAGTGACCGGCCCTTTCAGCTTAATATCAGAATTAATATCAGCCGCCACTTTACTAAACTCACCAAACATTGGTGCAAGCATATCTAAAGTGATTTTTTGCAATTGCAGTCGCGCATCAACCTGTTTGTCTTTTTTAGAGACTTTATCCAGTTCAACCCGACCTTTCACCGCACCATTATCAGTTAGGTCGATATCCCAATCAGCTTTTAAGTCATCTTTGAGCAAGCTGGCGGTAACATCAATGCGGTTCCAACCTACTACCAATGGGCGATCAAGTTGTTGGGTTACGCTTCCTTGTGGAAGATCCACTTTCATCTCTAGTTCTGGCAATGCGCTTGGTGACCATTTGGCGCGCACAGTGGCATCGACAGTACCGACTACCGAAATATCTTGTGGCATCAAAGCGGCAACCTGTGAGAAATTAAAGCTCTGAATACTGGCAAACACCTCCCCTGACTGACCGGCATTCACATCTTTGTCTAAGCACAATTTAGAATCTGCTTGTAACCAGCAATGCGCTTCCACAAATACACTTTGCGTATTGCCGTCATAGGCAAGTTTTGGGCTGTGGTCGACAACCCACTCACCTTGCACTGTAGTTAAACTGGCATCTTGCAGTTCGCCTTTCCATTGAATACCTTGCTTAGTATCTAACGAACCTTGAACGCTAAAGCCCCCTTGCAACACATCAGAATCAATACTAAAAGAGGCTCGATGATTCTCTTCAGAGCCGCTAAAGCTAAATTCACTGCGTTTCACTTTTTGTTCTAAATGCTGCAGCCCCGCCACTACGACATCGAGATCGCCTCGCGGCGCAGGTAGCGGGATCACATCCCCTTTTAGGGAAACAGACGCGACAGTGAGTTGGTCGAGCCAAGCAATTTTAGTGGCGGTAACATCGGCAATGATCTCAGGGGTCGCAAATGGCCCGCGAACCTTAATTAAACCTATTGCCTTACCTGAGGCATCCGGTACTGTATTTTTTATTTCAGGAATATCTAACTGAGTATCGATATTCCAATTTTGGTCTAAGTTACCAGACACTCGAATATTGTTCTGACCATGCGCCACCACAATGCCGGGAGTATTAACCCTAAAGTCACCTTTTCCGGAAATGTCTTTTGCTTGCAAAACGCCATTAATATTTAACGGGTAATTACGGAAAATACCGTCAATATCCAGATGAGATAGCTCAACTTCCCAGCCGCCTTTTGTCGGCAAACGTCCGGTAGTTTCTATATCACCGCTAATATCACCCTCAGCATTCGGCCAATAACTTCCCGGCTGGATATGCTGTAGATTCAACTTCGCATCCCAGTTAATTGGAGCAGCCCAATTGGCTAAAACCTGCCCTTTGACGACACCTTTGAGTGCTTGTACATTGATGTTTTTCAGATCTATCTGCTCTAAATTCCCCTCACCATCCACGGCTAAATTGACATCCGGGATCTGCTTACCTTGAGCGGCGGCTTGTAAATCAAGTGCGTACTGAGTTAATGAGCCTTTGGCTTGTAAGCGGGCAATTTGCGCTTTGTAATCGGCTTCACCGCGCAATGGCCACTGCAGTTTGGTTTTAGTCAAATCAATATCAAACGGAATATTAGGATCGAGCAAGGCTAAATTAGCATCGAGATCAGCAACTACAAGATCCCTTAACCCTGCATTTAAACTCAAATCAGCGGCGCTACCTTTGGCATTTAAAAATAGAGATTGTCCGGCCAAGGTGGTTTGTTTTATTTTTGCATCCAGATCTAGCGATAAAGGATAATCGCCCTTGAGCTCAGCGGTGGCATCTAAATTTAAATCCAGTTGTGGCATCACCAATTCAAACTGTTGAATCGTGACATTATTGCCGTGAGCTTCACCAACTAAATGCGCACGAGTTATTTCCACCGCAGGTTCGGTGATTTTAAAATCTGTCACCGTAATGTCTTGCACCGTTGCACTCAGTGGTATCCATATTTCAGGTAACACGATATTGATATCGGTCGGCGCATCTGAGGCATTAGTGGTAGGCGGTGGCGTGCTTGATGGCGGTTCTTCTTTGCTTGGAGCAAGAGTAACTCGGCCACCATCAAAAATAGTAGGACTTAAAATAAGGTTATCAAAACGCATTTTCGCGCCGCTTTCAAACGTTCGCCATGCTGCTTTATTACCTAACACATCAAGCGAGATATCGTTCAAATATAAACGCTCAATATCAATACCTAAGCCAAAGGGTAATGAAATGCTGGTTAACGGCTCGCTCGGCTCTTCGGCAACATCCTCACTTAAGGGCAGTTGGTCTAATGAGAAATTAGCCCCTTCAATGCCCAAAGTTTTAATGCACACTTTCATTTCGGCAAGGCAGCGTAGCTGAATATCCAACTCTAATTTATCGGCTTTTAAGGCAGCGGTTAAATCAGGGTTGTCATAGACAATGCCATGCAACTCAAAGTCAGTAAGCAGCGCCCCTTCAGTGCGTTCAACTTTTAGCTCAGGGACAAATTTTTCCGCAGTCCAAAGAATGCTGTTTAAACCAGGATTGGTAAATAGCAGTCCCCATAGCAAAATAAGGATAAGCAGAATAAGTGCCAATACACCTAACGATATATGGGTAAGAGTCCATAGAATGCGCCGCCACAACGGGCGCTTTTTCTTAGCTGGCGTTGGCGCAGCTTTAGCTTGGCTGCTTTGTTTTGACTCTGTCATAGTTACAACTCCGGACCCAAACCAAAGTGAATCTGGAACTTGTCGGTTCCTTCATCAGCATCTAAACCAAAGGCAAAATCAAGCCTTACAGGGCCTACAGGAGAAGCCCAGCGAATACCAACACCTGTGCCGGTTTTCCATTCTGGGGTTTCGTTCCACGCATCACCATAATCAACAAATGTCGCTAGCCACCAATCTCCATACACACGGTACTGATACTCTAAACTGGTTGTGGCCATAAACTTAGCCCCGGTAAGCTTACCTTCGTCGTCTTTTGGAGAGATGGATTCATACTCATAACCACGCAGATTATTATCGCCACCAGCAAAAAAACGTAACGATGGCGGAAGGTCGAATACCGACTCAGTAAAGTTTGCGCCACCACCGACATAAAATATGCCACGATGATTCTTTTTATAACTGCGAATCCATGTGGTGCGTCCCTGAACCCTTAACACTCGGGTTTCGGAGAACAGCGCCGGATCGCCATATTCAAAGGTAATGGACTGTTTATCACCCCATGTTGGCATAGGGCCGCCTCGGGTACGAGTTTTAGAAAACGACACACCGGGCAACAACATGGTGAAGTTATCTTCTTGAGAACCCTGAGTAAAATCTTCATTGAGTAAGCGGATAAATACGGTTCGATGCCAGCCGCTATCCAAAGCCCAATGTCGCTCAAGGCCTAAGCTGGATTCAAAACTGGTGGTATCGTTATTGTCGAGATGTTTCATACCATATTGAACACGGTAGTACTCACGCAGCACATCTTCTAAAGGGATTTTATAACCCACCACAATCTCTTGCTCTGGTTTAGAAAGAGAGAAGCTACTATCGAAGCTGTGACCTTGTGGGTTCAACCAAGGTCGCCGCCAACTTAATGAGCCGCGCACGCCAACATCGGTTGAATAACCAATACCGGTTTCGACTTGGTGACGAGATTGTGGTGACAATTGAATGGTCATCGGCAACTCTCGATTGCCATCACCCACTTTGCTTAGATCCGGTTCTACAAATACGCTAGAAAACCAAGATGTACTGGATAGGTTTTGATTGAGCAAACCTATCTGACTGGCTAAATAAGGGTCGCCTTGTTCAAATGGCACTAAAGACTGCACTCTTTTCTCTTCTATCTGAGAGCCTAAGATCTTAGTTGGGCCAAAGCGATATCGAATGCCACTTTCATAGTGAAGATGAATAAAAGCTTTATTCAGCTCTGGAGATACTTCTAAACGAGTGGTACTAAAGTCCCCCTCAAAATAACCTCGCTTTAGTGCCAGATTACGCAAGCCTGATTTAAGTGCATCGTAATCACCATGATTTAGCCTTTGACCTACTTTTAAGTTACTCGACTTAATCAAGGCTGCAAATTCACGATCGTCTTTGGCTTCTCCGCTCACCTTTACATCGACGGTATCAATAACCACAGGATCACCCAGTTTCACATCAACCGTGAGCTCTTGGTCTTCTTTGTTGACGGTAAATTGAAGGATCGGATGATAGTAGCCCAAAGCTCTAACAGCTTGAACAATGCTATCTTCAACACGAGATTGAAAACGAAGGGAGGTAGAATATTCATCCTCTGGAATGGCAGACAAATACGCCTCAACATTATCTTCGACCTCACTAGAAAGGCCGTTGATGCTGAGGGTTGCCTCGGCTCGACACATTTGGCTTATAACCAAAAGGACAAAAGCGATAAATATCCGTATTACGCGTTGATTCATTTTTTATGGTTACTGTACTTCCTGTAACGAGACAGATGTGTAGGCAGAAAATTTCCCCATGGGTCGACTAAGTAGTATAAAGGATTGATCCGTGATAAAAAATTTAAAAAACACTTACTTTTGCTAGGAGAGCACATGTTTGATAAACATACCATGATTTCAAAGGAAGATGCGTTGCCTGGACGCACAAATCCTATCGTTAAACTGGGTCATCATTTTGTTAATCATACTGATTTGACCGCACCACCAGCGAAAGGTTGCCAAAAAATCTTACTCGGATTGGGTTGTTTTTGGGGAGCCGAACGCCTGTTCTGGAATACCGCTGGAGTGATTTCAACATCAGTGGGTTATAGCGGTGGATATACACCCAACCCAAGCTATGAAGAAGTCTGTACCGGACAAACCGGACATACCGAAGTGGTAAGTGTTATTTTCGACCCGCAACAAATATCCCTAGACGCTTTACTGCAACTCTTCTGGGAAAAACACGACCCGACTCAAGGAATGCGTCAAGGCAACGATGCGGGCACACAATACCGCTCCGCTATCTACTGCTATGACGATGAGCAAATGCAAATAGCTAAAGCCTCACTCGCTGTCTATCAACGGTTACTTGCTCAATCAGAGAAAGCCACCATTACTACTGAAATCACCTTAGCCGGCCCTTACTACTTTGCCGAAGAGTATCATCAACAGTATTTAGCAAAGAATCCAGACGGGTATTGTGGCCTTGGCGGAACCGGAATTTGCTTCCCTCCACAGAACTAATATGGAACTTCACAGGTGTAAATAAATCTACTTACCATATACTTAAGGCAAATTATCACTTGTCGTTGCAATGCTTCTAAGTGGCTATTCACATAACAATGGATTTAAACATGCAAATAAAACCCCTACTCGCTGTATTAGCTATCACTATGCCTTTTTCTTCATGGGCACTAAATATGCCAACCGGAAAAACGGCTCCTGCGGTGAATGTTTCCAGTTTTGGAGAAGTTATAGCCAATCAGGATGATATAACATATCATCAGTGGGATTCAGCAAGCATGGTGGGTAAAACTCGCGTAATCCAAGCTATCGCCGGGCGCTCTGCGGCCAAGGCCCTAAATAAGCCGATGATAGATGCGATTATTAATGCTGATTTCCCAAAAGATAAGTATCAAACGACCACGATTGTGAATCAAGATGATGCTATCTGGGGTACCAGCTCTTTTGTTAAATCCAGTGCTGAAGATAGCAAACGTGATTTCCCATACTCTTCTATTGTCTTAGATGAACATGGTGCGGTGGCTAAAGCGTGGGACCTTGAAGCAAAAAGCTCAATGATTGCGGTTCAGGGTAAGAACGGAGAGATCCTTTGGGCTAAAGAAGGTGAGTTAACCCCTAAAGAAATACAGCACGTTATCTCTTTAGTAAAAAGTAACCTATAAACCCAACCATATAAACTTTGCTGTTTAAATGCGCTCTATGGGTTGTGAGTCATGATATTTAACGCCTTTATGGGCATTAAATTGAGTGAAAATAACAACCATATAGAAATATGAATGAAAAATATCGACGTTACAATACGTCGACATTGCATCAATAGGTAATTAGAACAATGATAAAAGCTGTTAAGCCACTACTTTTCTCCCTAAGTGCTCTGACGCTAGCGGTAACGTCTATTTCAGCTCACGCTGAAGAACATTTCCGTCAGCATGGTGCTCATGTACACGGCAGCGTTGAGCTAAATATCGCTCAAGACGGCCAAGATCTTTTAGTTGAAATTCGTGCTCCAGGCGCTGATGTGATCGGTTTTGAGCACATGCCAAAAACGGACAAGCAACATAAGGTTTTTGACAAAGCAATGGCTCACTTAAACTCTGCTGATTCTATTTTGCAAATCAGTGATGAAGCGGGTTGTACACTCACTACTAAAGAAGTGACTCCTGCTCTTTCTGAAGGCGATCATGATGACCATGAAGGTCACGACCACGAAGGCCATGATCATGATGGACATGACCATGACGGACACGATCATCATGCACATGAAGGCCATGACCACGATGGGCATGACCATGACGGACACGATCATCATGCACATGAAGGCCACGACCACGATGGGCATGATCATGACGGACACGATCATCATGCACATGAAGGCCACGACCACGATGGGCATGACCATGATGGACACGATCATCACGCACATGAAGGTCACGACCACGATGGGCATCATGACGGACATGGTCAATTTAACATTGCATACCAATATCAATGTAAAGATATGAGTAAACTGACTCAGATTGACACAAATTGGTTCAAGCTATTTAGTGGCACAAAGGTTATCCACGCAAACTTGCTAACAGATTCAGCTCAACTTGCTACCGAGCTAACTAAAGGCAACAGCGTTATTAAGCTTTAGTCTCTATGGTCACCGCGAAACGCGGTGACCATTTCTCGTCACTTTTCGGCAGATTGTAATAGGAAACATAGTGACTACACATTCTCAAACAGATACCGTAATCGAACTCAAAGATGTTCGTTTCGCATGGCCGGGTAACTCCACACCTACCTTAGATATACCAACGCTTACGGTCAAACAAGGTCAGCACATCTTCATTAAAGGGCCAAGTGGCTGTGGCAAGTCGACACTTCTCAGCTTACTTACCGGCATCTCGACCAGTGATAGTGGCTTCCTTAAAGTATTAGATACCGAATTATCTAGCCTTTCGCAAACTCAAAGAGATCGTTTTCGCGCTGACAACATAGGCTATATTTTTCAACAATTTAATTTGCTGCCTTATTTATCTGTTGTGGATAATGTGATTCTTCCTTGCCAATTTTCACAGCAAAGAAAACAGGGTGTCGATGGCGACCTAAAACAGCAAGCACGCCAACTATTACAACGCCTTCATCTTGCAGAAGAGCTATTAGATAAACCGGTTGTCGAGCTCAGTATTGGTCAACAGCAACGCGTCGCTGCAGCGCGCGCCTTAATCGGTAAACCACGACTTATTATTGCAGATGAACCGACTTCCTCATTAGACTTTGCCAATCGCACCGCATTTTTAGAGTTATTAATGGAGCAGGCAGAGCAAGCACAATCAACCTTGGTTTTTGTTAGCCATGATCCAACCCTTGAAGGGCTGTTCAATACTCGCCTCAACCTTCAAGAACTCAATCAAGTTAAAGCCGAGGGATTAAGCGAATGAACACCACTGCACATTTAGCTTGGAAAAGCCTTTCTAACCGAAAAACAACCGCTTTTCTCACTATTTTAACGGTCGCTATTTCCGTCATTTTATTACTGGGTGTTGAGCGCATTCGTACCGAGGCTAAAAACAGCTTTGCCAACACCATTTCTGGTACAGATTTAATTGTTGGCGCTCGTTCTGGCCAAGTAAACCTACTTCTTTATTCTGTTTTTCGTATTGGTAACGCCACCAATAATATTGACTGGAAAAGCTTTGAAGAATTTAGCAATAGTCCGGTTGTGGATTGGGCCATCCCTATTTCTCTTGGTGACTCGCACAAAGGTTTTCGGGTGATGGGCACCACCCAAGCCTATTTTGACCATTTTAAATACGGCAAAAAACAGCACATAAAATTGAGTGCAGGTAAGCCATTTTCCGGATTATTTGAAACCGTAATCGGCTCAGAAGTTGCTGAAACTCTGGGTTATAAAATTGGTACAGAGATCATTATTGCGCACGGCATTTCCGACGTAGGATTTGCCCGCCACGATCACCTTCCATTTAAAGTGGTGGGGATCTTAGCCCCAACAGGTACACCGGTAGATAAAACGGTGCACGTTTCCCTAAAAGCCATCGAAGCTATTCACGTGGGGTGGGAATCTGGGGCCAATTTAGGTGGTAACCCAGGCGCTGATGCTCTGAAAAAAATGGATTTCCAACCTAAGCAGATCACTGCATTTATGCTGGGGCTTAAATCAAAAATTCAGACTTTTGCTCTGCAACGACAAATCAACACCTACAACAAAGAACCGTTAAGCGCCATTCTTCCGGGTATCGCACTACATGAATTGTGGGGAATGATGTCCATTGCCGAACAAGCCTTGTTGGTTGTGTCTGGATTTGTCGTGATTTCAGGTTTGCTTGGCATGCTCAGTAGCCTACTGACCAGTCTGCAAGAGCGCCGCCGAGAAATGGCCATATTACGCGCTATGGGTGCACGCCCTAGACACATTTTTGCCTTACTCATTAGTGAAGCGACCGCTCTAACTCTAGCCGGTATTGTGACGGGTGTTGCGGGGCTTTACGCTATGTTATTTATACTGAAACCCATCATCCTAAAACTCTATGGCATTAGTATTGAATTAAGCATGCTAACCGCACATGAATGGACCTTAATTGGGTTAGTTCTTGGAGCTGGTGTTATCATCGGCTTCATTCCAGCCTTTAGAGCATATCGCCAGTCACTCGCTGATGGCATGACTATTCGAATTTAAGAGACTATCAATGAAAAAGCTTACACAATGTTTTTTTATGTTGGCACTAACCCTGTCATCACTGTTAGCCCACGCTGAACCACTGGAGCTGAATTGGATTGATCTGATTCCTGAAAGTGAACGCGCCCAATTTGATCAACAACAAATGCCGATGCCTTCATCACATGATGGTGGCGCAGCACCGCAAGCTAAAATTGGTTCTGTTCGTACCGAACTTGATGGCAGCCAAGTAAAAATCCCGGGCTTTGTTATTCCACTGGAAGGCGACGCTAATAACGTGACTGAGTTTCTTTTAGTTCCTTACTTTGGTGCTTGTATTCACGTTCCGCCACCGCCACCAAACCAAATCATCTATGTGAAGTTCCCAAGTGGTGCGCCAGTACAAGAATTGTGGGATGTAGTGTATGTGGTTGGTGAGCTAAAAGCGCAAACCGTTGAGCATGAACTGGCCGAAACTGGCTACCTGCTAAACGGGACATCGCTAGAACCGTATGATGACTAAGTTATCAATGTAACAGCGCTATAAACGGAAAGACTAAAATGAAAGACGAGCCATACATAGAGGATCTATGTATGGCTTTTTTTGTTTAGTTTACTTTACTTTTACTTGAGCGTTCGCGTGAGCATGCTCTGTTTGCACGCCATCGGTATCAAACCACGCCAATTTTTTACCTAAAGCAACCACTTCTCCTACTACGATTAAGGCCGGAGATGCTGCGTGTTTAGATAGCTCACTCAATTGCGATAGATTGCCATAAATGACCTTTTGCGCCGCTTGAGTTCCGCGCTCAATAATCGCTATCGGTGTGTCAGCCGCGCGTCCATACTGGGTGAGTTGCTGCTCGATAATGCTCGACTTCATTAAGCCCATATAAATAACCAGAGTTTGATTTTTACGTGCTAAGGTCGACCAATCCACTGTCGAGTCTTCATCTTTTAAATGCCCCGTCACAAACATTGCCGTCTGAGCATAATCTCGATGTGTCAGCGGTATTCCAGCATACGCCGTCGCACCAGATGCTGCGGTAATACCTGGGATAACTTGAAAGCTAACTCCATTATCCACCAGTACTTCCAGTTCTTCTGCGCCACGACCAAATATGAAGGGATCGCCACCTTTAATTCTTACTACTCGATAACCTTGCTTAGCAAAATCAACTAACAGCTGATTGGTTTTATGCTGAGGGACGCTGTGCGCTCCTGCTCGTTTGCCCACACAAACCAAAATCGCATCGGCTGACACCAAAGATAAAATCTCATCCGACACTAGGTAGTCATACAGAATCACTTCTGCTTGTCTTAGCATGTTCAATGCTTTGATGGTCAAAAGCTCAGGATCACCCGGTCCTGCGCCAACAAGTGCCACTTGTCCGGGTTGTAGTGCGGTATAAGGCAGCTTTGAATCAATCGCAGTGCGAGGGCTAATAGGAACAACAGTGTCGAGCATAATCACATCCTTGCTATAAGAGTGAAATGATTATGCCGTGTACAGTTTATAACTGGAAATTCTATATTTGTATCTGTTATTCCTTAATCGACTTAAAAACGCACAATACCCTTTGCAAATTAAGGGTTATTAGTGGTTCCACTTCAGATCCTAGCGACTGATGTACAAGGGTCAGTACAGCAAAGTTTAGTTGTGCTAACCTATTCTTCTTTATTAATCGTTAACTGGTACTCCCGCTCATGCTCGATTGGCAACTACTCGCATTCGATGAAATCGACAATCACCTTCTTTATCAAATTATTAAACTGCGAGTGGACGTCTTCGTTGTCGAACAAGATTGTGCTTATCCTGAGTTGGATAATAAAGATCATGCGCAAGGGGTTAAGCATTTAATCGCTTTACAAGACCATGAAGTAGTTGCAGTAGCCCGCTTAATTCCGGCTGGGATTTCATATCCTGCGGTAAGCATTGGGCGTGTAGTGGTCAGCGCGGCGGCGCGAAAACTTAATCTAGGTCATCAGTTGATGGAGAGAGCGGTGGCTGAGTGTCAGAGGCTATGGCCAGATCAGGCCATTGAAATTGGTGCACAAGCGCATTTGCAAGCGTTTTACCAAAGACATGGTTTTGAGGCATTCTCAAAACCTTATCTCGAAGACGGTATTCCGCATATCGACATGCGCCGAAAGGCGGTATAACTGTTACTTGCTACGACCAAATCCACCATTAGAAAGGCGGAAAAACATTACTGAGTCGTTGCTGCTCTCTAACTGCAAAATATCTAAACGGCCATTCACATCGCGTTTGAAACGAACGAGCTGACCTTGCTTGATTTGGCTCAGTGGTTTATCAATGCCTTCAATTTTAGCTAGAGCGTTTAAGTCGGTCATGGAGAGATTATTTTTGCGAAACACATTCGCTAACGTATCCCCAGACTTTACTTTGTACTCAATCCACTGCTCAGCTGTTGAATCTTGGCTGCTAGTTTCAGACCCAGTAGCAATCACAGTGTTGCTACCTTGCTCACTTAAACCACGAGTATTGATAGGCACAGAAACCCTTTGATTGGTTGGCGTGCTGACGTCTTTATCAACCGACACTTTAGGCTCTGGCATAATAATGAGTATTAAAGTGACAGGTATCAGTATCATTAGCGCACGTCGATGCCACTTAGGGAATGCCATAACCCCTTGTTTTATCTTTGAAGGTAGCGCCATCCACTCTATTTGGTTCCACTTTTCTGTCAACATTTCTGTATGTGTCTTAGAGCGGGTACGTCGATTCATCCTATATCACTCCGACTTATCCATTTCTATCAGGATATAAAAAAAACAGTGTAATGAACACACCCTCGGTCTCAGTGAAAGATAATTAAACGCAATTAACTGTAAATGAGCACTAATTTGAGCAACTAGAAGGTGTAATTAAGCGATTTGAATTAAAAATCTAGCTCTAGGTTTAATTTTTATACATTATTTGACCGCTATCGAATATCAAACCTTAGCAACAATTTTCAACTTCAATCAGAACTGGTATGCTTGCGCCTTTATATCAAAAACTGAGAGAGACAACTATGTCTGAAGTTCAATTAGAAACTGTAGAGCAAAAAGCTAGCTACGGTATCGGTCTACAAATGGGTCAGCAACTGGCTGGCAGTGGTCTTGAAGGCCTAAACGTTGACGCAATCGCGGCAGGTATCGCAACAGCATTGACTGGCGGCATGCCAGCAATCGAAGTTGATGAAATCAACAACGCTCTTCAAGAACTTCACACTCGCGTAGAAGCTGCACGTGCTGAACAAGCTAAAGTTGCTGCTGCTGATGGCGAAGCATTCCTAGCGGACAACGCTCTTCGTTCAGAAGTGACTGTTCTTGAGTCTGGTCTTCAATACGAAGTACTAACTGAAGGTACTGGTGAAGTTCCAACATCTGAAGCACAAGTACGTGTTCACTACCACGGTGAGCTAACTGACGGAACTGTATTTGACAGCTCTGTATCTCGCGGTCAACCAGCTGAGTTCCCTGTAACTGGCGTTATCAAAGGTTGGGTTGAAGCACTGCAACTAATGCCTGTTGGTTCTAAGTGGAAACTATACATCCCACAAGATCTTGCATACGGTGAGCGTGGCGCTGGCGCGGCAATCCCTCCGTTCGCAGCTCTAGTATTTGAAGTAGAACTACTGGATATCCTGTAATTCTCGCATAGCTATTGTTTTATAAAGGCTTTTTCTTCGGAGAAAGCCTTTTTTTATATCTGTATTATCTGGAAAACTTGTTATCTCTGCCCTTGCGAACCCATAGTAAAACATGGCATCTTAATTCTAATTTCGCTCACAAGGACAGGAAGAACCAATGAAAGACGAAACTCTTGCAATACATCATGGCTATGAAACGGACCCAACCACTAAATCATGTGCCACTCCAATCTATCAAACTGTCGCCTATGAATTTGACGATGCTCAACATGGCGCTGATTTATTTGATTTAGCCGTTCCTGGTAATATCTACACTCGTATCATGAACCCAACCAATGATGTATTAGAAAAGCGTATGGCAGCTCTTGAAGGCGGTATTGCAGGTCTAGCGGTAAGTGCGGGCAGTTCTGCAATCCACTATGCGGTGCTAACCCTAGCGCAAGCGGGTGACAACATTGTTTCGACGCCTCAGCTATATGGCGGCACTTACACCCTGTTTGCTCACATGTTCCCAAGCCTAGGTATTCAAGTAAAATTTGCCGCTGACGATAAGCCTGAGACACTAGCAGCATTAATTGATGACAAAACTAAAGCGGTATACTGCGAATCTATCGGTAACCCTGCTGGTAATATTGTGGACATCGAAGGCATCGCCACTGCCGCACACGCCAAAGGTGTACCTGTTATTGTGGATAATACCGTTGCCACACCCGCGGTCTGTAAGCCAATCCAATATGGCGCTGATATCGTAGTGCACTCACTGACTAAGTATGTAGGCGGACATGGCACAACTTTAGGTGGCATGATCATCGACTCAGGTAAATTCCCTTGGGCAGAGCACAAAGAACGCTTCGCGGTATTAAATCAGCCAGAGCCTTCTTACCACGGCGTAGTGTATGCCGAAGCCTTTGGTGAAGCTGCATTCATTGGCCGCGCACGCACTGTACCTTTGCGTAATACCGGTTCTGCACTATCACCGATGAATGCCTTTATGTTGATGCAAGGTCTAGAAACCTTATCACTGCGTATGGAGCGTCACTGTGAGAATGCGATTAAGGTGGCTACCTACTTACAAAACCATCCAAAAGTAAGTTGGGTGAGCTATGCAGGCCTACCTGACTCGCCTTTCTACGACCTTGCCCAAAAATATATGCAAGGTAAGCCATCTAGCATCCTTTCGTTTGGCTTAAAAGACGGCTACGAAGCTGGGGTGAAGTTTTATGATGCGCTGCAAATATTCAAACGCTTAGTAAACATTGGTGATGCTAAGTCATTAGCCTGTCATCCGGCTTCCACCACTCACCGCCAATTAACTGAGCAAGAGCAGAAGAATGCAGGTGTAGCGCCTGAGATGATTCGCTTGTCGGTAGGCATTGAGCACATAGATGATATCATTGCCGATCTTGAGCAAGCATTAAATCAATAACTGCGAATTGGTTTTCAATTAATAATATGACGGCGCTTAGGCGCCGTTTTTTATTGCCAGTTCCAAGCAAAGCTATCAATCCTTTCCTAGACTTAAAGCAATTCATATCAGTATGAAGAACTTTAAATTAAGAGGGATTGGAAATGAAGGGAATAGCTGTATCAACCTTAATCGGCGCTTTGGTGCTAAGTACGCCAAGTTATGCATACTTTGGCTTTGGCTCAGATGACGATGAAGATAAGACAACTGACATGTCTGCACTTACTGGACAAATTTCTCAGCAGCTAAACTCAGCGCAAAGTACACCACTCACCGATCTACTAAGTAGCCAACTGGATGTCACACCGACACAAGCGGCAGGTGGTGCAGGCGCACTATTATCCTTGGCTCAAACTCAGCTATCTGATGATAATGCCAGTGAATTAAGCTCACTTATTCCGGGGCTAAGTAGCTTTACAGGATCTACTGGGTTGACCTCAATGATCACTAATATGGACTCGGTAAAAAGCACTTTTGAAAGTTTAGGACTTGATCCTTCGTTAGTGTCTCAGTTTGCACCGGTTATTTTGCAATATCTGACTTCTGAAGGTGCCAGTAGTGGCTTATTAGGTTCGTTATCGAGTTTATGGGGATAGTTGATAAAGCAGCGTGAAGGTAAAATTTATCGAATCGCTAAATAGCAGATACAAAAAAGCCGAGCATAAATGCTCGGCTTTTTAGTTCTAACTGAACTATTACTCAGCAGCTTCTTCAGCAACTGGACGATCTACAAGCTCAATGAATGCCATTGGTGCTTTATCGCCAGTACGGAAACCAGCTTTTAGGATACGAGTGTAACCGCCTTGACGGGCAGCAAAACGTGGACCTAGTTCGTTAAATAGTTTTGCCACAACTTCGTTATCACGAGTGCGAGCAAATGCAAGACGACGGTTAGCAACACTGTCAGTCTTAGCTAATGTAATCAAAGGCTCAACTACGCGACGTAGCTCTTTTGCTTTTGGCAATGTAGTCTTGATAACTTCATGACGTACAAGAGAGCTAGCCATATTGCTGAACATCGCTTTGCGATGTGAGCTGTTGCGGTTGAGTTGACGACCACTCTTACGATGGCGCATGACCTAATCCTTCTAACTAATATCGGTTAATCTTCAGCGATTGACGCTGGTGGCCAGTTTTCTAGGCGCATGCCTAGAGACAAGCCGCGAGAAGCAAGCACGTCCTTAATCTCAGTAAGTGATTTCTTACCAAGGTTAGGGGTTTTAAGAAGCTCTACTTCAGTACGCTGAACAAGATCACCGATGTAGTGAATCGCTTCTGCTTTTAGACAGTTTGCAGAGCGAACTGTTAGCTCAAGATCGTCTACAGGACGAAGTAGGATAGGATCGAACTCCGGCTTCTCTTCGATTGGTTCTTGAACACGTACATCGCGAAGATCTACGAAAGCATCCAATTGTTCAGCAAGTATAGTTGCTGCACGACGGATTGCCTCTTCTGGCTCAAGAGTGCCATTCGTTTCCATATCGATAACAAGCTTATCCAAGTCAGTACGTTGTTCTACACGTGCCGCTTCTACAGCGTAGGCAATTTTGTCTACTGGGCTGTAAGTTGCGTCAACAAGTAGACGACCGATTGGGCGCTCATCTTCTTCAGTATGGATGCGAGATGAAGCTGGAACATAACCACGACCACGTTCAACTTTGATACGCATAGCGATATCAGCGTTGTCATCGGTTAGATGACAAATAACGTGCTCTGGGTTAGCGATCTCTACATCACCATCGTGGGTGATGTCACCTGCAACCACAGGGCCTGAGCCTGATTTGTTCAGTGTAATAAACACGTCATCTTTGCCTTCCGCTACGCGTACAGCCAAACCTTTAAGGTTCAGTAGGATTTCAAGAATGTCTTCTTGAACGCCTTCTTTAGTGCTGTATTCGTGTAGCACACCTTCAATCTCAACTTCTGTTACGGCACAACCCGGCATAGAAGATAAAAGAATACGGCGAAGTGCATTACCAAGAGTATGGCCAAAACCACGCTCTAATGGCTCAAGAGTTACTTTTGCGTGTGTCGTATTGATCTGTTCGATATCAACAAGACGTGGCTTAAGAAATTCTGTTACAGAACCCTGCATTGTGTCCTCTCTTTAGTTTAAACCTTACTTAGAGTAAAGTTCGACGATCAGGTGTTCGTTGATGTCAGCAGACAGATCAGAACGTTCTGGTAAACGTTTGAATGTGCCTTCCATTTTGCTGCCATCTACTTCAATCCAAATTGACTTTTCACGTTGTTCAGCAACTTCTAGAGCAGCCTTAATGCGAGATTGCGTTTTAGCTTTCTCACGAATTGAAACAACGTCATTTGCCGCTACTTTGAATGAAGGAACGTTAACAACTTTACCGTTAACTAGGATAGCTTTGTGGCTAACTAGTTGACGTGCTTCTGCGCGAGTTGCACCAAAGCCCATACGGTAAACTACGTTATCTAGACGACCTTCTAGAAGCTGAAGTAGGTTTTCACCTGTGTTGCCTTTAAGGCGAGCAGCTTCTTTGTAGTAGTTACGGAATTGTTTTTCTAAAACGCCGTAGATACGACGAACTTTTTGCTTCTCACGAAGCTGAACGCCATATTCAGATAGACGACCGCGACGAGCGCCGTGTACACCTGGTGCGTTATCAATTTTACACTTGGTATCGATCGCGCGGACACCAGACTTAAGGAATAAGTCAGTACCTTCACGACGGCTAAGCTTCAGCTTAGGACCCAAATATCTAGCCATGTTCTTTCTCCAATATTCCTAGAAACGAAACTTAAACGCGACGTTTCTTAGGTGGACGACAACCGTTATGAGGGATCGGAGTTGCATCAACGATGTTAGTGATGCGGTATCCAGCAGCGTTTAATGCACGGATAGTTGACTCACGACCTGGACCAGGGCCCTTAACCATAACTTCCAAGTTCTTTAGGCCATATTCTTTAGCCATTTCGCCAGCGCGCTCTGCTGCAACCTGAGCTGCGAACGGAGTTGACTTACGAGAACCACGGAAACCTGAACCACCTGCAGTAGCCCAAGCTAGTGCGTTACCTTGACGGTCAGTGATGGTCACGATTGTGTTGTTGAAAGAAGCATGAATGTGCGCTACGCCATCAGCTACTTGCTTGCGAACGCGTTTACGTGCGCGAGTTGGTTGTTTTGCCATTGTACTCTACCCTTCCGACTATTTCTTGATCGGCTTACGCGGACCCTTACGGGTGCGAGCGTTGGTTTTAGTACGCTGTCCACGTAGTGGTAGACTGCGACGATGACGAAGACCGCGGTAACAGCCAAGGTCCATAAGACGCTTGATGTTCATCGATACTTCACGGCGTAGATCACCTTCTACAGTGTATTTAGCTACACCATCACGCAGTTGATTGATCTGATCTTCAGTTAGTTCACTGATCTTAACATTTTCAGCAATACCCACTTCAGCTAAAATAGCTTGAGAACGAGTCTTACCGATGCCGAAGATTGCAGTTAATGCAATCACAGCATGCTTATGATCAGGAATGTTAATGCCTGCTATACGGGCCACTATTCACTCCTAGTACTTATGTAAAGAATTATCCGCAGCAGAGCCCGTCTAGGATACGCTGCGGCATACTACTTCTTTTGCACGCAAAAGGTAGGCCGAGTAATATACTCGAACCTACCCAGTTTTTCAAGTAAAAACTTCTGCTAATTAGCCTTGGCGTTGTTTATGCTTTGGCTCACTGCAGATCACACGCACAACACCGTTGCGCTTGATGATCTTACAGTTACGGCAGATTTTTTTAACGGAAGCACGAACTTTCATTGCTAAACTCCGTAAATGAAATCTGGAACTACAACCGAATTAACGGCCATAACCCTTCAGATTTGCTTTCTTCAACACAGAATCATACTGTTGTGACATCAGATGAGTCTGTACCTGTGCCATGAAATCCATGATTACAACAACTACGATTAGTAGTGATGTGCCGCCAAAGTAGAAACGTACGTTCCACATGACCATCATGAATTCGGGAATCAGACAGATAAAGGTAATATATAGAGCACCTGCAAGGGTTAGTCTAGTCATTACTTTATCGATGTATCTAGCTGTCTGCTCTCCTGGGCGGATGCCGGGTACGAAAGCACCAGACTTCTTCAAGTTATCTGCTGTCTCACGCGGGTTGAATACCAACGCCGTGTAGAAGAAACAGAAAAAGATAATCGCTGACGCATAAAGCATAACATATAGCGGCTGACCTGGGCTTAATGCTAGTGACACATCAGTTAACCAACCGAATGTCGCACTTTCGCCGTTCTGACCGAACCACTGTGCTAATGTTCCTGGGAACAAAATAATACTTGATGCGAAAATTGCAGGGATTACACCAGCCATGTTTATTTTCAATGGTAGGTGTGAACTCTGCGCTGCATATACCTTACGACCTTGTTGACGTTTGGCGTAGTTAACGACGATACGACGTTGACCACGTTCCATGAATACAACAAAGTAGATAACAGCAAATGCAATTACTGCGATTAACAGTAGAAGAAGCACGTGCAATTCACCTTGACGCGCCTGCTCAATTGTAGACCCGATTGCTTTAGGCAATCCTGCAACAATACCTGCAAAGATGATTAACGAAATACCGTTACCAATTCCGCGCTCTGTAATTTGTTCACCTAACCACATTAAGAACATGGTGCCGGTTACTAAACTTACGGTTGCAATCAGGGTGAACATGGTTTGGTTGATAACAACCAGATTGTCGACCATATTCGGTAAGCCTGTTGCTATACCTATAGCTTGGAATGTTGCAAGTACGAGCGTGCCGTAACGTGTGTACTGGCTTATCTTACGACGGCCAGCTTCACCCTCTTTCTTTAGCTCAGCTAAAGCAGGATGAACAACAGTTAGCAATTGGACCACAATCGATGCCGAAATATACGGCATGATACCAAGGGCCAAGATAGATGCACGCGAAAGTGCACCACCGGAGAACATGTTGAACATTTCAACGATGGTACCTTGTTGCTGGTCTAACAGTTGGGCAAGTACAGCCGCGTCAATACCAGGGATCGGCACAAAAGAACCCGCACGAAACACCAACAAGGCACCTATTACGAATAAAAGGCGTGTTTTCAATTCCGATACGCCACTTTTTGCACTACTAAAATCTTGTCCTGGTTTTTTAGCCATCTGTACCTTTCCCTCGAAGATTATTCTTCGATTTTACCGCCGGCAGCTTCAATAGCAGCTTTAGCGCCTTTAGTTACGCGAAGACCTTTAACAGTCACAGCTTTGTTAATTTCACCAGAAAGAACAACTTTTACAAATTCGATGTTCTTAGTGATTACGTTAGCAGCTTTAAGGCTGTTTAGGTCTACAACGTCACCAGTTACTTTCGCTAGCTCAGCTAGACGAACTTCAGCAGACACTAGGCTCTTACGAGAAGTGAAGCCGAATTTAGGTAGACGCTGTTTCAAAGGCATTTGACCGCCTTCAAAACCTGGACGAACACTGCCGCCAGAGCGTGACTTTTGACCTTTGTGGCCACGGCCACCTGTTTTACCAAGGCCAGAACCGATACCACGGCCTACGCGCTTCTTAGAAGGCTTAGAACCTGCAGCCGGTGATAGAGTATTCAAACGCATTCTGATTACTCCTCAACTTTAACCATGTAGTAAACCTTGTTGATCATGCCGCGAATTGCAGGCGTGTCTTCAAGTTCTACCGTATGGTTGATGCGACGAAGGCCTAGACCACGTAAGCACAATTTGTGCTTAGGTAGACGACCGATTGAGCTTTTAGTTTGAGTTACTTTGATAGTTGCCATGGTGCTTACTCCGAAATATTTTCAACAGTTAGACCACGTTTAGCTGCAATCATCTCTGGAGATTTCATGCCGCTTAAACCATCAATAGTCGCGCGAACTACGTTGATAGGGTTTGTTGAACCGTATGCTTTCGCAAGTACGTTTCGAACACCTACAACTTCTAGTACTGCACGCATCGCACCGCCGGCGATGATACCAGTACCTTCCGCAGCTGGCTGCATGTATACTTTAGAGCCAGTGTGACGACCTTTCACCGCGTGGTGAAGAGTACCTTCATTAAGCGCGATCGTAACCATGTTACGACGAGCTTTTTCCATTGCTTTTTGAATCGCAGCAGGTACTTCACGAGCTTTGCCGTAACCGAAACCTATGCGACCGTTACCGTCACCAACTACTGTTAGTGCAGTAAAACTAAAGATTCGACCACCTTTAACCGTCTTAGCAACGCGGTTAACGGCGATTAGTTTTTCCGCCAAATCTGAAGCTTGTTGTTGTTCTTTAGCCATCGATCAACCCTACCTTAGAATTTCAGACCAGCTTCGCGAGCAGAATCTGCTAGCGCCGCTACTCGACCGTGGTATTGGAAACCAGAACGATCGAAAGCAACATTTGAAATGCCTTTTTCGATAGCGCGCTCAGCAATAGCTTTACCTACAGCTTTAGCAGCGTCAACGTTACCAGTGTTCTTAACTTGCTCACGGATCGCTTTTTCTACAGTAGAAGCAGCTGCGATAACCTCAGAGCCGTTTGGTGCAATAACCTGTGCATACACATGACGAGGAGTACGGTGTACTACTAGACGGTTCACACGAAGTTCAGCAATCTTACGACGTGCACGTGTAGCACGACGGATGCGAGATGCTTTCTTATCCATAGTGTTACCTTACTTCTTCTTAGCTTCTTTGGTACGCACATATTCATCTGCGTAACGAACACCTTTACCTTTATAAGGCTCAGGCTCACGGTAAGAACGAATGTTAGCCGCTGTTTGACCAACTAGTTGCTTATCAGCACCAGTTAGAACAATTTCAGTTTGGCTAGGACATTCGGCTTTAATACCCGCTGGCACTTCGTGCTCAACTGGGTGAGAGAAACCTAGAGTCAAGTTTACAGCGTTGCCTTTGATAGCAGCACGGTAACCAACACCCTTAAGAACCAGTTTCTTAGTAAAGCCTTCAGTAACACCAACAACCATGTTGTTTACAAGTGCACGCGCAGTACCAGCTTGTGCCCAAGCACCAGCTACACCTTCACGTGGACCGAAAGTTAGGTTGTTTTCTTCCTGAGAAATTACTACTGCGTTATTGAAAACGCTAGAAAGTTCACCCTTAGGGCCTTTCACAGTAACTTCTTGACCATTAATCTTCACCTCTACTCCAGCTGGAATAGCGACAGGTGCTTTAGCAACACGAGACATATTCTACTCCTTAAGCTACGTAGCAGATGATCTCACCACCAAGACCCGCTTTGCGAGCGGCGCGGTCAGACATAAGACCTTTGGAAGTGGACACTACAGCAATACCCAAACCACCCATCACTGAAGGAAGGCTGTCTTTATTTTTATAGACGCGCAGACCTGGACGAGAAACACGTTGGATTTGCTCGATTACTGGTTTTGCTTGGAAGTACTTAAGAGTAACTTCTAGCTCTGGTTTTGCTCCGCTTTCAACAGCGAAGTCTGTGATGTAACCTTCGTTTTTTAGCAAAGTAGCGATTGCAACTTTAAGCTTTGAAGAAGGCATTTTTACAGCAACTTTATTTGCTGACTGACCGTTACGAATGCGGGTCAGCATATCCGAAATCGGATCTTGCATGCTCATACGATTTACTCCAAATGATTAAGTGGCAATTACCAGCTAGCCTTACGAAGACCCGGAATCTCGCCTTTCATGCAAGCTTCACGAACCTTAATACGGCTAAGACCGAACTTACGTAGGTAACCGTGTGGACGACCAGTTTGGTTGCAACGGTTACGCTGACGAGATGCACTTGAATCACGTGGTAGAGATTGTAGTTTAAGAACTGCATCCCAACGCTCTTCTTCAGATGCGTTAACATCACTGATAGTGATTTTAAGCGCACGACGCTTTTCAGCGAATTTTGCTACTAGCTTAGCACGTTTAGTTTCGCGTGCTTTCATAGATTGTTTAGCCATAACAGTAACCCTTCACCTTACTTACGGAATGGGAAGTTAAAGGCAGCCAGCAGAGCTCGGCCTTCCTCATCGGTGCTCGCAGAAGTCGTGATAGTAATATCAAGACCACGAACGCGATCAACTTTATCAAAGTCGATTTCCGGGAAGATGATTTGCTCGCGAACGCCCATGCTGTAGTTACCGCGTCCGTCAAAAGACTTAGCGCTAACACCACGGAAGTCACGTACACGTGGTAGAGCGATGTTAATCAAACGCTCTAAGAAATCCCACATACGTTCGCCACGCAAGGTTACTTTACAACCGATTGGGTAGCCTTCGCGGATTTTAAAACCAGCAACAGATTTACGCGCTTTAGTGATAAGTGGCTTTTGACCAGAGATCGTTGCCATATCAGAAGCTGCGTTTTCTAGAAGCTTTTTATCGTTGATTGCTTCACCCACACCCATATTAAGGGTGATCTTTTCGATTCTAGGGACTTGCATGACGCTTGTGTAGCTGAACTCTTTGGTAAGTTCAGCGACTACAGACGACTTGTAGTAATCATGCAGTTTCGCCATAGTTCACTCCAAATTACTCTATTCTTAGTTAGAAACGGTTTCGCCGTTAGACTTGAAGAAGCGAACCTTCTTGCCATCTTCGAAACGGAAACCGATACGGTCTGCTTTACCTGTAGCTGCGTTGTAGACTGCAATGTTTGAAGCATCAATTGCTGCTTCTTGCTCTACGATACCACCTTGAACATTCATAGCCGGTACAGGCTTCTGATGTTTCTTAACAAGGTTGATACCTTCAACGATAACTTTACCAGTTGTCAGAACCTTAGTTACTTTACCTTTCTTGCCTTTATCTTTACCAGCAAGAACGATTACTTCGTCATCACGACGGATTTTAGCTGCCATTTTACTGCTCCTTATAGTACTTCTGGAGCCAGTGAAACAATTTTCATGAATTTCGCATTACGAAGTTCACGAGTCACTGGGCCAAAGATACGAGTGCCGACTGGTTGCTCAGTAGTGTCGTTCAACAATACACAAGCATTACGGTCGAAGCGAATGACAGAACCGTCTGGACGACGTACGCCTTTACGAGTGCGCACAACAACCGCCTTCAGTACATCACCTTTTTTAACTTTACCGCGAGGAATTGCTTCCTTCACTGTAACTTTAATGATGTCACCGATATGTGCATAACGACGGTGTGAGCCACCCAGAACCTTAATACACATTACCTTGCGCGCGCCAGAGTTATCTGCAGCGTCAAGTGTACTTTGCATTTGGATCATTGTTAGTGCTCCGCTAAATATTAAAAACTAGACCCTCTCGGGTCGGGCTGCCTCTTTAAAGGGATGCGAATTGTAACACCCTTTTACCCAATTGGGTAGGCAAAAAATAAGCGGCTCCCAAAAAATCCTGGAAGCCGCTTTAAGTTGTTAAAAACTAACGAAAATTAAACTTTCGCTTTTTTTACAACTTTTACCAAAGTCCAAGATTTAGTCTTAGACAGTGGACGACACTCTTGAATTTCAACGGTATCGCCTAGGCTACACTCGTTGTTTTCATCATGTGCGTGGATCTTAGTCGTGCGCTTTACGAACTTGCCGTAAATAGGGTGTTTAACCATGCGCTCGATAGCAACAACAATAGACTTATCGCCTTTGTCACTTACGATACGACCAAGTGAAGTACGGATTTTGTCGCTCATTATGCGCCTGCCTTCTCAGTCAATATGGTTTTAACACGTGCGATATCACGACGTACAGCTTTAAGAGTATGTGTTTGCTGTAGTTGACCAGTCGCAGCTTGCATGCGCAAGTTGAACTGTTCACGTAGCAAATTCAATAGCTCAGCGTTAAGTTCTTCAACGCTCTTTTCACGTAGCTCTTGTGCTTTCATTACATCACCTGCTTAGTTACAAATGTTGTTTTGATAGGCAGTTTACGTGCCGCTAGGCGGAACGCTTCACGTGCCAACTCTTCAGGTACGCCATTCATTTCGTACATAACCTTGCCAGGTTGGATTTGAGCAACCCAGTACTCAACGTTACCTTTACCTTTACCTTGACGAACTTCAAGAGGTTTTTCAGTAATCGGTTTGTCTGGGAAGATACGAATCCAAATTTGACCTTGACGTTTAACATGACGTGTCATAGCACGACGTGCCGCTTCGATTTGACGAGCAGTAATACGTCCACGACCAACAGCTTTAAGACCGAATTCGCCGAAGCTTACTTCAGTACCTTTAGCTAGGCCACGGTTACGACCAGTCTGAACCTTACGGAACTTAGTACGTTTAGGTTGTAGCATCTGTCGACTCCTTACTTACGGCCTTTACGCTGCTTCTTAGGCTTGTCAGCCTTTGGCTCTACTGCGTTAGCAGCTGGCATTCCGCCTAGGATTTCACCTTTGAAGATCCAGACTTTAATGCCGATCACACCGTATTGGGTGTGAGCCGAAGAAGTTGCGTAATCGATGTCAGCACGAAGGGTATGTAGTGGCACACGGCCTTCACGGTACCATTCAGTACGCGCGATTTCAGCACCGCCAAGACGGCCGCTTACTTCTACTTTGATACCTTTAGCGCCAAGACGCATTGCGTTTTGTACCGCGCGCTTCATAGCACGACGGAACATAACACGACGCTCTAGCTGAGACGCGATGCTATCAGCCACTAATTGACCATCTAGCTCAGGCTTACGTACTTCAGCGATGTTAATTTGCGCTGGTACACCTGCGATTTTAGCTACAGCTGTGCGTAGCTTCTCAACGTCTTCACCTTTCTTACCGATAACAACGCCAGGACGAGCAGTGTGAATAGTCACACGGATGCTCTTAGCTGGACGTTCGATAACGATACGTGAAAGAGACGCTTTTGAAAGTTCCTTAGTAAGGAACTGACGTACCTTGAAGTCGCCGTCTAGGTTGTCAGCGAAATCTTTGGTATTAGCAAACCATGTAGCATTCCAAGGCTTAACGATGCCAAGACGAATACCATTAGGATGTACTTTCTGACCCATTGCTTATCTCCTAGTCTTAAGCGTCTGCAACAACAATTGTGATGTGGCAAGAACGCTTCAAGATACGGTCGGCACGGCCTTTAGCACGAGGCATAATACGCTTCATGATAGGACCTTCATCTACGAAGATTTTAGCGACATTTAGATCGTCGATATCTGCACCTTCGTTATGCTCAGCGTTCGCGATTGCTGATTCAAGAACTTTCTTAACTAGTACAGCAGCTTTTTTGTTGCTGAAAGTTAGGATTTCTAGTGCTTGATCAACATTCTTGCCGCGGATTTGGTCCGCTACAAGGCGCGCTTTCTGTGGAGAAATACGAGCAAAGTTATGTTTAGCTAAAGCTTCCATCATCTACTCCTTATTTCTTCTTAGCTTTCTTATCTGCAGCATGGCCGCGATAAGTACGAGTTGGCGCAAATTCGCCCAGTTTGTGACCGATCATTTCTTCGGTTACGAATACTGGTACGTGCTGACGACCATTATGGACAGCGATGGTCAAACCAATCATTGTTGGGATGATCATTGAACGACGGGACCAAGTCTTAATAGGCTTTTTGTCTCCGCTTTCCACCGCTTTCTCTACCTTCTTCAGCAAGTGCAGGTCAATAAAAGGACCTTTCTTGAGAGAACGTGGCATGGCGATTCCTCTTTATAGATTACTTGTTACGACGACGTACGATGTACTTGTCAGTGCGCTTGTTCTTACGAGTCTTAAAGCCTTTAGTAGGCTGACCCCAAGGTGATACTGGGTGACGACCACCAGAAGTACGACCTTCACCACCACCGTGTGGGTGATCTACCGGGTTCATTACAACACCACGTACGGTTGGACGTACGCCGCGCCAGCGTGAAGCACCAGCTTTACCTAGTTCACGTAGCATGTGCTCAGAGTTACCAACTTCACCGATCGTTGCACGACCTTCAGAAAGAACTTTGCGCATTTCACCTGAACGTAGGCGTAGAGTTACATATGCACCATCGCGAGCGATGATTTGTGCGTATGCACCTGCAGAACGAGCAATTTGTGCACCTTTACCAGGCTTAAGTTCAACACAGTGTACAGTTGAACCTACTGGGATGTTGCGCATCGGCAGAGTGTTACCTGCTTTGATTGGCGCATCAACACCAGACTGGATTGAATCTCCAGCTGAAATACCTTTTGGTGCGATAATGTAGCGACGCTCACCGTCTGCGTACAGAACTAGAGCAATGTTTGCGCTACGGTTTGGATCGTATTCTAGACGCTCAACTTTCGCTGGAACACCATCTTTAGTACGTTTGAAGTCAACTACACGGTAATGATGTTTGTGACCACCACCGATGTGACGTACTGTGATACGACCGTTGTTGTTACGACCACCATTCTTAGAGTTTTTCTCTAGAAGTGGAGCGTATGGCTTACCCTTGTGTAGGTCAGCGTTAACAACTTTAACTACGTGACGACGACCAGGGGAAGTCGGCTTACATTTAACAATAGCCATTCTTAACTACTCCTGTTATTCCGCACCGCCAACGAAGTCAAGATCTTGACCTTCTTTCAAGGTAACGTAAGCTTTTTTCACGTCTGAACGACGGCCTTCACGCATACCTTGACGTTTGGTCTTACCCTTAAGAACAAGAGTATTTACAGACTTAACTTCAACTTCAAATAGCTTTTCTACAGCTGCTTTGATCTCTTTTTTAGTTGCATCTTTTGCTACTTTGAAAACGATAGTGTTCGCTTTCTCTGCAGCCATAGTTGCTTTTTCAGAGATATGTGGAGCACGTAGAACTTTTAGTAGACGCTCTTCAGTGATCATGCCAGCATCTCCTCAACTTGCTTCACTGCATCAGCAGTAATTAGAACCTTGTCGAACGCGATTAGACTTACTGGGTCAATACCAGCAACGTCACGTGCGTCAACTTTATAAAGGTTACGAGCAGCTAAGAATAGATTCTCATCTACTTCACTAGTCACGATTAGAACGTCGTTAAGCTCAAGATCTTTAAGCTTAGCTACTAGCTCTTTTGTTTTTGGTGCTTCTACTGAGAAGTTATCAACAACGATTAAACGTTCTTGACGTACAAGCTCAGAAAGAATGCTTTTCATAGCACCGCGATACATTTTTTTGTTTACTTTTTGGCTGTGATCCTGTGGTTTCGCAGCAAAAGTAACACCACCTGATCGCCAGATTGGGCTACGAATTGTACCAGCACGTGCACGGCCAGTACCTTTTTGACGCCATGGCTTAGCGCCACCGCCAGATACTTCAGAACGAGTCTTTTGAGCACGAGTACCTTGACGAGCACCTGCTGCATAAGCAACAACTACTTGGTGTACAAGAGCTTCGTTGAAGTCACGTCCGAAAGTAGTCTCGGAAACAGTTAGTGCATCAGCACCTTTAACCATCAATTCCATTACTTACTCCTAGACGTTATGCTTTAATAGCTGGTTTTACGATAACGTTGCCGCCGATTGAGCCTGGTACTGCACCTTTAATAAGAAGCAGATTGCGCTCAGCGTCAACACGTACGATCTCTAGGTTTTGAGTCGTTACACGCTCAGCACCCATGTGACCAGCCATTTTCTTGCCTTTAAATACGCGACCTGGAGTTTGACATTGGCCAATTGAACCTGGTGCGCGGTGAGACAAGGAGTTACCGTGAGTCATATCTTGAGTAGAGAAATTCCAACGCTTAACAGCGCCTTGGAAGCCTTTACCTTTAGAAGTACCAGTAACGTCTACTTTTTTTACTTCATTGAAAAGTTCTACGTTTAGCTCAGCGCCAACTTCAAACTCTTCACCGTTTTCTAAACGGAATTCCCAAAGACCGCGACCTGCTTCAACACCTGCTTTCGCAAAGTGACCAGCTTCGGCTTTATTAACGCGGTTAGCTTTCTTAGCACCAGCTGTAATCTGGATTGCAGAATAACCATCAGTATCAAGAGTACGAACTTGTGATACACGGTTGTTTTCTACTTCCACTACAGTTACTGGGATAGAAACGCCTTCTTCGGTAAATACGCGGGTCATACCCACTTTACGTCCGACTAGACCAATCATTCTTCTAATCTCCCTTAACCTAGGCTGATTTGAACATCAACACCAGCAGCAAGGTCTAGACGCATAAGAGCATCTACAGTCTTGTCAGTTGGTTCTACGATGTCGATCAAACGCTTGTGTGTACGAATTTCATACTGGTCACGCGCGTCTTTGTTAACGTGTGGAGAGATAAGAACAGTGAAACGTTCTTTACGAGTAGGTAGTGGAATAGGACCACGAACCTGCGCGCCGGTACGTTTTGCTGTTTCAACGATTTCCGCAGTTGAAGCATCGATTAGTTTATAATCGAAAGCTTTAAGGCGGATACGAATACGTTGGTTCTGCATGAGACAGAGCTCCAATTAATAATTAAATACACAAACAATATCGCCACTCACTCTTAAATTAATAAGGGAATGCCGATTGATTTATGTGAAACCGTAGCTTCCAAAATCAGGAAGCATTGTCAGCTAATTTTCGATTAACTTATAGCATAAAGCTAGTTTATTAATTGTATTAACCGCGAACATAAGCTGAGTATACGTTACCTAGGTTTCCCTAGCTCCTCAGTGCTCATTGGTTCACAACCGACTTAAGTCAGTGCGAAGGATTATACAGATCGTAGAGGGGGATGCAAGAGGTGCGCGAAAATTAATCGTAATTTACACAAAGCCACTAAAAACTGGCATTAAAAAGCGCCCTTCCCTGTACTGTTTTCTCTATTTCTTGTTTCTCTATTTTTCGCATAAAAAAAAGGGAAGCCTAAGCTTCCCTTTTAAATGCAGTTTCTTCTGACGAAGAAGTGTGCAAGATTTTAACTAAATATTAGTCAAAGATCTTAGCAACAACACCAGCACCAACAGTACGGCCACCTTCACGGATTGCGAAGCGTAGACCTTCGTCCATTGCGATTGGAGCGATTAGCTCAACAGTCATTTGAACGTTGTCACCTGGCATTACCATTTCTACGCCTTCAGGTAGAGTGATATCGCCTGTTACGTCAGTTGTACGGAAGTAGAACTGTGGACGGTAACCTTTGAAGAAAGGAGTATGACGGCCGCCTTCATCTTTTGAAAGAACGTATACTTCTGACTCAAATTTAGTGTGTGGGTTGATTGAACCTTTAGCAGCAAGTACTTGGCCACGTTCAACGTCATCACGCTTAGTACCACGTAGTAGTGCACCAACGTTCTCACCAGCACGACCTTCGTCAAGCAGTTTACGGAACATTTCAACACCAGTACAAGTAGTAAGAGTTGTTTCTTTAATACCAACGATTTCTACTTCGTCACCTACGCGTAGGATACCACGCTCGATACGACCAGTAACAACAGTACCACGACCTTGAATTGAGAATACATCTTCAATTGGTAGTAGGAACGGTTGGTCAACAGCACGCTCTGGAAGTGGAATGTAAGAATCTAGTGCTTCTGCAAGCTCAACGATCTTGTCTTCCCACTGCTTCTCGCCGTTTAGTGCGCCAAGTGCAGAACCTTGGATTACTGGAAGATCATCTCCTGGGTATTCGTACTCAGAAAGAAGTTCACGAACTTCCATTTCTACTAGTTCAAGTAGTTCTTCGTCATCAACCATGTCACATTTGTTCATGAATACGATGATGTAAGGAATACCAACCTGACGGCCAAGTAGGATGTGCTCACGAGTTTGAGGCATTGGACCATCAGTTGCAGCAACAACTAGGATACCACCGTCCATTTGAGCAGCACCAGTGATCATGTTTTTAACATAATCGGCGTGTCCTGGACAGTCTACGTGTGCGTAGTGACGTTCTGGAGTATCGTACTCTACGTGAGAAGTAGCGATTGTGATACCGCGCTCACGCTCTTCTGGAGCATTATCGATAGATGCGAAGTCTTTAGCTTCACCACCGTATACTTTTGAAAGAGTAGTACAGATAGCTGCAGTTAGAGTTGTTTTACCGTGGTCAACGTGGCCGATAGTACCAACGTTTACGTGCGGTTTCGTACGTTCAAATTTTTCTTTAGACACGATCGTGTTCCTTCCTAGTTATGATTCGCCGCGACCGAACATAGTCGAGGCGCGCCAGAATTTGCTATTTTAAGCATCAAACGCCTTTAGCGCAATATTTAGGCGCACTGATTTTAAAAAATTCATCAGCTCTATTTAGCGCCTAAATGATTAACCACGCTCGGCAATAATAGCATCAGCCACATTCTTCGGCACTTCAGCGTACTCACTAAACTCCATAGAGTAAGAAGCACGGCCTTGTGTCGCTGAACGTAAGTCAGTTGAATAGCCAAACATGACAGACAATGGCACCTGCGCACGGACAACTTTAAGTCCTGCAGTTCCGTCTTCCATGCCTTCAATAATGCCGCGGCGACGGTTTAAGTCACCTACTACACTACCCATCCAGTCTTCTGGCGTGGTTATTTCAACTTTCATCATTGGTTCAAGGAGAACTGGTTGTGCATCAAGTGCACCTTCCCTGAACGCCATTGAGGCAGCGATTCTAAACGCTATCTCACTTGAGTCGACATCATGGTAAGAACCATCAACTAAGGTCGCTTTGACATCCTGCATAGGATAGCCAGCAAGCACACCATTAATCATTTGCTCTTCGATACCTTTCGATACCGAACTGATGTATTCGCTAGGAACTACACCGTCCACAATATCGTTCACAAAAACAAAACCTTCGCCCGGTTCTGATGGCTCAAGCTCAAGCCATACGTGACCATACTGGTTACGTTCACCTTGACGAATAAATTTACCTTCAACTTTGGTCTTGCCACGAATTGCTTCGCGGTAAGCAACCTGAGGGTTACCTACGTTACAACCAACGTTAAATTCACGCTTCATACGGTCAACGATGATATCTAAGTGAAGCTCACCCATACCAGAGATCAAGGTTTGACCTGTTTCGTTATCCATTTCCACGTGGAAAGAAGGATCTTCGGCAGCTAGCTTCTCTAAAGCGATGGCCATTTTATCTTGGTCTGCTTGAGATCTAGGTTCTACCACAATTTGAATTACAGGGTCAGGGAATTCCATACGTTCTAGAATCACCTTGTGATTCTGATCGCACAATGTATCACCTGTTGTCACATCTTTTAGGCCGATAACGGCCGCGATGTCACCTGCGTAAACTTCTTTCACTTCTTCACGCTTGTTCGAGTGCATTTGTACAATTCGACCAAGACGTTCTTTTTTCTCTTTAACTGAGTTGTAGACTGTTCCAGCCGATTTGACAACACCAGAGTAAACGCGCATGAAGGTTAAGGTACCTACAAACGGGTCTGTTGCTATCTTAAATGCTAATGCAGAAAACGGTTCTTTGTCGTCGGCATGACGCTCAACAACATTTTCGTTTTCATCAACACCTTGAATTGCCGGCACATCAACAGGTGATGGTAAGAAATCAACAACTGCATCAAGTACTGCTTGTACACCTTTGTTTTTAAAGGCACTACCACAAGTTGCAAGTACAATTTCGTTGTTAAGAGTACGGATACGTAGACCTTGTTTGATCTCAGCTTCCGTTAACTCACCTTCTTCAAGGTACTTATCCATCAGCTCTTCGTTAGCTTCAGCAGCAGCTTCTACTAAGTTAGTACGCCATTCTTCAGCAGTTTCAAGCATATCAGCAGGGACATCTTCATAAGAGAAAGACATACCTTGATCAGCTTCATTCCAGCTGATGCGCTTCATCTTGATCAGGTCTACAACACCTGCAAATTCGTCTTCAGCACCAATGTTTAATTGGATAGGCACTGGAGTTGCGCCAAGACGCTCTTCAATTTGATCGACAACGCGTAGGAAGTCAGCGCCTGTACGGTCCATTTTGTTTACGAACACTAAACGAGGAACATGGTACTTATCCGCTTGACGCCACACTGTCTCAGATTGAGGCTCAACACCCGATGCGCCACAGAAAACGACAACGGCACCATCAAGTACACGCAATGAGCGTTCTACTTCGATAGTAAAGTCAACGTGTCCAGGGGTATCGATAATGTTGATGCGATGATCTTGGAATTGAGCTTCCATACCGCGCCAAAAGGTGGTGGTCGCCGCAGAAGTGATAGTAATACCACGTTCTTGCTCTTGCTCCATCCAGTCCATGATAGCTGCGCCGTCATGAACCTCACCAATTTTATGAGAGAGACCGGTATAGAATAGAATACGCTCACTTGTGGTTGTTTTACCTGCATCTACGTGAGCTACGATACCGATATTACGGTAGCGCTCAATAGGAGTTTTACGAGCCACGATTCTATCCTCTTATTAGGGACTATTAATGTTTTAAAAATATGGGCTTTTAAAATATGAATAGACCCTATTTTTCCTTTCTGAAAAATAGAGAAATGCAGCGAGCAAGGCTCGCTGCATTAAAGGTCTTACCGAGGGATTACCAGCGGTAGTGAGCAAACGCTTTGTTAGCGTCAGCCATGCGGTGAACGTCTTCACGTTTCTTAACCGCAGTACCTTTGTTCTCAGACGCGTCTAGCATTTCAGCAGCTAGGCGTTGAGCCATAGATTTTTCACCACGCTTGCGCGCAGCTTCAACCAACCAACGCATAGCAAGTGCGTTACGGCGAACCGGACGTACTTCTACAGGTACTTGGTAAGTTGAACCACCTACACGGCGAGATTTAACTTCTACCGCTGGGCGAACATTTTCAAGAGCTTCTTCAAATACAGCTAAGTGGTCTTTACCAGACTTCTCAGCCATAACTTCTAGTGCAGTGTAAACAATTTTTTCTGCAGTAGATTTTTTTCCGTCAACCATAAGGATGTTAACGAATTTTGCCAGCAATTCAGATTTGAACTTAGGATCTGGAAGGATCTTACGCTGACCAATAACGCGACGACGTGGCATAGGAATTTCTCCGTTGTCTTCTTCAGGTTATCCAAAACTTTACAGTTTCTTCAAAATTAATATGTAATTTTAATGTTTGGCCTTACTTAACGCTTCTTTATGACAAGAAGGGCATTAAGACTTAGGACGCTTCACACCGTACTTAGAACGACCTTGTTTACGGTCATTTACGCCTGCACAGTCAAGTGCACCACGAACAGTGTGGTAACGTACACCAGGAAGGTCTTTAACACGACCGCCACGGATAAGAACAACACTGTGCTCTTGAAGGTTGTGACCTTCACCGCCGATGTACGAAGTCACTTCAAAGCCGTTCGTTAGACGAACACGGCAAACCTTACGAAGTGCTGAGTTAGGTTTTTTTGGTGTAGTTGTGTAAACACGAGTACATACACCACGTTTTTGTGGGCACGCTTCTAGTGCAGGCACGTTGCTTTTAACAACTTGCTTTGCACGTGGCTTGCGTACCAACTGGTTAATAGTTGCCATTAACTAGCTCCTGATTACTTAAAATAAGCTTTGTGAAAAATCTAAGCCCTATCACACTAGTGCAATTAGGGACGCGAAATTCTATTCGGGGACGGGAGGGGTGTCAAGAAATATACAGATCTTTTTTAACATCTGAGCCGATCCGCGACAGATCGATACTATATTCGCTATCTAGAATAGTTTTTAGGGGGTATTTACCAAGTTAAGGATTTACTGTGCTCTGCTGTAAGGTCAACAAAACCGGCAAAATCGACACATTCAATATGCACCGCGCACACTGCTTCTAATCCTCTTGCGCTCACATCAGGCTGCAACGCCTTAATGGTCACTTGTGCAGGCAAACAAGCATGCAATTTATGCTTAGGATTGATGGCATACACCGCCTCTTCAACCAGCAATATACTGTCTTTATCTAACACATACGAAGATAGAGTCTCTACAAAGTGCAGACGAGTTACTATGTGCAACATAATTTAAAACCTTAATACCACATCGCAAGCGGCCAGTTTTTGGGCGATTTCAGTACCGCTGAGTAACCGCGCATCCAAAAATAGGTCATCCGCAGAAAAGCCAAATTCTTGAAGGCTAGTCTCACAGACAAACAGATCTTCTACCTCATATAAATCCAGCAGTCGAAATGCTGAGATATAGTCACGGCTCAGTATTGATTGCGGTTGTTGATGCTTCAATAACTGACTAATGCCATCACCAATAAAAAACAGCGACAGGTTTTCACTGTAAGCTGAGGTAGCTAATACGGCATCCAGTGCTTCACGCCCACTGGCTGTCGTGTGTGGTGAGGTAGTAAATACAAAGGCAATACTTTTCAAAACTGCACTACCCTATCTTGACTCAATAGTGACTCAGCTAAACTGCCTAATCCAGACTGCTCAAAACCGTCAGCAAGATTAGACTGTGCTAACTGGTGTTGCTCGGCTTCTTGTTGCCCGACCATACCTCGGCGCAAGGCAGCCGCTACACATGTTTGCAATAACACCCCATGCTCTGCTGCCAACTGCTGCCACGCTGAAACCAAATCAAATTCGTCATTGGCAGGCACAGTTAAACCGTTACCGTTAGTCACGCCTTGTTGGTAAAAGAAAACATTCACTAAACGGTGCCCTTTTCCGATCAAGGCTTTGGCAAACTGATAAGCATTCAAACTTGACTGCTCACCATATACCTCACCATTCACCACTAAGGTGTACGTTAAGCTCAAATTACTCGTCCTCAGTCTTACGCTGACGAATATACAAATATACGGTATGTTTTGAGATGTTTAAGCGATCGGCCACACTACTGATAGCATCTTTAATATCAAAGATGCCTTTGTCGTACAGCTCCATGACGATTTGACGGTTTTTAGTGTTATTCGACACCATTTTATCCGCGTTCACTTCATCAATGGTACGTTCAACCGTTTGATCCACCAGCTCTTCAACATCACTGGCAAAGTTCACCGATGAAGCCGCTGCTTGCGCTTCTTCGGTTGGCATAAAGGAAGTCAGCACTTGCGAGAAAGGAGCATCTAGATTGACATTGATACAAAGAAGCCCAATCACTCGATTATCACCATTGCGAATAGCCACAGTGATCGATTTCATTAATACCCCACCCTTAGCGCGAGTAAAGTATGAGCGAGAGAAGTTTCTTTCTGAACCCTCAATGTCTTTTAACATTTTAAGAGCAAGGACGGTAATCGGAGAACCGACCTGACGACCGGTGTTTTCGCCATTGGCTATGCGAATAGCCGAAGTGTTGAGATCTTCTAATGAGTGCAGAACAATTTCACAAAACTGTCCTATCAAACTGGCAATACCATCAACCACAGCTTCATACGAGCGTAGGATGATTTTGTCGTGCTCTGTAAAAGGCTTGATATCAACAGAATCCAACTCTAATAGCGATTCAGCATCAATAATTTCAGTGTTCACGTGTCTATCCAGTTAACATTTCAAATAATAAGTTAAAGTTTATCAGATTATTTGAAAAAAGAGAGGGCTAGCTGAATTAACACTTTAATATTCTGATCTAAATCATAAACAAAATGCAAAAAACCGAGGCAAGCCTCGGTTTTATATAGCCTATTTACTATTACTTAGTAGCAGGCTGTGCAGCTGGAGCTTCAATACCTAGTAGCTCAACTTCAAACACTAAAGTAGAGTTTGCAGGGATAGCAGGAGACTCTTGGTCGCCGTATGCTAGCTCTGGTGGGATAACAAATTTGTATTTAGAACCCACTTTCATAAGTTGCAGACCTTCAGTCCAACCAGGAATCACACGGTTAAGTGGGAATGTTGCTGGTTCGCCACGGTCGATAGAGCTATCGAACTTAGTGCCGTCAGTTAAAGTACCTGTGTAGTGAACTTTAACTACGTCAGTTGCTTTAGGAGTCGCGCCGTCACCTTGTTTTTCAACTTGGTAAAGGATGCCAGAATCAGTTTTGGTTACGCCATCTTGCTTAGCAAAATCAGCACGGAAATCTTCGCCAGCTTTCAATGCTGCTGCTGATTTAGCCGCGGCTTTTTCAGCCATTTTCTTGCTAACGCGAGCGTCTAGACCTTCAAGAACAGTACGGATTTCATCTTCTTTAAGACCAGCGTTACCGGCAAATGAATCTGTAATACCTTTCAGTACCATTTCGTCGCTAAGCTCAATACCAATCTCTTTTGGTTTCTCTACACTTGCTTTTAGGTAAGTTGCAAATGAAACGCCGATTGCGTATGCCGCTTTATCGTCGTCAGATTTAAATTGCATTGCGCTAGCTTCTGCTGGAGCGGCTGCTTCAGTTGCAGCTGGGGCTGCGTCTGTCTTTGGTGCTTCTTCTTTTTGACAACCAACTGCTAGGGCAACTGTTGCTGCAAGCAGAGAAAGTTTTAGCATTGATTTCATTTATTTCTCCAAATCATGGCGTAGCCATTGCTATAAGCACTATTAGGTGCAAATTGTTTCCGTTAATATTTTATTAAAATTAACAAATTACAGGTCAGTGTGCGAATTATAATTACGCCTACACAACCTTTAATTGTCATTTCTAAGTAAAAATGTGTGAGATAGGGACTTAGACCCTACTCTTTAGATTAGTTCCCTAGTAAACAAGTTAAATCACTTGATTGGCTTCTATAACTGTTTATTTCCTGCCAACCCTACGGGTATTTGTGGCTATTTCTCTGTCAGTATTCAGCTATAGGATTGGGATATAGAGATGAAGGCACAGGTAATCTAAGGTAAACTGCACGCCGTTATCGATTTTATAGGCTCAATGCAATGTCAGATGCAACAGAGGTTTCAATACTAATTCAACAACTTAACCAGAAAATTGATGATCTTGAGTGTAAAGCGGCATTCCAAGAACAAACCATCGATGAACTCAATGATGCGTTAAGCCAGCAACAGTTACTGATTTCAAGAATGCAAACGCAAATGAAATACGTAGTAGGTAAAGTGAAAAACATGGATACCTCTAACCTTGCTGATCCATCAGAAGAAACCCCACCGCCACACTATTAATACCTATTTTGTGATAAAGCCTGTAAAACGAAAAAAGCCTCCGATTAGGGAGGCTTTCTAAATTACGTCTAAGTGATTTAACTTTTAGTAGTTAAAGCAGCAGTCTAGTGGTTAGAGCAGCAGTCGTCGCCTTTACCACACTCACCTTTACCACCACAGCATTCATGATCGTCATGGTCATGAGCACCTTCTCTGTGGATATGGCCGTGGGCGATTTCTTCTTCTGTTGCTTCACGAATAGCCACTACTTCTACGTCAAACGTTAGAGTTTGACCTGCTAGCATGTGGTTACCATCAACAACAACTTCGTCGCCGTCAACTTCTGTAATTTCTACAGGGATTTGACCTTGGTCTGTATCCGCTAAAAAGCGCATGCCGACTTCTAGTTCATCTACACCTTGGAATACATTAGCAGGAACACGTTGCACCATAGCGTCGCTATGCTCACCGTATGCTTCTTCAGGGCTTACAGTCACGCTGAACTTGTCGCCAACTGCGCGGCCAGCAAGTGCTTTTTCTAAACCAACTACTAGGTTGTTGTGTCCGTGTAGATAATCCAATGGTGCATCCACACCGGCTTGATCAACAACTACGCCTTCTTCAAGCTTAACTTGATATGCAAGACTTACTACTGAGTTATTGTCGATTTTCATAGTCACTCCAAAAAGTTGGTTATTCAACTGTTCAAAAAAGAGGCGCAATAATACAGACTAACCTTTGCCATGGCTAGCGCTTAATTCTATTCTGGTTTAAAGATCCCAATCATATCCTGATCTTTTGCTTTTTGTTGCTTTTCTGCCGGCAAGCGAGGCTGTTTATAATCACAACTCACACATTCTACCCATTCGATATTATTCACTTCCCACCAGCGCAAGCTATCCATATCGTGACATTCTGGGCATTCGGCGCCGGCAATAAATCGTTTTCTAGTTTTCATCATTTCTATTCCAGTAATTGCTCGACTGACGTTCGTTTTCTATTTCTCGACCGAAGATCTCTTCTAGCTCTTTACGCGCTTCTTTAGCTCGCAATGCCAAATCACTTTCATCACTATGCTGAGGCAACAACTCTTTCAGCATGGTGTTATCTAACTTATTAAAATGCTTGGCGGCGCGAGTGGCTTGGTGAGGGTGCATACCTAAAGCGACCAACAATTGTCGTCCTAAATCTAGTGCGCCCAGAAAGGTCTCTCGCGAATAACCTGGTACGCCATGATTGAGTAATTGATAGGCTTCTACGCGACTGCGTGCTCGAGCAAAAACTTTTAAATTAGGAAAGTGTTGCTGGCACAATTCAACGGTGCGAATGATCTCATCAGGGGCATCGGTACACAGCACTATCGCTTCTGCATTTTCAGCGCCCGCCGAACGCAATAAGTCAATATTGGTCACATCTCCAAAATAGACTTTATAGCCAAATTTACGTAATAGTTTTATCTGGCTTGGGTCGCTTTCTAAGATAGTCAGCTTTACTTTATTGGCGTACATCAAACGGCCGATCACTTGTCCAAAACGACCAAAGCCTGCCACGATAACTCGCGGCTCTCGATCGCGTACCTGTTCGTGAGATTCAGCTTCATCACTGCTATTAATGCTGCGAGAGTAAATCCACGACTGTACTTTTAATATTAGCGGCGTGGTCACCATAGACAGGCTGACCACCACCAATAAAAAGCTAGCCACAGAATTAGATAACAAACCCAGTGCTAGGGATGCAGTAAAGATAACAAAAGCAAACTCGCCTCCTTGACTTAAAATTGCCGCCATTCGACTGCGCGATTTAGACTTGATGCCAAATAGGCGCGCCAGTACATATAAAATCAGCCCTTTGGCGGTGACTAACCCAACCACAGTTGCCAGAATCAATGCTGGATTTTCAAACAATAAGCCTAGATTGACCGACATCCCCACCGAGATAAAAAACAGCCCTAGCAATAGACCTTTAAAAGGCTCAATAGTGATTTCTAGCTCATGTCGGTATTCACTTTCAGCCAACAACACTCCGGCTAAAAATGTACCTAACGCCATTGATAAACCAAGATGTTGCATGGTTACCGCAATGCCAAAGACCACCAGCAATGCCGCGGCGGTAAATAACTCACGCGTTCCAGTGGACAGTACGAATCGAAACAAGGGTCTAAGTAAGAAATGACCAGCAACTAACAAGCCAACCACAGCTAACAATGTCATCCCTACATCAGCCCAATTACCGGCTACCCCTCCTGCCAATAAAGGCAATAAAGCCAACATAGGAATCACCGCGATATCTTGGAACAGTAATACCGCAAATCCTGACTGGCCGGTTTCACTTCCCGCTAACCCTTGCTCATCAATCACTCGCAGTGCAATGGCGGTTGATGACAACGCCAAGCCCATACCAATGGCAATACTGCTCATCCATGATTGGCCCAATAGAAATGCCACCATAGAGATAAACAGTGTCGATATAAGCACTTGAGCTCCGCCTAAGCCTAAAATAGGGATGCGCATCGCCCACAGTTTTTTAGGATTCAGCTCCAAGCCAATTAGAAACAGTAGCAGCACCACCCCAAGCTCAGAGAAGTGCAAAATGGCGTCGACATCATTAATTAAAGACAGTCCCCACGGGCCAATCACCACTCCCGCCAGCAGATAACCCAATACCGAGCCAAGCCCCAATCGTTGCGCCAAAGGCACAGCGATAACGGCGGCGCCTAAAAACAACACACTGCTTTCTATGAGTTCATTATTTAGCGCCATTACTGCCCCCTTCTACATCTGCTTGCTCAGCCAGAGGATTTGCCAACCATTGTCGATATTGCAAAGCATGTTGCGCACGCTCGGTGTCAGGAATCGTACGTGACCAGTATAAAACCATAGGTTCAATCCAATGCATCTGACACAGTAAAGCGGTCAACTCAAACGGTTGTAATATCTGCTCTAGAGGGTATTTATTATAGCCTTGGGGAGAGAAGGCTGACTTTTGCCCTCCGGTCGTAATCACACTGCGCCAATGCTTTCCTTGCAGCGCACAGTGAGAGCCAAAAGCAAATCCTTTATCCAATACACGATCCATCCACTCTTTAAGCAAGGCAGGGCACGAATACAAAAACATAGGGTGTTGAAACACGATGACATCGTGCTGTAGCAGGCGTTGCTGCTCTAACGCGATATCAATAAAAAAGTCGGGATATTCAGCGTATAAATCGTGAACAGTGACATTGGGCAATTCTTTGATTTGATCAATCATGCACCGATTAGCCACCGAGCTATCCGGTTCAGGGTGAGCGTATATCACCAACACTCGAGGGACACTTGAGGGGTAAGCAGACAGCTTTGTCATTCCTTGACACTTTCCTTAACTGTTACATTGCCCTCATCCTATCATGTCAAGGGATCGACTTTTACCCCTATTCCCCCTAATATGCGAGCAACATATTCGATTAACGCTTAGCATTTTCATGATTACGATTTCAGACATTCAATTATTGCGCGGCGGTAAAGCACTTTTGCAAGATGCTTCTGCCACTATTCATCCGGGAGACAAGGTGGGCCTTGTCGGCAAGAATGGATGTGGTAAATCCACCTTATTCGCTTTAATGAAAGGTGAATTAAGCATTGATGCCGGCGACTTCAAACAGCCCAAACACTGGGAACTGGCTTGGGTTGCCCAAGAAACCCCTGCTTTAGAGCGTACTTCAATCGAATATGTCATTGATGGCGATAGAGAATACCGCCAACTTGAAGCCGATTTAGCCAAAGCTGAACTGGCTGACGACGGCAACAAGGTGGCTGAACTGCATGGCAAAATTGAAACCATTGGTGGTTATTCAATTCGCGCTCGCGCGGCGGAGTTACTGGATGGTTTAGGTTTTTCTCAAGCGCAAATGCAATGGAATCTCACCCAGTTTTCGGGGGGTTGGCGCATGCGCTTAAACCTTGCCCAAGCACTGCTGTGCCGCTCTGATCTATTGCTACTTGATGAACCAACCAACCACTTGGATTTAGACGCGGTAATGTGGCTGGAACGTTGGCTGCAAAACTATCGAGGCACTCTAGTGCTCATTTCCCATGATAGGGATTTTCTCGATCCTGTCGTGGGTCGTATCATTCATGTTGAAAACGAACAATTGAATGAGTACACAGGTAACTACTCATCATTTGAAAGCCAGCGTGCGCAAAAACTGGTGTTGCAACAAGCCATGTATCAAAAGCAACAAAAGCAAGTTGCTCACATGCAAAGCTATATTGACCGCTTCCGTTATAAAGCCTCAAAAGCGCGCCAAGCACAAAGCCGTATTAAAGCCTTAGAGAAAATGGAGCAAGTACTGCCTGCGCAGTTTGATAATCCATTTAGCTTCCAGTTTCGTGAACCTGCGGCGCTGCCAAATCCAATCGTCATGATGGATCACGTATCAGCGGGTTATGACGACATGCTGATCTTAGAAAAGATTCGCTTAAACTTAGTCCCAGGTAGTCGCATTGGCCTACTTGGTCGTAACGGCGCAGGTAAATCAACACTAATCAAATTACTGTCTGGCGAACTGGCTTCTAAGAGCGGTGACTTTACCTACTCGCAAGGGGTGAAAATTGGTTACTTTGCTCAGCATCAGTTAGAAACACTGCATCCTGATGAAACTCCGCTTCAGCATTTAATGCAAATTGCGCCCAAACATACAGAGCAGCAGTTGCGTGACTACCTAGGTAGCTTTGGTTTCCAAGGCGATAAAGCGCTCGATAAAGTTGCGCCTTTCTCTGGCGGTGAAAAAGCCCGTTTGGTACTGGCGTTACTGGTGTGGCAAAAACCTAACTTGCTGCTACTGGATGAGCCAACCAACCACCTTGATTTAGACATGCGCCAAGCTTTGACTATGGCTCTGCAAACCTTTGAAGGCGCCATGGTTATCGTCAGTCACGATAGATATCTACTGCGCGCGACCACCGATGATCTTTACCTAGTTCACGACAAACAAGTTGAACCTTTTGATGGTGACTTAACCGACTACTACAAGTGGCTAACCGACCAACAAAAAGAGATCAAAAAAGCGCAATCGAGTGATGAGCCTAAATCTTCCGTGCATTCAGCGGCAGCAAAAAAAGATCAAAAACGCAAAGAAGCCGAGTTTCGTAAACTCACCGCACCTATTCGTAAAAATATCACCGCTTTAGAAAAGAAAATGGATAAGCTCAACAAGGTGTTAGAGCAATGCGAAGAGCAACTTAGCGACACCGACCTGTATCAGGCGGAAAACAAAGCTAAACTTACTCAAGTGCTCAGCCAGCAAGCCAGTGCAAAATCGGAACTTGAGGAAGTAGAAATGGAATGGATGACAGATCAAGAAACTCTAGAAGAAATGCAACAAGAGCTGGATAACGAATAACAACGGATGAACAGCACGCCGAACCATCTTTTGACCCTAGATAGTTTGTGGCAATTTAGTTTGCGCTACTACTGTGTGCAGGAGATCAAAGAGGCGTGCTTACACCTACAAAACCATTTTCACGGCAATGTAAATCTGTTACTCACGGTCAAATGGCTTGATGAACAGCACCTCTCTTTTGCCGATTCACAGTGGCCAAAGGTGCTACAAAGCCTAGCTCGCACAGAGCCTTTATTGCTGCATTTCAGAGAATTAAGACGAAAATCCAAAGCGCATTTACCCGACTCTTTATATCGAGATTCTCTACAATTTGAGTTGCAGCTCGAACGCCAACAACAAGCCGATATTGTCGCGGTACTTCATCAATTGCCACTGACAGCAGTGACTCAGCCTCACTTAATCAACGACTATTGCCACCAGCTAGGTGCGCAGCAACTCGCCGAGATATTTAATAAGCAAATTCATGATTAATCGCTTTTCTCCGCACTGGAGCATTCAAAACCCACACATCCAAACGCTCATGCCTAGATTTATTCGTCGGCAACCTCTGTTTACTCCGGTTTGGGAAACATTAACCACCGCCGATGATGATTTCCTTGATTTGGCATGGAGTGAACACTGGCAAGCACCATCTGCGCAGAATAAGCCCATATTTATTCTCTTTCATGGTTTGGAAGGAAGCTTTAACAGCCCTTACGCCCACGGACTGATGCATGCCTTTGCCCAAAAAGGTTGGCTATCAGTAATGATGCATTTTAGAGGTTGCAGCGGTAAACCGAACAAACAAGCGCGAGCCTATCATTCAGGGGAAACCGAGGACGCACGCTTTTTTCTCCAGCAAATCCATCAGCGTTTTCCCAATAACCCTAAAGTCGCGGTTGGAATTTCGCTTGGCGGAAACATGCTAGTGAATTATCTCGCACGTTATAACGAGCAACCTTTGGTTGATGAAGCGACCGTGATCTGTGCGCCACTGGATTTAGCGGTATGTTCGCAACGCATTGAACAAGGCTTTAGTAAGCTCTATCAAAACTACTTACTAAACTCGTTAAAAAAGCATTCATTACAAAAGATTGAGTTGCTAAAAGAAGCCATCGGCATCGATATTGACACCATCAACAACATGCAACTGCTGCATCAGTTTGATAACGCGATTACCGCCCCCTTGCACGGTTATATTGATGCTCAAGATTACTATACTCGATGCTCAGGACTGCCAAGGCTAAATGAGATTCAAATTCCAACTCATATAATTCATGCCAAAGACGATCCCTTTATGACCGATGAAGTGATCCCAACCTTCAAGCTAAACCCTAATCTCAACTACCATTTAGTCAATAATGGCGGGCATGTGGGCTTTGTTGGGGGCTCGCTACGCTCCCCTCATTTTTGGTTAGAGATGGCGGTACCTAGCTTTTATGATAAATTTACGCCTCAACAATAACTTAAATAAGTATCCAGCATGATTGTACCGTGGAAAGAGATTGCCCCAGAAACACTAGAAAGCCTGATTAAAGAGTATATTCTGCGAGAAGGCACCGACTACGGAGAAGTTGAAATCTCTCTTGCAGATAAAGTGGATCAAATCAAGCAACAGCTTCAACAAGGAACAGCCGTTATTGTTTACTCTGAATTACATGAAAGTATCGATATAAAAGTAAGTCATAACTCGAAACCTTTATAACACTGAAATAAGCAGATGTTATTTGTATACTATTCATTCGCACTTAAACACAGACAAGGAAAGTCATGTCAGCTAAACATCCGATCATAGCGGTAACTGGCTCCTCTGGAGCAGGCACCACCACCACCTCTGAAGCCTTCCGTAAAATGTTCAATATGATGAACACTAAGGCGGCTTGGGTTGAAGGAGATAGCTTTCACCGCTTTACTCGCCCTGAAATGGATGTTGCTATCCGTAAAGCCAAAGAGCAAGGGCGACACATTAGCTACTTTGGCCCCGAAGCCAATGACTTTCCTGCCCTAGAAAACTTCTTTAAAGAATATGGCGAAAAGGGAGAAGGCAAAGTACGTCGCTACCTGCATACGTTTGACGAAGCCGTACCCTACAACCAAATGCCCGGCACATTTACCCCATGGCAAGAACTTCCCGAAAACAGCGATGTGTTGTTTTATGAAGGCTTACACGGTGGTGTGGTGGATAGCACTTGCAACGTCGCCAAGCATGTTGATTTGCTAATTGGCATGGTGCCAATTGTAAACTTAGAATGGATTCAGAAGTTTGTCCGCGATACTCGCGACCGAGGTCACTCACGAGAAGCGGTGATGGACTCGATCGTGCGTTCTATGGATGACTATCTAAATTTCATCACTCCACAGTTTTCGCGCACCCACATTAACTTTCAGCGTGTGCCTACCGTAGACACCTCAAACCCACTTAACGCCAAAGGCATTCCAAGCTTAGATGAAAGCTTTGTAGTGATTCGTATGCGCGGCTTTAAAAACGTCGACTTCCCTTACCTTCTCGCCATGATTGATGGCTCATTTATGTCACGACATAACACCTTAGTTGTGCCCGGCGGTAAGATGAGTTTCGCCATGGAACTCATTATTCGCCCTATATTGCAACAACTGCTAGAGACAGGAAAGATAGGCTAAGGTCCGACCTTAATCACACTCTTTAATAAGAGTGTGATTAAGGGCACGCTTTTGTGTGAAAATTCAACAGGTCATGACGATCAAAATCAAGAAATTTCGCTAAAAAAAAGTTACTATTCGTACTGCAAAAAATTAAACGTAGTAGCAGCAACTACACCCCTCGCCCCTTAGATGGCGATGTCTGGGGACATAATTATACTCGCTGAGAGAGGAAGATAAGAATATGGTTTTAGGTAAACCTCAAACAGATCCAACTTTAGAGTGGTTTTTGTCACATTGCCACATCCACAAATACCCTTCAAAAAGCACATTGATCCACGCTGGCGAAAAAGCGGAAACTCTTTACTACATCGTAAAAGGTTCTGTAGCAGTACTGATTAAAGATGAAGAAGGGAAAGAAATGATTCTTTCTTACCTTAACCAAGGTGATTTCATCGGTGAGCTAGGTCTTTTTGAAGATGATCAAGAGCGTACCGCATGGGTTCGTGCTAAATCTCCATGTGAGGTTGCTGAAATCTCATTCAAGAAATTCCGTCAGCTAATCCAAGTTAATCCAGACATCCTAATGCGTCTTTCTTCGCAAATGGCTAACCGTCTGCAAGTGACAAGTCAAAAAGTAGGTGACCTTGCGTTCCTAGACGTGACTGGTCGTATTGCTCAGACTCTGCTTAACCTTGCAAAACAACCTGACGCAATGACTCACCCAGACGGCATGCAAATTAAGATCACTCGTCAAGAAATTGGCCAGATCGTAGGTTGTTCTCGTGAGACTGTAGGTCGTATCTTGAAGATGCTTGAAGAGCAAAACCTGATTTCTGCACACGGTAAAACTATTGTGGTTTACGGTACTCGTTAATCAACTTTAGCTTCAAATACTAAAACCGCTGTTATTCAACAGCGGTTTTTTATTGCCTGCACTTCTAATATTCCATTTAATAACGTGTTATTTACCACTATTGGTGCTTTCAAAAATCTTATCGGCTGACGCCTCGACAAAGCCTTGATAAAGCTGACCTTGTCTATCTTTATAACGCTTGGCAAACTCATAAAACCCACCCGGTACGGTTTGTATACCATCGGTAAACGTAACCTCTACCTTATCTGCCATGGTTGAAGATTGTTCTAACAACACCTCAGGTGTCCCTTTCACTTCACCGCCAGAAGCATTGATGGCGAACTGCTTTTCTTGCAAAAAGGCATTCACCTCACTCACCTCAGCAAACTGCGCCAGTTGGTTAACACTAACGGTAAAGTGATTTGCCCCATAACCATGTGCGGCAACCCATGCGGCGTATTCACTCTCTTGTGCTAATTGCTGATATTGCTCAAAGCTTAAATCCCACAAGCGTCCGCCATGCAAAAAGTTAGAACCCACAAGTTGTTGTGACTCTATTTGCTCAATCAATTGCCTGACAATGGCCTGCAATTCATCTGAGCACTGCTCTAGTTGTAATTGACTAATAAAGACTTTGGGAAAGTCAGGCTGTGGGTGCTGATAGTGCTTCGCCACCAATTTTTTGGCTTTGAACACATAGTCTCCGCCTTCTTGATAACCAAGATCGAGAAAGGGCTGTGCTAAAGCATCTAAGCCAACGGGCGAACAAGCAAAAGTTCGCAATGCAATATGATCATTAATCAAAGCTTTATCTTGCTTTAATAATTCGTGGATCACCTGCGACGATGGGCAGAGCCTGCCATTAAAGTCATCCCACAATAGGTCAAATAGCTTTTGTACACCCATAACCCCTCCTTGTAGCCAAACGCAATTACTAGTCAAACAAATGGTTAGTTGAGCAGATGGTTAGTCGAACTCAATTCCCGGAGATAATGTTTCCGGGAGAATTGGCGCATCACCTTGGATAGACGCCATTGGATAAGCACAATAGTCTGCAGCATAGAACGCACTCGGTCTTAAATTACCCGATGCTCCCGGCCCGCCAAATGGTGCATCGCCACTGGCTCCTGTAATGGGGCGATTGCGATTCACAATGCCGGCACGGATTTCATCTGAGAAAAATTGCCACTCATCATCACGAGTCGAGATAAGCCCAGCAGAAAGCCCATATTGGGTGTTATTGGCCTGCGCAACTGCATCCTCAAACCGAGTAAAGCGCGCCACCTGCAACAGTGGGCCAAAGTATTCTTCGTCTGGTAAGTCAGCAATAGCACTCACCTCTAGAATCGTTGGCGAAATAAACGCATCATTGAGCAACTGCCCATCAAGTAATGGTTTAGCGCCAAGCTCAATTAAAGATTGTTTAGCCGCAATAATTTGCTCGGCGGCAGTTCGAGAGATCAATGTCCCCATAAAAGGTTGAGACTGAGCAAACGGCTGATCCATTTTCAGCTTCTTAGTCACCTCAACAAGGCGAGCAATAAGAGCGTCTCCAGCCTCGCCTACGGGTATATACAAACGCCTTGCACAAGTACAGCGCTGACCGGCACTGATAAACGCAGATTGGATTATGGTATGTACAGCGGCATCTAATTCACCAAACTGCTCACTGACAATAAGAGGGTTATTACCTCCCATTTCTAGCGCTAACATTTTGTCTGGTTGCCCCGCAAATTGACGATGCAGAATATGCCCAGTATTGGCACTGCCAGTAAACAGTAGACCATCTATTTGCGTCGACTCCGCCAGCGCTATTCCCGTTTCTTTAGCGCCCTGCACCAAATTGATAACGCCAGCAGGCAATCCCGCTTGATGCCAAAGTTTGATGGCTAATTCGCCACATAATGGCGTGAGATCGGACGGTTTAAATACAACGCTATTCCCTGCCAATAAAGCTGGAACAATATGTCCATTTGGCAGATGAACAGGGAAGTTATAAGGCCCAAAGACCGCCAACACACCAAGCGGGCGATGCTGTAGCGTGACATCATTTCCCGCAACTTGTTTGTGTTGAGTACCCGTTCTTTGATGATAGGACTTAATCGACAGGGCAATTTTTCCCGCCATCGCCGCCGCCTCAGTGCGCGTTTCCCACAAAGGCTTGCCCGTCTCTTTCGCCACAGTTTCAGCAATAAGCTCGGCGTTTTCTTTCACTAGCTCAGCAAATCGCACTATGATTTGTTCTCGCTCAGCATAGGGACGCTTCTTCCAACTAATAAAAGCATGTCGCGCACTGGAAACCGCCAATTCAACCTGCCCTTTACTGGCGGCATGCCCTTGCCAAATCACTTCGCTGTTATAGGGAGATAAAGAGCAAATTTCATCACCTTGTCCTGAAATCCTCTCACCGGCTATAAAATGCGTTTGCATACAATTCATCCTTGTTATTCGAGTTATACAGCGGCCATGCGAACCCAGTCACCCACTTCAACTTGAAGGGCTTTGGCAACTTTAGGGCTAATGATGACGGTTTGGCTTGCTGCATCAAATGCAGCTTGTTGAGCGACGGCTCGGAAATGTTCAAACGAGGTATTACAAATCAAATAGTTGGTCGAACTGCCGTGTTCGGCAATAGATACCTTAGCTCGAAAAGAGTGACGCACAGTATCAATATTACGCAGGTCACACTCTACCGTTGGTCCAGCATCAAAAATATCGACATAGTCTCGACAAGTAAACCCTTCATTTTCCAGTAGCTTCAAGGCAGGGCGAGTATTGTCGTGTACCTGACCGATAACCGCTTGCGCCTCTTTACTCAACAGATTGATATAAATGGGTAGTTTAGGCATCAAATCGGCAATAAAGCCCTTTTTACCTATCCCTGTCAGGTAATCGGCCATCGTAAAGTCGATGGAAAAGAAGTGTTCTTGCAACCAATCCCAAAATGGCGAGTTGCCCTTATCATCAGAGACTCCGCGCATTTCAGCAAAGATGGTTTTAGAGAAGCGATGTGGATGCTCTGCTAACATAAGAAAGCGAGATTTAGACATTAGGCGGCCGTTGAGGCCACCTCGGAATTTAGGGCGTAAAAACAGGCTACAGATTTCACTACAACCTGTGTAGTTGTTGCCAAACGTTAAGAGTTTGACCACATTATTGACCCCTAGCTTTGGCGAGGAATGCACCACCTTACTGATATGGTAAGAGTAAAAAGGCACATCCCAACCAACAGACGCTTCAATGGCGGTAGTACCTGCCACTTCACCGGTATCGCAATCTACCCCAACCATCAAATAGCCTTCGTTACCCGGTTGGGTAACGTCTGGCTTTAAAAAGCTATTGACCGAATGTTCGATTCGATTTTGCAACAACTCTTCATTGACGGGCAAAGAAGTAAAACCGTGACCAGACTCTTCTGCACATAAATACAGAGCCTCATTATCATCCTTGAAAATTGGGCGTACTACCAACATCTGACTATCCTCCCTGATAGAAAGCTAGGCGTTATATAATTTTGCTACCGCTGCTTCGAAGCGTTTCAGTCCTTGTGTAATTTCTTCTGTCGTGATCACGAGTGAAGGCGTAAAGCGAACCACATTCGCTCCTGCAACCAACACCAATAGACCCTCTTCACCTGCCGCAACTAATACGTCACGAGCACGACCTTTCCAGTTGTCGTTAAGCTCAGCACCTAGCAGTAATCCTTTACCTCTAAACTCAGCAAACATTGGATATTTCGCATTGATGCGCTCAAGCTCAGCACGGAAAATGGCTTCACGATCTTTCACACCTTGCAGAACTTCAGGCTGTGAAATGTGATTGACTACCGCTTCTGCGACAGCACACGCCAATGGGTTACCGCCATAGGTTGAGCCATGAGTGCCCACTTTGAAATGCTGCGCTAGCTTATCGGTGGTTAGCATAGCACCGATAGGGAACCCGCCGCCTAACGATTTGGCTGTACTCAAGATATCAGGCGTCACACCTAATCCTTGGTAAGCATAGAAATCACCGGTACGACCATTACCTGTTTGTACTTCATCAAAAATCAGCAGTGCATTGTGTTTATCACACAGTTCACGCACTGTTTGTGCAAACTCTGGTAATGGCGAAATAATGCCGCCCTCACCTTGTAGAGGCTCCATCATCACCGCACAAGTCTCATCGGAAATTGCCGCTTTGAAGGCTTCGATATCATTGTAAGGAATATGCTCAACATCACCCGGTTTAGGACCAAAACCATCAGAGTAAGCAGCTTGCCCACCCACGGTCACAGTAAAGAAAGTTCGGCCATGAAAACCTTGATTAAAAGCGATGATTTTTGATTTTTGACTACCAAACTCATCGGCAGCGTAACGGCGTGCCAATTTCAAAGCGGCTTCGTTCGCTTCTGCGCCTGAGTTAGCAAAAAAGACTTTATCAGCAAAGCTCAATTCAACCAGCTTCTTACCTAATCGAAGTGCCGGCTCATTGGTCATGACATTACTTAGATGCCATAACTTATTGGCTTGCTCAGACAAGGCTTCAACCATGATTGGATGACAGTGCCCTAAACAGCTCACCGCAATCCCACCCGCAAAATCAATGTATTCGTTGTCCTGCTGATCCCAGACTCGCGCACCTTGCCCTCGAACAGGAATAACCGCCATTGGGTTATAGCAAGGAATCATTACTTCATCGAAGTCTTTACGCGTTACATCTGTCATATCCATCACTCCTTTATGCATTTTCCCTGCAACGGTAAAATTCGTTATTTATGCATTGCAGAAGACTTTTCGTCTATATAGGCATTGTATTAACAATTTATTAACCATTTCAAGCTAATTATCTGTTTTATTGACCTAGTATACCGAACAAATCGCGCACAGTGTGACTCTATCGGGATAATAAAGAGAAAAAGATATCATTGAACATAACAAACACCCGTACAGCACTAAGATGAACAGATAAATATTATGCAAGTAATCTCAATAGATATGCGTTTTTACTTGTGAGTTATGAGTTGTGAGTTGTGAGTTGTGAACTATAGACAAGCAGTATGCTTTAAGAAGTTAGCTAAGATCTCTAGTCCCTGCTCTGTCTTAATCGACTCTGGATGAAACTGCACCCCTTCGATAGGTAGGGTCTTATGACGATAGCCCATGATCTCTTTGGCTTGTCCATTTTCATCAACCGTCCATGAAGTCATTTCAAGGCAATCAGGTAAAGAAGTTTTTTCTACGATCAGAGAATGATAACGAGTGACCGTGAGTGGATTGTTTAAATCAGTAAATACGCCTTGGTTGGTGTGGCGAATTGGAGAGGTTTTTCCGTGCATGACTTTATCCGCACGAATGACTTTCCCACCCAGCACTTGAGCAATCGCTTGATGCCCAAGACAAACACCAAGTAAGGGCACTTTCCCCATAAACTCTTGAATAACCTGTAGCGAAATACCCGCTTCGTTAGGTGTACAAGGCCCAGGAGATATCACAATGGCTTGTGGTTGTAAGGCATGGATTTGGGCAAGGGTAATAGCATCATTGCGTACAACTTTAGTCTCGCAACCTAACTTACAAAAGTATTGATAGAGGTTGTAAGTAAAAGAGTCATAGTTATCAATGATTAACAGCATACAAAAATCCAAACAAATAAAAAATGCCACCACCTTTGAGGCGATGGCATTCTATCACAACTGATTTGAGCCCGCGTTTAAAAGCGGACTTAAGTAAGGCGTTTAAAACGGACGCTTAACAAAGCCAACCGCTTGGTAAACTTTATCCAGTGTTACCGCAGCTCGGGCTGATGCTTTTTCAGCGCCCGCTTTCATGACTTCGTTAAGATAAGGCATGTCCTGACGAACACGACGATATTCAGCTTGAATTGGCTCTAGCATTTCAACTAAAGCTTCGCCCACATCTTTCTTGAATGGGCCGTACATCTCAACACCTTGGTATTGAGCTTCAATTTCAGCAAAGGTTTTATTGGTTGCTGCAGAGTAAAGGCCCATAAGGTTTGCGATACCCGCTTTGTTTTCTACATCATAAGCAATGCGCGGTGGGTTTTCTGGATCCGTTTGCGCTTTGTTGATTTTCTTGATGATCGATTTAGGGTCTTCAAGAAGCGTAATCACGTTCTTACGGTTATCATCCGACTTCGACATCTTCTTATTCGCATCTTGTAAGCTCATAACACGAGCATTCACAGTTGGAATGTGCGGTTCTGGGATTTGGAAGATTGGCGATTCAGGCGTTGCGTAGATGTTGTTAAAGCGGTTTGCGATATCACGAGCTAACTCAAGGTGTTGCTTCTGATCGTTGCCCACCGGCACTTGGTGCGCACCGTATAGTAAGATATCAGCTGCCATCAATACTGGGTAATCGTATAAGCCCACATTTACGTCATTTGCGTAGCGTTGCGACTTATCCTTAAACTGAGTCATACGATTTAACTCACCCATTTGAGTGTAGCAGTTTAGAATCCAACCTAGCTGAGCGTGTTCTGGCACGTGAGATTGAACAAACAAAGTGCTCTTCTCTGGAGTTACGCCTACTGCAAGACAAATAGCCAGAGCGTCTAGCGTTGCCTCGTGCAGAGCTTTAGCATCTTGACGTACCGTGATGGCATGTAGGTCAACAACACAGTATTGGCAGTCGTAATCATCTTGCATCTGATTCCATTGACGCAGAGCACCAAGATAGTTGCCAATGCTTAATTCACCAGACGGCTGAACACCGCTTAACACTATTGGTTTAGTGGTCATGATAATTACTTCCTCAATACTTCTAAAATTAATTTTTTATACGATAAAACAGTGTACTCATCGACAAATATATTGGAAGAAAAAAAACAGTAAAACGAGCCTAAGTTGACAATTCAGGCTCATTCATTGTGCATCAATGACAAGATGGCAGCAGTTCAACCAACTGGGATAAGTCGTCAATCAGATAATCGGGTTGAGAAGACTCGATAGGCTCACCGTGATTATAACCATACGGTAAAGCGACGGATGTCACTCCGGCATTTTTCGCGGCCAGAATGTCGTTTTTAGAATCGCCAATCATGATCATCTCATCCGTTGAAAGCTGATGCTTTTCAAGCAAGTGATTCAATGGCATTGGATCGGGCTTTTTCTTTTCCAGTGCATCGCCACCTAATACGTCAATGAAAAGGTCGCTAAGACCATGCTGAGACAAGATCTCTGGTACAAACTGATAAGGTTTATTGGTCACAATCGCCAATAAATAACCGGCTTGATGAAGCTTATTTAGCGATTCTGCAACGCTAGGGTATAAGTTGCTTTGCGTGTGTCCACATTCGGCATAAAAGCGATCAAAATACTGGCGTGCTTGTTGCTTAGTTTCATCACTCAATGCTGGGTCAATGTGCATACTTCGACTTAAAGCACGCGCCACTAATACATCTGCGCCATTGCCTACCCACTCACGCACTTGCGCTTCAGAGACACTTGGATGCCCCATGGCTTGTACCGCTTGATCCGTTGCAATGGCAAGATCTGGAACACTGTCGAGAAGCGTTCCATCGAGATCAAAAGCCAATAACTTAGTTAGATTTAGAGCCACAGTTATTTCACCTTAATTATTTTACGTTCGCTAATTCGGCGCGCATTTCATTAATCACCTGTTGATAATCAGGTTGATTAAAAATCGCCGAACCTGCCACAAACATATCCGCACCCGCTTCTGCAATTTCACGAATGTTGTCGACCTTAACTCCACCATCGATCTCTAAACGAATATCACGACCGCTTGCGTCAATACGTTCACGCACAGCGCGCAGCTTATCTAAAGTGTTAGGGATAAATGACTGACCACCGAAACCAGGGTTTACAGACATCAATAAGATCATATCAACCTTATCCATGATGTAGTCTAAGTGAGTCAAAGGAGTGGCTGGGTTTAATACAACACCCGCTTTACAGCCGTGTTGCTTGATGAGTTGCAAAGTGCGGTCAACATGCTCAGACGCTTCGATATGGAAGGTAATCATGCTGGCACCCGCTTTAGCAAATTCTGGAACAATAGAATCAACAGGCTTCACCATCAGGTGAACATCGATAGGGGCGGTAATGCCGTAATCACGCAGTGCTTTACAGATAGGTGCGCCAAAAGTCAGATTTGGCACATAGTGATTATCCATTACATCAAAATGCACTACATCGGCACCGGCGGCTAATACACGCTCAACATCTTCGCCTAAACGAGCAAAATCTGCAGATAAAATAGATGGTGCAATAAGAAAGTCGTTCATAGCTGTTCCCTAGAATAATGCGTTCAATTTGCGCGCAATTCTACAAAAGCAAACCATAAACTAAAAGGACAATTTACAAATGAATGTCAATGTTGCGACTGATGTTAAGCATCACGATTAAACAAGGCTAACAATTCGTCCACCTTATTACGTCCTGCGCCATTTCGGCTAATGGTGCGCTTCACTTTCACCACATTCAGTTGCGCGCCATGATATAAGCGACGCGTTAATACTGTGTCATGGTTCGAGATCAGTACCGGGATGCCACGCTTATTGGCAGTGCGCTCGGCAACATCCGCTAACGCGGCTTGGTCATCCAGAGAAAAGCCATTGCCTGAATAAGTAGTAAAGTTTGAAGTGGTCGATAACGGCGCATAAGGTGGATCGCAGTAGATAACACTGCCTTTTCTGGCGCGCTTAAAGGTATCTAAATATCCTTCACAAACAAACGTCGCTTTACTGGCTTTTTCAGCAAAAAACTCCAGTTCTTGTTCTGGGAAGTAAGGCTTTTTATACGAACCAAACGGCACGTTAAAACCGCCTTTTTTGTTATAGCGACACAAGCCATTAAAACCGAAGCGGTTCATATACAAAAAGGCCACCGAGCGAAACTGAATATCATCGCTGGCATTAAACTGTTTGCGAACGTCTAAATACACCTCTTTTTGATTGTATTCAGCGGTGAACATGCGTTTTGCCTCATTGATATAAGGCTGCGGATCATGCTTTAACAGATTGTACAGATTGATAAGATCTGGATTGATATCAGCAAGCAGGTAGTGTTCATAGTCGGTATTTAAAAATACCGAGCCTGCCCCAACAAAAGGTTCAACTAGCTTTTTTGCTTGTGGTAGATGACGCTGAATATCATCAACGAGTCCATATTTACCACCTGCCCACTTTAAAAAGGCTCGTTGTTTTTTCATTGCTGGTCTTCACTACCCATAGTTTCTAGGACGCGGAATGTATCACAAAATGACATATGTCTCAGTGTTATTTTCCTGCCACAACCTCTTTGTGCACTTGTGACATCGACTTAACCCAAGGGCCGACACTTTGTACCGCATCGGGTAGCTGTTCAATTGCTTCACTGGCTTGCTTTACAAAGCGGAAGTCTTGATAGGTAATAATGTACCAAGTTTTACCTGAACGAGGCGTCGGATAAATGCGTACTTGGTTTTGCAATTGGTGTTCATCAATAAACGCCTGCACCTCTCCCATACTGCGCAATGCGCCAAGTTGTACCGTATAGCGCTTACTACTGATAGCCAGCAATTCATCTCGCGCAAAGGAGAAATGAACTCTTGGCTGAGTGTTATTGTCTTGTTCTGCAGATGCTACCGATGGAGTCGCAGCGACTGAAGTTGACGACTTCACTGTCGGCTTCACTACCTGCGTTTCGGTATCAATTAAAGAATCAACCACCTGATCTGGAACCACGACTCGCTCTTGACCACGACTATTGTCATCTAAAGTGATGGTTTTCTTGGTCACCGGTGGCGGCAATTGATGAGCATCGTCAGTCAGAGTTTGCTCTTCTTTTGCCGAAAAATCCGCAACCTGCTGGCTTTGCCCACTGAGAGATTCAGTGTTGGCTTTCTCAACATTGCTCGTTAATGCCTGATCGGGTGCATCGGGCTGCGAAGTGGAGTTGGAGCCAGATAATACCCACCAAGCAATTAACGCAATCACAATAATAAGAATGATCACAACAACGCCAGATTTGGCTGAGCCATTGTGAGAAGATAATGCAGTTTTCATTGGTTTCACTTTACTTCCTAATGCCATTAGCTCGCCCGGATACTGAGGGCAACGATTTGCTTTTTTACGAATACTGTCGCGCTTGTTCAAGCTTTCAAATTTTCTAAGCACCATCAACTCTAAGAAAAATTCCACTTCTGTTTTTGGCAGAGGCTCAATATTGAGTTGTACAGGTTGAGTATTAAATTGATGACATAGGGGCAGGATTTTCTTTGACAATAAGTCAGGGCCACATGCCATGATTACATTGATAGTCCATGTAGGGTGAGCTTGAATGCGCTCAACCAAATTCCACAAGGACAAAAGAATTTCTTCGGAGAATAAGCCAGCATCATCCACCAAAATAGTGAACTCAGCCGCCTGTAAGCCAAATGCTTGATCTAAATTTTCAAAAAGGGAGTGCTGCGCAGAATACGCCTGTTCAGTGGTCAGTTGTGCGAACAAGGATTCAGCCATGTCTTGTTCTGACATTGCGGAATCACCAAGCAACTTGGCTTTGTAACCAACAACACATTGTGAGAAATGACGCTCAAGAAGCCAGGATTTCCCTGCCCCTCTTGAGCCAATTAAAGTAACGAGATTCGAGCCAAAACGAGTCATTAGACGCAATTTATCTAACAATAACGCCTGTGATTGCAACTCCAATGTTCTGGCCTTATGAGATTGACTCATCCACTATCCCTGTATGTTACTTTTATTTACGTCCGTCCTCGATAGCTTGATAAACATGCGTAAGGTCGAGATCGCTAATCACTTTGGCACTACCAATTGCATCTGGTAACACTAAGCGTAAATGTCCCGCCAATACTTTTTTATCGCGCATCATATGCTTCATGAAGTCCTCACCAGACATGCTCTCTGGTGTGTGCACAGGTAAATCACAGGCAATAAGCAATGATTCAATTCTGTCGACATCAATGCTATCAAGCATTCCAGCATAAGCGGCTGTTCTTGCTGCCATTACGGTACCTGATGACACAGCTTCTCCATGTAGCCAGTTACCATAGCCCAATTCAGCTTCAATAGCATGACCAAAAGTATGACCAAGATTCAATAACGCTCGAATACCTGACTCTTTTTCATCTTGAGCAACAACATCAGCTTTAATTTGACAACAGGTAGCCACTGCTTTGATAACAGCACTACTTTCTAGCTCTGTCAGTGATTCGATATGTTGTTCTATCCATTCAAAAAATGGCTTATCTACAATCACACCGTATTTCACTACCTCAGCCATACCCGCCGAAAACTCTTTATCAGGCAAAGTGGCTAATGTATTGATATCAATAATCACGGCTTTAGGTTGATAGAACGCGCCTATCATATTTTTACCTAAAGGATGGTTAACCGCAGTCTTGCCACCAACAGAAGAATCTACTTGAGACAGTAAAGTTGTCGGAATTTGTACAAAGTCCACACCGCGCTGGTAACACGCAGCCACAAATCCCACCAGATCACCAATGACACCACCACCTAATGCAACTAAAAGTACGTCGCGGCTGTAGTTATGCTCAAGCAAAAAGCTCATCACATCATTAAAGGTTTCTAGGGATTTATATTGTTCACCGTCAGGCAGTTCTAAGACTTTTGTATTGCACCCTAACTCAACAAATTGTTGTTTCACTCTATCTGCATAGAGAGGACCAACGGTTGTGTTAGTGATAATAACCACTTGTTGCTGTGATAAATCTTTTGACGACGGGAATAGACTTGAAAAGAGGGCCGGGTTACCCAATAACCCAGCACCAATTGAAATTGGGTAGCTTCGCTCCCCTAAACTTACCGTGATCCGTTCCATGGGATGCTCTCCTCAGTAAGATTAACGTTGGAAGATTAACGCTCTTCCAACATTTTAACGATTTGATTTGCAACTATTTTTGCACTTTGATCGTCAGTTTTAACCGTATAGTCTGAAACTTCTTCATACTGTGGGTTACGCTCTGCAGCTAAAGCCTCAAGAACCTCACGAGGTTCATCAGTTTGCAAAAGCGGACGCTTTTTATCGCGATTAGTGCGAGCAAGTTGTTTTTCGATAGTGGTCTCTAGATACACTACCACGCCACGAGCAGATAGACGGTTGCGGTTTTCTTTACTCATTACTGAGCCACCACCGGTCGCAAGAACGATACCCTGTTCTTGGGTAAGGTCATTGATCACACCTTCTTCACGCTTGCGGAAGCCTTCTTCGCCTTCCACATCGAATACCCAAGCGATATCAGCGCCAGTGCGCTCTTCGATTACCGTATCAGAATCAACAAACTCCATATGAAGTTGCTGTGCTAGGTGTCTACCTATTGTGCTTTTGCCGGCGCCCATTGGGCCAACAAGGAAAATATTACGTTTTTCAGCCATGTTAAGCAGTATTTTACAACGTTAAAGTCAAATTACACCGCCACCTTCATTTTACCGCTAAATAGTCGGTATAGAGAAATGACGCCAAGTTCCTCACATATGAATCGTGATAAGACCCGAAATTATCTGGATTTGATCACTACATTGCAAATTATATTTTATCTTTTTTTGGAAAGAGGATGGATGGAGTAACAAATATCAACAACTCACTGCGTCCAAACTTGTCTGAAGTTCGCTTAAAAAAGCGACCAAACCAAGGAATATCAGAAAGATACGGCACTTTCTCTACATTTCGCGTAATGCTTTTCTGATAAATTCCACCCAGTACGATAGTTTCACCATTTTCAACCAAAACTTGCGTTTGCACACGTTGAGTGTCGATAGCTACCGATTCACCGATGCCAGTTTTGACCACTTGCCCAGGTCTGTCTTGGGTCACTATCAAGTCTAAAACCAGATGATTATCTGGCGTTATCTGCGGAACTACCTTCAAACTCAGCACCGCTTTACGAAATGAAATAGATGTCGCGCCACTAGACGCCGCTTCTAAATAGGGGATTTCAGAGCCCTGCTCAATATAGGCTGCCTGTTTATTGGTGGTGACTAACCTTGGACTGGAAATAATTTCGGCTCTTGATTCAGCCTGCAGAGCAGAAAGCTCTAAATCCAGTAAGGTATCTGAACCTAGTTTTGCCAATTGAAAAGCAACTGTGGAGGCATTCGGGTTGGCTAGTCCCAAGTTCACATTTAAATGGTCTGCCAAATCCGTACTGCCCTTTGATGCTTCAATACTAGGGGTGATTTTGCTATCCGTATTGATATTGCTAAAGCCCCAACGCACGCCAAGCTCATCCAATTCCCCCTCATTAATAGTGACGATTCTGGCCTCAATTTGTACTTGTTTAACTGGGATATCTAAAGATTCAATAATCTCAACGATGCGCACTAAATTGTCGGGATGGTCATAAATAAGTAGTGAGTTAGTTCTCTCATCGACCGCGATAGAGCCAAATTCTGAAACTGTCCCTACTCGGCGATGATGATCCAAAATATCGGCAATGTCTGACGCTTTAGCGTATTTAATTGCGAACAGTTGTGAGGATAGCGGTGGATGAACAGCTAAAGTATTTAATGTCTCTAGTGGATTAGTAGGCTGTGGTTTACTTGGTGTTAGGGTCACCACTTTAGCTGAGCTGTCGCTCGTCTTAACCACAGGTACCGAGAACCACTGCTGTTCCTCGGCCTGCTGTTCCTCAGACAGAACTGGGCTAAAAAAACCACACAAAATAAGGATGAAAGAAATACGTTGCATGTGATTACTCCCCTATTTCATCCCCAATAAAAAAGGCAAACACAAACCGCCCATCAACTCTATCGCTATGCACCGAATCCCGCGTTAGTGCCAGACTCTCTAGAGCAACAAAGTCTGAATATCCCATCACCTTTTGCACTAGGCTTCGCAGGGCAGAAAACTCTCCTTGCAACTCAATGGTAAGGTGATGGCTATGAGGTGCTTTATGCCACTGCCACACACTAAGTAGCGCCGCAGAATGTTGTAAATCGGCGGAGACATAATTAAACAGGTGCACTTTTGACAGTGTTAAGGGGCGGCTCATCATCAGCTGTTGATACTGAGCTTGATAATCTTGTTGTGGCTGAGCCAGTAATTCTAATTTCTTTAAAAAGATAAGATGCTCATGTTGCTTGGATAACAACTGCTGTTTAAGTTGTTGCTGTGTTGGCTGCATAAACCCAACCCAAACTCCCCACGCACCCAGCGCGCAGCAACTTGCAATCAATACACTTACCCCGTAAACCCAAGCTTTAGGGAAATAAAGCCAACGACTCCAGTCGTAAAACAGTAACCAACTCACAGTGCTTCATTGACCAATTGAAATGAGATCAAAAATAGAGTGCTACTTTGCCTATCATCGCGGGTCTTTGGCTGCAGTTGTTCAATCTGTAGATACTTTAAGAAAGGGGACGAGGCTAACTCATCCATAAAAGGGCTGAGTTGATGGATATGCTGAACCATTCCTTCAATTGCGCATTCTGAGTGTTGGCAAACAAAGCTCAATAAACTGATGCCTTGCATGGTTGGCTTATGCGGCAAAATATCGATAGGTAAAGGACGTTCACCTTGAGCATGATAACTCTGCGCTAACAGCAAGCGTTCGCGCCAGTTATTCTGCTGCTCAGCGATACTAGTCGCCTCAAGATGAATACGCTTCGCAGAAGTGACTTCCGAGGTTAATGCTTGTAGATCAGTGCGTAGCTGTTGTTGGTATTGCGCAGCAAACCCAAACCCTATCAGCGCGCCAACTAACACTAACAAGGGCAACAAAGTAAGACGTAAGATAAAAGCCCACTTTTTACGGCGCGCTATTTGCTCTCGCCAAGGAAGAAAATTAATCATTAGAGCATCTCACACCACGACATTGCCCCAAGCGCACAGGCAAGTGCAGGATAATACGAGCTAAATGCCATCAGTTCCGTCTGTTCAACTTTATCCTGCAACAATTTAGAGGCATCAATACAATCAAGGTTTGAATCGTTCGCGGTTTCATCTTGGAAGTGAGTTACTTGTGCTTGAGTCCCAAATAACAATAAACACAAATTAGAACTTTCTGGATGCAAGTTCAGCGCAGATTCATGTTGACGTAAGCTCTGGGTCAGCTCAGAAAAACTATACGGATTGGCATCAAGTGTGTGAGTGGCGAGTCGCCCATCAAGAGATAAGGCGGTGATTTTGTCATCGCTGATTTGTACGGCGTAATCAGCCTTTAACCGCTTATTTGCTAACAAGTGCTGACTCAAGATAACTAAATCCGTCAGTGCCCACCCCACCACATTAATGGTTAAGCTAGTTTCATTTAGTAAGGTATCCAATGTCTCCTTTTTACAGATAAATAAGTCGAGATCCTCTGCTTCGCTTTGATCGACACTGCGCTTATAGTCATAGGCAAGTGGGTCTTGCCCTAACACTTGAGATAGCTGTTCACGCACATAAGATGACTCTTCATCGGCGGATAAAGGTGAATTTATAACAGAACTCTTACGTAACACCTCTTCAAATTGTAAGCTTATTGCGACACAATTCCGCCATTTTGGTAAATGCTTATTTAGCTCTGCGCTAACGGATTTCCAATCATTTTTACTTTTAATCGGATAAGTCAGGCAATCCTGTATTTTCCATCCCGATTTACCGTTCTTCAGCACAACACAAATCAGTTTGTTTTGACGTATGGAAATACCGGAAAATATGGAATAAAGCATACAAATCCCTGTTAAATACAGTAAATATCAAAAATTTAGGTAGCCAACTAAAAAAGCGGTTACACTAAGTTAGTGTTTATGCTCGTTGTTAATATGAGCAAATTTAAATCTTTCAAAAACAAGGAAACTTGGGTGAAGTTCATAAAGATTACATTAGTCCTTGCACTGATTTGCATCGTTCTTGGGCTAGGTACAATTTTTGGTTTTTACTATTATCTGAAGCCCCAATTGCCGGATGTGGCAACGCTGAAAGATGTTGAACTGCAAACACCAATGCAGGTGTACACACACGACGGTAAACTGATCGCCCAGTTTGGTGAGAAGCGTCGTATCCCTTTAAAACTTGATCAAATCCCTCAAGAACTGATTGATGCTGTTATCTCTACCGAAGATAGCCGCTTCTATGAGCACTATGGTTTTGACCCTATTGGTATTACTCGCGCCGCTGTCGCTGTAATCTCAACAGGTTCAGCCAGCCAAGGGGCAAGTACCATTACTCAGCAGTTAGCTCGAAACTTCTTCTTATCCAATGAGAAGAAAGTAATGCGTAAAATTAAAGAGATATTTATCGCCGTTCACATTGAGCAGTTATTAAGTAAACAAGAGATCCTCGAGTTATACCTTAATAAAATCTACCTAGGACATCGCTCCTATGGTGTAGGTGCCGCTGCCCAAGTTTACTTTGGTAAAAGTCTACAAGACCTTACGCTAGGTGAATTGGCAGTTATTGCCGGCCTACCAAAAGCGCCGTCAACCATGAACCCTATCTATTCTATCGATCGCGCCACCACGCGACGTAATGTGGTACTGGGCCGAATGCTTGCTGAGCAAAAAATCACTCAACAGCAATTTGATGATGCGACAGCAGAAGATCTGTTAGGTGAGACTCATGGCGCACAGCCACAAGTAAGAGCGCCATACGTGGCAGAAATCGCTCGTGCTTGGATGGTGAAAAAATTTGGTGAAGGAGCGGCTTATACCTCAGGTATGCGCATCTACACCACGGTAGATTCAAAACTGCAAAATGCAGCTAATATTGCGGCTGTCACTAACCTTGTGAACTACGACGAACGTCATGGTTACCGTGGTGAAGAGAAAGTCGTTTGGGCTGCCAATGCAACCGCTATGGATCAACCCGCTCTAGAGAAATACCTACGTACCCAACCAAGCTATGGTGCTATGCGCCCGGCAGTGATCACTAACATTGAGGGTAAAACGGCTCAAGTCTTCATTAAAAGTTATGGTTACCAAACTATAGAATGGGATGGCATGAGCTGGGCTCGTCGTTATAAAACCGATAAGAGCCAAGGTCCTGCACCGAAAAGCGCATCTGACATTCTAGAAGTTGGCCAGCAAGTTTGGGTTCGTCCAACGGACATAGCTCGCGCACTGACTCCTGTAGAAACGCCTGTCGTTGATACAAAAGCAGATACTGAGCAACAACCAGCAGAAGAACCAGCGCCGATTGTTTGGCGACTAAGCCAAATCCCAAGCGCGAATACGGCAATGGTTTCTATTGAACCAACCTCAGGACGTATTACCTCATTGGTTGGCGGGTTTAACTTTGTACACAACAAGTTCAACCGTGCTACTCAATCGTTACGTCAGGTAGGCTCAAGTATTAAACCATTTATCTATTCGGCTGCGATTGATGATGGCATGACTTTGGCAACCTTGATCAACGATGCCCCTATCAACCAATGGGATGAGAGTGCTGGCACTGCGTGGCGTCCTAAAAACTCACCACCGACTTATCTTGGTCCAACACGTCTTCGTATCGGGCTTGCTCAATCGAAAAACGTAATGGCGGTGCGTGTATTGCGTGCTGTGGGTCTGGATAAGACTCGTGATTATCTGACTCGCTTTGGCTTTGCTAAAGAGAACACGCCTCGCTCAGAAACCATCGCACTAGGTGCCGGTAGCTTGACGCCGGTGCAAATGGCGCAAGGTTATTCCGTGTTTGCCAACGGCGGTTACTATGTAGAACCTTTCTACATTGAACGTGTAGAAAACCCATATGGTGAAGTTCGTTTCCAAGCTAACCCAACGGTTATCTGTAAAACTCACTGTGACAACACCTTAGTAACTGACGTGACTAAACACGCTCAAGATCATGAAATGAAGCTAACAGAGCTAACCAATGACAAAGGTGAAACTATTCAGGCTGAGCATACTCAACCAAGATACGCACCAAGAGTGATTACCCCACAAACCGCTTTCTTAGTCAGAGAGTTGATGTACAGCAACATCTGGGGTGGTGGTAACTGGTCTAAAGGTACAGGCTGGAATGGCACAGGTTTCCGTGCGCAAACCCTAAAACGTCGTGATATTGGCGGTAAAACAGGTACCACTAACTCATCGAAAGATGCTTGGTACAGTGGCTTTGGTCCAAATGTTGTTGCCGTTACTTGGGTTGGTTTTGATAATCACAACCGCAACCTAGGACGTACTAGCAAAAACGCTAACCTAGGCTCTAAACAAGCCTCTGGCGGTGAAGCGGGGGCGAAAACAGCACAACCTGCGTGGATTGACTTTATGCGTGTGGCATTGGCTGATAAGCCAATTAAACGTAAGCATGTGCCTAGACACATCATTCAAGCACGTATTGATCGTAGTTCTAGCCTACTGACACAAAAAGCCGACGAAACATCTCGCTTTGAGTATTTCCTAGAAGGCACAGCGCCGACAGAATACGAACCTGAAAACACTAGCAATGGATTCTACGGCGAAGATATTTTCTCCAGTGACTCCTCTGATAGTGAGGATGGCGAAGATAGCGGAAGCTTATTCTAAGCATTAGAAACACAAAATCCCCAGACAATGTCTGGGGATTTTTTTATCTCGCTTAATCAAGACTCTTGCAAGCTAGTGGCGATATACTTTGCTAATGCCTCAAACCTTGGTTTGAATGGTGAGCCCGGTCGATAAGCCAAAACCAATTTTCTACAGGGTTGAGGGTTGACCGCTTCAATATAGCTTACGCCATCTTTGGATTTTTCCTGTGGCACAGCTAATTCTGGTAACAGAGTAATACCCGAGCCCGCAGAAACCATATTTCTCAGTGTTTCCAAGCTGGTTGCTTTAAAGCGTTGATCTTCCACTGCGCCAGAAGCAAAGCAAAACCCTAGTGCTTGATCTCGCAAACAGTGCCCATCCCCTAAAGAAAGTACGGTACTGCCTTGCAACTCCTGCATATCCAGTTGTTGTAACCCGCCCCATCGATGATTTTCAGGAACCGCCAGAACTAATGGTTCTTCATAAATATCTAACTCATTAAAAGGTTCGGTTTCTTTTACTGCGGCCAGAATAAGACAATCCAGTTTTCCCTCTTCCAATTGTGAAACCAGCTGATGCGTTTGCGCTTCATACAGGAACATTTCCAAATCAGGAAAATCATGTTTTATCTTAGGTACAATCAGCGGCATCAGGTATGGGCCTACCGTAGGGATAAAGCCTATATGTATCGGCCCATGCATTGAATCACCCTGTGCGCTGGCCATTTCAGTAAACTGCTTAATTTCAGCAAGTACCTTCTTGGCTTGTTCGACAAGTAACAGTCCAGCATCGGTAAACAACACTTTACGACTGCTTCTTTCAAGTAAAGCGGTACCTAATTCATCTTCAAGTTTACGAATTTGACCACTTAACGTCGGCTGACTCACAAAACAGGCTTCAGCGGCCTTACGAAAATGTTTGTGCTCGGCCAAAGACACTAAATATTCAAAATCTCTAATATTCAAAAGTTGTTCTCAATAATATTTACCTATCAATAAGGTAACACCAAACGTTAATACCTATCAAAATAGTTTTTAATAACGTGGGGAACCCTTCAAAAATAAGATTAGATTGAGTTATTTTTCTGCAGCAATCACTGAGATTTCAACTAACAGAGCTTCACGAGCCATATCAGCAGTGACACACGCTCGTGCCGGTGCATGACCTTCTGGTACCCAAGCATCCCAAACGGCATTCATTTCTTGGAAATCTTGCATGTCTTTGATGTAGATGGTGGCAGACAGCATATGCTCTTTATCACTGCCCGCTTCGAGTAGCAATTCTTCTACTTTATCCAGCATAGTTTGGGTTTGCTCAGTAATGCCTTTAGTGGCATCGGCACACACCTGACCACATAGGTAAATCGTTCCGTTGTGCTTAACAATACGGCTCATTCGTTGTTTGGTTTGTTGACGTTCAATCATGGTATTTTTATCCCCTTAAAATAGAGACGGCATTGTAAATAAGTTCATGTTTATGGGGCTAGATGAATGATTAGAAAGTGTCTATGAGATCGAATAGCAAATGACAGAAAATCGCTACCGCGCATAAAAACAAAGGGCCCCTGAACAGATTTGCTCAAGGGCCGTCTTAGAAATGGTCTAAGAAAAGCAGTGGTATTGTTATAGACACTGCTTTTTTAAACTAGTTCCTGATATTTAGCATAGTGCTGTTATTTAGCATAGTGCTGTGCAACATTAAGCGACGTTGACCGTAGCTATTATTTGCTCATTAAGGTTCAGCTCCAATGCCACTTCATCACATGCGTGTTGACGTGGACATTGTTCACAGTCTTTTAGCACTTTCTCTGGTAGTAGCATTTTTGAGGTCGGAATGAAGTGATGCTTCATAAAGAACTCTGGCGTTCTAGTCAGTACAAAGACTTTCTTAATCGCCATTTGACGAGCTCGTTCTACCAAGTGCTGTACAACCGCTGTGCCTTGACCTTGTCCCTGCCAACCCGCCTCTACACCTAGAGAGCGAATTTCAGCTAAGCCTGAGTCATACACATACAGAGAAGCACAACCTGTCACTTCACCAAGATGCTCTGCGACCGCAAAAGAGCCAATATCACGGATCAGTTCACTGCGGCTACGCGGCAAGTTTTCACCTAAGCCAGCCCAGTAAGCCACCATACCTTCTAAGGTATCGATATCAGTGAGGCGAGCAGCGCGAACTTTAACGCCAGAGGTGTCTCTTTGCTCTAAACGTTGCTGTGCTTGTTCAACCGCATGCGCCACCTGTTGCGGGCTTACACCGCCCAGTGCTGAACGCTTCTCAAGACAAGAATCTATGGTCAGAATCTCATACACGTCATGCTCAATAACATCAGAGAACTGTTTCAGCTCTTCAATGCTCAACTCTTCCAGTGCGCAACCTTTAGCAATGGCCGCCACGACCGCAACCCCAACAATATGGTGCGCTTCACGGAATGGAATGCCTTTCGCTACTAGGTAATCAGCAAGCTCAGTAGAGTTCGCATAGCCTTGTTTCGCCGCTTCAAGTGTACGTTCACCGTTCACTTTAATGCCTTCAAAACACAGACCCGCCATTTCCATACAATCATTCCAAGTGTCTAAGGCGTCAAATAGACCTTCCTTATCTTCTTGCATGTCTTTGTTGTACGCTAGTGGCAATGCTTTAACTGTCATCATCATGCCCGCCAGTGAACCGTACACACGGCCACACTTACCACGAATCAACTCTAGTGCATCTGGGTTTTTCTTCTGTGGCATCAATGAAGAACCTGAAGTCACAGTGTCAGCCAATTCAATGAAGTTAGACTCACCTGAGTTGTAGAAGATCATATCTTCTGCCAGACGAGACAGATGCAACATTGACAGTGATGCAATCGACATCAGCTCCATAACATGGTCACGATCAGAAACAGAATCTAGACTGTTACGGGTTGCACGACGAAAGCCCAATGAATGCGCGAGTTGCTCTCTATCCATTGGATAAGCCGTACCCGCCAATGCGCCAGAACCTAGCGGACAAGTATCCAAACGCTTGATTGCGTCACTCAGTCTTGAGTAGTCACGCTCTAGCATTTCAACGTAGGCAAGACACCAGTGTGCAAAAGTTACCGGCTGAGCACGCTGTAAGTGCGTGTAGCCTGGCAATACAGTGCCTTGATGTTGCTCAGCAACAGAAACCATTTTGGTTTGCAGTTTATCTAGAGCAATCAACAGTTGATTACCTTGCTGACGACACCAGAGTTTAAGATCCGTTGCTACCTGATCGTTACGTGAACGACCGGTGTGTAGCTTCTTACCCAGATCCCCGACTTTGCCGATTAACTGTTGCTCTACCCATGAGTGGATATCTTCAGCATCAGATTGAAGGATCTGTTCAGGATCCTCCATCACTTCCAGTTTTAGCTCGTTAAGTGCTAACTCAAGTTTCTGTTGCTCTTCTTCTGTTAGAACATTGACCGAATGCAGAGCCTTAGACCAAGCGATCGAGCCAACAATGTCTTGCTCAGCCAATCGGTAATCAAAGCGAAGTGAATCGTTGAACTGTTTAAACCGAGTGTCTGCTGCTTGGGTAAATCTACCGCCCCATAATGCCATTGTGTTCTCCTGAAATTCCTTAGTCTAATGCTGCTTACTTTATTCTATTTTTAACGCTATTTCTTTAATTCATTAAGAGCGCGGATTCTGCTTGAAAGCGAGTACAGACGGATAAAGCCTTCAGCATGGCTTTGGTCGTATACTTCGTCTTCGCCGAATGTAGCAAACTCTTCAGAGTAAAGGCTGTTGTCAGAACGTTTCTGAACAACGGTTGCTTGACCTTTATACAGTTTAATCACTACTTCACCATTCACATCTTGAGCCAGTTCATCTGAAGCAGCAAGGATTGAACGACATAGTGGAGTAAACCAACGGCCATCATAGACAAGGTGAGACGCTTTTACGCCCAACTCTTCACGGAATTCAAAAGCGGCTTTATCAAGCACAAGTTGCTCAACAGCACGTAGCGCTTCCATGATGATAGTGCCCCCTGGAGTTTCGTAACAACCACGAGATTTCATACCAACAAGACGGTTTTCTACGATATCAATACGACCAACACCGTGTTTAACGCCTTTTTCATTTAAGAATACTAGCGCGTTGTATGGCGTCATTTTCTCGCCATTGATCTCAGTCACTTCGCCTTTTTCAACTTTAACAGTCACTGTTTCTGATTCGTTTGGCGCTTGCTCTGGATCGACTGTCCATGCCCAGCAATCATCGTTTGGCGCATTCCATGTATCTTCTAGAACGCCACCTTCTGTTGAGATGTGCCATGCGTTTGCATCACGAGAGTAGATTTTAGTCAGTGATGCAGAACAAGGGATGTTACGCTCAGCTAGGTAATCTAGACACTCTTCACGGCTTACTAGATCCCACTCACGCCAAGGCGCAATCACATGTAGGTCTGGTGCTAGTGCTGCAAATGCGCCTTCAAAACGAACTTGGTCGTTACCTTTACCTGTACAGCCGTGACACAGTGCGTCTGCACCTACTTTACGTGCCACTTCAACTTGAGCCTTAGCAATAATAGGACGTGCCATAGAAGTACCTAGTAGGTACTTACCTTCGTAGCATGCGCCTGTTTTTAGTGTTGGGAAGATGTAATCTGCTACCATTTCTTCTTTTAGGTCAGCAATGTAACAAGCCGATGCACCTGATGCTTTCGCTTTTTCTTCGATGCCTTGTAGCTCTTCTTCGCCCTGACCTACATCAGCCACAAATGCCACAACTTCACAGCCGTAGTTTTCTTTTAGCCAAGGGATAATAACTGATGTATCTAGGCCACCAGAGTAGGCTACAACAACCTTGTTTACTTTAACTTTGCTCATACTAAATTCTCCGATAAATAGGAACGTTGCTTGTGGAACATTCCTAATAATTGTTATTTACTAAATGTAATTGCCTACTATTCAGGCTGAAAAAGGGTGCCAACATTTTGTCCGGCAAACAGTTGTTCTAATTTTTCTGGGTAGCGCCAAGAAGCGACTTGGATAGGTCGACCTAAATCGCTAGCCGCTTGCAGTGCAGCTTGAACCTTGACGATCATTCCATCAGTGATCACTTGCCCATGAATTAATTCATCCGCATGAGATTTATCTAAACTCTCAAGTAGATGTCCTTTGCCATCCAGTACACCACTCACATCAGATAGCAATGCCAATTCCGCATCCAAAGCACCCGCAACGGCTACGGCGGCTTGGTCGGCATTAACATTCATCATTTGCCCAGCTGTTGTTAAACCAATTGAGCTAATGATCGGTAATGTGTTGGTTGCCAAAATGGCTTGTAATAAACTTGCGTCACCAGGCGTTGCTTTACCAACTGCGCCCAATTCTGGATCAAGTTGTTCGATATGACACAATCCGCCATCGGCAAGACATAAGCCTGCGGTTTTTAAACCCGCTTTAATCGCTTCGCCTTGTAGCATTTTGTTGGCTGTGCCCGCTAGTGCGCCTGTAATTAGAGGGATCTGCTCTTGTGGAGTCACACGCAGTCCATCTTTTTTAGTGGAAGTAAGCTGTAAGCTATTTAGCAATTCATCCACTAAATAACCGCCCCCATGTACCACAACAATTGAGCGTTGAGATTGTTGAGATGTTTGCTCAATCGCCTTAAATAACTTAGACAAGGTTTCGCTGCATTCAAGTGCTGCTCCACCTAATTTAATCACTAACGGTAATGTGCTCATAAATGACTTCCTTTGCGACGACTTAAAACAACGCTGTTGTTTCAGGGAATTGATTACGAATATTCAAACATTGCATTGCTTGCGCAGATGCCCCTTTCAATAGGTTATCAATCGCAGAAACGACGATAAGATGTTGACCTTGTACTTTCCAACCAATATCGCAGAATGGTGTGTATTCCACGTCTTGTATTTTAGGCATATCTTGATGCTTTAGCCTTACTAACTCAGCGTCGTTGTAGGCTGCAATAAAGGTTTGCTCTACTTGTTCTGCGCTCACGTTGTCAGCTAGCTTGAGGGTAATTGTTGCTAAAATACCGCGTTTAAAATTACCTAGGTGAGGAGTAAAGATCACCTCTTGTCCTAAATGATTAGCAATTTCAGGTTGATGACGGTGAGTAAATACACCATACGCCTGTAAGCTCACTTCGCAAAAGCTATTGGTTTTGCTGGCTTTGATACCTGCGCCAGAAACGCCACTCACTGCATTGATAACCGGCCATTGCTTGCTATCTAATAAACCCGCTTCAATAATTGGCTTAATCGCCAATTGCGACGCAGTTGGGTAACATCCTGCTACAGCCACTAGGTCAGTTTGTGCAATCTGCTCTTTATTCCATTCTGCTAGGCCATACACGGCTTGTTCAAGTTCTGCTAAATGTTCGTGCTCAAAACCGTAGTATTGAGTGTAGAAATCATCGCCTTGCACTCGGTATGCACCAGACAAGTCAAACACCTGACAATGATGGCTTAGAAATACTGGCGCTAAGTCGTGACTCACTTGGTGAGCAGTAGCAAGGAAAACAATATCAGCCTGCTGAGCGACCGCATCCACATCGTTAAGTGGTAGCAGTGGCATATCAATTTTACCAAGTAACTTGCCATGTAACTGACTAATAGGCTTATTTGCGTCTAGACTGTTGGCTGAAACATACAAACCTGATAGCGTGAGACTAGGATGTTTAAGTACCATATTGGCAAGTTCAGCGCCGGTATAACCGCTAGCTCCAATAATCGCTACTTTAAGTTGTTTTTCGTTAATCATCAGCCGACTCTATAAAATTGATTATTAATGTAACTAAAAAGGCTTATTTTGCTTTTTTATTCATTCTTTGTGACTTAGTATGTGTTTTAACCTTTCATTAGTTATCTGTCAATAGTGGATGCAAAGATAATATGCCTATACCTAAATTTGTTGATATTTATCAAGGCTTGATAAGTACTTCTTCCATCAGCTCTACCGACCCAAAATGGGACCAGGGAAACGCGCAAGTTATTGCCAAACTTGCCACTTGGTTTGAAGACCTTGGTTTTACCGTAACTACAGAAGAAGTTGAGCCCGGAAAATTAAACCTAATGGCGCAATTGGGCAATGGTGAAGGTGGACTGTTACTTGCGGGACACACGGATACTGTTCCCTTTGATCAAGGTCGTTGGAATTTTGACCCTCATCAGTTAACTCTGTCAGATAATCGCTATTACGGTTTAGGCACTGCGGATATGAAAGGCTTCTTTGCTTTTATCTTAGATGCAGTAAAACAAATGCAAAAAAACGGCACTGATTGGAGCACGCAAAACAAGCCTTTGTATGTTCTTGCCACTTGTGATGAAGAAACCACCATGCTCGGTGCTAAGCATTTTGCCAAAGAAGCTCCCTTTAAGCCTGACTACTGCATTATTGGTGAGCCCACCAATTTAGTGCCGATACGTGGCCACAAAGGACACATGGCAAACGCTATTCGTATTACCGGCAAATCAGGGCACTCATCAGATCCTGCGCTAGGGATAAATGCTATAGAAATCATGCATGAAGTGATGTATTCGTTGATGCACCTAAAACAACAGCTGATCAAAGACTACCACCATCCTGGGTTTGCCATCCCTAGCCCAACTATGAATTTGGGGCACATTCACGGTGGTGACAGTGCCAACCGTATTTGTGGCTGTTGTGAATTGCATTATGATCTTAGACCGCTTCCAGGGTTAAGCCTTGAGAGCCTAGATCAGTTGCTGCACGAGCATCTACAGACCGTGATGCAAAAGTGGCCCGGACGAATTGAAGTCAAACCACTGCATCCGCCAATTCCAGGTTATGAATGTCATGCCGATCACCACTTTGTGCAAGAGATGCAACTCATCTGCGATACGGAATCACAAACGGTCAACTACTGTACAGAAGCGCCTTATTTACAAGAGTTATGCCCGACTTTGGTGATGGGACCGGGCTCTATTGACCAAGCGCATCAGCCGGATGAATTTTTAAGTCTAGATTTTATTAATCCAACAATTAATATTTTACAAAAATCGATTAACCAATACTGTTTTGCGAGCTAATTTCAACGATTAGTGAAATTAAGTTTCAACATCCAAATTGTTAGAGTCAGCTATTATGATTCAAATCAATTCAAACGTTGGTTTTTCAATCAAATTTGTTCAAAGTTTGACTCTTACCCCTTTTCTTGGATAGATTGGATCTTAACTCAAGGAAAGGTGTGTAATTTAATTACGAGGCTCAATGAAATGAATAAGAAATATTCTGCACTTACCAGTAACGTGAAGATGCTTGGTAATCTACTTGGCAGAACCATTAAAGACGCCCATGGAGAGGAGATTTTTAATAAAGTTGAAACTCTTCGTAAGTTGTCTAAGTCGGCTCGTAGCGGTCATCAAGAAGATAGAGAGGCTCTCATCCATGAGATTGAGAACCTGCCGGACGAGCAATTTATCCCAGTCGCTCGCGCATTCAATCAATTTTTGAATCTGACTAATATAGCCGATCAATACCATACAATTTCTCGTCATTGCGAAGAGCATGTTTGCGAACCTGATGTACTTCAGACTCTCTTTAGTAAACTTCATTCTAAAGAGATTTCTAAAAAAGAAGCATCGGACGCAATCAAGAACCTCAATATTGAATTAGTGCTAACTGCGCACCCTACCGAAATCTCTCGTCGTACCATGATCAACAAGCTACTTAAGATAAACGATTGTTTATCTAAACTAGAGCTTAGCGATATTGGTCACTCAGAACGAATTAAAACAGAGCGCCGTCTAGAGCAACTTATCGCTCAAAGCTGGCACTCAGATGTTATCCGTCAGCAACGCCCTACTCCTCTTGATGAGGCTAAATGGGGTTTTGCCGTTGTTGAAAACTCGCTTTGGGAAGCAGTACCTGATTTCTTGCGTGAGTTAGACGAACGAGTATCGACTCACCTAGATGAGCCTCTACCTATCGATGCTCGCCCAGTGCATTTCTCTTCTTGGATGGGTGGTGACCGCGACGGTAACCCGTTTGTCACTCATAACATTACTCAAGAAGTATTGTGGTTATCTCGCTGGAAAGCCGCTGACCTATATTACACCGATATCGAAGAGCTAATCACTGAGCTATCAATGATCGAGTGTAATGCAGCCGTACGTGAACTTGCGGGTGATAGTCACGAACCGTATCGTGGCATCCTAAAAGAAATGCGCACTCTGCTTAACAATACGCGCAAATCGATTTCAGCAAGACTGGCTGGCGATATTATTCCAAATGTCAGCATCTTAGAAACGGCTGAGCAACTATGGCACCCACTACATACCATCTACACCTCTCTACATGAGTGCGGTATGGGTGTGATTGCTGAAGGCTCACTGCTTGATACGCTTCGCCGCATTAAATGTTTTGGTGTGCACCTTGTTCGACTAGACATTCGCCAAGAGAGCACCGAGCACTCGAAAGCTTTGTCTGAAGTAACACGTTTCTTAGGTCTAGGTGATTACGACCAGTGGAGTGAACAAGATAAAGTTGCATTCCTAGTTAAAGAGCTTAGCGATAATCGACCTCTTATCCCACACAACTGGGAACCATCACCAATGGTTAAAGAGGTGATTGAAACCTGTAAGACTGTTGCTGCTCACCCTAAAGAAGCTTTTGGTTCTTATGTTATTTCAATGGCACGTACAGCGTCTGATGTACTTGCTGTTCACTTATTGCTACGTGAAGCGGGCTGTAAATTCCGTTTAGGCGTTTGTCCATTATTTGAAACTCTAGAAGATTTAAATAACTCAGAAGCCGTCATGCAACAGCTGTATAGCATTGATTGGTATCGCGGATTTATCCAAGGCGAACAGATGGTCATGATTGGCTACTCTGACTCAGCAAAAGATGCTGGCGTAATGTCTGCAGGCTGGGCGCAATACGACGCAATGGATAAGCTAGTTAAAGTCTCTGAAGCAGAAAATATCGACCTGACCTTGTTCCATGGTCGTGGCGGTACTATCGGCCGTGGTGGCGCTCCTGCACACGCAGCATTGTTGTCTCAACCACCAAAAAGCTTGAAAGGTGGCCTACGTGTTACTGAGCAAGGTGAGATGATTCGCTTTAAACTTGGTCTACCACAAGTGGCAGTCAACAGCCTGAACTTGTACGCTAGCGCCATTTTAGAAGCTAACCTGCTTCCGCCTCCAGAGCCAAAACAAGATTGGCGTGACCTTATGGAAGTGCTATCACAGGTTTCTTGTGAGTCTTACCGTAATGTCGTACGCGGTGAAGCGGACTTTGTTCCTTACTTCCGCGCGGCTACACCTGAGCTTGAGCTAGGCAAACTGCCGCTAGGCTCTCGTCCTTCGAAGCGTAACCCGAAAGGTGGCGTAGAAAGCCTACGTGCTATCCCATGGATCTTCTCATGGAGCCAAAACCGTCTGGTGCTTCCTGCTTGGCTTGGCGCGGGTGAAGCGATTCAATACTCAATTGACCAAGGTCATCTAGAATTACTAGAAGAGATGTGTCGTGAATGGCCGTTCTTCTCTACCCGCTTAGGTATGTTAGAAATGGTGTACTACAAGTGCAGCATGGATATCTCTAAACTGTACGACGAGAAGCTTACAGACCCATCACTATGGCGTTTAGGTGAGAACCTTCGTGGACAACTACAAAAAGATATCCAAACGGTTCTAAAAGTAGAGAACAACGAGAACCTAATGCAAAGTGACCCATGGGGTCTAGAGTCCATACGTCTACGCAACATCTATGTTGATCCATTGAACATGTTGCAAGTAGAGCTTCTAAAGCGTACTAGACAAAAAGAAGAGAATAACCCTGAACTGGAAGAAGCTCTGATGATTACCATTGCTGGTATTGCAGCAGGAATGCGTAACACAGGTTAAGCTCGACAAGCGTCTATCATGCTTAGCATTCAAGCCCTAGCTCATTGAGCTGGGGCTTTTTTGTATCCTTAGCTTATCTCACGGTATCCTTGGCTTATCTCACGCAAAAATATAAAACAGTGATAGATCCGGCATTTTACCCAACCGATAACAGCACTTGTTAGGCTTTTTGAGCAAGTTGGCAATATGAGACAAAAAGCAGTAAACATGTTTTTGTAATACTTATTTTTCGTTAATCTAACGCCAAAAAATGATAGTAAACTGTTAGCTTATAGGTAGGGGATCTTGGGTTTCACAATAAAAATAACGAGACACAATATTCCCTATTTATTGGACATAATAAAATAAATTATGGTCGGGTGAGAATGGCTTAAAAGGTAATACATGCACTCATGAACTTCTTGAGTGGCTCGCACTCTTCAATGATGACCAACTAGAGTCTGAACTGTGCGTTGTTTTTTATATGCAGTAATTTGGAAGAACAACATGTCATTACCACACGTTATATTGACCGTACTAAGCACAAAAGATGCTACCGGTTACGACATTACAAAAGAGTTTTCTTATAGCATTGGCTACTTTTGGAAAGCAAGCCACCAACAGGTTTACCGTGAGTTAAATAAACTGGCAGAAAACGAGCTCGTTACTTGTCAGCTATTCCCTCAATCAGGCAAGCCTGATAAAAAGATTTACTCAATCACAGAGCGCGGCCGTGAGGCACTGGCTAAATGGTTTGAACAACCTATTTCGCACCCAACAGTGAGAGATGAGTTTGCAGCTAAACTTTATGCATGTGAAGTTCAGCCTGCTGAAGGTTTTTCTGACCAACTGCAACTTGCACTAAGCGATTCACGTAAACTGGTTCAGTTTTACAAAGAAATCGAAGATACGCATTACGCTGATACACGCATTTTGAGCCACAAAGAAAAAATTGAGCGACTAACCTTACGTCGTAATCTTTTGACTCGCGAAGCTTGGAATGAGTGGGCGGAAGAAGTGTTACGCGAGATTGCTTAACAGAAAAACAAAAGGACCTAGCTTTTTATGCACTGGGTCCTTTGTTTTATTTGGCTTAGAGAACAATATCAACGCTGGTTAAATTCTTATTAACCGTATCCCTATCTAGCAATACTTTTCCGTAAATTCACTCTCTCTACCAATGTATTCTCAGATGAGAACTATGGGCGAACACCTAATGTGTGGCACAAAGCGTACGTCATTTCTGCACGGTTCAAAGTATAGAAGTGGAAATCCTTTACCCCTTCACGACTTAAAATACGCACCATATCAATAGCCTGACTGGCACCGACTAGTTGGCGTGTCAAAGGATCATCATCCAACCCTTCAAACTGTTTTGCCATCCATCCCGGTACTTTCACGTTATTCATCGCTGCAAAGCGAGACGCTTGCTTGAAATTAGACACTGGCAAAATACCCGGAATAATTTCGACATCGATACCCGTTGCCGCACAGCGGTCACGGAAGCGAAGGTAGCTTTCAACATCAAAGAAAAACTGCGTGATAGCGCGGTTTGCGCCCGCATCAACTTTACGTTTTAGGTTTAATAAATCAGATTGCGCACTTTTCGCTTCTGGGTGTACTTCAGGAAAAGCGGCTACCGAGATATCAAAGTCATGGCGAGATTTTAGTAACTCAACTAAATCAGAAGCGTACATATCTGGCGTACCACCGTTTGGCGGAATGTCACCACGCAGTGCCACAATGCTCTCGATGCCATTCTTCCAATAATCATCGGCAATGGTGATCAGTTCATCACGAGAAGCATCGATACAAGTTAAATGCGGCGCCGCAATTAGGTTGGTTTGGCTTTTGATTTCTTTGATGATTGAGTGAGTACGATCTCGCTCACCTGAGTTAGCACCGTAGGTCACAGAGACGAATTTAGGCTTTAACGTTTTTAAGCGATGTACAGAGTTCCAAAGGGTCTCCTCCATTTTTTCACTGCTAGGAGGGAAGAACTCGAAAGAGACATTGATATTATCAGAAAGCTCAGCGACGTTTTGATTGAGTGCATCAATGTGGCTTGCGTGTGTGTAACCCATATTTCTTCTCCCTGTGCATCAGCACAATCACATAGTTTTGAACGTTTAGACGTCTATATGTCTAGATAATGTAAATTTATGAGAGGGATGTCAACAAAAATTCGTACAAAAGTTGAGTCTTTTTAGATAAGAAGCATCCAACGCGGACACGTTGGATGCTTTAGATAAGAATTATAATAGACTAGATAAGCGATTAAGATCAGACTGCAAGGCGCCTGCCGTGACTTCTCGACCCGCACCAGGGCCACGTATAACCAATGGGTTATCTTTGTACCACTTACTCTCAATAGCAAAAATATTGTCACAAGGCAGTAAGTTAGCCAAAGAGTGGTGCGCTTCAAGCGCCTCTACGCCCACTGTCGCCTCTCCTTCTTTTGAAAGACGTGCAATGTATCGTAAAACCTTTCCTTCGCTTTGTGCTTTATCTAAGCGCTCTGCTAGCGCTTCGTTCAACACGTTAGCCTGCTGGAAGAATTCATCCACAGATAAAGCCAATAAACCCTCGGGAACTAAAGATTCAACCTTCACCCCTTCAGGTTCCAGTTCTAAACCTGATTCACGTGCCAAAATCACTAATTTACGCATCACATCGGTGCCGTCTAAATCGGCTCTAGGATCAGGCTCTGTTAGCCCTTGTTGCCAAGCTAGGTCAACCAACTCACTAAATGGAATAGAGCCATCATACTGTTGGAACAGCCATGACAAGGTGCCTGAGAAGATTCCAGAGAGTGCTACGATTTCATCACCGCTTTCTCGCAGGTCTCTCACTGTGTGGTTTACCGGCAAGCCAGCACCCACAGTGGCGTTATACAGCCAGTGACGCCCTGTTTTAGCAAATACATCCTGCACCTGATGGTAAAACTCACTTGGCGCAGAACCTGCCAGCTTATTTGCTGAGATTAAGTGCATGCCATGTTCAGCAAACTCTAGGTAGCGATCAGACACCTGCTGACTAGCCGTTACATCCAATACGATGATTTCATCAAAGCTTGATTGACGCTTGATTAGCGGTAGCCAATCTTCTTCGTTACTAACCGCATTATCAGCGAACTGGCTGTTTACCTTGCTGGCATCTATGCCATTTTCATCAAACCAATAACTCTGGCTCGCAATTACCCCGATAAGGTCAAAGCTCATGCCGCGACGCTTTTCTAGCTGGTCTTTTTGCGTAGCAAATAGCTCCAACCAATTCGAACCAATATTACCTTTACCACACAACACAATGCCGACACGCTTTTGCGCTTGGAACAGCTGGTTATGCAGCACTTTAAGCAGTGACGGAATTGCGCTGGTTCTTACTATGGCAACAATGCTCAACTCAGATTCGGTTTCAAACATGAACTCAACATTGACGCTTTTCAGTGTTTGGTAAAAACCAAAACAATGATTAGCATTGTTAGTCACACCAGCTCCTACCGCAGCCAGCATGGATAAATCGTTTTTCACGGCCACGGATACATCAAAGTTTGCCGCTTCAATGCAGGCTAAGGCACCAGCCAATAGTTCACTGGTATAAGCCAAACGTAAGCAGTGTTTATCTGATTGTGACTCATAGGCCAGTGGCGCAAGCTGTGCTTTATTCAGCAGAGCTAACACTTGTGGCTCTAAACTTTCAAAATCATGTGCAGAGCTTAAAGTCAGCTCAATCAAGTTCACATCATCTAATGAGGTCACTATTTTAGCGCCTCGACCAGAAGCTAATACACGTTCGATACGCGTTGAACCTGACTCTGGTTGATGACTGCAACGCAACTCTAAGTCCATAGCACTTTGGGCGACGGGCTGTAGTGTACGGCTGTGCAGTACAGGAGCGGCAAGACGCGCCAATTCACTGGCTTCATCAAGACGAAGCAGTGGCAGTAAGCAAGCATCTTCAACAATGCGCGGGTCTGCGCTATATACGCCTGCAACATCACTCCAAATGGTAACTTTAGCCACTTCGGCCAGAGCACCGACTATGGTCGCCGAATAATCCGAACCATTACGTCCAAGAAGTACTGTCTCTCCTTGTTGGTTATGTGCCATAAAACCAGTAATCACTAAGCGTTTTTGAGGATGCTGAGCTAACACTGATTTCAATAGTGGCCAAGAAAGGTTGCGATCGATTTCTGGCTGAGTGCCTGCTTCTGCACGTAAGAAGTCGCGAGAATCAAGAGCTGCACTTGGCATATCTCTATCACAAAGCACCGCACTAAGGAGGCGAGATGACCACACTTCACCATGACCTAATACCGCTGATTTTTGTGGCTCGCTTAACGGAGCATTTAAGGCACTTAATGCGGTAAACTCTCGGTTAAGTTGCTCTTGCAAAGCCGTCGCCGTTTGTTGAGGAAGCAAGTCGCTAATCAATTGATTCTGATAGCTTCTTAGCTCAAGTAAAATCTCATGCGCAATACGTCCATCTTTTTCTAAAGCCGCTAACCAGCGCAACAAATTGTTGGTCGTTGAACCGGCAGCAGAAACAATCACTAAATCACTCGCGTTGGAGTACTCCGCCAAAATATTGGCTACGCGATCAAAGCATTCTGCATTTGCCAGACTACTACCACCAAACTTATGCAGTTGCGTTGCGTTGTTCATAATTAACCCTCGACCGAATCAAATGCTTGGGCAAGATCATCAATAAGATCGTCACTATCTTCTAGCCCAACAGACAGACGTAATAAGAAATTAGACACACCAGCCTCAGCCAATGCTTTTTCACCCATAGCTCTATGAGTCATAGTCGCAGGGTGACAAATCAAGCTCTCAACCCCACCCAATGATTCTGCCAAAGAGAATAGTTTTAAACTGTTAATAAAGGTTTTTAGCTGCTCTAAATCGCCATCAAACTCAAAGCTAAGCATGCTGCCAAAACCTGACTGCTGACGCTTAGCAATGTCATGGCCTGGATGATCTGGCAAGCTTGGGTGATAAATAGTTTTCACACGCTTTTGAGATTGTAGGAAGTTTAAAATAACTTGTGAGCTTTCTTCATGCACGCGCATACGTGCACCTAAAGTGCGAATGCCGCGCAGTGTCATGTAGCTATCAAAAGGTGTACCCGTCGCACCAATACAGTTGCCCCACCAGCCAAGTTCTTCAGCATGCTGTTCGGTTTTAGTGATCACTACTCCGCCAATCACATCTGAATGACCATTAATGTATTTAGTGGTGGAGTGGATAACAAAATCAGCACCCAGCTCTAGTGGTCTTTGGTAAATTGGGGTTAGAAATGTATTGTCGACGCCCACTAACGCACCCACAGCCGCCGCTTGCTGACACACTTTCTCTATATCCACTACTCGCACCAATGGGTTCGATGGCGTTTCAATAAGAATCAGTTTTGGCTTTTTGGCAATCGCTGCAGCAAGGGCTTGATCATCTGATTGATCGACAAACTCGACTTTAAAGTCACCTTTTTGCGCACGAGTGTTAAATAAACGGTAAGTACCGCCATAACAATCGTGAGGCGCAATAATTAAATCGTCTGGGCTTAAAAATGCCGAAACCCATAAATTAAGTGCTGATGTACCACAGTTGGTAACAACAGCGCCTTTACCTGACTCCAACTCAAACAGTGCCGTCTCTAAAAGCCCACGATTGGGGTTTCCAGAGCGGGTGTAATCATACTTTGGTACATCTCCAAATGAAGGAAAACCATAGTTTGTGGACAGGTAAATAGGGGGAACAACAGCATGGTGCTGGGTATCAGACTCTATACCGGTGCGTACGGCAATGGTCGATGACTTATGTTTACTGCTCATTTTCTTGTCCTTCCTTTGGCAGTGACTGGTGGAGTTTGTAACCAATCAAATTAATCTGAATCTAATACTAGATTACCGTGATCAGTATTAGACTTCAACACATCTAGACGTCTAAATGCCTTTACATATAGCAGTAAATATCGCTAGAATTGGAAATTAACTTCTTAAAACTAAGTAATAAAGGTTTCCAATGGCAGACTGGAATGGCGAATACATCAGCCCATATGCTGAACACGGTAAAAAAAGCACTCAAGTCAAAAAGATCACTGTGTCTATTCCACTTAAGGTTCTCAAAATTCTAACTGATGAGCGAACACGTCGTCAGGTAAACAACCTCCGCCATGCAACCAACAGTGAGCTTTTATGTGAAGCTTTCTTACACGCTTATACTGGCCAACCACTCCCTACCGACGAAGATCTGCGAAAAGATTGCCCAGATGAAATTCCAACTGAAGCAAAAAAAATTATGTCTGATCTCGGTATTGAATTAGAAGTCTTCGACGACTAACACTAGTACTAAATTAGCACAACGCTCAGATTTAACTCATAAAAAAAGGGGCTAGAGTGATCACACTCTAGCCCCTTTTTCACTTTCGGTTATTAACCCTGCATTCTGCTATTAGCTCTGCATATAGTTTTCTGGAAGCTCTATGCGAGCAACGCCAGAAGCAACCGCAGCTTCTGCTACCGCTCTTGCTACGCGAGGCAACAAGCGTGGGTCCATTGGTTTAGGGATAATATAGCCATTACCAAACTCTAATGATGTTACTCCAGCCGCCTTCATCACTTCTTCTGGCACTGGCTCTTTTGCTAACTGGCGAATCGCTTCCACCGCCGCTAATTTCATTTCAATATTAATCTCGCTGGCTCTCACATCTAAAGCGCCACGGAAGATAAATGGGAAACAAATAACGTTGTTCACTTGGTTTGGATAATCAGAACGTCCCGTGCCCATAATCAAATCACTACGCACTTCATGAGCACGCTCTGGTTTAATTTCAGGATCAGGGTTAGAACAGGCAAACACCACGGGTTTGTCCGCCATCAAGGCCAATGCCTCTGGTGACAGCAAGTTAGGGCCAGACACACCAAGGAACAGATCCGCGCCTTCAATCACATCTTCTAGGGTACGTTTGTCGGTATTGTTGGCAAACAGCTGTTTGTATTCGTTAAGATCGTCACGGCGAGTATGAATAACGCCTTTACGATCTAGCATGTAGATTTTTTCACGCTGTGCGCCACATTTAATGAGTAGCTCCATACACGCAACTGCTGCAGCACCAGCGCCTAAACATACGATAGTAGAGTCACACAGTTGTTTTCCTTGTAGCTCTATCGCGTTAAGCATGCCGGCAGCGGTCACAATCGCGGTGCCGTGCTGATCATCGTGAAATACCGGCACATCACATCGTTCGATAAGACGACTTTCAATCTCAAAACAATCTGGCGCTTTAATATCTTCTAGGTTAATTCCGCCAAAAGTATCGGCAATCGCCGCCACGGTATCGATGAACTCATCAATAGTGCGGTGCTTTACTTCAATATCAATAGAGTCCAAACCGGCAAAGCGTTTAAACAATAACGCTTTACCTTCCATAACCGGCTTAGAAGCCATTGGCCCTAAGTTACCTAACCCCAAGATAGCCGTGCCGTTTGAAATAACCGCAACCATATTCCCTTTGGCTGTGTACTTGTAAACATTATCAGCATTTTGGGCGATTTCACGTACTGGCTCTGCAACACCTGGGCTATACGCTAGCGCAAGATCATGAACTGAATCAGCAGGGGTCGTTAATTCAACAGCTATTTTTCCTGGTTTAGGAAACTCGTGGTAATCGAGAGCTTGTTGGCGGAAATCATTTATTGGTTGGTCATCTGACATCAAAGAGCATCCCTTCGTGGATATTAGGAGAAAGTAAATAATTTTTGATTGTAAATAAAAAACAGGCAATGTACTACAAAGTAACCAGTGTAAAAAAGACAATAGCTTAGATTGCAGGATAAAAATGAAGGTAAATAGGCAGGAAAGTCACTTTGTTATGGGATCAAAAAAGGCCGCCTAGGCGACCTTTTTTCTGTATCTTTACGACTAAGATTATTTCTTAGAAGAAAGAGCACCGAAACGCTTGTTAAAGCGATCAACACGGCCGCCAGTATCAACGATACGTTGCTTACCAGTGTAGAACGGGTGACATTTGTCACATACGTCTAGGTGGATAGATTCTTTAGCTAGAGTTGAGTTGAACTCAAAAGTATTTCCGCAAGAGCAGTTAGCTGTTACAGATTTGTATTCAGGATGGATACCTGGTTTCATGGGAAAACCTCATTTATAGGCCGCGTCGCTATCCAAATCTAAGGTTGGACACCACACGTAGTTTCTAACAGTGACACCGCGTAATACAGCATCTTCAAGGCGCAGTATAGTAATGAATTAGTCTTTAAGGATCAACTGATTTGTCCCTTTTTTCGCCACATTCACCATAATATTCCTATATATAGCCATATGCGAGACAACACTTGGCTAGGAGGTCAATATTTTTCATCATCTCCTTGCCCTTTTTCTAGTATCATCATCTGTGTAATTATCTGATTGCAGAAACATCAAAGAGATCCCATGCGCCCAACAATTGCTAGAGTTGCCCTGCCCGTACCTCTAGATAAAGAATTTGAATACCTCATCCCGTCACACTTATTTCCTGTTGTGGGTGTGCGTGTATGGGTGCCGTTTGGGCCAAATAAGCGACTTGGCGTTATCACTGCCCTCACCCATCAATCAGAATACGATATCAATAAGCTCAAGCCTTTAATGACAGTGCTTGATGTTGAGCCTATATGGCCAGATAAACTTTATAAACTGATTCATTGGGCTAGCCGATTTTACCAATATCCACTCGGTGAAACATTAAATGGGGCTATGCCTGGCGCTCTGCGCAAAGGTAAACCAGCACATAAGCAGCCACAGAAAATATGGCAACTCACCGATGCTGGTCGTAACCAGTTAATGCAGGGCTTTGGACGAGCAGTTCAGCAAGCTAAAGTGATGCATGCTTTGCAATATGGGGCACTGGCTCAACATGAACTTGCCACTTTAGATATCTCTAGCTCTGTTTTAAAAACTTTAGAGCAGAAACAATGGGTAGTTTGCTCAGAAAGTATTGAAATCAATGACCAGTGGCCAGCTGAGCTCATTAATGAAGACGACAAGCGTCAACTCAACCATGAACAAATGCTGGCCGTAGTCACAGTCAACCACATTGAAGGTTATGAATGTGCGCTTCTTGATGGAGTTACAGGTTCAGGTAAAACCGAGGTTTATCTTCAACTTATAGAGTCGGTCATCCAGCAGGGTAAGCAAGCGTTAGTCTTAGTTCCCGAAATAGGCTTAACGCCACAAACCATCAACCGATTTAAACGACGCTTTAACGTGCCTATTGAGACCATTCACTCAGGTCTTAATGACAGTGAACGCCTAAATGCATGGCTGGCCGCCAAAAATAAAGAATGCGGCATCCTGATTGGTACTCGCTCGGCATTACTGACCCCCTTTGCCAACCTTGGCATTGTCATTGTCGATGAAGAGCATGACTCTTCTTATAAACAGCAAGATAGCCTACGCTATCACGCTAGAGACATCGCAATAATGCGCGCCCACTCAGAAAGCGTGCCGGTTGTTTTAGGCTCGGCCACACCATCTCTAGAAACCTTAAATAATGCCCTTTCAGGAAAATACCTGCATCTTAAACTGACTGAACGTGCTGGCGGCGCTAGCCCGACCAAAAACAGCGTGATTGATGTAAAAGGCTTATATCTAGAAAGTGGTTTGAGCGCGCCGCTGATTGCGCAAATGCGTAAACACCTGCAACAAGGCAATCAGGTGATGCTGTTTCTAAATCGCCGCGGTTTCTCTCCCGCATTAATGTGCCACGAGTGTGGCTGGATTGCCGAATGTGCTCGATGTGACGCTTACTATACCTTCCACCAAGGAAGCAGTGAGATGCGCTGCCATCACTGTGGCTCACAAAAACCCGTTGTTCATCAATGCCATAGCTGCGGTTCAACTCATTTAGTGACCGTCGGGGTTGGTACAGAACAGCTTGAAGCGCACTTAGAAACCTTATTTCCAGAGTTTAAAACCATTCGTATTGACCGAGACAATACGCGCCGTAAAGGCAGTCTAGAGAGTGCATTAGAATCCATTCGTAATGGTGAGTATCAAATTCTGATTGGTACACAAATGCTTGCTAAAGGGCATCACTTTCCAGACGTGACGTTAGTGGCTTTACTTGATGTGGATTCATCATTATATAGCAGTGATTTTCGGGCTTCAGAAAAGCTAGCGCAATTGTTTATTCAGGTGGCAGGACGTGCGGGACGCGCCAGTAAGCCTGGACACGTGGTGCTACAAACTCATCACCCAGAGCATTCACTGCTACAAGCTTTATTACACAAAGGCTATCCAGAGTTTGCCCAAAGCGCCTTAATGGAACGTAGAGTGGCACAATTGCCTCCCTATGCCAGCCTGTCTTTGTTTCGAGCTGAATCGAATAATTCGCAACTCGCGGAAGATTTTTTAAGGCAAGTAAGGCAAACCTTAGAAGCTCACCCTTTGTTTGATGAACAATGTTGGGTACTTGGCCCAACACCAGCGCCGATGGCAAAACGAGCTGGAAAATCTCGTTGGCAACTTATTTTGCAGTGCCAACTACGTTCAACCATGCAAAAGCTACTTTTGAGCGCAAAACCGGCGTTAGATATGTTGCCAAACGCAAAAAAAGTCCGTTGGAACATAGATGTAGAGCCAATCGACTTAAGTTAAACCACACGCATATGACAAAATGCGAGTCACTTCACAGTAAGTTGTGCAATTTTGCTACATGTCCCTTAAACTGTTTAACGAAAACTCGTTAAACTTATTTTTCACTCGCAATTAAGCTTAGGCAGTTGAAATAAGTTTGCGTCATGGATTGAATCAAACACTCGCTAAATTTCATAGAGGACGACGTACTATGGCGACGATGAAGGATGTTGCTGGACTTGCAGGAGTATCAACAGCAACAGTATCAAGGGCATTAATGAACCCGGAAAAAGTCTCCTCTTCCACTCGCAAACGAGTAGAAGATGCGGTCATTGAATCTGGCTATTGCCCTAGCACTATCATGCGCAGCATGAAGCGTAATGAATCGAAAACTCTCGTCGTTATCGTCCCTGATCTTTGTGACCCTTACTTTTCTGAAATTATTCGTGGCATAGAAGAAGCGGCCTCAAAGCAAGGCTACCTTGTATTGCATGGTGACAGTTCACAACAAAAATGCCGTGATAATTCATTAGTTAACTTGGTGTATTCAAAACAGGCTGATGGGTTGATTCTGCTCGGTACCGACTTACCTATCGATGCCAGTATCGCTGAGCAAAAAAATCTGCCGCCAATGGTGATGGCGTGTGAATACGCCCCTGAATTAGAACTGCCGACTGTTCATATCGACAACCTTACAGCCTCGTTTCAGGCGGTGAACTATCTTGCTAAGTTAGGACACAAACGCATTGGTGAGATCTGTGGCCCTGGCAATGCACCACTGTCTAGCTTCCGTAGCCAAGGTTTCCAACAAGCATTACGTCGCGCTGGATTAAGTATTGATCTAAGCAACACTGCTAGCGGTGATTTTAGCTTTGAATCTGGCGCAGCCGCACTGCGTAAACTTATGAACGCCGGTTCTCCACCGAGCGCTATCTTTTGCCACAATGACATGATGGCCATTGGTGCAATCAAAGAAGCCAAAAATATGGGGCTTAGAGTCCCACAAGATATTTCATTTATCGGCTTTGATAATATAGAGTTCTCAGAATACTGCGATCCTCCACTTACAACCGTCTCTCAACCTCGTTATGATATAGGCTATCAAGCCACTCAAATGTTGTTTGAGATACTAAGTGGCAACGAGATCAGTTCTGACTCACGACTATTAGAAACAGAGCTGATCATTCGACAAAGTACCCTACCACCAAGTTATTAGGGTCTGTTATCTGAACGTTTTCTGCATTACCATAGAAAACGTGAGCAATGGAATAGATTAATTCGAGTGGCAAGAAAAGACTATGTAAAGGGTGGCCGTACGCAACCGAAAAAAACGCGTAAGCCAGCCCCATCAAAACAATCCAAAAAACCTTGGAAGATGATCGTCTTTGCTGGCGCATTGATTGGTGCATTTAGCTATGGGTTATATTCCCTAAGTAAAACCCCTGAACCTCAACAACAGCCCGTAGACGTTGACCTAACAGCAAAAGAGGCATCAACGACGAATAAGAGCGCAGAAAACCTGCCTCCTCCTCCAGAAGAGCAGTGGGAATATGTGAAAACATTGCCTGAGCGTGAAATTAAAGTCGTCGCCAAAGAAGAGAAGCTACCTAAAGTACCTTATATAATGCAATGTGGCGCTTACCGCACGCTTGCGCAAGCAAAGTCGCGCAAAGTAGATATTGCTTTTCAAGGTATCAAAAGCGGAATACGACAAAAGCCGGGAAGTCATTATCATCGTGTCATTCTCGGGCCTTACCCTCGTAAACGTGATGCCGTGCGAGATATGCACAAACTGCAACGTGCCAAAATTGAACCTTGTATGATCCAAAAAGATCCCGGTTACTAATCTAACAGCCTTGGTTAACATTTTAACCAAGGCTGTTTTTTTGATTTGCTTTGATTAGATTTTCTATAAGCCAACACTCCTCTCTACCATCACCTTGAATTTCCCCACGTCCGTCCCCACTTCATTTTAATCTCACTGGTGAAATTAAAATTAGAAGGAAACCTCGTGACTACCATAGTATCCGTACGCCGAAACAATAAAGTCGTCATCGCTGGTGATGGACAAGTTTCTCTAGGCAACACTGTAATGAAAGGCAACGCACAGAAAGTTCGCCGACTCTACAACGACAAAGTACTTGCTGGTTTTGCTGGCGGTACCGCTGACGCATTCACCCTATTTGAGCGACTAGAAAGCAAGCTGCAAATGCACCAAGGCCACCTGACTCGCGCCGCTGTAGAGCTGGCTAAAGATTGGCGTAGCGACCGCGCCCTGCGTCGCCTAGAAGCACTGCTTGTGGTAGCCGATGACACCGCCTCTTTCATCATTACCGGTAATGGCGATGTTGTTCAACCAGAACACGACCTTGTTGCTATTGGCTCTGGTGGTAACTTTGCTCAAGCAGCCGCAACCGCATTACTGGAAAATACAGATCTAGACGCAAGAGAGATTGCAGAAAAAGCTCTCAAGATCGCAGGCGACATCTGTGTATTTACTAACCATCATCACACTATTGATGAACTTGAGTACTAAGGAATTAATATGTCTGAGATGACTCCTCGTGAAATCGTACATGAACTTAACCGACACATCATCGGTCAAGACAATGCCAAGCGTTCTGTAGCTATTGCCCTGCGTAACCGCTGGCGCCGCATGCAATTAGACGAAGATTTGCGCGCTGAAGTAACACCCAAAAATATCCTAATGATCGGCCCAACTGGTGTCGGTAAAACAGAGATTGCTCGCCGTCTGGCAAAACTGGCCAACGCACCTTTCATGAAAGTGGAAGCGACTAAGTTCACTGAAGTGGGCTATGTAGGTAAAGAAGTCGAAACCATCATTCGCGACTTGACCGAAGTTGCAGTGAAGATGACTCACCAACAAGCGACAGAAAAAGTGAAGTTCCGCGCTGAAGAACAAGCCGAAGAACGCATTCTCGATGCCTTATTGCCACCGGCGCGTGATGCATGGGGTGAAAACGAAAAGCCACAAGATAACAGCTCAAATACTCGTCAAATCTTCCGTAAAAAACTGCGTGAAGGCAAACTGGACGACAAAGAAATTGATATCGAAGTTGCTGCGCCACAAATGGGCGTAGAAATCATGTCTCCTCCTGGCATGGAAGAGATGACGAACCAGTTACAAGGTATGTTCCAAAACCTTGCCGGTAATACTAAGAAAAGCCGTAAGCTGAAAATTAAAGAAGCATTCAAAGCGCTAGTTGAAGAAGAAGCGGCTAAGTTAGTCAACCAAGAAGAGCTTAAAGAAGACGCTATCTTCAACGTTGAAAACAACGGCATCGTTTTCATCGATGAGTTTGATAAAATCTGTAAACGCGGTGAAAGCTCAGGCCCTGACGTATCTCGTGAAGGTGTGCAACGTGACTTGTTGCCACTGATTGAAGGAAGCACAGTATCGACCAAACACGGCATGGTGAAAACTGACCATATCTTGTTTATCGCCTCGGGCGCATTCCAAGTAGCTAAGCCTTCTGACCTTATCCCAGAATTACAAGGTCGCCTGCCAATCCGTGTAGAGCTAGAAGCACTTTCAAGCCACGACTTTGAACGCATTCTAACCGAGCCTAGAGCCTCTTTGACTGAGCAATACGTTGCCCTTCTAAAAACCGAAGATGTAAACGTAGAATTTACCGAAGATGGTATCAAGCATATCGCGGAAGCCGCATGGCAAGTCAATGAAACCACAGAAAATATCGGTGCACGTCGCTTATATACAGTGATGGAACGTCTAATGGATGAAATCTCTTATGACGCCACTGAAAAGTCAGGCTCTGAACTTAAAATTGATGCTAGCTATGTTGAAAGTAAACTAGGTAAGCTGGTTGAAGATGAAGATTTGAGTCGCTTTATTCTGTAGCTCAAAATCCTTCAAGTTGGCTACCAAAAATAGAAAAGGCGCCCAAAATGAGCGCCTTTTCTTGTATTTAATATCGAAAGCAATTAATCGCTGCCAAATAAATCACGAGTGTAAACTTTATCAGCTACGTCCTTGATCTCTTCAACCATACGGTTAGACACAATCACATCAGACACCGCTTTAAACTCTTCTAGATCGCGAATATTACGTGAGTTAAAGAAGTGCTCTTCTTGCAACACAGGTTCATACACAACCACTTCAATACCTTTGGCTTTCAAGCGTTTCATGATGCCTTGAATGGAAGAAGCACGGAAGTTATCGGAACCCGCTTTCATGATCAAACGGTAAATCCCAACAATTTTAGGGCTACGCTTAATAATGGAATCGGCAATAAAATCTTTACGAGTACGGTTAGCATCAACGATCGCGCCAATAATATTGTTTGGCACTTCCTGATAGTTTGCTAGTAACTGCTTAGTATCTTTAGGTAAGCAATAACCACCGTAACCAAAAGAAGGGTTATTGTAGTGATTACCAATGCGTGGGTCTAAGCCTACACCTTCAATGATTTGACGAGAATCTAGGCCAATAGCTTCAGCGTAAGAATCCAACTCATTAAAGTAAGCTACGCGCAATGCTAAATACGTATTAGAAAATAGCTTAACAGCTTCGGCTTCTGTTGAATCAGTAAACAAAACATCGATATTCTCTTTTTGCGCACCTTCAACCAATAGGCCCGCAAAGGTTTCAGCACGTTCACTGCGCTCACCAACGATAATACGAGATGGGTACAAGTTATCGTACAAAGCTCGGCCTTCACGCAGAAATTCTGGTGAGAAGATAATATTGTCACAGCCAAACTCTTGCTTAATGCGAGCAGTATAGCCCACAGGGACTGTTGACTTAATCACCATGACCGCTTGCGGATTAATCGCCATGACATCTTTAATGACAGCTTCGACTGACGAAGTATTGAAATAATTCGTTTGTGGGTCGTAGTCAGTTGGCGTCGCAATTACGACAAACTTAGCGTCTTTGTATGCCAGTTCTTTATCCAACGTCGCTACAAAGTTCAGCTCTTTTTCAGCAAGAAACTGCTCTATCTCTACATCAGCAATTGGGGATTTTTTCTTGTTTAGCAACTCAACCTTCTCAGGGATGATATCCACTGCAACCACTTCATTGTGCTGCGCTAGCAACACTGAGTTTGACAAGCCTACGTAGCCTGTTCCTGCGATAGCTATTTTCATGCTTTTTTCTCTTAAATTAATTATCTTCTTTGCGGCCAAAGGCAAAACGGACTAGAACAATACCCACCCCAAACATGCCGCCAAACAGAACACCTAATACCGCAATCAGAGCTCGTTTCGGTGCATCACGATTAATCGGTTGTTCTACATCTTCAATAAAACGATATGATTTAAAGTCGATGTTTTCATCAATAGACAACTTACTCAATAAATCTAATTTGGCATCAATCTGTTGCAGTCTTGGCTCAATAACAGCTAAGTTTTTAACGCTCTCAAGAGCCGTTATTTTCGCTTTAATCGCTTTTGCCCCTAAGTTTATGGCAAATAGTTCTTGGTCACCTAGATTCTGAAGCGGTGAGTTCACTGATGCAGCTTTTGCAATATCATAGGCATATTTAGCTCTTTGCAACTCAACACTCAAAACCTGCTTTGCTTGAGACTCTAAAATGGTTTTTTGTTGCTGCAACTGCACTTGCTTAGCATCTAATGTCGCTTGTAAGTTTCTAAATGCATCGGCTTTTACTTTCTTTTCGATCATTGCGACATAATCATTCAGCAGCTTATAGCTGTCTAATTGAGTCGTAGCTTGCAATGATAATCTGTATTCATCACGATGCCCTTTCTCCGTAGGTGATGCGGAGATTTTCTGATACCACTCACTATATAGACGTCTTTGTTGCACATCTGTATCGGCATCAGCATCTTGCTCAAGTTGCTCTTTAAACGCTAAAAACGTTTCATTGTTATCAAAGAAAGTTTTCTTATTTGCAGTGGCATTAAATGAACGAACGAACTGCGCAAAAATCTGACTTGGATTAACCAAGTTATCCAACTCCTTACTAATGCGCACAGTGCCGTCATCTTGATAAGTATCAAAAATTGGCTGGAAGGATTTTACTTGTTGGCGATAAATCGCAAAATCATTGACTTGAGGCTCGACAATTCTCGCTTTAGAACTCCACCACTCTTGCGCATTCAGTGCATACACAACAGCTACGCAAGCAAAGATAAAGGTAGAAATAATAATTAGAAACTTGCCCTTCCAGAGCGCTACAAACAAATCACGAAGATCGATTTCATCATCTTGGTAATAAGCATCCATTGCAGGCTGCTGATTGGATGATGTCGGGTGGTTAGATTGATTCAAGTTCATTCCTCTATAACTTTATCTTATCGTTTCTACGGGAGTAATAATCAACATCAATAATCTAGGCTATTGATCATCTGCATTGAATTTAAGTTTCTCATAAATCGAGCTTTAATTCCCTAGATTTTAGTTCCTTGTTATACTCAGGAATAGTTGAATTTGAAGGAAAATACAAAATGATCATAGTAACCGGTGGTGCTGGAATGATTGGCAGCAATATTGTGAAGGCCCTAAACGATAGAGGCATAAACGATATTTTGGTTGTTGATAACCTTAAAAATGGCAAAAAGTTTGTCAATCTGGTTGATCTTGATATCACAGACTATATGGATCGTGATGATTTCCTGACTCAGATTATGGCCGGTGACGATTTTGGCCCTATCGATGCAGTCTTCCATGAAGGTGCTTGCTCAGCAACTACCGAGTGGGACGGCAAATATATGATGCTGAATAACTATGAGTATTCGAAAGAATTGCTTCACTACTGCCTAGAGCGACAAATTCCATTTTTGTACGCTTCATCAGCGGCTACCTATGGCGAAACTGACACCTTTATTGAAGAAAAACAATATGAAGGTGCGTTAAATGTATACGGTTACTCAAAACAACAGTTTGATAACTATGTACGCAGACTCGTTGCAGACGCCAAAGCACATAATGAAACCCTGTCGCAAATCACCGGCTTTCGATACTTCAATGTCTACGGTCCTAGAGAGCAACATAAAGGCTCAATGGCATCTGTTACCTTTCATTTGAACAATCAATTAAATGCTGGCGAAAATCCAAAACTGTTTGCAGGTAGCGAACACTTTAAACGCGATTTTGTTTATGTTTGCGATGTGGCTGCGGTAAACCTTTGGTTCTTAGAAAATGAAGTATCCGGTATCTTTAACTTAGGTACAGGCAATGCAGAATCTTTTGATGAAGTGGCAAAAGCTGTCATTAAACACCATCAAAAAGGACAAATTGAAACAATTCCTTTTCCAGAACACTTAAAAGGTGCATATCAGGAATATACCCAAGCCGATCTTACTAAGCTAAGAGCGACAGGTTGCAACCACACCTTTAAATCAGTAGCCCAAGGCGTTGCTGAGTATCTAGATATCATTAATAAGTAGTTGCGAAGAACAATGAAAGAAACTCGTAATGATTTTGATCCTAAAGCCTATAACCCAGAATTTAAATGGTCTTTTCTTGCCCCTAAATTCTGGACGACTTGGCTAGGGATTCTGTTTTCTATTCCATTTAGCTTTTTACCTATTGCACTGCATCGCAAGTTAGCTTCGTATGCAGCTAAAAAAATCAGCTCGAAAACTCGCGGACAAGCACAAAGAGCAAGAGTCAATCTTAGCTATTGTTATCCTGACATGCCTAGCAGAAAAAGAGAGCAGATTATCTCTAAGATGCTGACTACTGCAGGAACCTATTTAATGCGCTTTCCATTACTAACATTGCGTAGCCGAAGCTGGTTAGACCGTAATACAGTAGTTAATGGTATAGAGCATTTCACCAAGCTAAAAGAAGCTAAGCAAAATGTCATTTTTTTGGTTCCTCACACTTGGTCTGTTGACGTATTCGCAATGCTACTTGCATCAAAAGGATACCCAATGTGTACCATGGTCAAGAGTCAAAAAAATCAGCTGAGCGAATGGGCAATGTCTAAGCAGCGCAAGCATTATGGCGGTCGCCTTTATGAACGCTCTGGAGGCATAAAACCTTTCATCAAAGCAATTAATGATGGCTATACCGGATATTTTTTACCAGACCAAGATCATGGCCCAGATAAAAGTGTTTTTGTTGATTTTTGTGCCACAACTAAAGCGACACTGCCAGTTATGGGATTCTTGGCTAAAGCCACAAACTCTCAAGTTATCCCGCTATGGACTGAATTTAATGCTGAAACTGGGAAATTTGAAATTGATGTATACCCTGCCCTAGAAAACTTTCCCACAACTTCACCGGAAGGGGATGCTTTAGCGATGAATAAATTTATAGAGCAATGTTGTGAAGATAAGCCAGAGCAGTATATGTGGAACTTGAAGTTGTTACTTTCGCAGAAGGATGGCAGTTATATATATGCTAATAAGAAGCCTGAAGTAAAATGAGGCTTTTAAAAAAGAGAATATCAGAGAACCTAATTTATATTCCATTACTCTGGATTGCTACGGGGATGTTTGCTTTTAGTAAAGGGGATAAAATTTTACTTATTATACTAGGCCTTTGTATTTGTATATCTTTGATAACTGATGGATTATCAACAATAAAGCATAATTGGAGTAACAATCCATGGCTAAAATGGCTTCTAGTTTTGGCATTATTTGGGGTTATTTCAGATAAAGTACATGGTTTTGGTAGTCGTGAAATAAGAGCGTTGTTAACCGCTTTACTTTTATTTACCTTTTTAAATTTAAAAAACTTACGTCTTATTAATATTGTAATTCTACTTTTAGTAGCATCTAGCAGTGCTACTTTTATTAGTTATTTTTATCAAAATATTCATATTATAGACCGTAGATATTGGCCCGTAAATGCCATTCCTTTTGCATCTTATATTACACTGTTAATTAGTATTTCTTTGCTACTCAGTCGTTATGTTAGTAACAATATGGCGAAAGCTATTCTCATTCTATCGTCATTCCTTGGGTTTATTGCACTCTTGATAACGGAAAGTCGAGGACCTCTAATAGCCTTAGTCTGCACATTTTTTTCTTGTGCCCTATATTTAATATGGTATAAAAAAATTAATTGGAAATTCATTATCTATTGTTCAATAGTCGTTGCTATAGCGATTATTTCTACTCTACCTTACTTACAGTCAAGATATAATGAAACTGTCACCGAAGTGAATCAAATCCAAAAGGGAAACTATAATACCTCTGCAGGTTTGAGGCTATCAGTCTATGCCATTGGCCTCAATATGATGAAAGAGAAACCTATTTTTGGTCACGGAAAAGATAATCTACACGCTCGCTGGGACTTAATGCTGAAGAATAAAGAAATAAATTCGTACGTACATCAAGTTTTAAGCTGGAATTTCCATAATAATTTCATAGAAAAAGGGGTTACTTCTGGGCTTATTGGTATCGCAACTATGTTTTTATGGCTCGGTATGCCCATAATTTATGGTTGGAGATTATACAAAGAATATTTTCTTTTATTTTCAGCCCCACCCATGCTTTATTTCTTTGCTAGTTTAATGGATACTCCGGCGACAAACGGTAGTAGCTACGTCACGTATTTGATTTTTGTGGGCTTAATATTAACCACAGTTAAGAACCACACAGATAGAAAAAATAAAACGGTTGAGGAGTCCCATCTTGCCTAATTCACCTATGAAGATATTAATCATTGGACCATCATGGGTTGGTGATATGGTTATGTCTCAAAGCCTATATAAAAAACTCAAAGAACAACATCAAGACGCAGAAATTCATGTTCTAGCGCCTGCTTGGTGCAAACCTATCCTAGACCGAATGCCCGAAGTGCATAGCTCAATAGAAATGCCGTTGGGACACGGAGCCTTGGATATTGCAACTCGTTATAAATTAGGCAAAGCCCTAAGAAAACATAACTTTACTCATAGTTATATTCTGCCAAATTCAGCTAAATCCGCACTGATCCCATTCTTTGCAAAAATACCTAACCGGATTGGTTGGAAGGGAGAAATGAGATTTGGACTCCTTACTGATATAAGAACTAACCGTAAAGACTTTCAATACATGATTGAGCGTTATTGTGCTTTATCACAACCAAAAGTCGCCATGCTCTCGAGCGAATCTTTAGGGGGATTAAGCTCTCTTCCATATCCAGAGCTTAATGTTTCTGATGCACAAAGAGATGAGGTTCTAACTAAGTTTAAGTTAAACCTAGAGCGACCAATTGTTGGACTTTGCCCCGGTGCTGAATTTGGACCGGCTAAACAGTGGCCTCCAGAATATTATGCAGAGCTCACTAATTATTTAATCCCGTTAGGTTATAGTGTTTGGATATTCGGTTCTAAAAATGATGAGCTAACCTCATCTCAAATACTAAATAATGTCGACTCCAATTTACAAAAAGAGGTGGTGAACCTTGCAGGAAAATCCAGTCTTGTCGAAGCTACAGATCTATTAAGCTGTTGTGATACTGTGGTCAGCAACGACTCTGGAGCTATGCATATTGCTGCGGCTGTAGGCTGTTCAGTCATAGGTATCTATGGTTCAACCTCTCCTGACTATACTCCTCCACTATCTGACAAAGTGGCGATTTTACACACTGATATCTCTTGTCGACCATGCTTTAAAAGAGAGTGTCCTTATGGGCATCTTAAATGCTTAAAAGAACTGGCACCTAAACGAGCAATTGAAGCATTTAATACGCTACACGCATAATTGAGGCTACTTTTTAACTATTATGAAAACTTCTCTTATAATAACGACTTACAATTGGAAAGAAGCACTCGAAGCTGTGCTGAATAGTGTTTTATTGCAAACACGCTTACCTGATGAGGTTGTTATTGCTGATGATGGATCTCGTGCTGACACGGCGAAGTTAATCAGTAAATTTCAAAGTAGCTTCCCTATTCCACTAATACACTCTTGGCAAGAAGACGATGGCTTTCGAGCCTCCATGAGCAGGAATAGAGCAATCGCTAAATCAAGCGGTGATTATATTATTATTATCGATGGTGATATTGTTCTAAATAAACACTTCATCCAAGATCACATGCTTAATGCAAAGGTAGGATGGTTTATTCAAGCTGGGCGAGTATCCTTAGGCAAAGAAATCACAGCCACTCACTTTGCGTCAGGTCAGCTTCCCACACTATTTTCTAGCGATATAAAAAATAGAAAAAACCTCATTTGGAACCCTGTGTTCTCTAAAATCTTTTCTCGAAAATGGAATAGCTCAAAATCGACAAGAAGCTGTAACATGTCATTCTGGAGGAACGATGTATTCTCTATCAATGGGTTTAATGAAGATTTTGTTGGCTGGGGACGAGAAGATAGCGAGTTTGTTCATCGACTGCTTAATAGCAACTTGAACCGTTTATATCTAAAGTTTGCCGGTATCGGTTACCATCTTTACCACAATGAAAACTCTAGAGAACAACTGACACAAAATGATAAGATCCTAGAGAATACAATAAGTAATAGCCTCAAACGCTGTGAAAATGGTCTAGATAAACATAAAGAAAATATCTCATGAAAATATTGGTTCTCAGCTCTTATATTGGCCCAATGAACACAGTTAGACCCGAAGCCGAAATGTTTATCTCTATGGCTAAAAAGGGGCATGACGTGACAATCATGACCCAAGAACATGCTGGATATGCTGAGGTTTGTAAGCAAAATGGGGTGAAAATCATTGATAACTACCCAACTAAGAAAATTTGCTTAAAAACCATTAAGCTTGTCAAACAAGAACTTATCTCAGGTAATTATGATATCTGTTATGCCTTTGATTCAAAGACTATTCCTAACGCAGCATTTGGGTGTATCGGTACAAAAGCAAAAATGGTGACATACCGAGGGACTACTGGTGGCTTATATCGCCATGATCCTACGGCATATTTAACTCACCTGCACCCTAGAGTAAACGCTATTATTTGCAACGCCGATGCCGTGGCAAAAGATGTGCAATCTAGAGTTTGGAGCTCAAAAGTCGCAGTAAAACGAATTTATAAAGGACATAAATCGGCTTGGTATCAAACAACTGCAACTCAACGTGCCGATTTTAATCTTACTGACGAGCATATTATTGGACTATGTGCATGTAACGTTCGTCCAAGTAAAGGGATCTCGGTACTACTGAAATCTTTAGAGAAAGTCACAAACCCCAATTTTCATCTATTTCTCGCTGGCAATGGATTTGAACAACACGCTGAAGAAATAAAGCGAAGCCACATGTCAGAACGTATTCACCTACTAGGTAGCAGAAGTGACGTTCCTTCACTATTAAAAATGGTGGATATTCAATTACAACCATCTATTAGCGGTGAAGGTTTCTCAAGGGCAGTAATAGAGGCGATGGCCGTTGGAACCCCTTCTATTGTTACCACCACAGGTGGTGGACCAGAGCAAGTTGAAGATGGTGTGTCAGGCTATGTTGTAAATACAGGTAACTCTAATGAACTGGCTGATGCTATCAACAAATTAATTGATAACCCAGATCTTATCCTTGCTATGGGACAGAATGCTCAACAAAGAGTTGATAGCCTATTCAGTAATGACACCACAGTGAAAGAGCACCTTCAATTTTTTAACACTATTACAAAGAAATAGTAAGATGCAATTATATATATGTTCAACATTACGTCACTTGCTATTTAGCTTATCGAGAGCTTGTGTTGAGAATACAAAATCGCATGTTGTCTTTTTAGTCGATCATCAAAATATTGATGAGTCAAATTTAGATTTCGAAAACTTACCTGAGCATATTACTGTATCTAAGGTCTCTAGAAGACACCTAGCAAATGAAGTGAAGTATACTCTATTAGGCAAACTCACTTATTTTTTGTCTATGAGAGAACTAACTGCCCCTACGTATATCAAAAACTCACTTATTGATCTTATTGAAAAAGAGGTTGATACACTAAAGTTACATGACGTCACTGCCCTTTTTGTTTTTAATGAAAGAAACAAAACGGCTAGGCTATTTAGGCTGATATTTGAAAAGTACAGCATCATTGAAGATGGGTTATTGAACTATGCAAGAAGAACTCTACCGCTTGCAAAGACAATTGCTAATTATCTTAATGGTAATTTTTCTAATAAAAGGATTGCTGGTGAAGACCCCAATTGCATCGCGATTTATGCAATTAATCCTGTAGGTTTACCGAGTGAAATATCAGATAAGGGGATTAAAGTTGACTTCTTAAGTCACGAAAAATCTCTTAAAGTAATTCATGATACGTTTAAATTAGAGTCACTGCCAAAGCAATATGTGATCTTAGCAACCCAACCTGTTATTGGTTACTTTGAAAGACTCTCTTTACCAACAAATCTGCATATTGAAATATATAAAAAAATAATTTCTTTTTATAATAAAAAAGGATTAGAAGTAATCGTTAAGCCACATCCTCAAGAAAGCAAAGATGACTACATTGAACTTTCCCAGCAGGCGAGAATTATATCTGAACAAACACCGCTTGAAGCCTATGTGATTGGTCAAAAAGAGAAAACAGATATTATTTCTCTTTTCTCTTCTGCGGGTATGGGGTTTGAGGAATACTGTGCTAGGAAAACATTAATTGGTGATGATGAGGCAAAGTATATCAATGAAAGGTTAAAACTCTGGTACGCTTCAAGTGATGCTTTAGATAGCGTTATCATAGATAAGCTATCCTAACTAAGATTATTACTGGCTCAGAATAAAGCTTGCAAAATCAAAGTCCAGTTGATTATCAATATCAATAGAACTTTCGTTATTCATAATATAAGCGTACGAATTATCAGTATAAGCTAGTTTTTCCAGTATCTTTAACTCAGAAACATCAAATATATAAATAGCACCATTTAATCGGTAATAATCACCTAGTTCCTGAGATCTTTTATTTGCATTGTCAGAGATAAAACTACCTAAACAGTGATCTTCAGGAAGCGTATTGGACCATAAAGGCGAATGTTCACATGGTGTTACAGACACAATTGAAAACGCCTCTTTCTCTATAAATAGATCGAGTGCTTGCTCTATATGCTTAGCCTGTCTTAGTGGTGATGTTGGCTGCAATAGAATCAATATATCCGCATCCTGAGCGAATTTCTCTAGTGTATAAAATACGACATCTTCTGTTTTAGCTTCATCGCTTGATAATGCCTTAGGTCTTAACTCTGGAACCACAGCTCCGCAATCAACCGCAACATCCATAATATCTTGATCATCGGTACTAACAATAATCTCATCAATATATGAACATTTACGAGCAGCTTCAATTGTCCAGTTAATTAAGGGCTTTCCCGCTAATGAGAGTATATTTTTTCTTGGTAATCGCTTACTTCCGCCCCTAGCAGGAATAAGAGCTATAACCTTTTTACCATCTATCACTATAAGACTCCTAAGCCTAAAATATCTGACTGTGCCCTATTAAAATCATCCATTCGGCCAATATCTAACCAATACTCATGTATAGGGAACATTAGTACGTCACTATCTAGTGCCATATGCTGTTCTAGTAATGTAGGCATATCTATTTTATGATTTTTAGGTACTGATTTGAAAATCTTAGGTGATACTACATATATCCCTGCATTAATAAAGAAACGTTGCACAGGCTTTTCAACCATACTGGTTATTTTATTACCTTCACCGTTTATGACTCCATAAGGGATTTGGTAGTCATACTCCCTGACACACATGGTAGCATCTGCATTATTATCAATATGAAAATCTAATAAGCGTTGAAAGTTAACTTTAGTCAGCACATCACCGTTTATCATGATTAACGGTAAATCATCTGGTAAATCATGAGGTAACAAACCTAATGCACCACCAGTACCAAGTGGGTTCTCTTCGTAAACATATTCAATATTTACTCCTAAATCACTACCATCCCCAAAATAGCTCTCTATTTGTTCTGGCATATAGTGAGTAGAAATATAGAAATTCACAAATCCGGCTTTTATAAAACTATTAATTACCGTTTCTAAAATTGGTTTTCCACCAATTTTCAGCATTGGTTTAGGACAAGTATCTGTTAATGGCTTTAATCGCGTGCCAAATCCCCCCGCCATAATAAAGATAGGGTTTTGATGGCACTCTTTACGCATTGCACTATGCAGAGTTTCTAAGCCTAGAATCACACCATCTTCATCGATTAATGGAACTGATAAGATCTGATGATTATCCATTAAAGCAACTAATTGCTCTTTTGAGGTTCCGACTACTGCAGTTACTGGGTTAGAGTTCATTATTTTCGCAACAGGATCTGTCAATGTTAAATTATTGAGCAGACCTCGTCTAATATCGCCATCAGTCACCATTCCTTGTAGTCTCTTATTTTCATCAACTACGACAGCAACACGCAAAGCTTCACTATTAATAATTTCCAATGCTTGTTTAATTGTACTTAATTCGGTAATTAGCGTTTTTTGCCAGGAATGACTCATTCTGTACCTTTCACTTTAATGAATGTTATTTAGTCGTTATCTTTGCTGGGTAAGCTATCATATCAGAAGCAAGGTCTCTTGTTAGGCAAGCCCCAGCACCAACTACAGCTCCATTACCTACAGAAATCCCCTGAATCACAGTTGCATTAGCTCCAATATATACATTCGTTTCTGTTTCAACATCACCACAGAGTGTTGCTCTTGGTGCAATATGATTATATGAGCCAACGCTACAGTCATGCTCAACGATAGCACCAGTATTAATTATGCTATGACTGCCGATAGTTGCTCCTGCCTGAATAACTGACATAGGGAGAATCTGAGCTCCAACTTCGAGCCTACAAAAAGGAGAAACTATAGCACTATCAGATATTACTGTTTCAAAACGATAGCCAAGAGAAAGAAAAGTTTCATTTAGTTTTCGCCTGAAACTAGACTTAGGCATCAAACCTATCCCATTAACTAAGCTCACGCTATCTGCTGAGAAACGAGAGATATCGGCATCTCTTTTAAGGTGTGTTATTCCGGAGAATATCGCTCTTTGGTTAATATCATCAGGGCATACTATCGCAACAATTTCTCGTTGTTGCTGCAATAGAATATCCGCTAAAACTGATGCGTGACCTCCGCCACCAATAATAACAATTGGTAACTTGGCATTATCACAATCACTCAATGATCAGCTCTCCAGCTTTATAATTTTTAGCCGCCTTACAACCCAGAAGATCCCAATATTTATAAGGTGACAAACCTGTACCAGGTCGTTTTATAGTGAGATTTAAATCAGAAAACACGTCACCAGACTTTATATCTACAGCTGCCACTAAACTCTTCCGTGCCACTACTTTATTTTTTATTTCAGATTTAGTTGGCGTTTTTACACTACTTCCTAAAGCCAGTTCAATTTGCCTAATAGCCTTAACCATTACGGACAACTCACTTGGCTCTAAAGAGGCTTTATGATCTGGACCTTCCATGTTTTTATCTAATGTAAAATGCTTTTCAATCAATACTGCGCCACGTGCAACAGCGGCAATAGGAATAGTGATACCTTCGCTATGATCTGAATAACCAGCCGCTAAATCAAATGCTCTGCCAAGGGTATCCATAGCCTTCAGGTTAATCTCTTCCATTGGGGCAGGATATTCAGTTGTACAATGAAGTATCGTCACTTTCTCTTTTAATGCTTTTTGTCCTGCTTCTGACGCATAAGCTTCTTGAAAACCTAGTATTGAAGGCTCTGCATTTATATCCGCGGTATAACCGAAGGCAATGACACCCAATGCCGTTTCAATATCAGAAAGTGTAGCCATGCCTGTAGAAACAATAAGATCGCACCCCGTACGAGCATGCCTTAATACCAGAGGCGCATTAGTGAGTTCGCCTGAAGGTAATTTCAATCGAGTTAATCCTAAATCATTTACTAGAAAATCTAAGCTCTCAAGGTCAAATGCTGTTGATAAAAACTCAATACCTAAAGAGTTGCAATATTTAACAAGTTCGTGATGCACTTCATATGAAAGCTCTAAACGGCTCAACATGGCTAACTGCGATTCTTGTTTCTGCGTATTTGCTACTTGATATTCAGCTTGCTTGGCTTCTTCTGTAACTAAATTTTTAGCTTTAAATGTTTGAAATTTAACAATATCTGCACCTGCTTTATGAGCGGCATCAACTAACGAAAAAGCTAATTTTTCTTGGCCATTATGATTTACACCCGCTTCTGCGATAATTAAAGTCATAGTTATCTCACTCAATTTCTACATTCAAATCAAAAAATGATTTACAAGGTTCAAACTGCAATGTCTTAATCATATCAATCACTTGAGCACTAGTATCACCTTGTCCGTATGGATTAACGATCAATTCACCATCACTCTTATACTCACGACTTACCGCCATTTTTATTGCACGAATGATAGATTCTTTCGTTGCATCAACATTAAGAACACTTTTAGCCGCCAAACGTCCTTTTTGTCTCAAACCGATATTCACGGTCGGGACATCAAATGCAGGTACCTCAATAATCCCACTAGACGAATTACCAATGACTGCTGCAGCATGCTTTATCGCACTTAAATAGCGAACCTGCCCTAAAGATGGAATAGCTAATACCCGATTAGGCCGCTTAGCAGCATAGTTTTCTAATAATGGAATAATACGGCGCCCACCATCATCAGCATTCGGATAGGTCAATATCACTTGGTGTTCTGGATACTCATCTAAAGCATCAAGCAAAGACTGAAAACTCTCTTCCGGTGATTCATCACCGAGAGTCACCGGATGATACGTCACAACAAAATAAGGATTAACTAATTGAAATTTTAAGGATTCACTTAGCTCCAATATACTCATAAAAGAAGCTCGGTTTAGATGATCCAATCCAATAGCGCCTACATTTCGTACTCTATCTGGAGATTCCCCTAGTTGAATAACTCGCTGCCGATATTCATCGGTAGACGTGCCATGAAGATAGCTTAATTTAGTAATTGCATGGCGAATCGCATCGTCATAAGCACCTTCCGTTATTTCACCACCATGAAGGTGTATAATTGGAATACGTAATATCATCGCGGTTTGCGCAGCCGCTAGAGCTTCAAAGCGATCGCCCAAAACAATCAATACATCGGGCTGCATTCGAGCTAATGCATCGGCAAAACCTAAAACACCAAGCCCCATGCTTTTTGCCGTTCCAACAGCAGAGTCTGATGATAATAATATCTCTATTTTTTCATCAATCTTAAAGCCATCACTCTCAATCTGCTGGTAGGTGTCACCAAAGTCGGGCGACAAATGCATCCCAGAAACCAATAGCTGGAGTGTTAACTCTGAATCACTTTCTATATCTTTAAGTAACCAAAAAAGCAGACCGTATTCTGCTCGTGTACCAGTAAAAACCGCTACATTTTTATGAGTCTGCATCATAAATATCTCACTTAGATACGAAAGAAACTGGCGTGCTTGGAATATTAATTAAGTGCGCTTCAATAAATTCTGAATAGCTTAAGTCTCCACGCATGGCATTTTTAAACATAGGTAAACGATGCATTAATTGCCAAATTGGACGAGTCATCACACCAGCAGCATTGGTAACGCTTAACATGCCCTCTCTACTTTGCTTATCTGGACAAATTATGGCATTCAACCAATAGTTAGACTGTGCATACTCAGGTTCAACGACAAACTTAAACTCTGACTTCTCGAAAAATGCTTTATATGCGTCAGCAAGTCGTCTTTTTTTCTCTAAATAATTTTCAAGTACTTCCATCTGAGCACAACCTAAGGCCGCATTCAGGTTAGGCATTCGGTAGTTAAAACCGGCTTCATCATGAAAAAACTCATAAGGATGAGGGACTTTCGCTGTTGTAGTGATGTGTTTCGTTCTTTGGCCTAGCTCCAGGGTCTTACAAAGCACCATGCCGCCACCACCAGTGGTAATCACTTTATTACCATTAAAACTGACAGCGCCAAAGTCACCAATCGTACCTGTGTGCCTACCTTTATAAAAAGAACCAAGGCTTTCCGCTGCATCTTCAACCAAAGTAATATTCCACTTCAAGCAAACCGCAAGCAATTCATCAAGCTCAACAGGGTGCCCAAAGGTATGCATAGGTACAACCGCTTGGATACGTTGACCTGTCGTCTTATGAACGCAGCCTGCTTCTGTTTGCTCAGCATACTCATTAAGATACTCATCCACCGCTTTCGGACAAAGTCCTAAACTTACAGGGGAAACATCCACAAATATCGGCTCTGCTCCCATGTGGTGAAGCGCATTACAAGTGGCCACAAATGTCAGAGCTTGAGTAATAACAAGATCACCCTGTTTAACACCTGCCATATATAACGCTGCGTGCAAAGCAGCAGTGCCATTAACTGTCGCTACTGCTTTTGCTGAGCCTGTATATTCTTCAATCTTTTTTTCAAAATCATCGACAAATTTGCCTACGCTAGAAACAAAAGTACTGTCTAACGTTTCCATTACATAGGCTTTCTCATTCCCGTTAAAAGTAGGGGCATGCAATGGAATAAAGTCATTGGTTTGGTATATATCTCGTACAAACTCAACAATTGATGTTTCTTTCATGACGCGCTCCACTTACATCTTACTATCTAAATATTTTCCCGTTTCTTTATGCCCAAAATCAGGGATCATGGTAAAGAAGAGATCAACTATTTGCTCTTTACTCCAAGCTTTATTCTTTTTCATTGTCGCGATGCTGTTTTCAAATAAAGTTAGTAGTTCTTGCTCATAGAGCGGATCATTTTTAATGATTCCTAGATTTTCAAATCGAGACATATCTAGGGTTTCTTGATCGGTAAAGAATTCCTCAAAATCCTTCTCACCAGTAGTATCACTCTCAGTAAACAAACATGGCCATTTGCCTTGTTGAGGCAAAGTTTTAGCAAGTTCACGAGCTTCTTCTTCGGAGCTACAAAGGTGAGGTTCATACCCCAGCTTCTCAAGATATTTAATAGCGATATTAGCAAAAGAAATTAGATGCAGAGCTTCACTCAATTTCGGAAAGAAAATATCTCTATTTTCACCAAAGATACAAGACATCAAACAGAGCTCACCAGATTCTTGAGGAGTCACAAAGTAGCGCTTGATATCATTTGGGGCAACAATAGGCTGATGCTTTTGTATGCGTTGGTTAAAGCCATGTAGTAGTGAGCCATCAGAAAACGCTACATTAGCAAAGCGAGCGGTTGAAATAGCAATATTCTCACTCTTACGCATCAAAAACATTTCCATAATGCGCTTAGATGCCCCCATCATATTTACTGGGTTGGCGGCTTTATCTGTAGAAACACAGAAATACTTTTTAACCCCAGCATCTATTGACTGCTGGATAGTTTTATCTGTATTAAATACGTTTACATCTATCATTCGCATCAAGGTAAAAGGATCTTTTTCACTTCGAACGTGCTTCAAAGCTGATAGGTTCAACACATAATCAAATTTACCGTCGGCTTTTATAAATGCGTCATACTCTAATGAGCCAATATCTAATGCGAAGGTTTGAAAATCTCCATCGATATAACCAAATGAACTGCGAATATCTCGAACGAGTTCAACCATGTTGTTTTCACTAATATCAACAACATGCAACTTTTTCGGGTTACGTTTGAAAATCTCTTTCGTTACCGCTTGGCCGATTGAGCCCGCACCGCCGAGAACTAAGAATCGAGATTCAGAAACAATCTGACTCAACTCTTTAGCTTTTGATTCGATATCACCAGAAAATAACTCTTTTTTTCTGCCTATTAAGTCCAAAACACTGTTCATTTAGTTACTCATTAATATTCAAGTTGGGATGTGTCATAAGCAGCACATCAAATTTTGAAATGTCTTATCTATGTTACACTGCATAAAGTCAGCTTTAGTCAAACAAGTGACAATTGCACTAGCAAATATCCAAGTTATTGATATCACCAGTGTACTCTTACAGTATACGGATGTATGCAATTTGAAAAAGCTGTCTTAATACATATAAATAGTATAGATTTTTACTCATCACTTACCTGATCTCACTTATGTATTGTAACTTAAGATGTTGCGTAAATGCGCCTATCTTAACCTCACTGCATAGATACTAAGCTGCAAATGACCATGAAATATTTTATCAGAGCGTTCTATACCACTCTTCTTACACTTTTAAGCCCTTTGCTTTTCATGTCGCTGTTAAGAAAGAAAGAAGGTAAGCCAAGTGTAGGAAAACGTTGGATAGAATATTTTGGGATTACCCCAAAATTATCAGGCTCGCAGCCCATTTGGATTCATACCGTTTCGGTCGGGGAAACCATCGCCGCTATTCCCTTGATTCAAGCCATCAAAAATAAATATCCTGAACGAAGCATTCTGATCACCACCACCACAACTACGGGTGCGGAACAGGCAAAAAAACTGTCCGATATTGCTGAGCATAGATATATGCCCGTAGACTTTAGCTGGTGCATTAGAGGCTTTATAAAAAGAGTAAAACCAAGCTGTATGTTAATCATGGAAACTGAGCTTTGGCCTAACACGCTGAATACTGCTTCCAATTCAGGTATTCCAATAGCACTGATAAATGCTCGTTTATCGGAGCGCTCAAGTAAACGCTACAAAAAATTTCAGTCCGTATTTAATCTTATGTCACAGAGCCTCAATCAAGTGCTTTGCCAACACTCAGATGATGCCGATAGATTCAATCAACTCGGAATTACTGCAAATAAACTTACGGTAACCGGTTCATTAAAATTTGATATTTCAATACATTCAAATATTACCCATAAAGGCAAAGAACTGCGTAAACAACTAGGAACTAAAAGACCTATCTGGATAGCAGCAAGTACCCATGAAGGTGAAGACGAAATTATCTACAAAGCACATCAAGACCTGCTTAAGGAAATCCCTGATGCTTTGCTCATATTGGTACCTCGCCACCCAGAAAGATTCGCCTCTGTCGCTAAGCAAGCGTTAGAGTACGACTTCAAAGTGGTTTCCAGAACAGAGAGGGCCGCGGTTTCTGCCGATACTCAAGTTTATCTTGGCGATACTATGGGAGAAATGCTGACTCTGATCAGTGCTGCTGATGTATGTTTTATGGCAGGTAGCCTTATTGGTGATAAGGTGGGTGGACATAATATGCTAGAACCTGCGGCTCTAGAAAAACCAATCCTTAATGGCCCCAGTTTCTTTAACTTTAAAGATATAACCCATCAGTTGATTCAAGAGCAGGCATTAATCATTTGCCAATCTGAAAACGAAATCACTGATAATCTTGTGCAATTATTTAAAGATTCAACCTCTCGCATTCAGATGGGTAAAAATGCTTATCAAGTCGTCGCGCAAAACCAAGGCGCGGTAGCCAAAACCTTAGACGCTCTCTCTAGCGTGATAACCAAGCAATAACTGCTCCCAATCACTCCCTTGCCAGTGAATCGAAAAGCGCTGTACTTCCTTTAGGAATGAGCGCTTTAATCTTTCTAAATTCGCCTGCTTCCAATCATCACCAGCCTGTTGATAGCATTTATCAAAATCTATGATCCATACCTGATCACTGCTATCAAGCAAGATATTGTGAATATTAAGATCGGTGTGATTAACTTGTGCTTGATGAAGCTTGTGTATTTGCCTGCCAATAGACTGATATATATCAGAACTTAACGGTGAGTGTTGTAGTTGTGCCACTAAGTCTTGAGCATTTGGTATTCTTTCACTCAATAAATCCGCGGTATAAAAAGGGCCAAATTTATCGGCCTTAGCGGCAATAGGTCTGGGGACGTTAACTCCTTGCTCACGCAGATGCTGTAGCAACTTATACTCTTGATAACTACGGGTGTTCTGCCAACCAGAAAACCAGTACTGATCTTTAACTAATTTGCCAAATAACCCGCCACGACGATAATGGCGCAGTGCAGCTTGTAAACCATCAAGTTGTACAAACCAAGTGGTGCCTCGTCCTTTTGCACTACCGGTTATTTTGTCCTGCACAAACCAATATGGGGCTTCAAAACACATTTCTGGTGGGACATTGAGTAAGCTAGGCTCATACCAAATGAATTCTGACCCATTGTTTAATGTTTCCAATCTGCAACCCCAATAAATTCAATTCTTTCCTGATTTTACAATTAACTCTAGCACCTGCATAATTTATCTATCTCCTTTATGAGCCAATTGCATGACACTGTTTAAATCACCACCAAAATCACTCTGTATTCTTCGCCTTTCTGCCATCGGTGATGTTTGCCATGCTATCGCTGTTGTACAGGCAATCCAAAACTATTGGCCAAGCACTAAGATCACTTGGATTTGCGGTAAAATTGAAGCTCAGCTTATCGGTGATTTACCCAATATTGAAATTGTGGTGTTCGATAAAAAACTCGGATTTAAAGGCATGAAAGCGGTGTGGAAACAGCTGTCATCGACTCGCTTTGATGCTTTGCTGCATATGCAAGCCGCACTTCGAGCAAGCGCCCTCTCCTTTGGCATTAAAGCGGATTATAAAATCGGCTTTGGTAAGAATAGAACCAAAGAAGGTCAGTGGTTGTTTACTAACAAACACATTCCAAACTCACAAAGCTTTCATGTTTTAGATAATTTTGCTGATTTTGCACGATACATTGGGGTTCCATTTCAGGCTCCGCAATGGCACATTCCCGTTAGCCATGACGATACTGAATTTGCTAAGAACGTTATCAATAACCAGCCAACATTAGTCATTTCAGCCGCAGCGAGTAAAGATAGCCGCAATTGGCTAACAGAGCGCTACGCTGCCGTCGCTGATTATGCGATAAACAAAGGCATGCAAGTCATACTGTGTGGCTCGCCTACTGACAGGGAAATCAAATTAGCCGAAAACATTGCCCAATTGATGCAAGGTGATGTGAATAACATGGTGGGGAAAACCTCATTAAAACAACTGACTGCAGTACTTAATGAAGCGAGCGTAGTACTCGCACCCGATTCAGGGCCCGCTCATTTAGCCACTACGCAAGGTACGCCTGTGATAGGGCTTTATGCTCACAGCGATCCGCGACGCACTGGTCCTTATAATAGTCTGGAACTGGTAGCGAATGCCTATGATGAGCATATTCAACAGCAAACTAATAAGTCACTGTCAGACATTCCTTGGGGAACTCGCGCGAAAGGCGATGATCTAATGTCTGCAATTAGTACCGAACAAGTCTGCCACCTACTCGATAAAGCATTAGAGAAGAATTAATTTATGAAAAACCATGTCCTCTACCCTGGCACTTTTGATCCATTAACCTATGGTCATTTAGACATTATTACCCGCGCGGCTAATCTTTATGAGCAAGTCACTGTATGTGTTGCTGCCAGTCCAAGTAAAAATACAATGTTCACCCTAGAAGAACGGGTAGCCATGCTTCAAGAGTCTGTCGTGCATCTAAACAATGTCAAAGTGGAAGGCTTTTCTGGGTTACTTATTGAGTTTGCCAAGCAAAAGCAAGCGAACCTGCTTATTCGAGGTTTGCGTACTACGATGGATTTTGAGTATGAGTTTGGTCTTACTAGCATGTACCGAAAACTGATGCCGACATTAGAAAGTATCTTCTTAACGCCGTCTGAAGAGTTTGCTTTTCTTTCGTCAACCATTGTCAGGGAAGTTGCGATTCACGGTGGGGATGTGGAAGGTTTTGTGCCGTCTTCGGTATTTAAACGAATTAAAGAAAAGGTTTAGCTCTTCTGCTTTTTTATTCTAACTAAAAGAACCAAGAACTAAACCTAATACCAGACTATAGGGTGTAGTAAGCTTTGTACCAATCAACAAAGGCCTGTACGCCCTCTTTTACCTTCACTTCTGGCTTGTAACCGGTCGATTTAAACAAGTCTGCTGTATCAGCGTAAGTCGCATACACATCACCTGGCTGCATTGGCATGAAGTTTTTCTTCGCTTCAATGCCCAGAGCCTCTTCTAGCGCTTCGATATATTCCATTAGCTTCACCGGACTGCCGTGACCAATGTTATACACTCGGTATGGCGCAGAGCTGGTTGCAGGAGAACCTTGTTCAACATTCCAATCAGCATTCGCCTCGGGGATTACGTCTTGGATTCGCAGGATACCTTCAACGATATCATCAATATAAGTGAAATCACGCTGCATATCGCCGTTGTTGTACACGTCAATTGCTTCACAATTTACGATCGCTTTGGTGAACTTAAATAGCGCCATATCAGGACGTCCCCATGGGCCATAAACAGTGAAGAATCTTAATCCTGTTGTAGGTACGCCATAGAGATGCGAGTAAGTATGAGCCATCAGCTCATTGGATTTTTTAGTTGCTGCATAAAGAGAAATTGGGTGATCAACCGAATCTGCAGTGTTGAACGGCATTTTTTTATTTAAGCCATATATTGAGCTCGAAGAAGCGTAAATAAGGTGTTTGATCTTATGGTGACGACAACCTTCCAAGATAGTCAAATGACCGATAAGGTTACTGTCGGCATATGCTAGCGGATTATCAATGGAATAACGCACGCCTGCTTGCGCGGCCAAGTGAATCACTTTATCAAATTGCTCTTCAACAAATAGCGCGGCAATGCCTTCACGGTCAGCTAAATCAAGCAGCTTAAAGGTAAATTTGTCATGCTCAATACGTTTTAAGCGATCTTCCTTTAGAGAGACTTGGTAATAGTCATTCATATTATCGATACCGACAACATCATGTCCTGCCTGCGTTAAGCGCTCTACGACTGCACTACCGATGAAGCCAGCAGCCCCAGTGACTAAATATTTCATGTTGTTACCTTCTGTTGGCATGTTTCACACCAAAATGTATTTCTTTGCCCAACCATCTTTTGGCTAATGTTCGTTGCGCAGACCGGGCATTCTTGTCCAGCTCTGCCATAAACTTGTAGCTCTTGAGCAAAATAACCAGGCTTACCATCTGGCTGAGCAAAATCATTAAGCGTGGTTCCGCCTTGTTTTATGGCGTTGCTAAGCACTTGTTTTATTTCTTTAACCAGCTCATCCCACTCTTTATGTGTCAATGAGTTAGCGGGTCTTAATGGGTGAATTTTAGCATTAAACAAAGATTCGTTAGCGTAAATATTACCTACGCCCACCACAACCTTATTATCCATAATGAATTGCTTTACGGCGATGCGCCTTTTCGCCGCCAGAGCAATGATATATTCAGAGCCAAAGTCATCACTAAGAGGCTCCGGCCCAAGGTTATCTAAAATAGACAGTGATTCACCGGCTTCGATCCACAACCAAGATCCAAAACGCCTCGGATCGTTATAACGCAATAACTTGCCATTTTGCAAAATAAGATCAACGTGATCATGTTTGCTAGCCTGCACACTGTCATCTTGAATTCTTAATGAGCCCGACATACCTAAATGCACCACAATACAACCATTGGCGGTATGCAGTAGAAGATATTTAGCACGGCGAGTGACCGCTTCAATCACCACACCACTGAGTTGTTGCAGTTGCTCTGGCACAGGCCAACGTAGTTTTGGCTGACGCACTACAATTTTTTTGATCGTTTGACCTGTAATGTGCGGACTGATCCCCATGCGGGAAACTTCAACTTCTGGTAACTCTGGCATGCATCGCTCAATTCATTCTATGGAATCATTATTCTAACGTTTTCTAGGCATAAAAAAACCCAGCAACAAGTGCTGGGTTTTTATGTTCTGCGTAAAGAAGTGTTAAATCAATTACTTGATTTTAGCTTCTTTGTACATAACGTGTTGACGAACAACTGGATCAAATTTCTTGATCTCAAATTTGCCCGGCATGTTACGTTTGTTTTTATCTGTAGTATAGAAGTGACCTGTACCAGCAGAAGAAACAAGTTTAATTTTTTCGCGAATGCCTTTAGCCATTGCTCAATTCCTCTTAAACGTTTTCGCCACGTGCACGGATATCAACAAGAACAGCATCGATGCCTTTCTTATCAATAATACGCATGCCTTTAGCAGTTAGACGTAGTTTAACAAAACGTTTTTCGCTCTCTACCCAGAAACGATGAGTTTGTAGGTTCGGCAGAAAACGGCGCTTAGTAGCGTTGCGTGCGTGAGAACGGTTGTTACCCGTTACAGGACGCTTACCAGTTACTTGGCATACTCGGGACATGAATGTCTTCTCCAAATCGTTTCAGCTCGATATCAACCTTGGTGGCCGAACCTCTCTAGTGAGGCCGAAAACCATTATGGAAAATCCATACAAGGCTATCAAAGGTCGCGTATTATACTAACTTGACGAGAATTGCTCAAGACCCGAACAGATCCTTTTTACAGAATTTGGTGATCTTTTTTGAGCAGAGCTGATTTTTGTTCAAAAATAGTGCGCGTATGTTACCAGAAATCCTACACCCTACAACCACTAATTAGCTATCAGACCTATATTTAATTTAGCTTGACGACTATTTGTGTTTGGCTAGCGTAAATTGTTAGCCTAATATAGCTTGGAATTCATCATCATACTGATATAAATCATTCACTTACCGAGGTCAGAATGTCGCAACTCTTATCTGCAATCCCACTGACTTCCTTAAATGGCGTTGGGGCAAAGGTCGCTGAAAAGCTAGCTAAGGTCGGCCTTATCTCTATTCAAGACCTTTTATTTCACCTTCCGCACCGTTATGAAGACCGAACTCGCGTTTATCCGATGATAAGTTTGCACGCTGGGCTATGGGCGGGAGTGCAAGGCAAAGTCATGACGGTGGATACCGTTTTTGCTCGAAGAAAAATGCTCACCGTAAAAATCAGCGATGGAAATGGCACTATCACATTGCGATTTTTTAACTTTACCGCCGGAATGAAAAATAATTTCAGTGAAGGCAAATGGGTACATGCTTATGGCGAGATCAAACGCGGTAATCAAGGTTTAGAGATCGTTCACCCTGATTTTTCATTTTTTAATGAAGGTAAAGCGGTGACGACCGAATCCAGTTTGACCCCAGTTTACCCAACAACCGAAGGGCTGCGCCAACTCACTTTACGCAACCTCACCGATCAAGCGTTAGAGCTGTTAGATAAATCAGCGGTGAACGAGTTACTGCCCGACGGATTGTATGATGCACAATTATCCCTAAATCAAGCTCTGCACATTGTGCATCGCCCCTCTCCAGAGATAGACATGGAACAGTTTGATTTAGGCCGTCACCCCTCACAGCTACGCTTGATCATCGAAGAGTTGTTAGCCCAAAACCTATCGATGCTAGCGCTCAGAAGTAAAGGACAGCTTGATGATGCAATTGCACTGCCCGCATCAAATCGCTTAAAAGCGCAACTACTGGATTTACTGCCCTTCTCTCCAACCAAGGCGCAAGCTAGAGTTGTTAACGAGATCGAAGGCGATCTTCTCAAACCCCATCCGATGATGCGTTTAGTACAAGGCGATGTGGGATCAGGCAAAACACTGGTAGCTGCACTTGCCGCCGTCACCGCCATCGAACAAGGCTATCAAGTGGCAATGATGGCACCAACCGAGCTATTGGCTGAGCAACACGCCATCAACTTTACCGCTTGGTTTGAACAACTGGGTATCAAAGTTGGTTGGCTGGCGGGGAAAGTCACCGGCAAAGCCAAACAAGCACAACTGGACGCCATCGCCAGTGGTGAAGCACAAATGGTGATCGGTACGCATGCTTTATTTCAAGAGCAGGTGAAATTCCATAACCTCTCTTTAGTGATCATTGATGAACAGCACCGTTTTGGCGTCCACCAGCGTCTAGAGCTTCGAGAAAAAGGCGCGGTTGCTGGATACTACCCTCATCAATTAATCATGACTGCCACGCCAATTCCAAGAACCTTAGCTATGACCGCTTATGCCGATCTTGAAACCTCGATTATTGATGAACTACCACCGGGAAGAACGCCCATTCAAACCGTTGCCATACCCGATACCAAGCGCGCCGATATTATTGAACGTATCCGAGTTGCTTGTGCGCATGAAGGTAAGCAAGCGTACTGGGTGTGTACGCTAATTGACGAGTCCGAAGTGTTAGAAGCTCAAGCCGCTGCTGAAATAGCTGAAGAGCTCACGGCTAAATTACCGGAGCTAAAAGTAGGACTGGTGCATGGACGAATGAAGCCCGCTGAAAAACAAGCCATCATGCAGCAGTTCAAAGCCAATGAATTACAACTTTTGGTCGCCACCACAGTGATTGAAGTGGGCGTAGATGTGCCAAATTCCAGCTTAATGATCATTGAAAACCCAGAACGCCTCGGGTTGGCACAATTACACCAATTACGCGGCCGCGTTGGGCGTGGAACCGTCGCCAGTCATTGTGTGCTTCTCTATCATGCGCCTTTATCTAAAACTGCTCAGAAGCGTTTAGGGGTACTACGAGAAAGTAATGATGGTTTTGTGATTGCGCAGAAAGACTTAGAAATTCGCGGTCCGGGTGAGCTACTTGGCACCAAGCAAACCGGTATCGCCGACTTTAAAATTGCCGATCTAATGCGCGACCAACATTTAGTGCCACAAGTGCAAAAAATGGCGCGCTATATTCACCAGCAATATCCAGAAAATGCCCAGCAGATCATTGAGCGCTGGATAGTAAATAGCGATGAGTATGCGAAAGCTTAGCGAACGTTAAACAAATCACTATCGAAATAATAAGAGCCTCAATTGAGGCTCTTATTAAGATCTAAAAGTAAACGATTTAGCGGCGCTTCTTATCTGCATTGGCAAATGCTGCCGCCATCGCGCCACCTAAACCGCCACCCAGACTAGAGCCTGCAGACGAACGGTTATCACGGCGCTCATTACGCTGTGGACGTTTATTGTCTTTATTAGCCTGCCCGCGACTGGTGCGATTATCTTGACCCGGCTGATCATTTAAGCGCATAGACAGTGCAATACGCTTACGCTGAATATCCACTTCCATTACCTTAACCTTCACAATATCACCCGCTTTTACCACCTCACGAGGATCAGAAACGTATTTATCGGTCAGTGCCGAAATATGCACCAATCCATCTTGGTGTACGCCAATATCCACAAAAGCACCAAAGTTAGCCACATTGGAAACCACACCTTCGAGCACCATTCCCACTTCTAAATCAGAAACCTTGTCGATTCCCTCAGCAAAAGTCGCGGTTTTAAATTCAGGTCTTGGATCGCGTCCCGGCTTATCCAACTCTTTAATAATGTCGGTAACCGTAGGCAAACCAAACTTATCATCAATAAAGTCGATGGCATTTAGCTTACCTAAAAAGCCACTATCGCCAATCAAGTTTGAGATTGGCTTACTGGTTTTCTCAGCAATATTTTTAACTACTGGGTAAGCTTCTGGGTGAACAGAAGATGCATCTAATGGATTACGACCATTCATAATGCGCAAGAAGCCTGCACTTTGTTCAAAGGCTTTTGGCCCCATACGCGCCACTTTCTTAAGGCTAGCACGGCTTTCAAAGCGACCGTTTTCATCACGATGAGCCACGATGTTTTGTGCCAATGTCGTCGATAAGCCCGCCACACGGTTAAGCAGAGCAGCAGAGGCTGTATTCACATCCACACCCACCGCATTCACACAGTCTTCAACAACAGCATCTAGACGTTTTGCCAGTGAGGATTGACCCACATCATGTTGATATTGGCCCACACCGATAGATTTAGGATCAATCTTAACCAGTTCCGCCAATGGGTCTTGCAAGCGTCTGGCGATAGAAACCGCACCACGTAAAGAAACATCCATATTCGGAAATTCTTTGGCGGCGAGCTCAGAAGCGGAATACACCGAAGCGCCCGCCTCACTCACCACTATTTTTTGCACCTTAGTGCCGTTTTTAATCAGCTCACCAATAAAGCTATCGGACTCACGAGAAGCGGTGCCATTACCGATTGCCACCAAATCAACATTATGTTGTTTGATTAATCGGTCGATGATTTGCAACGATTTATCGTATTGCTTTTGCGGTGCGTGCGGATAAATCACCTCTGTAGCTAATACCTTGCCTGTGCCATCGACCACGGCAATTTTACAGCCTGTTCTTAAACCAGGATCTAAACCTAAAGTTGCGCGAGGCCCTGCCGGTGCCGCCATCAACAAATCTTTTAAGTTAGTCGCAAACACTTCAATCGCATCAATTTCAGCGCGCTCTTTCATCGCCGACATCAGCTCTGTTTCCAAATGCATGGACACTTTTACGCGCCACGCAAAGCTAATCACCTGCTTACGCCAAGTATCAGCAGGAGCATCACTCAATGAAATGCGGTAGTGGTCGGCAATGATCGTTTCGCAATATGAACTGCGAATAGAAGGGTCTTGCGCAGGGTCGGCATTTAATGACAACTGTAAAAAGCCTTCATTACGACCACGAAGCATAGCTAACGCACGGTGCGATGGAACGCGACTAATGGCTTCATCATGCTCAAAGTAATCTTTAAATTTCTCACCTGCTGCTTCCTTTCCAGATACAACGCGAGATTGTAATTGAGCATGTTTATTAAGATACGCTCTTAGTTTTTCCAATAGATCGGCATCTTCAGCGATACGCTCCATCACTATGGCTCTTGCACCATCTAACGCCGCTTTAGTATCTGCAATACCTTGCTCTGGGTTTAAGTAATCCTGCGCCACGGTTTCTGGCACCAAAGAAGCGTCATTCCAGATAGCATCCGCTAGCGGCTCCAATCCAGCTTCAATCGCAATTTGACCTTTGGTGCGACGCTTTGGTTTGTACGGCAGGTAAAGATCTTCAAGACGAGTCTTATTGTCAGCCTGATTGATCTCTTTTTCTAATTCTGTCGTCAGTTTCCCCTGCTCAGAAATAGATTTAAGGATCGCTTGTCTGCGATCGGCAAGCTCACGAAGGTAAGTCAAACGGCTGTCTAGAGTACGCAATTGGGTATCATCAAGCCCACCGGTCACTTCTTTTCGATAACGAGCAATAAACGGTACGGTATTTCCCTCATCAATCAGGTTGGCCGTAGCCGTCACCTGTTGGGTGGAGACGTTTAGCTCAGTGGCAATAATCTGAAAAATCGTCTGACTCATCTTAATTCACTTATTTCCTTAATGTTTGCAACTAACTATGGGGGCAAATGTCAGAAAAACCAGATCTCAAAACAATGATTAGCCCCAATAAACTGTGGTCAACGAGTTAAATTAAAGATTTAACCTAACATTTGCCTGCAAGTTACTGATTGTTGGTTAGAATTAAACAAGGTTACTCTTCAAATACTCAGTTACTAGAAACTGGATTAGACATGGATGTTGATAATGAAAAATATAACCAAGCCGCTATCATTGCTCATTGCCTCTTTAGCGAGCCTACCTGTGCTGGCCGAAGGGGACGACACTTCAATCATGATGAATGAGAATAAGCAGGCTTATACCACCGCCAGCCCCGCCTTAAAATGGCAAGATAAGGTCGTATTAGGGCGTGTCGAAAACGTGTATTACCAAGATATTGATGCCCTTGAAGGACAAGCCTTTATTGGCAAAATCGATACCGGTGCCGATACCACCTCTATGCACGCTGAAAATATCCACGTATACAGCAACAACCCCAAATATAAAGGACTGCAAGATACCGAGTTGATGCAAGCCATCGTCGATGAGTTTGGCGGCCCCAAAAGTAACTGGTGGCTAGAAAGTTTTGATACCCCTGAAAGAAATATCCAAGGTATTGTGAAGTTTGATCTTCGCCACCCCACCACAGGGGAAGTGATTGCTCTTGAAAGACCACTGGCTCGCACTAGCGTTATCCGCAGTCGCACCAGTGAAATCCCTTTATATCGCCCCGTAATTACTATTCCTCTGCAAATTGCGGGGGTAACGGTAGATACCGACGTCAACTTAACCGACAGAAGTAACTTCTCTGCTCCTATTCTGATCGGTAAGACTTTCCTTAAACAAAATGCATGGGTATTTGCCGGTTATGACTATCTGCAGTCACAAAATGACGCGCACATTGTCGGGCGCAGCGAAACCTTTTTTGTCGATGATATCTCGTTAAAAACCAGCTTCTCACTGGTCAATAGCTATAGCCAAATACACGCGACTAATATCAAGGTCAATCAAGATAAACACACCGTCACCTTCGACACAGGCAATAAAGAAACCAGTACTACGCTGACTCTGCCATTAGAGCGCATGCTCAGAGTAGGTGGAGAAAAACGTCCTTTAGTATTTGTACCCGTAACAGCCGGTGATTTTAAAACGCCAATTTTGGCTTACCTTAAAGACCGCTCTAAATACAGCTCACAACTTCGTCTTGGCAAAAACACCCTGAGTAAATATTTTGTGATTAACACCGGCGACAAACATGTGCTCCACACTCAAAGCAAAAAACTGAGCTCGCTGCTGGATAGCAAAAATCCATTAATGGTAACCCCGCACGAAGTGATTTATATCGACAACACGCCTGTCGATGCGAAACCCTCTTTTGCCATCAATACTCCAGTATTATTTGTGGACAGCTTTGAGCTAAGCAAAGGAAAAAGTGGTGAGCAAGCCAGCTTCTACATTCCAAGTACTAACGGTAATGACAGGAAAGTCATCAAAAAAGTGGAGCGAAAAATACGCATTGGCGATAACGTCCGCCCGGTACTTAAAGAGGCTGTCACTATTGGTGGCAAAGAGGTGACATTAGAGTTTGCTTTAGAAGCCACTGATAAAGGCAGTGATCCGTACTTTGCCATGGGTCGTGCTTTCCATAAACAAGGGGTACTGATTAACACCCGAACCGAAGACTTGCTCACTCCACACCCTCTATTTCACGCCGGCTTTATCGAAACCGCGCAAGTGGAAAACCTAACCTTCCCCGTAAAACTGGATACCGGTGCCGACATTAGTTCAATCAATGCTCTTAACATCAAACGCTTTGAAGAAAATGGCAAACCTATGGTGAGCTTTGATTACCAAAATTCAGACGGGCTTACGCAAAACTTTACCAAACAAGTGGTTGATGTAATGCGTATTCGCGCCAAAGCGGGAGAAAAACCCAATGAGCGCCCAGTGGTACTCATGAATGTCAAACTTGGTGAGGTAAATCAAAGCGTGCGTGTTAACCTGCAAGATAGAAGCCGCTTTGAATACAGCATGATATTAGGTAAAAACTTCCTTAAATATGGGGTTGTAGTCAGCAGTGACCAGACCTATTTATTAGGTAAATAAGGCATTTATTACTAACGACACTATTAGATGAAAACGAACTTAATCACTCGAGAAGGCTTTAACAAGCTACAACAAGAACATGACTACCTTTGGCACGAACGTCGTCCAGAAGTCACCAAAATTGTCACCTGGGCGGCGAGCCTAGGTGACCGCTCCGAGAACGCTGATTATCAGTACAATAAGCGTTTATTACGCCAAATTGATCGTCGCGTTCGCTATCTACGCAAAAGACTGCCCGACCTTAAAGTGGTCGACTACGCTAGCGCTCAAGATGGTAAGGTTTTTTTTGGGGCTTGGGTGGAAATAGAAAACAAGCAAGGTGAGCTAAAACGCTTTCGCATTGTTGGGCCCGATGAGATTTATGGCGACGATGTAAAGCAGTATATCTCCATTGATTCTCCTATGGCGCGCGCTCTATTAAAAAAAGAAGTGGACGATGAAGTGCAGGTTAGAACCCCAGAAGGCACAAAAGAGTGGTTTGTGAACAAAATCAATTACCAAATACCTGATTGGTACAAAATCAAGTAAAAATAATGAGTTACATCAATAAATATATTTTTTATTAGATACTGTTAATATTATCTAACACTTTATCTCTCTATAATCGATTCAGCTTTGTTACATTTCCAAGAGTATTATCATTCAGGTGTGATAAGGAGCGAATTTGCAAAAGTGACGGACTACTTGCTCGCACTCGCCAACTCCCACTTTTAAATTTAAAAATTGGATTAAGTAGGTTCTATACAATGCAAGAAAACTTCAAAATTTTAGTTGTCGATGACGACGCTCGCCTTCGTTCATTACTTGAACGCTACCTTTCTGAGCAAGGGTTCCAAGTTCGCTCTGTCGCTAACGCCGATCAAATGGATCGCCTGTTAACTCGCGAAAACTTTAACTTAATGATTCTCGACCTCATGTTGCCGGGTGAAGATGGTCTATCCATCTGCCGCCGTCTGCGTAGCGCAAACAACACGTTGCCAATCCTAATGCTAACGGCAAAAGGTGATGAGATTGATAGAATTGTCGGGCTAGAAGTTGGTGCCGATGATTACTTACCAAAACCATTTAACCCAAGAGAACTGCTAGCACGTGCTAAAGCAGTACTGCGCCGTCAATCTGTAGAAGCTCCGGGGGCTCCAAGCTCAGAAGAAGCCATTGTAGAATTTGGCGAATTTGCACTCAACCTAGGTACTCGCGAAATGTATCGCGGTGAAGAGCTTATCCCTCTTACCTCTGGTGAATTTGCGGTATTAAAGATCCTAGTGACCAATGCTCGTGAACCTATGTCTCGTGACAAGCTCATGAACCTTGCTCGCGGACGCGAATATTCAGCAATGGAACGTTCGATTGATGTGCAAATCTCTCGTCTACGTCGTATCCTTGAAGAAGATCCTAGCCACCCTCGCTACATTCAAACCGTATGGGGCCTAGGTTATGTATTTGTTCCAGACGGTAACAAAGTATAATTTTTAGGATAATTTAATGCGATCGCGTAGTTCGATAACTCAATCAATCATCGGCTTTATTGCTCTTTTGATTGCTAGCCAAGCTTTTTCTTACTACGCGATTTTTAATTACGCATTACTTCCCAGCCTTAAACAGTTCAACCGTATACTCTCGTACGAAATCAACCTCGTCACCGAAGAGTACGCTCGAATTCGTCAAGAATCCGAACTTGGCATCCCTGAAAGTGAACGCACTAGCCCCCTAAGACAAGCCCTTTTGCTTAGGCTTGGGGTGAGTGTTCACCCTATGGCAGGCATGGCTGAAGAAGAGTTTCAAAAAGCCTTCTATCTTGATTTTATGAGTGATGAAATCACCGAAGAGATTGGCTCACCCGCAGAAGCGCGCTTAGCAAGAGACAGCAAAAGTTACCTGCTATGGATCAAACTTGATGTTATGCCTAACTGGATTTTAAGGATCCCGTTAACAGAGCTCACTCAAGATGAATTCAAACCTCTATTTATCAATAGCTTACTCATAACCATCTTCTTTATATTAGGTGGTTGGGGCTTTATTCGTTGGCAAAATAGACCTCTTAAAGATCTTGAATCGGCGGCAATTAGTGTTGGTAATGGCGTTATCCCCGACCCACTACCGGAAAATGGCACAACCGAAATTCGCGCGGTAACCAAGTCCTTTAACAAAATGGCGCGCGGCATTGAAGAGCTCGAAACCGATAGACGTTTAATGCTGGCCGGTGTCAGCCATGATATTCGTACGCCGTTAACACGCATTCGTCTCGCCACAGAAATGATGTCTGATCAAGACAGCTATTTAGCCGATGGCATGATTCAAGATATCGAAGAGTGTAATGACATCATTGCGCAGTTTATCGATTATTTAAAACCGGTTGATCGCAACGACTTTACTAACCTCAACCTCAATAACATGGTTGAAGAGCTTGAATGGGCGCTAAAAATCTACCAATCTGGTGGCTCTATTGAAGATGAGACGCTGGACAGCGAGCTGAATAAAGACATTGTTAATTACACCTTTGATGTTCAGCTTCAACCGGATTTGCCGGATATTTACGCCAGTTATATTCCGATAAGACGGACTTTGAGCAACTTAATCGTTAACTCTAAGCGCTATGGCAATAACTGGATTGGTATCAAGACTGGCTTTTTGCACAATAAAGTATGGGTAACCATCGAAGATAATGGCCCTGGCATTGATGATGAACAGATGCAGAAAGTGTTTGAACCCTTCACCCGCGGTGATACATCGCGTGGCAGTGAAGGCACAGGTTTGGGACTATCTATCGTTAAAAGAATTATCGCTGAGCACAATGGCACGATAGACATGAGCAACCGTAGCGAAGGCGGATTGATGGTAAGACTAACCTTTGATGTCTACAGCAAGAAACACAAAAATAATACCAATCGTACTAAATAACTGGTCATTCTAGCTTGTTGAAAAATAAGCATTAAAAAAGCGGAGTTCAACCATGTTGAACTCCGCTTTTTACTAATTCTATCTAGAACTACTCACTATTATTGATAGTAAGAGTGCTCACCTTGTTCATGTTCAGTCGCATCTTTAACCGCAACTAATTCACCAGAGAACTCTTCTAGTAGCTGCTTTTCAATGCCGTCTTTTAGCGTTACATCTACCATAGAACAGCCGTTACAACCGCCACCAAACTGAACCAGTGCAATGCCATCATCAGTGATTTTAACTAGGCTTAGGTGACCACCGTGGCTGGCAAGCTGCGGGTTCACTTGAGTTTGAATCACGTACTCGACACGTTCTAGCAAAGGGGCATCGTCAGATACTTTACGCATTTTTGCATTTGGTGCTTTCAACGTTAATTGAGAACCCATTTTATCCGTCACATAATCGATCTCAGCATCCTCTAAGAATGGTAAGCTCAATTCGTCTACGTATGCAGAGAAAGCCTCAAATGATAGCTCTGTATCAGTTGCTTCAATGGCTTCTGGTGGGCAGTAAGATACGCCACACTCTGCGCTTTGAGTTCCGGGATTGACCACGAATACTCGAATGTTTGTTCCCTCTGCTTGCTGCGACAACAAGTTAGCAAAGTGCGCTTGAGCAGATTCTGTAATAGTGATTTTATTAGACACGATAAATACCTGAGTAATTCTGTAGGTTATTATGGGCATTCTACTCTGTTCGATTTATTTTTCAAACATGTATTAGCTGTAGATCATTGTGACAATTTGAGTTGATAATCACCAACATCAAGCAAACTTGACTCGATACTGTCAAATAATCCTTTTATAAAATAGGTCGAGATGCCCTACAAATGCAATAAATATCAATCCGTTGTACGCCTTTCTCTTTAAGCAGCACACAGATTTCGGCCACGGTACTGCCCGTAGTGACTACGTCATCCAATAAAGCAACATGAGGTTGGTCTTGCAATTTAGCTAGATACTTAGGTGATAACAAAAATGCTTTTTTTAGATTAATCAGACGTTGTCGACGATTTAATCCCATCTGATTTTTCGTCATTTTACTGCGCGTAATAGCTTTAGGTAAGAAGCAAATTGGCACTTGAGTACGCTCTGTAAGGCACTGATATAAAGACTCCGCAAGATAGTCACTTTGGTTAAATCCGCGCCATAAATGTCTGCGCCAGTGCAATGGGATTGAGAGTAATATAGGAGCGGGTGACTCGATTTGCTTTGCCAGTAACGCGGCTAACTCTTTGGCGTGCCACACTTGTCGACGATACTTTAGTTTCTGAATAAATCCAGACAGCGGAGCTTGATACTCCCCTACACAAATCAGCTTATCCCAAGGTGGAGGGTCGGTAATGCATTGTCCACACCGCTCCATTGGCGTTGCCGTATTCACCCCGCACATCTGACAACGAGCCACCGGTTTAAGTCTCTCCAGACATTCATCGCACCATTTACTCGTCCCACCTTCCTTGAGTAGATTGTCACAAGCGTAGCAATAAGAACCCAAAAGCGTAAATGCAACTCTAGAGAGTCGCTGAACAAGCAAACTCAACCATTGAGTTAATGAAGGATTTCCAATAATCTTCCCCTTAATGTTAAGCAGTGTTTACTGTTATTTTTAGCTCATCGACAACAACTAAAGGGCTGAAAAGAGTATGACATGGCTACGGTATAACTTTCACTCGACAACTCAGCGGGCTATACCAATCACACTAAGTAAGTGTTCAGAACTAGCGCAGGAAAAATGCTCGAGAACAAGGCAGAATTTTTCGATAAGTAGTTATTCTACAATCAAAAATTCTAACGCCGTTATCGAGCATTTTAACAAGCTAGAATGACCAGTTATTTAGTACGATTGGTATAAGTAAAAGCACTCAATAAATAGGTACAATGGATGAGCTCAGAAACAAAACTGCATTGGGATGTATTTGGTAAAGGTGAAAACCTGATTCTGATCCATGGTTGGGGCATGAACGGTGCGGTTTGGCATCAAGTGGTTGAGCAATTAAGCCAACATTTTTGTGTACATGTGGTCGACCTACCGGGATATGGGCACAGCCATCAAGTTGCAAGTGCTTCCATTGCTGATATTGCACAAGCGGTATTAGAAGATGCGCCGCAACAAGCAATATGGCTAGGCTGGTCTTTAGGTGGATTAGTCGCAACCCACGTTGCTCTCCATCAGCCGCAACGTGTCTCTAAACTCATTACCCTTGCCAGTTCACCGCGCTTCTCCGCCGAAGGTCGAGTATGGCGAGGTATTGCCCCTAAAGTGCTAGACGACTTTACTAGCCAACTAACCGATGATTTTCAAGGCACTATCGAACGATTTATGGCGTTACAAGCAATGGGAAGCCCATCAGCAAGGCAAGATGTAAAACAGTTAAAGAGCGCTGTTTTATCGCGTCCTATGCCCAATCCTGATGCATTGCACCTTGGATTAGAATTATTAGCCAGTGTCGATTATCGCCAACAATTAAATGAGATTAGCGTGCCACTGCACCGTATATACGGTCGTCTAGATGGACTGGTACCGGTTAAGGTTGCGACAGTATTGGATAAACAATTACACACAGAATCACATATATTTAAGGCCTCGTCGCACGCTCCTTTTATGAGCGAAAGACAGGCCTTTTGTGATTTGATAACCCAGCTATAGAACAATTAATCTTGGGTTAGGATCTCATTCCAAGGAAGGTTGCGATCACCGATAACAATGAAGTTGGGGTTCTCCAAGGTTTCACGCAAATTATAAGAAAGAGGCACAAGTTGTGTATCAAGGATAGTACCGCCCGCCTCTTCCACAATGCATTGTGTGGCCGCAGTGTCCCACTCACCTGTTGGACCTAAACGCAGATAACAATCGGCGCTACCTTCGGCAACCAAACACGCTTTTAGCGCAGCCGAGCCCAACGGAATCAATTCATAGTTCCACTTGTTGCTCATTCGCTCAGTAATACGATTGATGTCTTGGCGGCGACTGATGGCAATCGCAATATTTTGCTTAGGTAATTCATGAGTATGGGTGTTGATACGAATGTTCTCATCCATATCGGGAATTTTCCACGCCCCTTTTCCCTGATAAGCATGATAAACCACGCCAGAAACCGGCGCATAGACCACTCCCATAATCGGCTTGTTGTTCTCAACTAACGCAATGATGGTGGCAAAATCACCGCTACGGGCAATAAACTCTTGAGTGCCATCTAAAGGATCGACTAGCCAGTAACGTTCCCACTGTTCACGCTCAGCTAAGCTAATATCAGAATCTTCTTCGGAGAGTACAGGGATATCAGGAGTAAGTTCAGACAAGCGTTCCATAACCAGTTTATGAGCGGCTAAGTCGGCGCTGGTAACAGGAGTATCGTCAGACTTAATAAACTCTTCGTAATCTCGCTTTAGATAAATATCAAGGATGAGCTGACCAGCGGAACGGGCGATTTCTATAACATTGGGCAATAAGTGGGAAAAGTCTTGTCTCATTACTGTTAATCCTTTAATTGAGCAAAGTATCGCTGTGCTAGCATCAGAGCGCTAATACTGCGTGCCTCACAAAAATCCATATGTGAGAGTAACTCATCGGCTTGAGCCAGAGGCCAACGAATCAATGTCAGAGGTTCAGGTTCATCACCGACTAAAGTTTCAGGGTAAAGATCTTGAGCAATAAACAGCGTCATTTTGCTAGAAAAGTATGACGGCGCCAGAATGACTTGTTTTAACGGTACAAAATCCTTCGCACCAAAGCCAATTTCTTCTTTTAACTCACGATTGGCCGCTTCTACTGGTGTTTCTCCAGCATCAATTAAGCCTTTCGGAAAGCCTAGCTCGTAGCTTTCTGTGCCTGCCGCGTATTCTCTAACCAGTAACAGGTCCCCATCAGCGGTCAGGGGAACCATCATTACGGCATCGCGACCAGAAGGACGCATTCGCTCGTAAGTACGTCGCTCACCGTTAGAAAACTCTAGATCCAAAGCCTCAATGCAAAACAAACGCGAACGCGCAACTTCTGCCTTGTGTAAAATCTGTGGCTTTTTATTACCTGCCATTCTAATTAGCCTCTTCGTTAATTCACGAAATTAACTTTACACCAACTCAAGCAAATGTCTGAATATTCTTACCCGTTAAATCATTTATGAAGCTAAACGTACTTATAAAACGGCCGACTATAACCGACCAGAATAAACAAACGGATAGTGCCCTTGTCCGTTCGGTTCGCCCAACCATTTTAGCTGTTGTCCCAATTTTTGCGGGAACTCAGCACCAGGCTTAAACCATGCATCGAGATCGTAGCTCATATCCGAATGCAGCGACGCGGTAAATTGGCTCGATACTTGAGCGGTTTCTTGATTGCCTTTGGCGGTTAATTGATTGTCAGTACAGGTCACATCAGAAACGATATTGCCAAGATCTAAATCGCCTAATGGAGAGCTAGCTTTGCTGTTATTCCACACCAGTTTTGCAGAGCCTGATTGACACCATGGGCTTGCATACTGGTAATCTTTCACCGCTAAGTCTAGTTGACCGTCAACAGATACCGGAGCAGGTACATTAACGTATTTAAGCACTTGCTTAGCTGGCATCGATAAAATCAAACTGCTGGCATAAGGGCCATCAAAGCTGTATCCCACCGTGCCTCTGCCGGTTAAATCAAGCGCACTGTTGCGACCCAATCGAACATTTAGCTCAGCCTTTCCTTGCAACAGCTTCCACCCTTGCAGATCCCAGTTTACTTCGCCAAGACCATATTGCTGCCAAGTCACATCTTTGGCCGTGCCTTTCCATAATGTTCCACTCACACCAGAGATGCTTAGACCATTAATACGCGGCGCTTGTTCTAAGGCGAACTTTGCCGGTAAATGCACGATAACACTGCACAAAAATACGATTAATAACAAAAAGCTGTAGCCAAACAGCTTTTTAAAACTGATACCAAACATTAACTACCTACTCTCTTAAACTGTAAGCGACTGACTTCAACAACACCGGGCTTTTCCGTCTCAGTGATGTCTAAAAAGGCCACATCAACGCCTCTTTCTTGACGCAAAAATAATAGCCAGTTCATCAGTTGATTAAAGGCAACCGGTTGTACCCAGACCTGAACCATATCGTCGCGAGGTTGCAGTCGAATCAACTCAATATTAAAGCGACGTGTCGAAGTTGATAGTACTTGGTTTAATGGCTGATTAGAGATGGTTGGCGCATTACTGGTTTTACGTAATTCCGTGATCTCATTGGCTTCTTTTTGCACCCAGCTTAACAGCTGCGTTTCACGAACCAAACGTGTTTGAGCAAGTTCACTTTTCTCTTTTAACGGGGCAAAACCGCCCCAGTAAAGCAAACCCGCTAAACCAAAACCAATGGCAATAATGAGCATGCGTTGCTCTCGCAAACTAATGCCGCTCCAATAACCAAGGATGGATTCTTGTAATTTTCGCATTATTTCACCTTCAGCACGTAGCTACTGCTGACCAAATCACCATCACGATTTATCTGGCCTTGCTGTACAGAGAATTTGTCAGATAAAGCCACGCGCAGTTTTTCAAACGTTTGGAAATCACTGGCTTGAGCTTGAATTCGTAACTCTTCACGGTTGCTATCAAATTTCACACTCTGGATTTTCACTTTATCAGAGCCTTTCAATGACTGCTGAACTTCAAGCATCCAAGTGATCAATGGCGCATCAACTGTGCCACCGCTCAATCGCGTTTTTTCATCCGTCATTTGACGTTTCAGATAACTAACCGTTGGAATGCGGCGCTTTTCAGGGAAAACGGCTCGGAAAATACGTTCGCTTTCCGCGCGGTAGGCAGTTGCTTTTGACTCAATTTGACTGACGTTCATGTAAGTATTAACACTGAACACAACCAATAAAATTAAAGCGGCAATTGCAGGCGCACGCCATAATTTAATGTTCTTTAGCCAAGATGCTTGTCGCTTAAACTCACCGCTCAGCAAGTTAACGGTGGAAAGCTGAGCATTTTTTGCCAGCAATGCCATTGGCAATTCAGCGGGCTGCTCATCAATGGTTGCCGTCACTTGCTGTTGCAGTGCTTCAGGAAGCGCGCCAAAAGATTGAATCGTCACTTGCTCAACAGGAGTCGCTTCTTGCTCTACGTCTTCATCAGATTCTGTCGCTGATGACATCTGCGTCACAGCAAAAGGCACCAGTTGCTCTGGTAAGGTCATACCTTGAAATTGATTCTGACGAATCAGGTAATGATCATCCCAAGGAAGTATGCTGATGGCATTTTCTTGCAAAGGCAGTGATAGTACATCGGGCAATACTTTGTGTAATTCGATGCCCGCTTCCGCAAAACGTGCAATACATTGCTTGAAGTAGCTCTTATCTACCGCCGCAATCCACGCTTTATCACCCGCTAACTTAAGAATAGAAAAATGAAGCTCATCAATATCTTGTGCTAGCTCTTCTTCAAGAAGAAAAGGCAACATGGTGGCAAACTGACGGGTTGCACCCGCAGGAACATTAACCTCTTTCAAGGCTATATCTTGCCCATCCAGTAGTAAGGCAACGTTGCGGTCGGTTACATAACTGGCTAGATCTTCTAGCTCATGTAAACCGTTGAGTTCTCCACTCGCGATAATTTCGTCTTCGGTTGAAGACCAAACCAGCCATGGGATTGTATTTAAATTCTGCCTACTGAGCCGAACTGTCAGGATTTCGCTCACTAATTCCTCCAAATCGACGGCGTATTACCCGCGATTCGTCTTTATTTTCACTATAAAGCAGGCTTCTCAAGCGAACTCGAGCTTCCTGCACAAATACTTCTGTATCCAGTTCAAAGTACTTACTGTCTACCGATAGATAAGCTTTAGCTTTGTTTTTGATGTCATCACTAACGCCAGCAATATCGGGTTCAGATAAAAATTCGTCCGTACTTTCCCAACCGTCATATGGACGGTCTTCGATAACTTTTTGTGCTTGTTCTTCACTGATTTCAGAGTTAAACAGAGCCACAATTAACTTAGCTTGCCAAGCTCTGATGGTATTCACATTAATACGCAAATCATCGGTTGGTAACGCGCACGCTAGCCAAGAAATTTGTTTCATTGCAGGGCCCGTCATTTGATAGACACTTCTTAGCTCACTAAGATCGGCAATTAAACCATTCGGTGCCATATACGCAGGAGAGAGCCCCTCATAGGTGGCATCTTCCACTCCAGATTGAGTGGTCACAACATCATTTTCGTCTAGATATTCCCACGTAGAATCAGCAACCACTTCAGCTTGATAATTATCTAGGCCTGCTTCTTCTAATAGTGTGCGCCATACTTCTAGCAAGTAAGGGCGAGCACTGGTGGTTGCGTCCAACTGAACAGCAGCCAGAGCGTTAACATTGAAACACGCCTGCATATCACGAATCACGCCGCGAGCTTCACCGTATTCCAATGGGTATGTTTGTTCGTCTAAAGCCCAAGGCTGGCTCAAGTTTACCGTTTCGCCGTCTTCCAGACTCTGCTGAATACCATATTTTGCTAATGCTTCAACACCAATTGCGTACCAGTAGGCTTGTTGGTTATTCACCTGATTACCCGCTCTGTCTACGCTGAGCATTAAACGCTCAGACATAGTGGCAGCAATAGCGGTCATAACCGCTAATAGTAACAATACAATGATCAAAGCAACGCCTTGTTGTTGCTTGTGACCTTTATATGTTCGACCAAAAAGCTGGGATGGATTATTCTGGCGTATCTTCATTGATCCTCTCAAACTTACCGTCTGCAGTAAGGTAGATACGCTCTAACTTGCCATAATCTTCCAGTGTTAAATCCACCGCGATAGCTTTTGGCAGCGCATCACTGTCGACCCACTCTTTTACCCAAGCTTCGCCATTGTAAAAACGCATATCGAACTTCTCGACCTTATCCAGAAGTGGCGTCACTATGCCTTCTTGTGCGGCTGGGGTATCTGGGTATCGCCACCAGACACGCTCTAATTTGTCACCCTGAATCCGATAACCCACTTTGGTAATTTCACCACGGGGAAATTGCTGTTGCGGGTTAATCCAGCCTAGACGAGTAAACAACACGCCTTTTGCATCAGAGTCGAGTAAATTGTCTTTCCAATACAACAGTGACTGTCCTGATTCTTCCTTGCCGGCTTCCTCTCCATCATTACGGAAACGGCGCACGGCAATTTGACGAAAATCACTGTCTAAATAAACTAATGTGGCTTGTAATTGCTGTAAGCGGCCCAATTTTTCTTGAGACTGGGTATTGCTCAACTGAACCTGAAATACCACTTGATACGCAGCAATACTTAAACTGGCAAAAACCGCAATTGCGACCAGCACCTCTATTAAGGTAAAGCCTTTCGCTTTATTGTAACGAGCCATACTATTGCAACGGAACATAACTTCTCACCGTTACTAGAGGGTTATCCCCGTTTTGATTTAATGACACGCTAATATCAATCGCACGCAAATAATCATTACCGGTTGCTACCGGAGTCTGCGTCCAAAACCATTCTTGCCCAGCCAACTCAGAAGTGCCTTTACGCGGGCTTTTCGGTGGCTCACCGAGCATCATCAATGTCATTTGATTATCTGCAACCATACCGGCAAAGGTTTTTTGCTCTAAATAGCCAATGCTATTAATGTGCTGAGTGACCGCTCGAACGACACTCATTGAAGCGGTAGCAAAAATAGCTAGAGCTATGAGAACTTCCAACAAAGTCATGCCTTTAGCGGACTTCATCTTTCAGCTCCTCACCCGGTTTAAGTAACTTAACACTGCCGTTCTCTAACGCCACAACTCGCCAATTATCATCCCCTTGCGCTTCTGAGCTTGGGTAGATGTACACCTCAAATGGGGTTAACTCACCACTTGAAAGAATAAAGGCTTGCGGAGGCGGTTCTTGTTTTTTCTTTTCTTCTTTGGCAAACATCTCTTCATCAAACAATGATTCTTGTTTAAATAAAGAGTCTTGCTTACCCCAAGTGCCGTCACCTAACTCCCAAGTGAGTGTTAGGCCGTCCTCAAGTTCCGTATCAGCGGGAATTCTGCGATGATCTAACGCTTGCCAACCGTCTTTGGTCAGTTTCAATAAGCGATACTTTTTCCCCGCTGGATCAAAACGAATACCAAGATCCCAACCATTAAGAATTGCATCTTGATGCAACATGGTCAGACGCTGAAAAAGCTGCTGTGAGCGCGTTTGCGCGGCATCAGAACCACTTTGAGGTAAGTTTATGACAACAGCAATGGCGCTTACCGAAACTAAAACCATGACTAACATGATTTCTAGCAGGGTAAAGCCACGCTGTTTTTTAGGCTGTTTCACCACGAGTTAAGGCTACTAGAAGTCTTGTAGGTTCCAGTTACCAATATCAGTTGATGAACCTTCGCCTCCATCTTGACCGTCAGCACCAAGTGTGAAGATATCGATATTGCCGTTATCACCAGGGCTTAGGTATTGGTAATCATAGCCCCATGGGTCTTTTGGAAGACGACGAATGTAACCGTCTGCACGGTAGTTACGAGGCTCTGGTGAACCTGTAGGACGGCTTACCAATGCATCTAAGCCTTGGTCTGTGGTTGGGTAAACACTGTTGTCTAGCTTGTACATGTCTAGCGCATTTTCTAGCGCTACAATGTCGGTAATCGCTTTTTGTTGGTCAGCTTTCTCTTTGTTGCCTAACAAGTTAGGAACAACAAAGCTGGCCAAAATACCTAGGATTACTACAACAACCATAACCTCTAGCAAGGTAAAGCCTTGTTGTTTCTTATTTCGTTTCATTTTTTTCTCCATACACTCGGGTCAATATGACTAAGCACCCGATACCAAGTTATTCAATTCAAGCAGTGGCATCATAGTTGCAACTACAATAAATAATACGATCCCTGCCATAAAGACAATCAGCAGCGGTTCAAAAACGCCCAGTGCCATGTTCACCTGAGACTCAAAATCTTGGTCTTGGTTATCGGCAGCGCGAGTCAACATTTGTTCAAGTTCACCCGATTGCTCACCACTGGCAATCATATGTAACATCATAGGTGGGAACAGTTTGCTCTGTTGCAAAGAGTGGCGCAAACTTCCGCCCTCTCGCACTTTATCTGAAGCTTCAAGGACTTGCTTCTTAAAGAACTTATTACCCATAACGTCTGCCGCCACAATCATCCCATCTAAAAGAGGAATGGCACTTGCCGAACATATGGCTAAGGTACGAGCAAAACGTGAAGTATTTAAGCCTCGAGCAACACGACCAATCACAGGAACATTTAATACACGACCGTCCCAACGCAGTCTCAACTCTGGCTTTTTCAATAACAACTTAATGCCAACAATCAGCACCACAACGCTAACGACGACTAGCACACCATAGTCTTGAACAAAGCTACTGGCATTGATCAAGATCTGAGTTGAGGTTGGCAGTTCTTGTCCCATTTGTACAAATTGATCGACAATTTTTGGCACAACGGTAGCCAACAAAAAGCCAATAACCGCGACCGCAATCAAGGTCAGCATAATTGGGTAGATCATAGCTTGTTGTAGTTTTGAACGTAATTTTTGACGTTTTTCGGCGTAATCGGCAAGACGCTCTAGAACCGCGTCTAAGTGTCCGGATTTTTCACCCGCCGCCACCATGGCACAGAATAGGTCATCGAAAACGGCAGGGTATTCACTCATACTGTCAGCCAAAGTGTAACCTTCAACAACCTTAGAGCGAACACTCACTAACATGCTGCGAATGTGCGCTTTTTCAGATTGTTCCGCAACCGCTCTTAAACACTCTTCTAAGGGCATGCCGGCTTGAACAAGGGTCGATAATTGACGCGTCAATAACGCAAGATCGGGCGTGCTGATACCGCGCTGAAAACCACGAGACTTTGATGACTTTTTCTTAGTCTGAGTTTCGTTGATCTCAACCGGCATTAAGCCTTGCTCTTTCAAGCGTTGCCTAACTTGTCTGGCGTTATCACCTTCGGTTACGCCTTTCTTTTGGCGACCTTTTGCATCTAGCGCTTTATATTCAAATGCAGCCATTATTCTTCCCTAGTTACTCGCATAACTTCTTCTAGGGTCGTTTTGCCAGCCCTTGCTTTGTTCAAACCGTCTTGGCGAATACTTGGCGTAGATTGACGCACGACGTGTTCAATCTCTTGCTCGCTTTGCTCACCATGAATCAATGACTGGACGCTTTCGTCAACCACCAGCAATTCATGGATACCAGTACGGCCTTTGTAACCTTTGTTATTACAATGCTCACACCCTTTTGGTCGATAAAGCACTAAGTCGTCATCGGCTGCAAGGTGGAACAGTTTTTTCTGCTCAGCATCGGCTTGATAAGGTTCGCGACACTCTTTACACAGCGTACGCACCAATCGTTGCGCCAAAATACCCAATAGAGAAGAAGAGATTAAGAAAGGCTCAATGCCCATATCTCTTAAACGTGTGATAGTACCGACAGCGGTGTTGGTGTGCAGTGTAGACATTACCAAGTGACCGGTTAAAGAGGCTTGTACCGCAATCTGAGCAGTCTCAAGGTCACGAATCTCACCAATCATTACTACGTCAGGGTCTTGACGCAGAATTGCTCTTAAACCACGCGCAAAGGTCATATCAACCTTAGGGTTTACTTGCGTTTGACCAATGCCATCAATATCAAATTCAATCGGGTCTTCAACCGTTAGGATATTACGCTCAGCACTGTTAAGTTCCTGCAAGCCTGCGTACAAGGTGGTGGATTTACCTGAACCTGTAGGGCCGGTTACTAAGATAATACCGTGCGGTTTTTGAATTAAGTTTTGTAGACGCACGTGGTTGTTCGAGGACATACCTAAGCTGTCGAGATCAAGCTGAGTGGCATTTTTATCCAATAGACGCATAACCACACGCTCACCATGAGAGGAAGGCATAGTAGAAACACGCACATCCACCGCTCGTCCACCAATCAATAGTGAAATACGACCATCTTGTGGTACACGCTTCTCGGCGATATCCAGTTTTGCCATAACCTTAACCCTAGACACCAACAAAGGTGCCAGTTTACGGCTAGGTGCTAAGACATCACGCAATACGCCATCCACACGGAAACGAATAGAAAGGTGCTTCTCAAAGGACTCGATATGAATATCCGAAGCCCCTTCTTTGATTGCTTCACCCAACATGGCGTTGATCAACTTGATAATTGGCGCGTCATCTTCGGCTTCTAATAAATCCTCATTGTGCGGAATTTCTTCCGCCAACGAGAAGAAGTCGTCGTTGTCTGCACCAATGTCTTCCATTAGCTGTCTAGCTTCTGAAGAATCGCGCTGATAAGAATCTGAAAGTTTCGATTCAAAATCATGCTTATCCATCTCAACCAATTGGATTGGCAGAGGTGATACTCGCATCACCTCTAACAGTGTCGACGTGTGCATTGGATCGACATAAAACAACTGGTATGCGTCGCCTTTATCGTTCGGCTCAAGCACTACACTAAAGCGCTTAGCAAAGCCAAACGGTAGACGTGTAGTACCTGCTTTATATGTTGAAAATGCTTCGTCCATTACTTATGGTCCACTTGCTCAATAAAGGCTTGTAGCTCTTTTGGACGGCTAGCTTCATCACCAAACTTAGGCATTACCGGAATCAAGTCATCCGGTAGCAGTTTCAAGCCTTCTTCGGCTTTGTACAATTGCTCAGCTCGGATGTAGTTGTATTTACGCTGAGTAATACCATCGGCTGTCATACCATCACGAATAATGGTTGGTTTGATGAATACCATTAGGTTTTTCTTTTCTACCTGAGTGCTGGTTGATCTGAACAATTGTCCCAACCAAGGAATATCACCCAGTAGCGGTACTTTAGATTCACTCTCCATTGCACGCTCATCAATCAAACCACCCAACACGAGCATTTGTCCGTCTTGGATCATAACGGATGTATTTAATTGACGTTTCGCAAAACGAACATCCACCGCACCGTTAGCGCCAAGTACGTTAGAAACTTCTTGTTCAATCTTCAACTGAACAGAGTCACCTTCGTTAATTTGTGGCACAACCTTAAGTTTGATACCCACTTCTTTACGATCAACAGTTTGGAATGGGTTTTCATTGTTTGAGCCAGAAGTAGAACCCGTTAGTACCGGTACCTCTTCACCCACAATGAACGACGCTTCGCCGTTATCCATAACCGTAATGCTAGGAGACGATAGAATGTTTGAGTTTGAATCTGTTGCAACCGCGCTAATCAACGCCGTCCAGTCACCCATAGCTAAACTCACTGCCGCGCCATTTACGCCGCTTAGTGCACTTGCAAGCGTTGAGTAGTCACCTGACTCATCAATGGTTTTAGTAGTAGTTAGACCGGTTGATGGGTCTGTGTATGTTTCAGTACGAGAAGTATCTTTCGCTTCTTCTCTACCAACCATAACCTGACCAATAGACGCACCACTGTTACCGTATTGAACGACAGCACCCGTTTCTAGGTTACCCCATTGCACGCCAAGGTTAACGCCATCACCTTCTGACATTTCAACGATCAAGGCTTCAATCAATACTTGAGCACGACGAATATCTAGCTGAGCGATCACATCACGCAATGCTTTCATGATGTCTGGCGGAGCAGTAATAACGAGGGAGTTGGTACCTTTATGCGCTGAAATCATCACTTCAGATTTAGAGTTTCGAGCCGCTGCGCCGCCCTGTGCTGTTTTCTTAGCCGCGGCTAAGTTATCTGAAACACCTTTAAGAACTTCAACTAAATCTTCTGCGTTAGCATTTTTTAAGTAAATAACTTGGTTGTTGCCTTTAACTTCCATCTCTTTATCAAGTTGCGATACCACGTTTTTCAAGCGCTTACGCACTTGTGGATCGCCAGAGATTAATACGGAGTTAGTACGTTCATCAGCAACCAGTTTTGGTTGTAAGAAAGCCGGAGTATTTTTCGCTTCTGTGGTTTTGTTTAGCGCTTCAACGATACGCACCATCTCAGCCGCAGAGGCAAATTTTAGTGGCACAACTTCAATTGATTTATCGCCCGCTTTATCCACACGTTCAATAATCTCAGCTAAACGGTTTACTACAGCAGCACGACCTGTAATCAAGATAATATTTGCAGGGTCATAGTGAACAACGTTACCGGCACCCGCATTGTCGTTCAATTGGCGAAGTAGTGGCGAGAGTTCACGTACCGATACATTACGCACCGCTACCACACGAGTTACTACCGCATCACCTTTGATTTTGTTGTCCCCGACTACAGGAACAGCAGAGGTTTTCGCATCCTTAGATTTAATAACCTTGATGACGCCGTTTTCCATTTCGACAACGGCAAACCCATACACCTCAAGGACACTAAGGAAAAACTGATAATACTGCTTCTCGTTCAAAACATCATAGCTACGCACATCAATCTTGCCCCTAACCGAAGGGTCAACAATAATGGTCTTTTCTAAGTTTCGTCCGACAATATTAATAAATTCGCCAATATCAGTGCCTTTGAAGCTGGCGCTAAATTCATCGGCACTAAATGCTGGTGTGCATACCAAGCTACCTAACAGTAGCCATGCACTCTTGCTAAACCAACCTTTCACGTGATACTCCCAAAAATCAATGGCACAAAGTGCCTAGCATGGCTCATATAATCAGACTCATGCTCTCGCAATGATAGCTAGACTGCTATCAAACTATAGTTGTAAATAAATATCGTAACGTTGACCGTTTCGCTCAACCGTGAGGTTAAGCTCACTTAAATCACCTAAAGACTTCCAAATGGCGCCCATTGATGCTGGATTTTTTAAATCTGCACCATTTAGTTCTACAGCAATATCGCCATCTTGCAGACCGATAGAATCAAACAAAGTGCGTTCTCGTCCCGGACGAACACGATAACCGATTAATTTTCCATCACGGTTTACCTGAGAGAGGCGAATATATTTAAGAAGCTGTTGAGGATTCTCAGAAATTTCTGCTTTGATTTTATCTAGGCTAGCAGTATCTACTTTAGGATTGTTACCTTGAACATTAGATTGCGGTTGTTTTTTAACCGACCCTGCGTTATTTGCTACACGCTTATATTCTATACCTTCTAGCATTAAGGTTTCGTTACGGCCCTGATTTTCAATAATCACTCGGTCGCTTAAAACATTGCTTAATTTCGCACGAGTACCATCAATTGTCTCACCAACGCCATAAGTATCTTGGCTGCCTTTGTTAGCAATAACCGCTAGACTGTTTTTCTGAACTGAACTTGCTACCACACCCACTAGCACAAGGTTTAATCTTGTCTTTGGTGCATCAACAACTTGCTGTGTTACTTTCGGTGTGCTTTCTTTCGATTCAACCCCAAATAAATTTGCGTTTACTAACGAAGAAATATCCATACCTTGATGCGGTGACGAAGCGACACCGCTGCCGGAGCCTGCAACAGGTCTCCAATGCTCAACATCTGATTCTGAACCCATTAGATGCCATAATAAATGACCACATAACCAAGCTGTGCTGACGAGCAAAATAAACGTCAACACTTTAGCTATGATCGCCTGTTGATTCACGACACTCGTCAATAATTGATTGGCTTTGTGCGAATATGTGGAAAACTTAGACAAGACAAGTCCCTATTGATATACCGATTTTTATACAATATGCCACGCAGGCATTGGTGTTACTGGGTTAAATGGATGAGCAAGACTACCATACATATTATTACCAATAATTAAACAGGGAATAATTTCGATTGTAAATAAAGACATTTACTTGAAAAATGCTATATACGTCACCATTACCCTCCTGCCAGACATCACTTAGAGAGCAAAGATCATTATGAGTTCCACGACTGAGTCTGTTCGGCTCGACAAATGGTTATGGGCTGCGCGCTTTTACAAAACCCGTTCAATCGCTCGAAATATGATCGATGGCGGTAAAGTTCATTATAATGGGCAGCGTAGCAAACCAAGTAAAATGATAGAACTAGGGGCTACAATTACCCTGCGACAAGGACTCGTTGAAAAAACCGTCACGATAGAAAAAATATCGGACCAAAGACGCGGAGCACCTGAAGCACAACTACTTTACACCGAAACTGTGGAAAGTATAGCGAAGCGAGAACGCACAGCACTAGAACGCAAGATGCACGCACACAATCCAAGTCCTGATCGCCGTCCAGACAAGAAGCAACGACGTGATCTGATTAAATTTAAGAACCAATAAGCTGGAGTTTCCTAATGGAAAGCAACGTATTAAATCGTTATTTATTTGAAGACCTATCTGTACGTGGTGAGTTAGTACAGCTAGATACCGCCTACCAAGCCATCCTAGATAGCAAACAATACCCAGTTGCGATTCAAAACTTACTTGGTGAACTGCTTGTTGCAACCTCATTGCTCACCGCTACCTTAAAATTTGAAGGCTCAATTACTTTACAGCTGCAAGGTGACGGTCCTGTGACTCTTGCGGTAATAAATGGTGACAATAACCAAAAAGTCCGTGGTGTTGCTCGCTTTGAAGGCGAAATTGCCGACACAGCCTCTTTGCACGATATGCTAGGCAAAGGTCACCTAGTAATCACTATCTCTCCAAATAAAGGAGAGCGTTACCAAGGCGTAGTTGGTTTAGAAGGCAATACACTTTCAGAAGTACTAGAAACTTACTTCGAACGCTCAGAGCAGCTAAAAACTCGTTTATGGTTCCGTATTGGTGAATTCGATGGCAAAGCACATGCCGCTGGTATGTTGCTACAAGTCGTTCCTGATGGTACAGGTTCTGCGGATGACTTTGAGCATTTAGAGCAGCTTACTGATACGGTCAAAAATGAAGAATTATTTGGCTTAGAAGCGAATGAATTGCTGTATCGCTTATACAACCAAGAAACCGTTAAAGTTTTTGAGCCACAGCCTGTTGAATTTTTCTGTGGTTGTTCAAGAGAACGTAGTGGCGCCGCTATTATTACCATTGCAAAAGAAGAAGTTAACGACATCTTAGCCAGCGAAGGTCGCATAGGTTTACATTGTGATTATTGCGGAACAACTTACGACTTTAATGCCGCCGAAGTTGAAGAATTATTCGCTCAAGTAGACAAGCCAACACTGCACTAAGCTCACAAATTTATAATTAAAAAACCGGCTCTAAATAGCCGGTTTTTTATATTCATTAGACTTCATAGCATAAAAAACTCAAAAACCTGCATTATCCCTATTTTTTAACAACAAAAAGCGGTGAAAAACCGTTTTTACAAATCACTTCAATCCCCATCCAACCTAGCATTCTGAACTACAAAAACGTGATCCTTGTTTATAAAACATTCAATAAAGCCATATATAGTCAATAATGTTACAACTACTGATTAAATCAAATACTTATAAATTCGGTAGCTTCACAAATTTTTAACTAAAAACACCCTACACAAGGAGCACCTATGACTGTTATAGAACATACTAAGGTTGCAAACATCGATCTGACTCAATATGGAATCAGCGACGCTACTGAAATTATTCGTAATCCAAGTTATGAAATGCTTTTCGCTGAGGAAACTAGCGACACATTAGAAGGTTATGAGAAAGGAATTATAACTGAACTAGGTGCAGTTGCCGTTGATACAGGCATATTTACAGGTCGTTCCCCCAAAGATAAATTCATTGTGAAAGATGACACTACGCGTGAAAACATGTGGTGGACGACAGATACAGTGAAAAATGACAATAAACCTATTAATCAAGAAGTATGGACAGACTTGAAACAGCTAGTCACTACTCAGCTGTCGAATAAACGTCTTTTTGTTGTGGACGGTTATTGCGGTGCTAACCCCGATTCTCGCTTAGCGGTGCGAATCATTACCGAAGTAGCTTGGCAAGCGCACTTTGTAAAAAACATGTTCTTGCGTCCCTCAGCGGAAGAACTGGCCACTTTCGAGCCCGATTTTGTGGTAATGAATGGCGCTAAGTGCACTAACAGCAAGTGGAAAGAGCACGGCCTGAACTCCGAGAACTTTACCGTTTTCAACCTCACTGAAAAAATGCAGTTGATTGGCGGTACTTGGTACGGCGGTGAAATGAAGAAAGGTATGTTCGCTATGATGAACTACTTCCTTCCACTGCAAGGAATGGCATCCATGCACTGCTCGGCCAATATGGGTGAAGAAGGCGATGTTGCAATCTTCTTTGGCCTCTCTGGCACAGGTAAAACAACTCTTTCGACTGATCCTAAACGCGCCTTAATTGGTGACGATGAGCACGGCTGGGACGATGACGGTATCTTCAACTTTGAAGGTGGTTGCTACGCCAAAACCATTAAACTGTCTAAAGAAGCTGAGCCTGATATCTATAATGCTATCCGTCGTGATGCCCTACTAGAAAACGTCACCGTACGTAATGATGGTTCAATCGATTTTGATGATAATTCAAAAACGGAAAACACCCGAGTTTCGTACCCGATTGAGCATATCGAAAATATCGTTAAGCCAGTCTCCAAAGGCGGTCATGCAAACAAGGTGATTTTCTTGTCAGCGGATGCGTTTGGCGTTCTACCTCCAGTATCTAAGCTCACACCAGAACAAACCAAGTACCACTTCCTTTCTGGATTTACCGCTAAGTTAGCGGGTACTGAGCGCGGTATTACCGAGCCAACTCCGACTTTCTCGGCTTGTTTTGGCGCGGCATTCTTAACCCTTCACCCAACCAAGTATGCAGAAGTGTTGGTGAAACGAATGGAAGCGGCTGGCGCAGAAGCTTATCTTGTCAATACCGGTTGGAATGGCTCTGGTAAGCGAATTTCCATTCAAGATACTCGCGCCATCATTGACGCTATCTTAGATGGCTCTATTGAAAACGCACAAACCAAAACTATCCCAGTATTTAACTTAGAAGTGCCAACTTCGTTGCCAGAAGTACACCCTGAGATTTTGGATCCTCGCGATACTTACGTTGATCCTCTGCAATGGGAAAGCAAAGCCAAAGATTTAGCCGAGCGCTTTATCAATAACTTTGAGAAATACACTGACAACGATGATGGCAAAGCTCTCGTAAAAGCAGGGCCTTTGTTAGATTAATTGCATCAATAACCAACCAAGCCCCTGCTTTTAGGGGCTTTTTATTGATAAACAAATAGATATAAGTCATCTTTACCCCTACGCGAAAAACCTTTTGGGACACAAGATGAAAGCAGTACTTAAAATCTGTGGCTGGCTCCTACTGCTATTAATTGCGGGAGGCTTGGCTCTATTTTTATTCTTACAAACCTCTCATACCGCTTGGTTAACCCAACAGGTATTATCACGCGTCACCAGTGAAGACATTCATATTGGTCACTCTCATTATCAATACCCAAATACTCTGGTTTTATCGGATATCACCATCAAGCAACCCAACGATACCGTTGCTAGGGTAAACAATTTACAAATCACTCTAGATTCCCACCTAGATTGGGCAAAACCTGTTTCGGTCACCAATGTCACTCTTTCTGGCGTAAATCTGCCGCACGGCATTCCAGATTCGCAAGAGGTTAATTCTTGGGTTAAACAATGGCAACCTCAACACATTGAAGTTCGCGGTATAGATTTTGCCGACCACGACTTAATCGCTCGCGATCTACAACTGAGCTATTCACCGAGTAATGCCTTTCCCGAAGGGTACCTCAATATCAATGGTGAGCAGGTGTATTGGAAAGGTGAAGCCTTTAACCACTTCAAAGCCAACCTAAACTACCGTAAAGAGCATATTCAGCTCGATCTACTGAGCTTTGAATGGCGTAAAGGGAAAGTACAACTTATTGCCGAGCAAGATGGTGATAGCTGGACTCTCAACGATGCCTTAGTGCGAGACCTGCATTTATCGGCACCTTTAACTACCCAGTCTGGCCCTTCACCTGTGTTAAGTCTGATCGATAAAATCCATCATATTGAGCATTTGACTGTCGAACAATCTAGCTGGCAACAAGCTCAATTTGCCGTCAACCAAATGCGTTTACAACTGAGCAATTGGGATGTAAATAAAAGCATCTGGGCGCAAGAGAGTGAACTTAGCTTCTCTGCTGAAAGTGTTGATTGGCACAAACAACTGTTCCTAGAGCCGCAACTTTCCGCTCAACTGCAAGCAGGGCATATTCAATTAGAACAACTGGATTTTCTATTTGAAGAAGGACAGATTTCGACTCAAGGACAAGTATCCCCTGAGAAAATCGCACTGGATAACCTCAGTATTAAAAACCTTAAGTGGAGCATCAAAGACGCACAGGTGCATGCTCTTATCGAGCAACCTCTCAAGCAACTGCAACAGCTGCAAATCAACAAGCTCAAAATTGAACGTAGCCAAGTCATCGACCTTGCCACTGATAAGCATTGGCAAATTTCTAACTTGAACGCCGAAGGCGATAACTTGAGCCTGAAAAAAGATCATCAGTGGGCACTTTGGAATGGCAGTTTAGCCGCCAGTGCCAACAGCCTTACCCTACTGGGTGTGACTTCGATTAACCCTTATATCGAAGCCTCTAGCAAAGATGAGCAGTGGAACATTAAACAGCTATTCTTGCCAATTGATGACGGCTTGATCAAGGTACACTCAAATGTGAACCTAGCTCTACCAAGCATGCCGTGGGATCTCTCTGTACAAGCCTATGGCATCCCATTACAAACGGTCACTGCACCGCTGAATATGGCAATACATTGGAATGGCGTAACTGACTTAACGGCGGATCTGAACGGCTTAGGTGGTGATGATTTAATGTTTAGACATAGCTTAGACGGCACCATGAAGATTGCGCCGCATGATGTACAAGTACAACTACCTTTTGCCACGCAAGGGTCGCAATCTCTTATCATTCCAGAAATTAAGCTCACAGCACAACGAGGCGTGTTAAGTGTCGAGAATACTCAATTTGTCAGTGACCACCTTGCGGGCAATATTCAAGGCCGCGTCGACTTAGTAAAACCCAACGATGGCAATATTATGTTTAACTTGACCACCGACTGCGTCTCTTTTTCTTCAGCGCAACCTAAAGGCCGCAGTCATATTGCCGTTACTTGTACCAAACCGGATAACGAAGATGAGAGTAACGAGCTAACCACTACACACTCAGAGTCTCATTAGCCTGAGAGCTAGGTAATAGTACGTAAGTTCCAGTAAACTCAACCGCCTCTTGAGTACCGCTGTAAATAAACACTTTAATGATGATTCGGGCACGGCGACCACCCTCTAATCGGTCCAAGTCGCCGCTAATACCATCTAAAGAAGTACTGGCTTTAGGGCTTTCTTTGACGGGGTGACGATAGCGTATGTTACTGTCCGCTAGCACAATATCAGCATGCAAATTGCGCTCTTTCATCAGTAGCCATGCCATGCCCCACCCGGTCAGAGTGGCTAAAGTAAAAGCAGAGCCGGCAAACATAGTGTTATGAGGATTAAGGTTGGGGTTTAACTGCGCCACACATTCAAACTTATATCCTGTGTACTGATTGATCTTAATACCCATTTTATCGCTAATCGGGATTTGTTCTTCCCAGCGACGTTGCAACTCATTACACCAATCGGGGCGACGCAGAACATTCGCCATAGGGTCAATGGTTTTAACCATTTGTTGATGACGCATTGGGCCGCGCTCATCACTCAATTCGCCCTGACTTTCAAAGCCATTATTTCGATAAAACTCAATAGCGTCTTCACGCGCATTACACACCAGTCGCTTTACCCCTTCCTCGCGCGCGAGCGATTCAAGAGCGACCATAATCAAAGAACCAACCCCTTTGCCTTGGCGGTTTTTCTTCACCGCCATATAGCGGATCTGGCCATCATCATCGGCCGTCACATATAAACGACCAATCGCCACAGGGCGACCTCGACCGTCTACAATCATGCGGTGGTGACTCAACTCATCGTATTCATCTCTTTCGGAGCCTTTTGGTCTTTGCCAAGGTTCACGTAGCATCTGCCAACGAAAGTGATAATACTTCTGTAATTGATTTTCGGTACTGGGAGTAATTAGTTTAAACATAGTGTTTCAGGTCCATTGAATCCATTAGTTATGGGGCGCAACCCTAGACTTGCAGCCAAAAAGTCACCGGTCCATCATTGACCAAAGAAACTTTCATATCGGCGGCAAATCGACCGCGCTCAGTGGGCAACACTTCTTCGCATCTGTCCGAGAAATATTCATAAAGTCGCTTCGCTTCATCGGGCGCAGCGCCACGCGAGAAACCCGCTCGAGTGCCTTTTTTAGTATCCGCTGGCAAAGTAAATTGAGAAACCACTAGCACGCTACCATCAACCTGCTTCACATTCAGGTTCATTTTATCGTCCTCATCACCAAATACACGATATGTGGTGACGCGCTCCATTAAGCGCTTAGCTTTGGCTTCGTCATCGTCTTTTTCAACTCCGAGCAATACCAGCAAGCCTTTGCCAATCTCACCCACCACTTCACCATCGACCTTTACGGCCGCTTCACTCACTCTCTGTATCAGAGCTATCACGTCGAATCCTTTTTCTCATTAATATATTTTGGTAATGCAAAAATGAGCTCATATCAAATGGCTTATCCACTCGCCAAACTTCATCTTCACCAAGACTTGCGGTAATTTCCGCACCGATTAATACGATCATCCAACACAGATAGATCCACATAAAGAGCAAAGGTACAGCGGCTAAAGCGCCATAAATTAACTGATACGATGGAAACTGCGACACATAATAAGCAAACAGCTTTTTACTGACTTCAAACAAGCAGCCTGCCACTAATGCGCCCGCCAGCGCATGATTAAAGCGAACCTTAATATTAGGCACTAATAGATAAAGCCCAAAGAATGCGATGAAAGAAAAAATAATCGGTAGCAAACCGTACACCAGATGGACGGTATCTTCACTCCACACTTTGAGTGAGGCGATGTAAGAAGAAAACACTAAGCTAGTGCCCATTAAGATTGGGCCTAAGGTCAATACCATCCAATAAATCGACAATGAATACACGGTGCGGCGCTTCTTGCGCACTCGCCAAATGTAATTCAGATTCTTATCAATTGCTGAAATCAACAATACCGCTGCCACAAACAGAAAGATCAATCCAATCGACGTCATCTTACCTGTATTGGCAATAAACTCATTTAAGGTGTGCTGAATTGCCTCACCCGCTGTAGGAACAAAATTGCTAAACACAAATTGCTGAACGGTATCACCAACCCCGTCAAACATCGGTACTCGAGACAGTGCCGTTAACGTTACAGTGGTCAGTGGCACTAAAGATAACAAAGTAATATAGGCCATATAGCCGGCATTGACGGGCAACCTATCGTGCTTTGCTCTTTGGTAAAGGTAGCTGAAATAGTGCAGTAACACATGCACCCAATTTGGAAAGTTTGGAAGATTTGGAATTTTCTGCATCCTGCTGTAACACCGAACTTAGTTTCTAGCCTACTCGATCTGAGGCTGAGAAAGTTAAAAGACTTAGGGTGAATTATACCAATCCCTTGTAGTGACCCTTATATCAATCCTGATACACATTTCACTATGTGAACGTTTCCTCGAGTCATTTTTGACACACTCAGATATTAGATTGATATCAAAAAGTCGTCTCAGTTTAGCAAAACTAATTCGCCGATAAAAGAAAGCCCCACTGAGGTAAGTCAAATGACAACTTCAGTGGGGCTTAAATAAGTTAGATAACTAGCGAAACGCTAATTGTCTCTTATTTTGCTGGGCGACTCGCACGTTTACGTTCGTTTTCAGTAAGAAGTTTCTTACGGATACGAATGCTTTCTGGAGTTACTTCTACTAGTTCATCTTCATCGATAAACTCTAGAGCTTGCTCTAGTGTGTGTTTGATCGGTGGTGAAAGAACCTGAGCTTCATCCGTACCAGAAGCACGTACGTTAGTTAGCTGCTTACCTTTAAGACAGTTAACTGTTAGGTCGTTAGAACGGTTATGAATACCGATAATCTGACCTTCGTATACTTCATCAGCGTGCTGAGCAAATAGACGACCACGCTCTTGTAGGTTAAACAATGCGTAAGTCAGTGCTTTACCTGTTGCGTTAGAAATTAGAACGCCGTTGTTACGTTGACCGATTACGCCACCTTTGTGCGGGCCGTAGTGATCAAATGTGTGGTACATCAAACCAGAACCAGAAGTCAGAGTCAGGAACTCAGTTTGGAAACCGATAAGACCACGAGAAGGCATCATAAAGTCCATACGTACACGGCCTTTACCATCTGGAGACATATCTGTTAGCTCACCTTTACGTAGGCCGATATTTTCCATGATGCCACCTTGGTGCTCTTCAAGCACATCGATGGTTACTGTTTCGTATGGTTCTAGAAGTTGACCGTCTTCTTCCTTCAGGATTACTTCAGGACGAGAAACTGCTAGCTCGAAGCCTTCACGACGCATGTTTTCAATCAGGATAGAAAGGTGAAGCTCACCACGACCTGAAACGCGGAATTTATCTGGATCGTCAGTTTGTTCAACACGTAGTGCTACGTTGTGAACCAATTCTTTTTCTAGACGCTCTAGGATATTACGTGAAGTAACGAATTTACCTTCTTTACCAGCAAACGGAGAAGTGTTTACTTGGAAAGTCATGGTTACTGTTGGCTCATCTACAGATAGAGGAGTCATAGCTTCAACGTTGTTTTGGTCACAGATAGTGTCTGAAATTTTCAGCTCGCCTAAACCTGTGATTGCGATGATATCGCCAGCGTTTGCTTGATCAACTTCATGACGCTCAAGGCCAAGGTAACCAAGAACCGTACCCACTTTACCGTTACGTTTCTTGCCATCAGCACCAACGATAGTCACTTGTTGGTTTGGTTTGATGCTACCGCGAGTAACACGACATACACCAATAACACCAACGTAAGAGCTGTAATCAAGTTGCGATACTTGCATTTGTAGATCGCCATTAATGTCAACATTAGGCTTTTCTACGTTATCAACGATAGCTTGGAACAATGGTTCCATATCTTCGCCAACTTCACCTTCTTCAAGTGTTGCCCAACCGTTTAGAGCTGATGCGTAAACAACTTGGAAGTCTAGTTGATCATCAGTTGCACCTAGGTTATCAAACAAATCAAATACTTGATCCATTACCCAATCAGGACGAGAACCAGGACGGTCAATCTTGTTGATTACAACAATTGGTTTAAGACCGTGTGCAAATGCTTTTTGTGTTACGAAGCGAGTTTGAGGCATAGGACCATCAACTGCATCAACAATAAGTAGCACTGAGTCAACCATAGACATAATACGCTCTACTTCACCACCGAAGTCTGCGTGTCCAGGAGTATCAACGATATTAATACGGTAATCGTGCCAGTTGATGGCGGTGTTCTTCGCCAAAATGGTGATACCACGTTCCTTTTCGATATCGTTTGAGTCCATCACGCGCTCTTCAACTTCGCCGCGGGATTCAAGCGTACCTGATTGTTGAAGCAGCTTATCAACCAAAGTTGTTTTACCGTGGTCAACGTGCGCAATGATGGCGATGTTTCTTAACTTATCAATCTGTGGAGTAGACATGAATAGAGTTCACTCAGTAGAGTCTCGGCAGTGTGCCGATGACAGGGAATAAAAATTTCGCGCTAATGTATCAGATTTTAGCCAAAATCCCAACTAGATGTGATCTATCCCCCAACTTATTTCCTAATTTATTTGTTATATATTAAGAAATCCCGCCAAATCAGCCACTGCTAAACAGCAAAAACACCTCAGCGAAAGCCGAGTTTGGGAGCGCAATAAAGTCTCATACTGAGTATTAAGGTGTCATACTAAAAAGGCGGCAATCACATCGGTACGCTACCTTTTCTAAAACATTTATGTCCCAATATCATTTTCAGGTTGCCAGATAGAAAGGTCGCCAAGATCTGACCAGCCAATAGCTATCCGTCCTCTTTGGATTATTTGATCTAATGCTGTTTCTGATTCTTCGTGATGTGTAACTAACCGCCAAATGTCCATCAATGCCCATTCCGTTAATGATTTTGCAAGCTCAGAAATAAAACAAACGTATTATAGTTGAACCGTGGCTTCACAGAAATAGAGTCTCAAAGGGGAAGTTGCTCATTATGTCCTGCGACGAGTTTGACTGGGCTTCTCGGTCGAGGTAGGGACAAAAGCAAATTAGTGCTACACATTGCTTGAAGATCCAAAATGAAGCTCTCGGTGGCAATTAGGGCAAAGTGCTTGTGCGTTATCAATACTATCAGTGCCACCATCAGCCAATCTTATAATATGATGCACTTCTAATAAGTAGGGAGTATTGCCTTTACGTTTTAGAAAAGGAGCTTGTTGCTTGCAACGCTCACATACACCATTTGCCCTCAGCAATACTTCAACTATGACATCTGGGTTTCTCTTAAATGTTGTAGTGACGGTTTGAATTTTTTCAGGGTATTTAGGGGAGGATTCTAGCCTTTTCTTGCGATTTTTAAGGGTGTCCTTCATAGACTCAGCTATGGCTTTATCCAGATCAAATCTTACTTTATCAGCAGAATAGATATCCTCCACATCTTGCTCATGTTGTAAATACTCTGGAAGTTCATGAAGTTTGTTCGCAAGCATCCGGATACTATCAGCTAGAGGAATGACATTTTGCTTATGAGCAAAAAAATTGGCGGTCGTATTCTCGCTTTTGATGAGCTCTTGAAATGTTTGATTTGACATTGGGCCTTTTGCTAAGCGGTCTAAAAACACTTCGAAATTAACCCGTTCTCCATGAATGAAATCACTCTCTGGAAAGGCCTTGCCTCGGTCCCTGTAGGGTATACTGTGATGAATCGCATTCAGATAGTGCATTATAGGCTGATAGTGTGACAGTTCGTGCCGACGGACATTCTCGCTTGAGTTTGTCATAATAAAACGAAATTCGTCCTTCGACATCGGCCCAAAATTAAAGAGCGTTAAAAAAGGCTTGTTAACATCTCCACCCTTAAAATGACGCCAACTCAAGATATCTGAACGCATTTGCACCCCTAACGTAAAAATCGACAGTTTAACTACATATTACCGTAAACAAAGTAGTTTAAGTCGCAAATGATGCGCAAAGGGATAAGAGCGACTTAGAGCTACTGCTCTAAAATACTTTTGATGGCAATAGTGTTACCGCAAATGGCTTACTGCTTCGTTGATCTGAGTGTGTAGTTTGACGGCAGATAGTAAAGATCCGCAGTCTAGTGCTCAAGCCATTACACTTTTCTAGAGTTTAGCTTTCGCGTTTGCACAATCTTTTGTCAAATGGATAGTTTCGGCTAACTCATTTGCGTCCACAGACGTGTTGACGGGGTTTGTGTTAACACGTCTTTGACCCAAAGTTTGTTGGTGTGAGTTTTTATCTCAATAGAGAAGAGGCGGAGGGATTACGTAAAGCAGCGCTGAGGCGAAGGGAGTCAGTCTGCAGTTATATCCGATTGATTTTAAACGTGTGATTGAGATGGTTTTGAATGGCAAAACTTGATCGAGTCGTATGCAATTAATGCTTAATATGGCTAATATGTTCATCGTAGTTACATAGTATCTTTATAGGGAATGATTAAGTTGTGGAGTTTCTGATTTTTATAGGTGTCTGTTGGTTAGTTTCTGCATTATTCGGTGGGAGTAAATCAAACTCATCTTCTACAAATAACACGAGAAATACTTATAATCAAAATACACATTCCTCACCGCCACAAAAAAAACCTAATACACCTCCTCAATCGTTTAGACCATCGACTAGAACTCAAACGCCTACTAGCGCAAGACCGACGATTAAGTTTTCTACAGAGACTTCCAGTTCTAATTCCTTTAGCAGTGAAAATCGTAGTGGACTTTCAGGCATAGACCTGTCTGGTTTACATGATGCGTTTACAGGGGCTCCTTTAGATAAGAGGTTAGGGTTACATCAATGCCACAATTGTAAAGTATTTTATCACTCTGAGAGTGTTACCGTCCTTTTAGAGGCAAACGCAGGTCAATGTGTTGCCTGCCAGTCAACGCAAATCCAATCAGTTAATGTTGATCAGGGGCAAAAGTCAGGACGAGACTACACTCCAGATGTAATTACTTTGAGTAATTACAAGGATCATGTAGGTTCAGTTGTAACGTTCGAAGCTAAGGTTGTAGAGGTAAAAGAGAGTCGTCGCGGTAATGACTTTGCAGTTATGTTTGAACGTAAGTCATGGACTCGTGGGTTTAAGCTTGTGTTCTTCCGTAGTGCAGTGAGAAAGGTTGGTGGTAAACCATATATCTCTGGCTTGAGTGGTAAAACTGTTAAGGTTCGTGGTCTAGTCGTTAATCATCCACAGTTCGGCTATGAGATCATCGTTTCAGAAAAATCAATGATATTGAGTGCTCGTTAATGAAATGGACAGATTTAGATACATCACAAAGTGGTTATAAGAGTGAACTAGAGCTGCTCGAAAGCCAAACTCCACATGAGCGTTTAGGTATCCCGACAGGTGCCACCCTGGCTCAGGCGAAAAAGGCATATAAAGAGAAAGTTAGGCTTTACCACCCTGATCGCACTGATGGCTTTATGTCGCAATACAGTTCTGAGGTTGTGAAAATGTTGAATGATGCGATAAAAAGGATAAAAAAGCTCCATGGGAAATAGTACCGAGAGATACCAGCGACATGAGTTAATTGATTGGTTTCCACAACAAGCGGTCCACAATGCCAAAGTTGCTGTTATTGGCTGTGGGGCTGTCGGGAATGAGGTCGCAAAAAATTTAGCTTTGCTTGGGGTGGGTTATATCGACCTCTATGATTTCGATACGATTGAAATACATAACTTAACTAAAAGTGTTCTCTTTAGAGAGTGTGATGTTGGTGAGCGAAAAGTTGAAGTTGCTAAACGGCGACTTATTGAACTAGAGCCCAATATTACAGTAAATGCTTTTCATGGTGATGCTTGGGAGCTTATAAACTTCCAGAAACTTGGAAGTTACTCTTGCGTCTTGTGCTGCGTAGATAATTTTGAAGCTAGAATAAAACTCAATAAGCTATGTCTTTTAGCCGGCATTCCTCTTATTAATACGGGAATAGATAGTAAGTATTGTCAAATTGAGGCTTATCCTTTTGGTGAGCATGGCTCTAATGCCTGCTATGAGTGCGCTTTACCTTTATCCGTGTATGACAAAGTTCAAGAACGATACTCGTGTGGTTGGCTAAAAAAAGTAGCATTCAAAGAGAAAAAAATACCGACCACGATTATCACGTCAGGTATTACAGGTAGCTTGGCTACCTCTTTTGCTATGAGTTTTATCAAAGGAGACTTTGAACACGATGCTGTTCGCATCCTCCAAAACTCGATGACAGGTCAAACTTCTATATCGAAGTTAGTTAAAAGTGAACAGTGTCCCTGCTGCTCAGAGATATCTGAAGAACCAGTAATAATTTCTGGAACACGTAACATTGTCCAGTTGAGTGATAACTTTGATGGAGTGCAGGATTCGCTGATCACAAGTAGTGAACCGATTATTGTCTCGGCCGTTTGTTCTATCTGTGGTGCTAGTAATGAGTCAGTCGAATTTACAAAGGCTTCTAATTCGGATTCAAGCCTTATGTGGTGTAACAACTGCAAAACTGAATCTGTACTGGTAGACATCAAGGACTACTTTACATTGAGAGAGATCAAAGAACACTATTTAAAAGAAACCTTCCCTGGGAAGTTTGTACAGATGCAAACTCGGGGGAAAACTGTAATTATTGAATTGAGGGATAGTTAATGTCTGAAATAAAGGTAATCATTAGAACAGCTGACCAGACACGTAAAGCTGAAGTTGTATTGGATTCGTCAAATACTGGTGCTGATGTTATCCAAGCTTCTGTAGATAACTGGTCTCTTCCAGTGGATACAGATTACAGTTTGGTAAGTACAAATTCAGGTAAAACACTAACACCCGCATCTACGCTCCAGAGTGCTGAAGTTAAAGATGGTGATATTTTAGAAGTTCAACCCGTTTTAGTCGCAGGTTAAAGTAATGAGTGCATTCGCTACAAGAGTTCAAGAAGATCTACGTAAGATTGAGGTTTTGAGTCGAGAAACTAACGGGCTCGTTAAGGTTGTATCGACGGTTGGTAATCCTGTTAGAGAACTAGTGATTGAGTTGGGTTACCCCACTGCTGGTTCAAGTGATTTTCCTACAGTTATTCAAAACAAAACAACAGTCAAAATTGAGTTATTGAGTCGATACCCGTTTCAAGAACCGAGTGCTAAAATTACGACGCCGATATACCACCCTAACGTGTACTCTTCAGGTCAAATTTGTTTCGGTACAAAGTGGCTTCCGTCTCAAAGTCTAGATTTGTTGGTACGTCGGATTATCAAAATTATTACTTTTGATGAAAGCCTACTTAATGAAGCATCTCCAGCCAACGGAGCTGCATTAAGGTGGTATCGAATGGCTGTGGCAACTAACCCTAATAGTTTCCCGACGACAAAACTGAGCCAGGATGTACAACCGAAAAAAACGATGTCGTGGAGTAATGTTGAAAGTAAGGTTTTAGTTAATTGTATTCATTGCCATACTTCTTTGCGCTTACCTAGCGGTAAGCGAGGCAACGTTAATTGTCCAAGTTGTAAAAAAGGATTTTATGTTGAAACATGAAATGGATAGATAGAAAACCGGATATTTCCGCCAAATCTGTCACTGAGTTTCTTTCTGGGTTATCAGTTTTACCTGTATTAGATTTGTTGTCTAGTAGTGTCGAAAGCCCTCATGTACTCATTTCTGATAGTGTTAGAAAGACCGTGATGGAACACATCTCTAGTAATCGTACAGAGTCAGGAGGTTTGCTCATAGGTGAAGTATTTAGTTTGGATGACTTAAACTCGGGTGTAGTTGCTGTGAGTATTACGAAAGCTGTTCCCAGTCAAGATTTTGATGCTACAAGTGTTTCATTAAGTATGGGGCCCGCTGTATGGGATATAGCTCGTTCTTACGTTACTAAACATCGTTTCGTGGTGGGGTGGTATCATAGTCATCCAGATTTAGGGGCATTTTTTAGCGGCACAGATCGTAAGACTCAAGCGGAATTTTTCAACCAAGAATATCATCTAGGCTTGGTTATTGATCCTGTAAGGGATGAAGAGTTATGGTTTGTCGGTAAAGATTCCTTAACTATCCCTTTTAGCCACGTATGGGGAGGCTTGAGTGAGTTGGCAATGGTTTAAGTCGTTTAAGCTTCCTGCAGGGTTGAGGGCAAACGTCTCGCAGAGAGGTATAGCGTACTCTATTGGCTTTGGGATCATTAGAGTTGGAACTTCACCCTCAGGAAAGCGATGGTTTTCAATTAGGGTTCCCATTATTGGATTAAGATTTTTCCGATATATAGATCAAAAACCGCGCCAACGACAGCAAACTGAAAGTGGGCATGGCAGTTATTCTGGTGGGCAACATCGAAATAAAGAGACTAAGAACATTCGTTGGAATGATTTAAAGTAACATCATCTGCTCTGTTTGGTGTGATTGGTGTGTGTTTGCAACTCATAGTAATTGAAATAAGGAAGTTATTGACTCTAAATAGGTCGGTATAGATCTTATTCCCTCATAGTTAAAGCGACACTTTATAAATCAGTGTACTGTAGCGGTACGCTGAATTTGGCCACCTTTATATCTGCCGATTGCATGGTTTGAAATACCTGAGGTAATCCCAATAGTCATAGTATGTTTTGGCTCGTAACTCGGTTTTGCCCAGAAATATGTTTCAACGAATGATGAAGACAACCAGTATGATACTTTAATACTCAGCGGTAGCCCGATTCAGACTTGGTTGTAGAAATTAGTATGAAACTTCATTCCTCTCCCACACCAAGAATTCGCATCTATATAGTAAGAAAACGTTATTTTCGTATCCGTCCTCTGTTTGCTGTTTGTCGAAAACCACAAATTTTTAAGCAAAAAACCCCACCAGTGCCATCCAAGCCTGTCTCTCTGTATTTGTAATCACGCACCAACATTGGGCGAATCGGTTCTACATGCTGATGAATCTCTCAAAATCAACTTGCAACGATACATAAATCACTAAAACCAGCCTTAAATTTGCACCAAAATAAAGCAAATGCGGATCATTTTGGTGCAGTCAGTGCTAGAGAATGCTATTAAAACATCGTCAACCCATTGAACAATAAGGGAATATAAAAGTTGGCACAGCTTTCGCATAAGAGAGTGTATTAGAGAGAACAATCGAAAAATATTCATTGTTCGATGACTAAAAAAGAGTGTAGATTGTGTTCTAGGACTTTACGCTCACCATTATCGAGCAATCACGTTTACCAACACTGGAGGTTATCCAACATGTCAGTAGAAAATGTATTATCGCTGATTCAAGAAAACGAAGTTAAGTTTGTAGACTTACGCTTCACAGATACTAAAGGTAAAGAGCAACATATCTCTATTCCTTCACATCAAGTTGATGCTGACTTCTTCGAAGAAGGCAAAATGTTTGACGGTTCATCTGTAGCTGGTTGGAAAGGTATTAACGAATCTGACATGGTTATGATGCCAGATGCAGCAAGTGCTGTCCTTGACCCATTCACTGAAGATTCAACGCTAAACATCCGTTGTGACATTCTTGAGCCTGCGACTCTGCAAGGATACGACCGTGACCCACGTTCTATCGCTAAACGCTCTGAAGAATACATGCGTTCTACAGGTATTGCTGACACCGTATTAATCGGTCCAGAACCAGAATTCTTCCTATTTGATGACGTGAAGTTTAACACTGACATGTCTGGTTCTTTCTACAAGATTGATGACATCGAAGCTTCTTGGAACTCAGGTACTGATTACGAAGAAGGCAACAAAGGTCACCGTCCTGGCGTTAAAGGTGGTTACTTCCCAGTAGCTCCTGTTGATTCTTCTCAAGACATCCGTTCTGCAATGTGTCTGATCATGGAAGAAATGGGTCTAGTTGTTGAAGCGCATCACCACGAAGTTGCTACTGCGGGTCAAAACGAGATTGCTACTCGTTTCAACACGCTAACAACTAAAGCGGATGAAACTCAAATCTATAAGTATGTTGTTCATAACGTAGCTCACGCTTACGGTAAAACAGCAACTTTCATGCCTAAACCACTAGTTGGCGACAACGGTTCTGGTATGCACGTTCACCAATCTCTAGCAAAAGACGGTGTAAACCTGTTTGCTGGTGACAAATACGGCGGCCTTTCTGACCTAGCGATCTACTACATCGGTGGTATCATTAAGCACGCTCGCGCAATCAACGCATTTGCTAACCCTGCAACTAACTCGTACAAGCGTCTAGTTCCAGGATTCGAAGCTCCAGTTATGCTTGCATACTCTGCACGTAACCGTTCTGCTTCTATCCGTATCCCAGTGGTACCAAGCCCTAAAGCACGTCGTATCGAACTTCGCTTCGGTGATCCAGCGGCTAACCCATACCTAGCATACTCTGCAATGCTAATGGCTGGCCTTGACGGAATTAAGAACAAGATTCACCCAGGGGAAGCTATGGATAAAGATCTATACGACCTACCTGCAGAAGAAGCAGCTGAAATCCCAACAGTTGCAGCTTCTCTACAAGAAGCTCTAGAAGCTCTTGATGGTGACCGTGAGTTCTTGACTGCTGGCGGCGTATTCTCTGACGACTTCATCGACTCTTACATCACTCTAAAATCTAGCGATGTAGAGAAACTGAACATGACAACTCACCCAGTTGAGTTTGAACTTTACTACTCAGTTTAATCTGTAAATAGTCAGTTTAATTAAGTAAGGGCCTGCCAATTTGGTAGGCCCTTTTTCTTGCTCTGCTATTATACCAATCGTACTAAATAACTGGTCAGAACTAGCTTAGTGTGATTGGTATTAATCAAAAAGCATTTTGTCTGCACTATTTCTGAACACAGGCTTGTAACAAATTAAGCCTCAATAAAACCAAAAACGGCAAGGTTTTTGCATCATTTAGATTATGGGCGAATAACTACATTCACAAGCTCTCATTGCACCAAATTTGTGCAATAATTTAACTGAATTGACCCTACGCACTAAAAAGGACTTTCTGTGAGTAAACCATTAGCTGAAACTGTCTTAGAGCAACTTGTTACAGCCACCTTGTTGCTCGATGAATCGTTGACCGTTTGCTACTTGAACCCATCAGCCGAACAGCTATTTGGGCAAAGCAAAAATCGGTGTATTCATCAGCATCTACCTGAGATGGTTGAACACTCCTCGATAGACTTTTCAGTCTTTGAACAGCCCCTTATTTCTGGGCAAGGAATAACGGACAGCGGCGTAACCTTTGTTATCGATGGCAAACCACTGCTGCTTGAACTCACTATTAGCCCTATTTCTTGGGACAAGAAAGTCATGCTGTTGGTAGAGCTTCGTCAAGTGGAGCAACAAAGAAGGCTCAATCAAGAACTCAATCAACACGCTCAGCAACAAGCGGCCAAATTACTGGTACGCAGTCTTGCACATGAAATTAAAAATCCGTTGGGCGGATTACGTGGTGCGGCACAATTGCTTGAAAAAATGTTGCCTTCAGAATCACTGCGTGAATACACACAAATCATCATTGAGCAGGCCGATAGGCTAAGAAACTTAGTGGACCGACTGCTTGGCCCGCAAAAACTGGGCACTAAAGAACCCGAAAATGTTCACGTTATCTTAGAAAAAGTGCGTCAATTGGTCAGTTTAGATTTGGGAGAGAATGTTCGCATCGAGCGAGATTACGACCCTAGCCTTCCTGATATCGCCATAGATAGTGAACAAATAGAACAAGCACTGTTAAATATCGTCAGCAATGCCGCGCAGATTTTACAAGGTAATGAGGATGCCCGAATTACCTTAACCACTCGCACCGAGCATCAAGTAAACATTCACGGTAAACGCATCAAACTGGCAGCCAGAATTGAAGTGACTGATAACGGACCGGGCATTCCACCCGAGCTGATAGATACCTTGTTCTACCCCATGGTCAGTGGACGAGAAGGAGGAACAGGACTTGGATTGTCTATTTCTCAAAATCTCATAGACCAGCACCAAGGCAAAATTGATGTGGACAGTTGGCCCGGAAAAACCACCTTCACCATTTATCTACCCATTTTAGATTATTAGAAAACAGCGCTAGGAGACAGAATTATGAGTAAAGGCTATGTATGGGTCGTCGATGACGACAGTTCTATACGCTGGGTTCTAGAAAAAACCTTATCTAACGCTAATATCAAATGTGAAACCTTCGCTGACGCGGAGAGTGTGCTTTTAGCACTAGAGCGTGAAGTGCCTGATGTCATCATTTCCGATATCCGCATGCCCGGCATGGATGGCTTAGAACTGCTTAAACAAATCCACAAAGCCGACCCTATGCTACCTGTCATCATAATGACGGCGCACTCTGACCTTGATGCGGCAGTAAATGCTTATCAAGAAGGGGCTTTTGAATACCTACCTAAGCCTTTTGATATTGACGAAGCGCTGGCATTGGCAACTCGCGCCATTACTCACAGCCACGATCAAAAGCAAACTAACAATGCCGCTAACACCCTGCATACGGATACCCCTGAAATTATTGGTGAAGCACCTGCCATGCAGGAAGTGTTTCGCGCTATAGGACGTCTGTCTCGCTCATCAATCTCGGTGCTTATCAATGGCGAATCGGGGACAGGTAAAGAATTGGTTGCGCACGCTTTGCACAAGCACAGCCCTCGCAGTAAAAATCCATTTATTGCCCTAAACATGGCGGCCATTCCAAAAGACTTAATAGAATCAGAGCTTTTTGGACATGAAAAAGGCGCGTTTACCGGTGCGAATAGCGTACGCCAAGGACGCTTTGAACAAGCCAATGGCGGTACTCTGTTTCTTGATGAAATAGGCGATATGCCGCTAGAGATCCAAACTCGCTTACTGCGCGTACTGGCCGATGGACAGTTTTACCGCGTGGGCGGACATTCCGCGATAAAAGTGGATGTACGAATCATTGCAGCTACTCACCAAAACCTTGAGTCACTGGTAAAAGATGGTGATTTTCGCGAAGACCTTTTCCACCGCTTAAACGTGATTCGAGTGCACATTCCAGCCCTTAGAGAGCGCAAGCAAGATATCGCTAAATTGGCTCAACACTTTTTAAACTTAGCCGCCGAAGAATTAGCGGTGGAAGTGAAAACCCTCTCCAAAGAAGCGACCGAAATATTAACTCGACTTAGCTGGCCGGGAAATGTACGTCAGTTAGAAAATACCAGTCGTTGGCTAACCGTCATGGCAAGTGGTAGCGAAATATTGCCAGCCGATTTACCACAAGAATTAGTCGAAGAGCGCAGCCTCGCCTCCACTAATGAAGGCTCTGATTGGCAAGAACTATTAGAGATGTGGGCGCGTTCGGCGCTTGCTTCGGGGGAAACCGAAATCCTCGCACACGCACTGCCAGAGTTTGAGCGTATCTTATTAAAAGTGGCTCTTAACCACACCAATGGGCACAAACAAGATGCGGCTAAAGTTTTGGGTTGGGGAAGAAACACCCTCACTCGCAAGCTAAAAGAGTTGAGCATGACTTAACCCTCTACATTGTTCATCCTCTAAAGAAAAGTGGTCACCTTCTGGTGACCACTTTCACTCTCCAAAACCCAAACACAGCCGTTATTTCATCTATCCCAGCCACGCTAGCTAGCCTTTCGTTTATTCTCTCTATCTAGTATTTTTTTGCTTAAACCATACTGCATACGCAAAAATATTAACACTACCGCAACCAATCGGTAAACATACAGATCGTTAAGCTGTTGCCTGTTTACATTTGACTGCTTATTTAATAGCTAATGATTAGATGTAAGATTGTACTAATCCATAATTGTGCATTTTTTTATAGAATCGTTTTTGATTATATGAACCGCTGAGCTTAATACGGCTATGAGTATGTTAATAACTCACCGTTAATAAGTAACAGCGGAGACCTGCGTGATAAAGTTTGGGTGAATTATGAATAAAACGGTTTCGATAGTTATACCTTGTTATAACGAGAGTGAAGTCATTGATACGACAGTGCAAGAATTGCTTTCTGTCACCAGCAATATTGCCAATTATCAATTTGAGCTGATCTTTGTGAATGATGGCAGTGCTGACGATACGGAAGCAAAATTGCTGGAACACAATAAGGCTCATGACAATATCCGTGTAATTTCTTTTTCGCGTAACTTTGGTCATCAGCAAGCGGTCAGTGCCGGTTTAGATGTCAGCACAGGTGATGCTGTCGTCTTGATTGATGCTGATTTACAAGATCCACCTAAACTCATTGAAGACATGATTGCCAAATGGGAAGAAGGTTTTGATGTGGTGTATGGCACCCGCGCAAGCCGCGATGGTGAATCTAAATTTAAGCTCATCACCGCAAAATGGTTTTACCGTTTATTAAATTACTTATCAGAAGTAAAAATCCCTCTCGATACTGGCGACTTTCGCTTGATGGATCGCCAAGTGGTTGATCACTTAATTGCAATGCCGGAAAAATCACGCTTTATTCGCGGCATGGTCAGTTGGATTGGCTTTAATCAAACCTCAATTAGCTATGAGCGTAATGCTCGTTTTGCTGGTGAATCCAAGTACCCACTTACTAAGATGTTGAAGTTTGGCATTGATGGCATTTTATCCTTCTCCGTCAAACCACTAAAGCTCTCCATTATGATGGGCTTTATGTGCTCGGGTGTGGCTATGTTGATGATGCTTTACTCTGTTTACATTCGCTTAATGACCGACCATTGGGAATCTGGCTGGGCATCGTTACTGGTTGCGATCTTGTTTATCGGCGGAGTGCAATTGATCTCTATTGGCATTTTGGGTGAATACATCGCACGTATTTACAACGAATCGAAAGATCGCCCACTGTATATCATCAAGAAAAACCGAGAACACGATGTTGACCAAAACCACTCGACTGCTGAGTAATCTGCTGTATTCAGATTTACGCCAAAAAATTCGTTTTGCTTTGGTTGGCGGAGTCAATACCGTCGCCGCTTATCTGGCCTTTATGGCTTTGTATGAGCTGTCTGGACGTTACTTAGTGTGTTCGGTTTTATCGTATCTTATTGGCATGCTGATCAGCTATGTCTTAAATCGCACCTTTGTATTCAACAGTGAGAAAAAAGGCGGTCAATTCATCCCTTTTTGTGTGGTGAATTTAGCCTCCTTATCCTGCTCAACCGGCGCTTTATTTGTATTGGTGCATTATGTTGGATTGCACGTTTACGTCGGACAGGCGCTCGCCGTGTGCGTTTCAATGGCAATTAACTACCTTGGCTACAAGAAAATATTTACTGAAGGGGTCTCAATGCCAACTTTGCTACAAGGCTTATATGATGACGATGGTCATTTAGACCTGTTATCTGTACTGCAGTGGCTACTGATTGCTATTTTTGCCTGTGTGACTGTATTCAATTTGCACTTAGCTATGTCGTCCAATATCGCACATGATGCCTTACCGTATATGGACGGTTACAGCGGAAAATTTGTCACCGAAGGACGCTGGATTAACTTTGCTTTATATCCTGTGCTAAAGGAACTGCCTGCTGTAGTGGCGGCTTCTTTAGCTAATCTATTTATCTTTATCTTTGCTTATAAAGTTGTGATGGGTGTTAAAAAAGAGCGCTGGTTAGCCATTGCGATTGCCTTACTCATCGTCAATGTCCCATCCTTTACTATGCTACTCAAATGGCCAATGACGCTTGTTACTGGCTGTTTTATGTTGGCATTGTTTGCATGCTACAAAGATAAGTTTAATCGTCATGCCCTGCTTGTTGTGGCAGGCATTTTACTCTTTGCCACCTACCCGGCCTTTTACTTTTTAATTCCGCTGTTGTTTGTAGCCGAGTTAGGTAAGTCTAGCTATGCCGATATCTGCAAATTTCTGTGCTTTTGGGTTTTAGGTTATGTATTGGGGTACGCAGTTGCCAATGGTTTGGTGTATCTATACACCTCAATATTTACCGACCACGCCACTCTGATTCATTTTGTCAGTTGGCGACATGAAACGCCGTCCAATAGCTTATCTGCGTTGCTGGCAAATATTGGCAAAAGTGCTGGCAACCTTAACTATGAAGTGCAGTACTTAGCCAAGTTAAGCCCGTTATTTTATGTTCCCATTGCACTGACCTTTATCTGGGCGCTGGTAAAGCACTTCAAATACACAGCGATAGTGTTGATTGTGGTGGTGTCATTGTATGCCAGCGTTGTGCCACTAGGGGTTGATGTGCCATTGCGCTCAGGAGTCACATTGCCGATTGGGATGGCAATGCTGCTGTTATTGATTACCAATAAACACTGGCGACTGCTGACTTTAATCTGTTTGTTTATACCGTTTTCATACCAAATGCATAGCTACAATTACCACTATGCGTTTAACCGCAGTGTGATTACCCATATTTTAGAAGAGCACGATCCACACCATTATCTTCGTCAGTCACAAGCGTTTGATAAGGTCACAGTCAACGTGGATGAAGAGAAAATGACCCAATATATGCTCGATAAAACTGGCTCAAGATCGTTTACTAATTCATCCAATTTACGCTACCACTATATTCGGCCTTATCTGTATCAATATGGATGGCGCGGAGAAAGGATTGTAGTAAATAACGTCTCTAGAAGTGCGGTGATCGGTGAAGCTAGAGTGGAGAAGAAAGGTCGAGAGCTATTTGTCTCAATGGAATAACATGCAATCAATCAGGGTAAGAAGGCTTCTTACCCTGATTTTTTTGTAATGAATAGATTAGAATTAACGAATTAGATTACGCGTGAGAACTGTTGCTGACGCGCCTTCGCTCTGAAGTATTTATCAAAACACATACAGATATTTCGAATCAGCAAACGACCGCGTAAATTCACATGAATTTCAGAGTCAGACACTTCCACCAAACCGTCAGTCACGAAGGTTTGTAGCAAGCCTAAGTCTTCATCAAAATACTTATCGAAAGTAAGCCCAAACTGTTGTTCAATCTCGCTCTTGTTCAAAGTGAAATTACAGATCAATTGCTTGATAACTTCACGGCGGATCAGATCATCGCTGTCTAAAGAAACCCCTTTCCATAAGGCATGACGCTTCTCTTCCATTTGTGCGTAATACAGCTTCAACTCTTTTTGGTTCTGCGCATAAGTATCGCCCACCATAGAGATGGCCGACACCCCAAAACCAATTAAGTCACAATCACCTTGGGTGGTATAACCTTGGAAGTTTCGGTGTAGCTCACCATTGCGCTGGGCAATCGCTAGTTCGTCTTCTGGAAGGGCAAAGTGATCCATACCAATGAATTGGTAGCCTTCAGAAGTCAGTGTCTCAATGGTTTGTTGCAAAATCGACATACGCTCAGAAGCCACCGGAAGATCTTCTTCTTTGATTTTGCGTTGCGCCGCAAACAGTTGTGGCATGTGCGCATAATTAAAGACTGACAAACGACCCGGACGCATAGTTAATACTTGGCGCATTGTTTCCGCAAAAGATGTAGCGGTCTGTAGCGGCAAGCCATAGATAAGATCTAAGTTAGTTGAGCGGAAACCTAGCTCTTTTGCTCGCGCCACCATAGCAAAAATGAACTCTTCATCTTGCTCACGGTTAACCACTTTTTGCACTTCTTTATTGAAGTCCTGCACACCAATACTTAAACGGTTAAAGCCACTGTCACGCAAATGATCCAGCATATCTAGCTCTATCTCACGCGGGTCAACTTCAATACTAATTTCGGCGTCAGCATTAAAGTTAAATTCTTCATAAATCACCGCCATTAGACGAGTAATTTGCGGCTTAGTTAAGAAGGTTGGAGTGCCTCCGCCAAAGTGCAATTGGTTTACTTTACGTTGCGACAGCAAAGCGGCACGTTGGCGAATTTCAAACTCAAGTACATCCAAATAATCATCGGCTTTTTCTTGATGGCGAGTAATCACTTTATTACAGCCACAGTAGTAGCAAAGCTTGTGACAAAATGGGATATGAATATACAGAGATAAAGGTCGTTCTGGATATTGCATATAAGCAATGTCTAGCTCAGCAACAGTAAATGCTTCGTGAAATTCCACGGCCGTTGGGTAAGAGGTGTAACGAGGTCCAGAGTAATTGTATTTATCCAATACACTCTGATCCCAGATAATTTGTCGGCTAGACATATTAATATCCTAAGAACAACTAAGAAAGGGGGGGTTATTGTGCCACAGCTATAAAGAGGCATTTTTTATAACCAAAAAATATCATAGAGAGCGATCAATATTTGATAGCTAGATCACGCCAATAATAGATGCTATTTCATTTGAACTGAAATCTGTTGATTGAGTGGAGCCACTCGGCCTTGCAAATCTTTCAACTCTGCAATAATGGCATCGTTCAAACGAGTTTCCGCTTTATGACGAGCTAAGTTTTGTTGCATGCGCTCTTGCTTAGCCAGTTGTTGGCGATCATCACCGCGAGCCATATCTTTCACTACCTGAAACAGCTCACTCAGCGCGGGATAACGCGTTGCCACATCGATGCGCTGCTCACCCTGAACATAGTCCAAAATGTTGCACAAACGAATACTCAGCTCAGAGAGATCGCATTGACCCTGTATGCCTGCGAGGCACAAGGTATCAACACTCTCAAAAATCTTCGCATTACGCTTGGCAATAGCCAAAGCTTGGTGCTGCTGAATCAGTTGCTTCTGCTTATTTAGTTTTATCAGTAAATAAGCAGCGTAAGCAGCTAATCCAAGGATGATGATAGCTCCGATAGAAGCCAACACAGCCATATCCATTGATTGTTAGTCCTTGAAATCGCCTAAATCTAGCTCTTCAAATGATGCCAGTAGCTCATCTTCTGTGCGCGGTTTCTTGCTCTTAGTCGGTTCAACTGGTACTTCGATTTCGTCTTCTGGTTCTAATAAGCCCAATTGGTTCATTAGCACTTCGATACGATCCAGCTTCTGATCAACATAAGCTTGTAAACCACCACCTAGAGATTCACCGCTCTCGATACGCTCAAGTAATACATTCAATTGTGCATCATTTTCTAGCGCATCCAACTCTTGCTCAGCTGAGTATTTACGCTGTTGCTTAGTTGGTTTAACTGTAGGCTCTACAATTAGTGGGATCTTTTTCTTAGAACCAAGGCGCGGATCGCGTTTAGCGCGGCCCAAGCTGTCTTTTGATTCATTTTCTACCGAGTGGCGGTTACCGGCTTTTTGGCCTTTGCGCTTTTTCAGCTTCTTGCGTAAACGTCCTTCAACATCTGATGCTGATCGGTTGCGAGTTACCGCTTGTTCTACTTCACCGGCTGAACCTGGCTTTCTCGATTTCTTATGTCGACTCATTGCTCGACTTCCTCAATAAAATTACGTCGTTTTCAATAAACTCTAGCTCTAGCTTGTCGCGGACAGCTAAAAACTCAAAAGTACTTCTGCTAAAAAACACAACATGTGTGTGGTCATTCTTGTAATGCCAAGTGGCGAAGGCTTCAACTCCGCGCACCATTTTGGTCATCAAACCCAGCCAAGCGCCCGGTTTTAACATGTCTATCCACTGCGCCCAAACCTCGTCGGGCTTATATAAGTGCTCAATCACCTCAGTCGCGGTGATAAAGTCATAGCGCTTATTCAGTACACTGCTATCTGGATAGTAGTAGAGATCATACAAGTCTACATGATGACCTGCCTCTTCCATCATCAAAGATAATGTTGGGCCTGGGCCACAGCCAAAGTCTAACCCTTGCTTATGGGAGCCTATTCGCTCAACAAGTGGTTTCTGAACTCTAGACAAAAATCTGCGATAACCTGCATCAGAAGGGTCGTTTTTATGTAGATCATAATGCGCCTTTTCTTGGCTTGAATCTAATCTCTGATTGGGGTCAACAAATACTAGCTCACAGCGCTGGCATTGCAGATATTGCCTGCGCTTATCTTCCCAATAAAATTGGATGTCATCATGATGACAAAGTGGACAATCTAACATTCAAGATGCCTATTTAGCGTAAGAGGCGCAACTTACCAAAATATGAAGAAAGAGTGTAGAAAAAATCTGCAATTTCGTGGATTTTTTCTATTTGCAAAGGAAATAGACGCCAACATCAAAACAGTACGAGGTTACTCTCAGCCAGTCTTTATACTCATAGTAGAGGTTGGCTGTTAACAATGCTTAGAAAATAAAAAAGCGATAGGTTGCCCTATCGCTCGCAAAATTCCATTTGTTATTAATGCTTTCCGTGCCAAAATTTTGTTATTCATCGTCCTGATGATTTTTAAAATCCGTAGCAAATATCCATTTGCTGGGCTAATCCTAAGCCATTCCTATCAGGGTCCTCAACATGAGAAAAAAAACCATCCGTTGTTTACCCAAAGTCGCCCAAGGCGGTGCTTTCCTTTACTCTTCCTGAGTAAGATTGAAAATTTCAATCATCACATCCTTCGACTGACACTACTCTACTACTGATATAAAAATGTGCAATTACTAAACAATACGAATGGATCACACTTTCAACAAATTAGATTGATAATGTTTATTTTTCAATAGGTTAAATATAGTTATAACCGTCATGACATAAAGTTAACTGTTGCTTGAATTCTGTGAGCTAGCTATCGGAAATGGCCGGATTATAGGGGTTGTGAGACATAGAGACTCTGTGCGAGCCTCTATGTGATTGGGGAAAAATGCTGTTAGTAAAAAGTGCTATTAATAAGCAATATTAGTGAAGGCCACCCACATATTTAGACAATACGTCAATTTCTTCTTCAGTCAGCTTTTTAGAGACATCGTGCATCATTTCATTAAGGTCGTTATTACGATCCATCGACGCAAACTTTTGTAACTGCAACTTAATATAGTCAGCATGCTGTCCAGATATCTTCGGGAAACCCGATAAGCTAGTACCATTACCTCTTGGGCCGTGACACGCCACACAAGCAGTAATTCCGCGCTCAGCATTGCCCGCTAAGTATAATTCTTGCCCTTGCTCCACAACATCTTCCGGAGTGCTATTCTCAGATATTGGTAAAGAAGCATAGTAAGCTGATATATCAGCCATATCTTGTTCTGATAGAGGGATTGCCATGGCACTCATCGCGGGATCGTAACGACCTTGCTTACCGCCACTGGTTGCACCCAACTTAAAATCTTTAAGCTGCTTGGTAAGGTAGCCTTCATGTTGGCCAGCCAATTTAGGATAAAGAGCAACAGGACTGTTTCCATCAGCACCGTGACACGCCGCACATGTTGCTGATTTTTGCTTACCTGCTTCTATGCTACCTGCAGCCCATACTGAGCAGCTAGCAAAAAGAGTTACTATTAGCGCTAATTTCTTCATGACATTCCATTATAATAATTTGAGCTTCCGTGGCTAAGGTATGCTCAGTTTTTATGTTCTAGATTGAATAAAAGTACCCGAAAAGATGAACAAGCCATAGGTGTCGCCTTTTGTCGTGCTAGAATAGGCGAACTAATGCCGAACACGGTTATTTTACACAAATTCACAAAAAAGTAATCAGTCGACTACACAAAGTCGCGATGGAGTTAACAGTGAGCGCAAAAATTCATTACCAAAATACCCATTTTATAACGAGTGCCCCAGATATTCGTCACCTTCCTGAAGATGAAGGCATCGAAATCGCATTTGCAGGTCGTTCTAATGCGGGAAAATCTAGTGCGCTCAATCGCCTAACTAATCAACGCGCACTTGCAAAAACCAGTAAAACCCCGGGTCGTACGCAGCTAATCAACTTATTTAAAGTGGATGAAAACTGCCACATTGTTGATTTACCTGGATATGGTTTTGCCCAAGTTCCTCTAGAACTGAAAAAGAAATGGCAAAAAAGCTTGGGTGAATACCTACAAAAGCGCCAATGTTTAAAGGGCCTAGTAGTATTGATGGATATTCGTCATCCAATGAAAGATCTTGATCAACAAATGATCTTTTGGGCCGTTGATTCAGGTATTCCAGTACAAGTGCTGTTAACTAAAGCTGACAAGCTAAAAAGTGGCGCTCGCAAAGCAACATTACTTAAAATCCGCCAAGATGCGATTGGTTTCGGTGGTGATGTTAACGTTGAAGTATTCTCATCTCTGAAAGGTCTTGGTGTCGAACAATTACGAGCTCGATTAGATAGCTGGTTTGCACCTGCTTTTGCAGAGCTTGAACAAGATGATGAGCAAAGCGCCCCAGAACAAGAATAACGCCATCACGCAATAGCTTTAGAAAGACAACAACGCGACCCACAGTTTGGGTCGCGTTTTTTTGTTTCTAAATTACAGAATACTTATTGAGTAATTTGCGCTGTTTGTAACATAAAAATGCTGATTTTATTATTTTTCAACACTTTGTAAGATCAATACAAACAGAAAGAGACTTAATACCAGCCGAAGTAAGGCAACAGAAAGATTAACAGGATTTAATACAAGAAGAGAGGCTTAAACCCTTATCAGACAAGGGTTATTGGTTTCTTTTGGGCAATAAAAAACGCCTCAGTCAAATACCGACTGAGGCGTATGAATTTATATAAATTCTAATAACGTGAAACAAAAGGTCTGAAAGATGGAACATCTTACCTCTGTACCCTACACAGATAAATCTACCCGATCTGAGAACAAATGCCAACACTTTTTGTAGTTTTTTTTCAAAAAAAACCTTTCCTTTGAAAAATTCTACCTAACCTATTGTTGTTTAAATTACAGACGATTATAGGCTGTATAAGTGATACACCTCTCACTAACAACCTATTCGTTTTCAATAATTGTCTAGTGTGCCTCATCCCAGTTATCACCATGACCTGCATCAGCCACTAGTGGAACATCCAATTTAGCCGCAGATTCCATTAAATTCTGTATGTTACTTTCAATCTCTTGTAATGCATCTTCACGAACCTCGAAAACCAATTCATCGTGTACTTGCATTAACATACGAACCTTAGGTTCACCTTGTTGTTTTTCAATCCACTCATCAACTAACAGCATCGCTTTCTTGATGATATCTGCTGCCGTGCCTTGCATCGGTGCGTTGATTGCCGCACGTTCGGCCGCTTTACGACGCATACCGTTACGAGAGTTAATCTCTGGCAGGTATAGATGACGTCCAAACAAGGTTTCAACATAGCCCTGCTCCGTTGCTTGGCTACGAGTTTCTTCCATGTACTGCATTACGCCAGGGTAACGCTCAAAATAGGTATCCATGTAGTGTTGAGCTTCACCACGAGCAATGCCTAGTTGCTTGGCTAAGCCGAAGGCACTCATGCCATAGATAAGGCCAAAGTTAACCGCTTTAGCACGGCGACGTTGCTCGCTAGTCACTTGCTCAATATCGACACCCAAGATCTCGGCGGCGGTCGCTGCGTGGATGTCTTTACCTGTTCTAAAGGCTTCCAATAACGCTTTATCACCGGAAAGGTGAGCCATGATACGCAGCTCAATTTGCGAGTAATCGACCGCCAGAATTTTCCAGCCGTGTGGAGCCACAAATGCCTGACGAATACGACGTCCTTCTTCATTACGAATAGGGATATTCTGCAAGTTTGGATCGGTCGATGACAAACGTCCGGTTGCAGTCACGCCTTGATGATAAGAAGTATGCACACGTCCAGTACTTGGGTTGATCATCTTCGGCAACTTATCGGTGTAAGTAGACTTCAATTTCGCTAAACCACGATGCTCAAGAATCAGTTTCGGCAGTGGGTAATCCAAGGCAAGCTCTTGCAACACTTCTTCATTGGTTGACGGTGCGCCAGAAGGTGTTTTCTTGATAACCGGTAATCCCATCTCTTCAAATAGAATTCCTTGCAACTGTTTTGGTGAGCTTAAGTTAAATTCTTTACCTGCCAACTCAAATGCTTTGGCTTGTAACTCATCCAGACGCTGGGCAATCTCTTGTGATTGAGTTCCTAGCAGCATGTCATCAATCAATACCCCGCGACGCTCAATGCGCGAAAGTACCGGTATGAGTGGAATTTCAATGTCTTGATAAACAGAGTTAAGTTTTTCATTCTGTTCTAAAAATGCATTCAGATGATTGTGCAGTCGTAACGTCACATCGGCATCTTCTGCCGCATACGGTGAAGCTTCAGCTAAGTCAATTTGGTTGAAGGTGAGCTGCTTTTTGCCTTTACCGGCAATTTGTTCAAAAGAGATGCATGGATGCTGTAAAAATCGCAGTGCCAAGCTATCCATGTCATGCTTGCCGCCCACACTGTTGTACACGTAAGACGCCAGCATGGTATCAAAGGCAATACCCTGCATGTCGATATCGTATCGAGCGAGTACCGAAGCATCGTATTTTAGGTTCTGTCCCACTTTTGCCTGTTTAGGATCTTCAAGTAGAGGCTTAAGTTGCTCTAGTACCCAACTGCGCTCAAGTTGCGCGGGTGCATCTAAATAATCATGAGCAACAGGAACATAAGCGGCTTCACCCTCTTCAGTGGCAAAGGACAAGCCTACAAGGTTAGCCACCATGTAATCTAGGCTGTCCGTTTCCGTATCAAAGGCAAACACATCGGCTTGTTTTAGTTTCTCTAGCCAAGTGTTAAAGGTCTCTTCATCCAATATAGTTTGGTACTTACTACGATCAATCGTAATGGCTTTCTCAGAAATGGTCGGCGTAATCTCTTTTTTCGCCCCAGCACCGCTAACGGCTCGACCTGATTTTTCATCAGCCTCAACCACACCAGTGCCACCCTCTAACAGTTCATTTAACCAAGATTTAAACGCCATTTTTCCATATAGAGAAATCAATAAATCTTTATCAGGCGTCGCTTTAACTAAATCATCTAAAGTCACTTCTAACTCTACATCTAGCTTAATTGTTGCTAAGCGATAAGAAAGATAAGCCGACTCTTTATGTTCGAGTAATTTCTTAGCCATGGTTTTTGAACCGCGAAAGCCCAGCGCGGCAATGCTATCAAGGTTTGCGTAAATATCATCAAGCCCACCAATGCCTTGCAAAAGAGCAGTCGCGGTTTTATCACCCACACCCGGCACGCCTGGAATGTTATCGACCTTATCTCCCATCAACGCGAGGTAGTCGATAATCAGTTCAGGCGGAATACCAAACTTTTCAATCACCCCTTCTCTATCGGATACCACATTGGTCATGGTGTTGATTAAGGTAACGTTCTCATCCACCAACTGCGCCATATCTTTATCGCCAGTACTGATCAGCACAGGCATGCCTTTTTTCGATGCTGCGGCAGATAAAGTGCCGATCACGTCATCAGCCTCAACCCCAGTGATAGAGATCAAAGGTAAGCCCATGGCTTTAATCATGTTGTGCAAAGGTTCGATTTGAGATCGCAGATCGTCTGGCATTGGTGGACGATTCGCTTTGTATTCTGGATACATGTCATCTCTGAATGTCTTACCTTTGGCATCAAAGATCACCGCAATACGCTCACTAGAGAATTGACGCATCATGCTTCTGAGCATATTCATTACGCCATAAACGGCATTGGTTGGATGCTCACCATTGCTCATGGTGCCAGGGTATGCATGGAATGCTCGATATAAGTATGAAGAGCCATCAATGAGTATCAGCGAATTTTCGGGGATAGTTGCCATGTATTGGTGTCCAGCTTAGGTAGAAGGAGGGATAATACCAATCACTTGCTTACGACAATTGGTATAACTTTGCTATAGGATGCCACGAGTCACTCCGCTTATCTAGATACCCTTGAATCACACTAACAAATATTGCGAATCTGAACAGAATTGCCTGTGGATAAGTGTGTGAGCAAATTATTTGCGAACTTCAAAAGCCTGTAGATAAAGTTGCTTTTATTGATTTTTAATCGTTAAAAATCAATAACTTAAATCAGATCTAGCGATCATTTAAAAGATCCTCACCTGATCGGCGTGTGTGGACAAAGATTTTAAAGGAGAAATATTAAACAGCGCGCTTGCGCAACAAACAACCTCAATAGAGTAGCTCATTTTTCACGCTATAGGGATTTTTTAAAATAGAGTCGATTATGTAGAGGGTTTGGATAAGGTTCGCATTCTTCAATCCAATAACCATTTCTCAGTAGTAGCCTCAACATGGCCGCAAACTGATTTTGTGACTTAACGGTTAACCAGCAATATCCCGCCTCTTTAACCCAACGTTGCTGCTCGTTTAATAGCAATTGTGCAACACCTTTACCGCGAGCCTCAGCATTGACCCCGCCTAGCCAACTATAAAAAGTGTCATCGTCTTGCGCATAACCTATTTTAAAGCCGAGCAATACCCCACACTCTTCTGCGATAAGAATTAGTGATTTTTTGTTGTTTAGACGCAAGCGAAGAGTTTCAATACTCTCTGGTTTATTAAATTCAGAAATAGAGCTCATTACCTGCAAAGCTTCGACCAATGAACCTTCGCGAATGACAATAGACATGTTGCCTCCTCTACAAATACAAAAGGCCCTAAAAAGGGCCCCAGTCATCATGTCGCAATAGGGTTATTTGTCTTCAGACAACCACTGCGCCACGTCTTTGGCGAAGTAAGTTAAAATACCATCTGCGCCAGCACGCTTAAAGCATAGCAAGGATTCTAAAACTGTTTCTCTTTCCTTTAACCAACCATTTTGAATGGCCGCTTTGTGCATCGCATATTCACCAGACACTTGGTAAGCAAACGTCGGAACTTGCAACTCTGTCTTCACTCGGCGAACCACATCTAGATACGGCATGCCAGGTTTCACCATGACCATATCAGCACCTTCAGCAATATCCAGCGCCACTTCATGTAACGCTTCATCACTGTTTGCCGGGTCCATTTGGTAGTTCTTTTTGTCTGCGCCTTTCAAGTTGCTCGCAGAGCCGACCGCATCTCTAAATGGGCCGTAGTAGTTAGACGCATATTTAGCAGAGTAAGCCATGATCTGAGTATGAATGTGTCCGGCTTTTTCTAATGCTTCACGAATCTTACCAATGCGGCCATCCATCATATCTGAAGGAGCGATAACATCCGCGCCTGCCTCAGCATGCGAGAGTGCCTGCTTAATCAAGACTGCTGTAGTTTCGTCATTTTGCACATAGCCTTCATCATCAATGATGCCGTCTTGTCCGTGTGTGGTATAAGGATCAAGGGCGACATCGGTAATAACACCAATTTGCGGTACATGCTCTTTAAGCAAACGCACCGCGCGCTGCACTAAACCTTCTGAGTTATAAGCCTCAATAGCACACAGGCTTTTTGCATCTTGGTTTACTACAGGGAATAACGCGATGGCAGGAACCCCTAAGTTTGCTAGTTTTTCTGCCTCTTCCAACATGAGATCGATAGAAAGACGCTCAACGCCCGGCATAGATTCAACTGACTCACGACGATCTTTACCCATCAATATAAACATTGGGTAAATCAAATCATCAACGGTAATTTTGTTTTCTGCCATCAGACGACGGCTAAAGTCATGTTTACGCATGCGGCGCATTCTACGCGCAGGAAATGGGCTCTGAATAAGTGCGGACATGGTTCGATCCTTGTATGAAACAACTGTGCTAAATCATAACATTAACCATTCCACTAGGAACGCACAGAACATGAAAAATAGAACGAATGCACATATACTGGAGCACAAATAGCCAACAAATGATGTTTATCCATGATCGACACCCACGCCCATATTTATGCCAGTGAATTTGACCAAGATCGAGACCAAGTGGTAGAGCGCGCTCTGCAAGCCGGAATTAATCAAATATTACTGCCCAATATCGACCTAGAATCTATTCAGCCTATGCTAGCGACCGAAGCGGCTTATCCTGATATTTGCCGTTCGATGATGGGATTACACCCATGTTATGTAAACCAAGACATCAAGCAAACCTTAACTGAAATAGAAAGTTGGTTTGATAAACACAACTTCATCGCGGTTGGTGAAATTGGCATTGATCTCTACTGGGACAAAACATTTCGTAAAGAACAAGAATATGCGTTCTCCACCCAACTAAACTGGGCTAAAGAACGCAACCTTCCGGTCGTCATCCATACCAGAGATTCTATCGAGGAAACACTTAGCCTACTGAAGAAGGAACAAGACGGTTCTTTGCGTGGCGTATTCCATTGCTTTGGTGGCAGCGTTGAAGAAGCGAAAGCCATCAATGATCTTGGCTTTCATTTAGGGCTTGGCGGCGTATCGACCTTTAAAAATGGCGGTATGGATAAAGTCATTCCGCACTTGGACTTACAATACCTGATACTAGAAACCGACTGCCCTTATCTTGCTCCTGTTCCTCACCGAGGTAAGCGCAATGAACCCGCCTACACTCAGTTAGTCGCACAGCGAGTTGCCGACCTGAGAGAGCTGAGCTTGACTGAGGTAGATGCACTCACCACTCAAAACGCAGTGCAGTTATTCAACCTATAAAAAAAATCCCCAACGGGGATTTTTTGTCATTGATTAAGCGATAGAGAAAGCAGTATCTATTTTGCTTATACCAATCACACTAAGTAAGTGATCAGAACTAGCGCAGGAAAAATGCTCGAGAACAAGGCAGAATTTTTCGATAAGTAGTTATTCTACAATCAAAAATTCTAACGCCGTTATCGAGCATTTTAACGAGCTAGAATGACCAGTTATTTAGTACGATTGGTATTACTCTTCGTCCTCATCTTTTCGAGTATAGAAGCGCGCAAAGAACAAGCCCACCTCAAATAACAGCAGCATTGGCACAGCCAACAGAGTCTGAGAAATAATATCAGGCGGAGTTAGCATCATGCCAATCACAAAAGCGGCCACAACCACAAAAGGTCGCTTGGCTTTTAATGTTTGCACGTCTGTTGCTCCCGTCCAACACAGCAAGATGATGGCAACCGGTACTTCAAATGCGATGCCGAACGCTAAAAATAACGCTAAAACAAAATCGAGATAACTGGAGATATCCGTCGCAAACTCAACCCCACCTAGCGATATGGCAGTAAAAAAGCCAAACACCAGCGGGAATACCACAAAGTAGGCAAACGCAACACCGCAGTAAAACAATAGCGAACTAGAGAACAGCAGTGGCATCACCAAGCGTTTCTCATGCTTATACAACCCTGGCGCAACAAAGGCCCACACTTGATACAAGATAAACGGAACGGCGAGAAATACTGAAGCGATTAAAGTCAGTTTAAGTGGCGTAAAAAACGGTGACGCGACATCCGTTGCAATCATCGTTGCCCCTTCGGGTAAACGATCAATTAAAGGAGCCGATACGAACTCATAGATATGACCTGAAAAATAAATCAGGCATAGAAACACCACCATCACTGCGCTAATTGCACGCAATAAACGAGTGCGTAACTCAATCAGATGGCTCATCAATGGTTGGTTGGAATCAACCGAAGACATAGAAACCTCTATAAATAACAAAAGGGGCAGCAGTGCCCCTATTGATTAATCTTGCGACTTAGGAGAAGACGACTCTTTGGTGCTTGTTGAAGACTTGTAGGGTTGCTGAACACTTTGTGCAGCTTCTTTTAGCTCTTCTACAGATTGACGCAGTTCTGGAGACATATCTTTCATCCCCAACTGCTCTGCTTTTTTCAGGTTTTCCTGAAGTTCATGAATTTTGAGCTCATGATCCAACTCATCTTTGACATTATTTGCCATAGATTTTGCTGAATTAACAAAGCGAGCCACGCTACGAATAGCAACAGGGAGGCGCTCAGGCCCCAAGACAATCAACCCCAAAACGGAGATGAGTATCAGCTCCCAAAAACCAATATCGAACACAGATTAAACCTGCTCTTTGTCTTTTTGCTTCTCAGTGCTCTGTTCTGCAGTTTTTTGCTCAGAAATGTTTTTCTTCTCAAAGTCTGCATCATTTGACTCTTTAGCTTCTTTAGTGACAGCTTCTTCCTCAGACATCGCTTTTTTAAAGCCTTTCACTGCCGAGCCAAGATCGCCACCAATACCACGCAATTTCTTAGTTCCAAATAATAGAACTACGATCACTGCAATGATTAAAAGTTGCCAAATACTAATTCCACCCATGTGTAATAACCCTTGTATCTATTTTTATATAAATAATTATTTACGGTAGGTAAACCAACTTAACATCCAAGCTAGCAATCCTAAACCACCAACCCCTGAAGAAATCAAAGGGTTATCATTAACGTAAAGTATGGACGAGCATACGATAAATGTAGCCCCTATTCCAAACATAAATTGGCCTGTAGCATGTTGTCTCTTCGTTTGTCGATATCCCTCATATAAATTCTCGACTTTTTGAGATAAATGCTTGCTATTCTTTAAGTTGTCATAAAGTAGCTCAGGCAATTCGGGTAACTTTTCTGCCCAAAATGGCGCGCGTTCTTTAATGGAATTCACCACAGCTTGTGGCCCCACTTGCTGACCCATCCATTTTTCCAAAAATGGCTTCGCTGTCGCCCACAAATCAAGTTGCGGATAAAGCTGTCGTCCCAAACCTTCAACATACAATAAGGTCTTTTGTAGTAACACTAATTGTGGTTGAACTTCCATATTATAGCGACGGGCTGTGTTAAATAGATTAAGCAACACATGACCAAACGATATTTCACACAGCGGTTTAGCAAAAATCGGCTCACACACCATGCGAATCGCAAACTCAAATTCTTGGACATTAGTATTGGCAGGTACCCAACCAGAATCGACATGCAATTGGGCTACTTTTTGATAATCCCGATTAAAGAATGCCAGCAGGTTTTCGGCCAAGTAACGCTTATCATCGGCGTTAAGTGTGCCAACAATACCGCAATCTAAACCAATCCATTGTGGATTCTCTGGATGGGAATATTGCACAAAAACATTACCAGGGTGCATATCAGCATGAAAAAAGCTGTCGCGGAAAACTTGAGTGAAAAATACGGTCACGCCACGCTCGGCGAGCAACTTCATATTGGTGCCGTTGTTTTTTAGCCCTTCAATATCTGACACTTGGATGCCGTAGATACGTTCAGACACCATTAAGTTTTTACTGCTCAGATCTGGAATGATCTCAGGAACATACAGCTCTTCGCTATTTTCAAAATTGCGACGCAGCTGCATTGCATTGGCGGCTTCTCGGCGCAGATCTAGCTCATCAATTAAGGTTTTTTCATACTCGGCAACCACCTCGACAGGTTTTAGCCTGCGCGCTTCAGGAACCGCTTTTGCCAATAACTTCGCCATGCGATACATCAGCTTAATGTCGGCATCAATAACAGGGCGGATATCAGGACGAATAATTTTTAGAACAATTTCTCGACCAGAATCTTTTAACTTAGCGGTATGCACTTGCGCAATCGAAGCCGATGCTAAGCACTCGATATTAAAATCATCAAACCATTGCTCTACTGGCCCACCTAAAGCAAGCTCAATGTGCTTCTTTGCTAGGTGTCCTTCAAACGGGCCTACGCGATCTTGCAGCAATGCCAGTTGGTCGGCGATATGCGGAGGAAATAGATCGCGACGGGTAGACATCATTTGCCCAAACTTAATCCAAACAGGACCTAGCTCTTGCAATGCCAAACGCATGCGATGACCTAACTCTTTATCTGGATGTTTGTTCTTTATCCAAAACAGTGCCTTGCGAGCTAAGCGTGGAAACTTAGCCAGATCATGCTCAGGTATCAGCTCATCGAGCCCATATTCAAGTTTAACGCGAGTAATCTGGTATAAACGCTTTAGCTCTGAAGGGGTCATTGGCTCTCCGTTAAACGCGATAGGCGTTGCTCAAGAGAAGCTAACTTTGCTTGCACATCATCCACTTGATCGCAGAAGTTGGCGACCGCCAGCGGTGAAGGGGCTAATTGCCACTCTTCAGTAATAACGTGCTTTAGGTGAGTAGTGTGCTTTTGCGCACCGCTTTGCAGAAATGACAGTCCACTTTTTGCGCCTGAAACCAGCGTATGAGCTGCCACATCACCCACCACCTTAGATAAGATCTCGGCAATATCAGGCTTACTCAACTGCATCAAAGTAGCAAATTGCTGCCCTACCTGCATATCTCCAGCAACAGACAGTTTGTCTTGTTTAAAGAGCTCGTTAATGTTGGCCTGTTGCTGTAAATCACGAAGCGCAGTTAGGCTTAAGGTCAACTCGCAATCCGGAGTCCCCTCAAACGCTGCCAACACATCGATTTGTTGGCTACAGACAAAAATCAGGCTTTTATTCAGCTCTTTTAAATTCAAGCGAATGGTCGAGCCTTTCATACGAGCTAATTGTTTTTGACTTTCAGGTTGCTGTTTTATCAGCGAATTAAAAGAAAACTCAACAGCTGCTGTTACTAAAGAATCAATGGGCATTAAAGTGTTCCACTAAAATTTGTAACCACGGTGCAAAGCAACAATGCCACCGGTTAGGTTGTAATAGGTGGTTTGCTCAAATCCTGCGTTTTGCATCATACCTTCTAATGTATCTTGGTCTGGATGCATACGGATCGATTCAGCAAGGTAACGATAGCTTTCTTTATCGTTGGCGATGATGCCCCCTACTTTCGGTAGGATATGAAACGAATAGGCATCGTAAATCTTAGAAAGTGGCGAGAAGATTGGTTTAGAAAACTCAAGTACCAATAAACGACCACCCGGCTTAAGCACTCGGTACATAGAGCGCAAAGCTTTATCTTTGTCTGTTACATTACGTAGACAGAAGCTAATGGTAATGCAGTCAAAGTAATCATCTGGGAAAGGCAATTCCTCAGCATTGGCTTGCACGTAATGAACATTACCTACCACGCCAGTATTTCTTAATTTGTCACGACCGACATTCAGCATTGAGTTGTTGATATCAGCAAGAACAACATGCCCCGTATCACCTACTATACGTGAAAACTTAGCGGTGAGATCTCCGGTGCCACCACCGAGATCAAGTATCTTCTGCCCTGAACGTGCACCACTACAATCAATAGTGAAACGTTTCCATAAGCGATGAATACCACCAGACATCAAATCGTTCATCAGGTCGTATTTACTGGCAACCGAATGAAAAACCTCGGCCACTTTAGTTACCTTTTCATTTTTAGCAACGGTCTTAAAACCAAAATGAGTAGTGTCTTGTGAGGTTTGTTCTAGGGGTTCTTTAACGCTCATATCTATGTTCTATCTCTGAATTCATATTCCAGCGAGATATGACAAAAAGCCATAAACTTCAAGCACACCTCCCTACCACGTTGGCAAATATTGATGCAAACGAACCAACAAGTCTACTTTATACATCAACACTTGTCTTTGTTGAAATACGCTCAATTTTATTGAAGTTGCATAACTGTGAATAAATACATCACCCGCAACTCGTCTCATCACTTTGCCTATCCAGCATCCTTAATTGAATATTGGCGCATAACCACAAAATCTATAGACTAAGCTCAGTTTGATTCCCTTAACTTGCCGGAGCTTTAAAGCCATCAATGAACGAACGTAAAGCTCTTATTTTAGGACTCAGCGCCGTATTACTTTGGTCAACGGTCGCAACCGCATTTAAGCTGACGTTAGCCGAATTCACGCCAATTCAAATGCTAACTTGTGCCAGCATTGTTTCGGTCATCACACTGCTAATCGTGTGCAGACTACAAAACAAAACCCACCTTATTGGCCGCACTTTTGTGGCGAATCCTTTTTATTATCTGATGCTCGGGCTGATTAACCCTCTGGCTTATTATCTTATTTTATTTAAAGCCTATGACCTTTTACCTGCCTCACAAGCCCAGCCCATAAACTACAGTTGGGCTATTACACTGACATTAATGGCCGCCCTCTTTTTAGGGCAAAAAATACGCCCTCAAGATTGGCTAGCTTGTCTGTTTGGTTACTTTGGAGTGGTGGTTATTGCCACCCAAGGGGATATTTTAGGGATGCAGTTTTCCAGTCCTACCGGTGTTGCATTAGCGCTGTTATCCACTTTGTTGTGGGCTGGATATTGGATTTTAAACGCTAAAAACAAAGCCGACCCAGTAGTGGCAGTATTGCTTGGGTTTTTAGTGGCAATACCGCTGGCTATCGCTTTATCAATTTGGGAGGGTGTAGCTTGGCAAATGAGCAGCAAAGGATGGTTAGCCGTCACTTATGTGGGTCTATTTGAAATGGGCATCACTTTTGTGTTGTGGTTGGGCGCACTCAAAGCGACTCAAAACACCGCAAAAATTAGTAACCTAATTTTTATCTCGCCATTTATCTCATTGTTGTTACTGGCCAATATTTTAGGCGAGGAAATCCATCCTTCGACCTTATTTGGCTTAGTGTTAATCGTTGCTGGACTGATTATCCAGCAACTAAAACGAGCAAAACGTCCGTCTAAACAACGGCAGACTTAATCTTTTATCGATTATTTACGCGCTAATTTATGATGGGCACGCGAAAAGTGCCCGGCACAAAAAGCACCCACAATAGACAGCTCACCGGCTAAACAAAGAGCAGCAGCTACCTCAGCCAATGCTTGCGACTTACCATTGCCATGTAACCCCATTAAATCTAAACAGGCTTTCTGACTTGGTAGGCCTGTACCACCACCGACCGTACCCACCATCAAGTTAGGTAAGGTAACACTGGCATACAGATCGCCATTTTTATCCACTTCGAGTCTTGTCATACCCACCGCAGATTCAGCCACACATGCGGCATCTTGACCACAAGCAATGTATAGAGCCGCCAATGCATTCGCATAATGAGCATTGATACCAATCGTACCACTGAGCGCACCACCCACAGTGGTAATTTGGGCAAATTGCATCATTTTTTCAGGCGTCGTATGCAGGTATTTTTCAATAAGAGCGGCTGGAATATGCGCTTCCGCAGTCACTTTTTTGCCTCGCACACTACGCAAGGTTTGCGCATTGGCTTTTTTGTCACCAGAAAGGTTACCGTCAAGGAATGCATGCTCTGGTTCAACCGGCGTGTGCTGTAAAATATACTCAAGCACCGCATTGGTGGCGATAGTCACCATGTTCTGCCCCGATGCATCACCCGTTAGGAATTCAAACACCAAGTACACATGGTTGCCTTCAATGCTGACGCTAATGTCGGTCAATTTACCGTGAGAGGTTGTCTGCTCAGCAATAGATTTGAAGGTAGCATACTGAGTCACAACCCAAGCCACAAATTGCCCTGCTTGGCTAAGATCAAAGAAAGCAAAAGCCGGTGTACGAGTAACGCCTTCATTAAGCAGCATCGCACTGACGCCACCAGCGGCGGTTAGTAGTTGTGAGCCTCGGTTGTATGATGCCACTAATGCTGCTTCAGTGGTTGCTAAAGGCACTAGAAAATCTTGTTTGGCAAATAGCCCATTCACACGCAAAGGACCTGCCATACCCACTGGCATTTTTACCGTACCGATAAAGTGCTCAATATTCTTCGCATACGTCAACATGTGCTGCTGGGTATGTTCATCCAACAGGTGTTGCTGTGCATCAGCATTATCAAGAGTCGCCCAACGTCGCTGAACATTTTTTTCTGTTAAATAAGGACTCTTGGTCAGTTTTGTCGTTGGAGGCTCAAAGTGAGGTTGTAGAGCCTCATTACGCAGTGAGGAGTCGAGATCTGAACTGAGTGATGAAGTGTGATCAGGTCGGTGTAGATTTAATTTAGGCATATTTCTCACTTTAGGGTTGTCGCAAATTGCGCAGATTCCTTCCCTAGTGCAATCCATTTTTATCGTACAAACAGCGTAACTGAGCAGGGTACGAACATTCCTCTCTAATTACAACGCCGCAGAAACAATTGTTAATAAACTAAAAGTACACTAAATATAACAAGTTAAAATGAACATTAGCTGCTGAGCCTCATACGAATTCAATATAAATCCAAATTCATTGCATATCTTTATGCTCAACGCGCATAAAAATGGGAAATAACATTACTCGACAACTCACTTGATTAAAGTTTAATCAATGGCAGAATGCCCACCCGCGCAAAGTTGTAGTTTGAGGTATTTCGCGATGATGGTTTTGATGTACTCAGTATTGGCTGTTTCAAGTGTAAGTTTAGGTGCTATACGTGTCCTAAAAAAGAAAACACAAAATACCAGCAACAAAGCTGCAGAAGAAATCACTCAATACCTCGAAGAAACTCATTACTGGGCAGAAGAGTATCGACTCGCCCAAATCAGCTATCAAAGATTGCACACTGAATTCATGCACAAAATTGCCGACATGAACCGCCAAAACCCAGCCCAACAACAAGCCAATAATCTTGCACTTAACGAATTAAAAATGCACGTTGAGCAAAGAAAGATGAGAATGCAACGCGCAGAAAAACGTTATCAAGAATTAACCCACTAAGTTGCTATATATAACTGCGGGTTAATTCATTGCATTGACGTTAAAAATGATTACACATGCTGTCCAGCCACATAACCTGAGCTCCAGCACCAACAAAAATTGAACCCTCCTAACCAGCCCGTTACATCCATCACTTCACCGATAAAGTACAAACCAGGAATGGTTTTACACTCCATAGTTTTAGAGGACAGATGATCGGTATTGACGCCACCTAAAGTGACTTCCGCGGTTCGATAACCTTCAGTGCCATTGGGTACTATTTGCCAGCCTTCTAGGGCTTCAATGATTTGATCGTATTCTTTGTGGTTTAGCTGTTTTAGTGGCTTATCGGTAAATAGCTTACGCTCCATCAATACTTCAATCAGGCGTTTAGGCAGCACTTTGGCTAAAACATTTTTCAGCGATTGGTTGGGATGGCTTTCTCGGCTTTGAGCCAGCAACTCTGCGATGTCAGCTTCTGGCACAAGGTTGACGGTCACTTTTTGTCCTGCGCGCCAATAAGAGGAGATTTGCAGGACTGCTGGGCCTGAGAGACCACGATGAGTAAACAGCAGTGCTTCTTTGAAAACGGTGCCATTTTCGGCGGTGATTTCTGCAGGGATAGCAATGCCAGAGAGCTCACTAAAATCCAGCTTGTCTTGTTTGTGCAAGGTAAATGGCACTAAGCCTGCGGTGGTCGGTATTACATCTAGGCCAAACTGCTCAGCAATTTGGTAGCCAAATGGGGTGGCTCCGAGTTTAGGCATAGATAAGCCGCCCGTTGCCACTACTAAAGAGTCGCAGCGGATTGGCTCACCATTAGCCAAAAGGGTAAAGCCTTGTTCTGCTTTTTCAATCTCTGTCACTGCCACTTGGTAGCGGAATTGAACCCATGCAGAAGGACATTCTGCTAATAACATTTTGACGATATCTTTAGCAGTATCCACACAGAACAGTTGTCCATGATCACGCTCTTCAAACTCAATACCGTGCTTGCTTACCATAGAGATAAAATCCCAATTGGTGTATTGCGACAATGCCGATTTTACGAAGTGAGGGTTGCTACAAATGAAGTTAGCCGCAGAGACATCGTAGTTACTGAAATTACAACGTCCGCCACCAGAGATAAGGATTTTACGGCCCGGTTTCTTGGCATGATCGACCACCAGCACGCGTTTATTCCGTTTTCCGGCTTCTGCTGCACACATTAAACCTGCGGCACCGGCACCAATAATCACGACATCAAAGTGTTCACTCATTTTTTATATCTCGGGCTGTTAGAACAACAAAAGGGCATGCGAACGATCGCATACCCTTCTTAATTGGCACATTCTACCCAGATGCAAGGCAGACTTTCAAACAAGATTTACGTTATTAGTGATTGGAAACCTTGTTTGAACAATGCTCAATATGGCGATTACACACTAAAAGCTGCCAATAATGTCACCCCAAGCAAAGCACAACTTAATATAAAGAGTTCTCGCACCTTATCGCATTTTCCGACAAACACAGGATCATGGTGCTGAGAGTATTCTTTACTTTTTAAGTAGTTAAACAGCCTAAACTGCTTCACTACATTACCTTGAGTAGTAAAAAACCCACGTCCATCTACCTGCTGATAAAGTAACGGGTGTGCTTCACGCATAACAAAAATAAGAGCTCTTAAAGTACTAATGTAGCGCATGAAATTAACTGCAGTGACGCTCATAAGCGCAAAAATAATCAAATCCCCACTGATCATCTTTATTCCTCCCTATTTCCTCTGGGAGACGACAAGACAACCAATGAGAACCGGTTGTTTTAAGTGAGTAACAACAAATTACTCAGCTGCCGCATCCATGATAGAGGATGAACCTTCTTTAGCCATTGTTGCTAGGTCTTTGTCGATAAAGAACAACGCCTGACCGTTCTCACCAACCAACTCTAGCTTGTCTAAAATCCCTTTAAACAATTTCTCTTCTTCGTGTTGCTCTGCCACATACCACTGTAAGAAATTGAACGTTGAGTAGTCTTGGCTTGTGAAGGCCACATGAGCAAGTTTGTTGATCCTTTCAGTGATCATGCACTCATGCTCATAAGTTTCGCGGAAAACTTCTCCTAAGCTCGCAAATTCGTGTTTTGGCGCCTCAATAGCCCCAAGAATAGGTAGTGCACCCGTTTCACTTACATAGGTAAATAAACGCTGCATATGTTCCATTTCTTCAACGGCATGTTTGCGCATAAATTCTGCTGCACCATCGAAACCTTTGTCTTCACACCAAGCACTCATTTGTAAGTATAGATTGGATGAGAAAAATTCTAGGTTTATTTGCTCGTTTAAATTTTCGACCATCTGCTGTGACAGCATAAGACATTCCTCTTCTTATTAGCTTTATGTGTTGTTTAAGCGAATATGCTACCGATTTGGTATGAATATACGTTACCAGACTTTGCCCTAAATCAACATTCTCTTTATTTTGTTCGCTTAAAAGCTCAACTTAAGATCACTGAGACAAAAATAGTGCTACTCCCTGCTAAAATAAAGTTACAAACACATTATTTATCGTTTTAACAAGGAGCCGATTATGAGTTACAAACATATTGTTGTTGCCCTCGACCTAGGAGAGCAAAGTGAGTACTTAGCCAACCGAGCGGCAAACCTTGCAAGAGCACTTGATGCTAAGCTTTCTTTCATCCATATCGACATCAACTACTCCGAGATCTACACAGGTTTAATTGAAGTCAACTTAATGGATAGCCAAGTTGCTTCTACCCAAAATTCAACTAAACAGTTGCAAGAACTGGGTGAAAAAATTGATTATCCGATAGACGGTATATTGGTTGGTCGCGGAGATTTAGTCGATGAACTCTCTGAAGCGATTGAAGATAAAGGATTTGATTTAGTGGTGTGTGGACACAACCAAGATTTCTGGGGCAAATTGCTTTCTAACACTCGCCATATGATTCATGAAGTGCCAGTTGACCTATTGGTTGTACCGCTAAAAAACTAACAGTATCTAACGGCGATATACACAAATATCGCCTTTAATGACAGCAATAGCATTCCTAAGTGTGGATATGCTACTGCTGTTTATTTCATTGACGAAATGACATAAACATCAAAACGATTTTTCTTGGTCTCAATGGCCATACTCGGTTTGACTCCATCTAACCACTGCGCATAATCTGGCCTTTTCACCACAACTCGCTTAGTCGCCAATTGCAATGCTGGAGCAAGCAAACCGTCCGCATCTTGATCCGCCCCAACTAATGTTTGAAATACACGCATCTCTTTTTTAACCAGAGCGCTCTTTTTCTTGTTCTCGGGATGCGGATACATAGGGTCTAGGTAGATAACATCAGGACGCTGAAATTCATTATCTTGCGCCAATTGCGATAACGCATCTAAGCTAGAGGCGTGCAGTAAGGACATTCGCTCACTCATCCACCCGCCAATATCAGGGTCTTGCTGAGCTCGAGCTAAACCATCATCAAGCAATGCCGCAACAACTGGATTACGCTCAATCATCTGCACTTTACAACCTAAAGACGCCAGCACAAACGCATCACGACCTAAGCCCGCAGTACCATCTAATACCGTTGGCATTACCCCTTTATTCAGCCCCGCCGCTTTTGCTATCGCTTGACCTTTACCGCCACCAAACTTACGGCGATGCGCTACTGCTCCAGTAACAAAATCGACGCAGATAGCACCCAACTTTGCTTCATCAAGCTTCTTTAGCTCTAGACGTTCACCCAACTGCAGTGCAAACTGACTATCAGGATCGTGTTGTAAATTCCAACGCTCAGCTAAGGTTTGAATTTGTCGTTGTTTGTCTTCGGACTGCGCTAGAAGTTGAATCTGCAACATCATCTCTCTAAAGTTTAGGGGCCTATAGACCTTGATTATACCAATCATCGTCATTGGCATTAATGATGCCCCTAGTTTACCGCATTCTACTTATCTCTGTCTCTTAAGGAACGTTAATGAACAATAGCCCGATGCTAGATCAGCTCGATAAAGACATTTTGAAAACATTAATGGAAGATGCGCGTACTCCATACGCGGAAATGGGAAAGCGATTTAATGTAAGCCCTGCCACCATACATGTTCGTATCGAAAAGATGAGAGCTGCCGAGGTTATTGAAGGGACAGAGGTTATAGTCAATACCAAAAAGCTCGGCTACGACGTGTGCTGTTTTATCGGTATCAACCTGAATGCGGCCAAAGATTATCACTCTGCATTAGAAAAATTGAATGCTTTGGATGAGGTAGTAGAAGCGTATTACACCACTGGCGCTTACAGTATTTTTGTCAAACTCATGTGTAAATCCATTGAAGAATTACAGCATGTACTGATTAATAAATTACAAGCTATCGATGAAGTGCAATCTACCGAAACCCTTATCTCCTTACAAAATCCCATCAACAGAAACGTAAACCCATAAAAAAGCCACCTCAATGGAGGTGGCTATATAATCACAAGAATACTACGCGATTAAGCGTCGATACCCGCGTGGCGCAGTAGCGCATCAATTTTTGGTTCACGACCACGGAAGCGTTTGAATAGCTCCATTGGTTCTTCACTTCCGCCCATCTCAAGGATGTTGTTTAGGAAGCTTTGACCCGTTTCAGTATTGAAAATACCTTCTTCTTCAAAACGAGAGTACGCATCTGAAGACAGCACTTCAGCCCATAGGTAGCTGTAGTACCCTGCGCTGTAGCCACCAGCAAAGATATGGCTAAATGCATGTGAGAAACGGTTCCATTCTACACTTGGGAATACTGAGACTTTGCTCTTAACTTCTGCAAGAGTTTCCAATACGCGAGCTCCAATTTCAGGATCGTAATCAGTGTGCAAAGTGAAGTCGAACAAACCAAGCTCAAGCTGACGCAAAATAAAGATAGCGGATTGGAAGTTCTTCGCCGCTAGCATTTTTTCGAGCATTTCTTTTGGTAATGGCTCGCCTGTTTCGTAGTGACCAGAAATGAAGGCAAGAGCATCTTCTTCCCAACACCAGTTCTCAAGGAACTGACTTGGTAGTTCAACGGCATCCCAAGCAACGCCATTGATGCCAGAAACCGCAGCAACATCTACTTTAGTCAGCATATGGTGAATACCATGGCCAAACTCATGGAATAAAGTCACGACTTCATTGTGAGTAAATAGAGCAGGTTTATCACCAACAGGTTTGTTGAAGTTACAGGTTAGGTAAGCCACTGGCGTTTCAAGTTCACCCGCTTCAGTAATGCGGCGAGGACGACAGTCATCCATCCATGCACCACCTTGCTTGTGTTCGCGAGCATAAAGATCAAGGTAGAAGCTACCTCTTAGTTCACCTTGCTTAGTTTTGATATCGAAGAAGCGAACAGACTCATGCCAAACATCCACACCCTGACGCTCTTCCACGACAAGACCAAATACGCGATCTAGCACTTCAAACAGACCAGCAACTACTTTGGTCTCAGGGAAGTAAGGACGTAGATCTTCATCAGAAATACTAAACAGTTTCTGTTTTTGTTTTTCGCTGTAGTAAGCGTTATCCCACACGTTTAACTTAGTCACGCCAAATTCTTTTTCTGCAAATTGACGCAACTCTTCCGCTTCACGCTCACCTTGAGGTTTCGCTTTAGTTGCTAAGTCATTTAAGAAGCCAAGAACTTGCTCTGGAGATTCAGCCATCTTAGTCGCTAGTGAGCGCTCACTATAAGTAGAGAAGCCTAACATACGAGCAAGTTCATGACGCAGTTTTAGCTCTTCGGCAATAATTTCAGTGTTGTCCCATTTGCCTGCATTTGGACCGCGATCTGAGGCACGAGTACAATATGCTTCGTACATTTCTTTACGCAGTTCTTGGCTATCACAGTACGTTAATACTGGAACATAAGACGGAACCTCTAACGTTAGCAAGTAGCCATCAAGACCTTTTGCTTGCGCCGCAGCTTGGGCTGCTTCTAGTGCTGATTCAGGCATACCTGCTAGCTCAGCAACGTCTTCAATGTGCTTACTCCAACCCATAGTGGCATCAAGTACATTGTTTGAGAATTTAGAGCCTAGCTCTGATAGACGCTTGCTGATTTCGCCATAGCGACCTTGCTCAACAGCAGGAAGACCAATGCCAGACAGTTCAAAATCACGCAATGCATTGGTGATGGTTTTCTTCTGAGCTTGGCTTAATTGTTCAAAGCTTGCATCCGCTTTAATCGCTTTATAAGCCTCATACAAACCTTTGTGTTGACCAACCCAAGTGCCGTATTCAGAAAGTATCGGTAGACAACTCTCGTAAGCCTCACGAAGCTCATCACTGTTCGCAACTGAGTTTAAATGACTTACTGGTGACCATAAACGTGAAAGAACGTTGTCTACCTCATCGATAGGCACACATACGTTTTCCCAAGTCGGGTGAGTGTTGTCTTTCAATACTTCCTCTGTTTTCTGACGGCAGTCAGCAATAACCTTTTCAACCGCAGGTTTAATGTGCTCAGGCTTTATCTCTGAGAAATGTGGCAGATCCACAATATTGAGAAGTGGGTTCGACATAGGTGTTCCTTTTAATTTTCCGACTTATTGCTCTTTAGATAGTGGCGACTTATGCAAAATTCAATAGTTGAGTATAATATGAATTGATCATTACCTACTCATTTGGGAGTCACCTTGCTCAGCTACCGTCACAGCTTTCATGCTGGAAATCATGCAGACGTGGTAAAACACATTGTTCAAAGCCTTATACTTGACGCCTTAAAACAGAAAGACAAGCCTTTTGTCTATCACGACACTCATTCCGGTGTAGGTCGTTACGATTTGACCCATGAGTGGTCAGAAAAGACTGGTGAATACAAACAAGGTATCGCCAAATTATGGCAACAAAGTGATTTGCCTGCAGAACTCACTAGCTATCTTGACTCCATTCGCACCCTAAACGACGGTGACGAGCTTAGATACTACCCCGGCTCTCCTCGTGTGGCTCGCGCACAAATCCGTAGTGGCGACCGTATGGTTCTCACTGAGCTACACCCAAGCGACTTCCCGTTATTGCTACAAGAATTTCATCGTGACCGCCAAGTTCGCATGTTCAAAGACGATGGTTTTGCTCGCCTAAAAGCCAGCTTACCACCCAAAGAACGTCGCGGACTGGTACTTATCGACCCTCCTTACGAACTCGCAAAAGAATATCGCGATGTAGTACAAGCTATCGCGCAAAGTTATAAGCGTTGGGCAACAGGTATTTATGCAATCTGGTATCCTGTAGTTAATCGCTACGATATCGACGACATGCTTAAAGGTTTGAAAGGCCTAGGTATTCGTAACATATTGCAGATAGAGCTTGGAGTATCTCCTGATACTAACGAGCGCGGCATGACAGCATCAGGCATGATTGTGATTAATCCGCCATGGAAACTAGAAAGCCAAATGCAAGCTCTGTTACCAGTATTGAAGCAAGCGATCGCCCCTGCGACAGGGCATTTTAAGGTTGAATGGGTTGTACCCGAGTAAATTCACCCAATATAACGATAAAGATTACAAGAATTCTGGAGAACTTAATGACAACTCACTTTGACTATATCTGTATTGGTGGTGGTAGCGGTGGCATTGCATCAGCAAACCGTGCATCTATGTATGGAGCCAAAGTTGCTCTAATCGAAGCAAAAGACCTTGGTGGCACCTGTGTCAACGTAGGTTGTGTGCCTAAAAAAGTAATGTGGCACGGCGCACAAGTCGCCGAAGCTATCAATCTTTACGCTGAAGATTACGGCTTTGACGTTGAGCTAAAAAGCTTCAACTGGTCAAAACTTATCGAAAGCCGTCAAGCATACATAGGTCGCATTCATCAATCTTATGACCGTGTATTGGGCAACAACAAAGTAAATGTCATCAAAGGTTTTGCTAAATTCGTTGATGCAAAAACTGTTGAAGTAGACGGTACACAATACACCGCTGATCATATCCTGATTGCCGTAGGTGGTCGCCCAACGATTCCTAACATTCCAGGCGCAGAGTACGGCATCGACTCAAACGGTTTCTTTGAATTAAACGAACAACCAAAACGTGTTGCGGTTGTTGGCGCAGGCTACATTGCTGTAGAAATCGCAGGCGTATTAAGTGCTCTAGGCACTCAAACTGATCTGTTTATACGTAAAGAGTCTCCTCTACGTAGCTTTGACCCAATGATCATCGATACCCTAACAGAAGTAATGGCCGCAGAAGGTCCAACACTGCATACACACTCTGTTCCTAAAGAAGTAGTAAAAGAAGCAGACGGCAGTTTAACTCTGCACCTAGAAAACGGCAGCAGCCACAATGTAGACCAACTTATCTGGGCGATTGGTCGTCATCCAGCAACCGATGCTATCAACCTAAGCAACACTGGCGTAGCAACCAACGAGCGTGGCTACATCAAAGTTGACGAATACCAAAAAACCAATGTTAAAGGCGTGTACTGCGTTGGCGACATCATGGAAGGCGGTATTGAACTAACACCAGTAGCAGTAAAAGCGGGCCGTCAACTTTCTGAGCGTTTGTTTAACAACAAACCAGAAGCAAAAATGGACTACAACTTAGTCCCTACCGTGGTATTTAGCCACCCACCAATCGGTACTATCGGTCTTACTGAGCAACAAGCTATCGAGCAATACGGCGAAGACAACATTAAGGTATACACCTCTGGCTTTACCGCTATGTACTCTGCTGTCACTAAGCACCGTCAACCATGCAAAATGAAGCTGGTCTGTGCTGGCGACAACGAACAAGTTGTTGGTCTACACGGCATTGGTTTCACTGTTGATGAAATGATTCAAGGCTTTGCAGTCGCAATGAAGATGGGCGCAACTAAGGCTGACTTCGATGCCGTAGTCGCAATCCATCCAACGGGCTCGGAAGAGTTTGTTACGATGAGGGGTTAGTGTAGAAACCTAACCTTCACACGTTTAAAAATCTGGAAAGATAATCAACACTGTTTACACTGAATGTATAGACAGTGTTCTTTCTAGGTGGATAAGTGACTCAACTTATACAATCAAGTGACGTTTACAAGAAAATAGAATTAACACCTAGAGATGATAGTACTTACCATTGTCAGCCAACAAAGGGCAACATAGGCTCCCTTCCTACACTGTTCTCTCATGACGGTACTTTTCTACAAGAACCCAATAGCTACCTCTTAGCGAAAGACCTCAACCCATGCAGTCGTGTTCTACTCAAATACTATCAGTTCCTAGAAGATGAGCAGTTAGATTAGGAATGCTTCCCCCATAAAAAGGCTCAAACCAACCTATCAGTTCCGCTCTTTCTTACTTAAGTTAATCAAGCGTGGCGAGTTAGCAGAGCTAAAAAGAAACAGGGTTGTATCGATTAAGTAACCGCATACCCTCTTGTGAGGGGGGAACTAATGCGTACTCCGGTGAAGTTAAACCAGAATGCGGGTTCAGCATGGGCAGAAATACGCATGCAACTAAATCACTTTTGGACAAATGCATGCCACGTCGCTTAGCTGTATGTCTCGGATTGATGGTACAGATCTAGTCAGCTATTTAGGAAAAATCCTTGATTAAACATATTTAATTTCCAGAGACTAGGTGAATATCACACTACATTGACGTAATATTTGCTAAAAATAACTTGTGCAAAAACGTGTGCAAAATATAATACGTACTCAAAATTTTTGTGCGAAACTTAAACAAGAGTGTGCTTAAAGGTGCAAATGGGGACGAGATGGTAAATAAGATAGTTGCGAAAAAAGCGTCTATTAGGTTTGAAAAGCTAGGAGTATCGGGACTCAAGTCGAAGCTTGAAGCTCTACAAGAAGCTCTTCGTGACCGATTTCCTAAGTCACATATGCCTCGTGTTCAAGCTCTAAACATAGATCTTACCAATCCTAATGCGGTACAGGTTGACCAAGATGGTGCTTATGAGTTGCACATGGTGAGTGCTGATAATGTTCATGCATTAAAGATTGGCAACCAAGGTTTTGACTATTCAGTACGTAACTATGTACCGTTTGAAGAACAAAAAGAAATGTTCTTACATGTTGTCAGTATGGTTATGCATGCAATGGATGTGAAGTATGTTGGGTATATATCCATGCAAAATATTAATATGCTTGCATTTGATGCTGAAGGTGTGACAGCTAACATCCGTGAAAATTCTCCTTTTGCTGTTACAGATAAAGGAATCGATGAGGTATGGCAACGTGTCGGCGCAGCGACTAGACATGACTATGAGCGAGACGATGGCCTAATCGGATTAGTTGTACACAGTACAATTGCACATGAAGGCCAAAGCTTCATACCTCAGCCTGAATGGGAGCTATGGCAATTTATGGGCGGAATTCCTGTCGTAGCGGAGAGAAGCCTTTTGCTGACGATTTCTGTTGCGCATAATCAACAAGGAAAAAAACAAAGAGCTCCTCAAGGAATGAGTCTTGTGAATCTAGAGCTACAGGATGTTAAAAATAAATTTGATCAGATTCATGAGCATTTAAATCGCACTTACGGTTCAATAACTAAGGAGAGCTAACGTATGGAAACTACGCTAACTAGGCAGATAGCACCTCAGGTACTATCAGTTTGTTTGCTGGCAGCCACTCCTGGTGCTTACGCTATTCAACAACCAGAGTCAGTTGTTTTTATTCAAGATTATGACTTACCTCAGTTTGTGTTGGAAGTAACAAATGATCAGAGTGCGAATACAGGAAGACATGCTTCTGTTGCTCTGTATCAAGAGTTGAAAGATAAATTTCAGCTTTCTCATGCACAATTTGCCTCTTGGTTAGGCTTGAAAAGACGTTCTCTGTACAACTGGATTAATGATCCAAGTAGTTCTCGAAGTGAAGCAACTGTTGAGGCTAGACTTGTAAACTTGAATGCTTTAATGATGGATATGGACAAGGAACATAGACCGTTATTGCACAAAGTTGCATTTAGCCCTATCGATGGTAATCCTGCTTTCGGTGAAGCTTTACTTAATGGAGCAAGTAAAGAAGAACTTTTTTCTTGGTATGATGAACTCTATGAGAAATTTGATCTACTAGCTTGATTCTATAAGGAAAAAACGTGACAAAAGGCGTTCGAGAGGAACTCTTAGCAAAAGGCTGGGGCCGACATAGTTGTATTCTAATTGATGATTCAATCATCGAATGGCTTACTCCTATACTGCCAGAGAGTATCCAAGAACTTTGTGTCGACGGTAATCTCCTGATCATATCTTTGTACGACTGTGCTGTAATTAACCCATGCTTCGTTTCGGAGCCATGGGTTAATGTGCTTATAGCTAAGAAAATCGATGGGCTAAATAAACAATTTCAAAATGGTCGCAATGAGCGAAGATTGCACTTTTCTGTAACTAAAGATGGGCAGGATGAAGCATTTGAAGTCAACGCTTCGAGTATTATCCAGTTTGAACGTAACAAGCTGCTTGAGCTCGATAGGCACGTTGATTATCAGGTAGGAGATAATTCCTCATTTAGCTTAAAACACTGGCTAGCTGAGCGCTTTCGACGTGATGTTTGGCCGGATGCTTTCAATCGTTCAATAAAAAGTGCAGAGAGACGTTTAAAAAAGTTCTATGAGCGTCGAAATGAACACCTTTCAGGTATTTACCTCAAGCTTGATTCGTGGGAAGAAAAGCCAGAGGGTCAAAAATATGAAGTCTGTGGGATAGTTGTCATTGAAGATAAGATGCTTCGCCCACTAAGACGAGCTGTTAAGCAGGCCCAGTCGGATCTTGTTGATGCAAGTAATGATGATATCGATAATGTCATACGTAATGAGTTCAAGGTTGCTCTAGGTGATACAGTTAACTGGACTGAAGATAGAACCTTGTCTATTGGCATTGCTTTAGATCTGAAAACGGAAAATCAAGTGACATTAAGCCACCAGAGAGAGTTCCGACGATTAAATCCATATACTTTGTCGGATCAAAGCCCAGATGCTCCAATGCCCGCAGAAATGGAAAGCAACTCGTAATCAATTTAGGAAAAAGGTGCAAGTATAGGCTGCACCTTTATTGTATCTGCTTCTTTTACTGTTATACCAATTCCGTTAATTAACTTATCAAGTTTAACCAATCTCTAAAGCAGAGGGAGATGACTCTGCTTTTATCTTCACAAAACCGATTCCACGCTCTACATATTGTCTCTACAATATCGTCATAATTTTCGAAGCACCTATTTGCTACTTCATTTTGACGCAGCCAACTCCATACCTGTTCTATAGGGTTAAGTTCGGGAGAATAAGGTGGGATATGAATGATGGTAAGGTTCTCAAATTCATCTGCAAGATAGCTCTGGTGCCAACTCGCTTGATCCATGATCACAACAGCATGCTTGCCAGCTGGTGTGGCTTGAGAAATTAATCTGAGTTGCTCTTTCATTGCTTCCATATTGCTCAGGGGAACCACTATCGCTTCAGCTTCTCCTGTCGTGACACATACTGCTCCGAAAAGGTATGCATACTCAAACTGCTGTTGTTGTACTACTCTAGGACGCGTACCTTTCTCTGCCCATATTCGCGTTGTTGTATTGCGTTGACCAAATCTAGCCTCATCTTGAAACCATATTTGAACATCTTTTAAGGCGACATGGCCAGGGATCTTAAGGATCGTTTCGATTGGGAATTTTTTTAAAAGCTTCTTGAGCTTCAACTGACTGCTTAGGATGTTTGGAACGAGTAGTAATCCAACTCAAGCCTATGTCATGTAATAACTGATAGAGCGCCGACTTTTTATATGATGTACTGAAATTGCTTTCTATATAGAGCCCAATGTCTTTTGCTTGAAGGCGACCGCCACTCTCATTTACGGCATATTCGATAACATACTCTTTGAGTTGTGATTTTTGCTCGTCTGTTAGGCGATGAGGTCTACCAGTGTGTGGTTTCTCTTGAAGTCCTTCAAGACCATTGTCGAGATATGCTTTGACCCATTTATTGACGCTTACTCTGCTAACTTTAAGGTACTTAGCTATTTGAGTGCGACTTTTACCGTCAACAAAATGAGAAACGGCTAAATAACGCATTCTAAGTCGAGCGTTGGATGTGGAATTAATCAGACTCGGAAAATCATGCTTCATAAGGACTCCTTTAAGAGTCCATTATTAGATCATAAAATTAACGGAATTGGTATTATCTCTAGTAACTACAAAAAGATCCCGACCATCTCTTTCATCTCGAAACACGGTCTTGCAGCCGTAGACTTACATGTTGAGCTGGCACCTACAAGAGCTTCAAAATGAAGATAACGAATGATTGAAGCTCATGAACTTCAGAAAAATGGCTTGATAAAGTGTTTTTTCTGGAAAACCCTCTTAGACCTTATAAATAAAGGCCTTACAGAAATCTTCCAGATTCTACGTGTGACAGTATTTCGTGACGATGAGATAATTGCGCTTTGCGCATAACGATAAAGGATGGCCTATGCCATCCTTTTTTATTACCTACCTCTTAGCTTTCTCTACTTCTCCACTTCCCGAATAAACGACTTCTCAAAACCACTAACGGTTCTTAATTGCGTTACTTCAAGACTGGCTTGAGCAAAATCATCGTATGGGCCGATTAAGCAGCGTTTGCCTTTCTTTTCGGCTTTGTTCCAAATGGAAGATGAGACGTTGGGGTAGATTTGATTGACTTGTTGTAAGGTGAGTTCTTCGGGGAAAAATCCACATTGGATCCAGAATGTGGATTTGGCATAAATGGGTTTGCTTTTGCCCCATAGAGACACCCCTATCGGGCACTCTTCTCCTAGCAATGCGGGCTTATCAAAGGACTCTTGAGTTGCCGAACATAAGAAGTTGCTCGCTTGGACACTGCTGCAGGTAAGTAACAACACAATGCTGTAAAACAGAGGTAATGTTATTGGCTTCACTTTGCTTACAACCCTCTCGCCCGTTAAATCAATCACTTCCGAAAGATTAGTCGAGTGTTGAGTTATTCGCCAATACCTCTCTAATGCTCTGTTACACAGATCGATAATTGGCTGAAAAAAGAAGCACCCAATACATAGCATTGAGTGCTTCTTTTAAATCAAACTGGGATTCAAGTTAGGTATTAACCTTTATACAATTTCGGATTAAATACATCACGTAGCCAGTCACCAAGCAGGTTAATCACCAACACTAAGGTCACTAGTACAATACCTGGGAAGGCGGTAATCCACCATGCGCCCGAGAAGATGTAGTTAAAGCCGGTGCTGATCAGTGCCCCTAATGATGGCTGATCAACCGGAAGCCCTAAACCTAAGAAGGACAGCGCCGCTTCTGACATTATGGCGTTGGCAATCTGTACCGTTGAGATAACCAAAATCGGTGACAAACAGTTCGGAAGAATATGGCGGAACATAATGCGGGGGGCTTTAAAGCCCATCACGCGAGCCGCTTCTACATACTCTTTCTTCTTCTCAGCCAATACTGAAGCGCGAATAGTACGAGCATATTGAGGCCATTCCGCCACACCAATAATCACCACCAGCATGATCACTGCATACTCACTGTAAAACGCACTACCAAAACTGGCTTTGAAAATGGCGGAGACAATAATTGCCACCATCATAGTCGAAAACGACAACTGCACATCGGCAAAGCGCATTAGGAAGCTGTCGATACGACCACCGAAATAGCCCGCAGACAAACCAATTACTATGCCTAAGATCAGCTGTAGACCAACTGCCAAAAAGCCAATGGTGAGAGACAATCTTGAGCCATATAAAATGGTCGAGAAAATATCACGTCCCTGCTCATCGGTGCCCAATATGAAGTTTTCTTCACCACCGTCCATCCAAGATGGCGGTAATTCTGAATCCATAATATCGATGGACGTTAAATCATAAGGGTCTGTCGGTGAAATTAGCGGTGCGGCAATAGCGGCAACTAAAAAGCAGGCAAAAACAAACGCCGAGAACATGGCGACCTTGTCGCGCACGAAATAGTAAACAATATCTGAGTTTTTAAAACGCTGCCAACGAGTGGGAGCTTGTGCTGTCTGTTCCATGATTATGCTCCTTTACCTGTAATGTTGACGGTTGGGTTAATTAATCCGTACAGCAAATCCACTATGGTGTTGGTTACAACAAAGATAAGCCCAACAAAAATAACGTAAGCGGTAATCAATGGAGTATCTACGCGGTTGATCGCTTCTAAGAATAAGAAGCCTGTACCTGGCCACTGGAATACCGTCTCAGTTAGGATGGTATACGCCACCATAGTACCAATCTGTACACCACCGACCGTCAGTACAGGTAACAGGGTGTTTTTTAAAGCGTGTTGGTAATGAATTTTCTTAAGTGGCAGGCCTTTCGCCTTACCAAACTTGATGTATTCCGAGCTGAGCACCTCTAGCATTTCTGAGCGTACAAGACGAATAAACAGAGGCAGCATGATAGAGGCCAAAGACACACACGGCAGAATCAAATGCTGCAGACCATCTTTGGTAAAGAAGCCTGACTCCCAGCCAAGAACATTGGCTGTCTCCCCCCGCCCATAAGACGGTAGCCACCCCAAGGTGATTGAGAAGATATACATCAACATGATTGCGGTCAGGAATACGGGTATCGAAATACCCACCGAGCTCATCGCCATGACAAACTTGGTAAATAAACTTTTGGGATTTATTGCCGAATAAACGCCAAGTGGGATCGACAATACAATGATGATTAACGTCGCGCCGAACACCAGTTCTAGCGTCGCAATCAATTTATCTAAAATAACGTCCACGGCTGGGCGTTTGAAGAAATATGAAGTCCCTAAATCACCTTGCACTGCGGCGGTGATAAAGCGGGTGTATTTAGTCACAAATGGGTCATTCAAACCCAGATCATCACGTAATGCTTGACGCTCCGACTCTGAAACAGACTGACCAACTAACTCACGTAAGGGATCACCAAGGTTATCTTGGATAGCAAACGCCACCAAACTGATCACAAACATCACTACCAGTGCCTGATATAGGCGCTTGACTAGAAACGAAAACATTCCTTTGCCCCTTTTTTCCAATCGAACAAATTTTCAGTCTTAAAAATGGTACCTGATCCGACTGAAACAAGATCAGGCACCGAAAACCGCATTACTGCGCTTTTAAAAGCGTTACTTAATTAGCAACAAGGCACGTACGGGATTAAAAGTGCGTGCCTTTTTCGTTGTGCAATTTCTTATTTAACAACTAGGTCGCCAAAGTAAGGGAAGTTCATTGCATTCACGATTGGTTTAATCTCAACGTTAGACTTTGCGCCCCACGCTAGGTTTTGCCAATGTAGAGGAACGTATGCTGCGTCATCGTATAAAGTCTTCTCAACTTTCTGTAGCATTTGCGAGCGCTTCGCAGGGTCCGTTTCTACGTTTGCCGCTTCAACTAGCTTATCGACTTCAGGGTTAGAGTAGTGACCACAGTTGTACTGACCTTTACCTGTCTCTTTGTTACGAGTCATGGTTAGGAATTCAGAGAAGTTCGCTGAATCTTCAGTATCCGCGTGCCAACCAATCATCAGCATGTCTGCTGCACACTTATCAAACTCAGGCCAGTATTGCGCTTTAGGCATAGTTTTCAGATCAACACGAATGCCAATCTTAGCCAGCATTGCTGCCGCCGCTTGAGCGATTTTTGCATCGTTCACGTAACGGTTGTTTGGCGCAATCATAGAAAGAGAGAAGCCATCTTCGTAGCCCGCTTCTTTCATTAGTGCTTTCGCTTTTTTCAGATCGTAGCGAGGCTTAAGCTCAGCATCGTAACCTGCGTAACCTTCAGGGCCTTGCTGACCTGCTGTGGTAGCAAAGCCTTTCATGATCTTCTTCGCGATACCGTCGTTGTTGATGGCATACACGATAGCTTGACGTACGCGCACGTCTTTCAGTGCTGGGTTGCTTTCTTGGTTCATCTGGAATGAAATCAGACGAGTACCCGGCAGAGTTACTAGTTCAACACCTTTTGCTGACTCAACACGTTGGTGGTCATTTGGTGAAACAGGGGCAATCATATCTACGCCACCAGAAAGAAGCGCTGCTACACGCGTTGCGTCTTCTTTGATTGGCACTAGCGTTAGGTTATCTACGTTGCCTTTTGACTCTGTATCCCAGTAGCCATCAAAGCGTTTAAATTCAACTTTTACGCCTTGCTCACGAGAGGTAACGATGAAAGGTCCAGTACCTGATACGTTGGTAGAAGCAAAAGAGTTACCATGCTTCACGATCTCAGACTTATCTTTACCGTCTGCTGTTTTACCAGAGTAGAACTTGCTATCCATTGGGAAAATGTAAGCTGCTGTTTGCAGAACTAGAGGGAAAGCGCCTTTAGAAACAAGATCAAATGTGTAATCGTCAACTTTTACGATTTTTTCAAACGGGGCAAAAATAGCCTTAAAGTCTGGCGAATCTTGTAAACGGTCAAAAGTCCAAACCACATCATCAGCACTCAACGTATTACCAGAGTGGAATTTAACACCCTGACGTAAAGTAAAGCGCATAGTGGTCTCATTGACGCGCTCCCACTTAGTAGCTAAGCGAGGTTCAAACGATAAATCTTGCTTATAACGTACTAGTGGATCAAAGATCATATGAGAAAGTTGTAATGTGCCACCAGACAGTTGCTCTTGTGGATCTAGAGATACTGGGTCAGCATCGTAGGCAACTTTGATATCTGCAGCGGCAGCGCCAAATGCAAGGCCAGCGACTGCAAGTGCTACAGCCAGTTTGGTCTTAATGGTTTTCATTGCATATCTCCTTCATGCGGGATGGAATCCCTGTTATGTTTGCTATATGTTGTGTTTGCTTATTGTTGCTTGTGTTTTGCTCAGTGAGCTTATTAATTAGAACGTTTTTTATGCAGAATTTTTAAGCTAATTCTGTTGTTGCACTGTTATCTTCGCGCATCCCTTTAAACTCAGGCATTAACGAAATTAGGTGTTGGCTATATTCATGCTGTGGCGACTTAAACAGTTGCTCTGTCGGTGCAACTTCCAGTAACTCACCTCTTTGCATGACCCCGATGCGATCGCACATTTGGCGAATCACCGGTAAATCATGGCTGATAAACAGCATGGTTAGATTCAACTCATCCTGTAGGTCTTTTAGCAGGTTCAAGATTTGCGCCTGAACTGAAACATCTAATGCCGAGGTTGGCTCATCACAAATCAAGAGACGTGGACGTGTCGCTAAAGCTCGGGCGATAGAAATACGCTGACGCTGACCACCAGAGAACTCATGCGGATACTTAACGGCAGCCATACGCCCTAAACCTACATGATCAAGTAGATCGTTGACGATCTGACGGGTTTCAGTCTCATTAGCGGTTAATTTATGGAAGCGGATAGGTTCGGCGATGATGTCGAAAATTTTCATACGAGGGTTCATCGAGGTATAAGGGTTTTGGAACACCATCTGCATTTGACGACGCATTGGGCGGCGTTCTTTTTCACTCTTCAAACCGGTTAAATCAATACCTTCAAAGGTCACTTTACCCGCATCTGGGGCATATAAACCCGCGATCACACGTGCAATGGTGGATTTACCTGAACCCGATTCCCCCACCAATCCAAAAGTCTCACCTTCAAATACTTCAAAGCTGACATTGTTAGATGCTTGTACGTACTCTCTGCGACTTTCAAATAGCGAATCTTTGGTGATAAAGCGAAGGTCAACGTTTTCTACATTCAGTAACGGTCCTGTGTAGTCTCGCTGATCTTGGCTTTGACCTAACCAGTGATTTTTTACATCCAATGGCTGATGCTCTGCCGCTTCTTCGATATAGCTCACTAGTGGAAAGCGCTCTAATTTAATATCTGAGCGTGGAACCGCTGAAATTAAGCTTCGCGTATAGGGATGATCAGGGTTACCTAAAACTTTACTTGTTGGCCCAAATTCGACCAAATCACCTCGGTACATCACCGCCACACGGTCAGTGACGTTCGATACCACTCCCATATCGTGAGTCACCAACATACAACCCACGTTTTGCTGAATACATAAATCACGTATCAGGGTTAAAATTTGGTCTTGAATGGATACATCCAAAGCCGTGGTCGGTTCATCCGCAATAATCAGGTCTGGTTCACCAGCCAAAGCAATTGCAATCACGACACGCTGACGCATACCACCAGAGAATTGGTGAGGATATTGTTTTAAGCGGTTTTCTGGTTGTGGGATACCCACCTTGTTCATCAACTCTAAAGAGCGCTTATACGCCTCTTCATCCGACACCTTCATATTGGCATGAATGGTTTCTTTAAGTTGCTGTTCTACGGTAAACAAAGGGTTGAGAGATGTCATAGGATCTTGAAAGATAAATCCTATTTTTGAGCCGCGCACTTTGCGCATTTGCTCAGGAGATAAACCCGATATTTTCTCTCCATCTAAAAAGACTTCACCATTAGCGATAACACCAGGAGGGCTCAATAGATCAATCACACCGTTACCCACAGTGGACTTACCTGCTCCCGATTCACCCACTACGCCGACGATTTCGCCACGCTCTATATTGAAAGAAAGTGATTTGACTGCTGCGTGAACACCGTGCCTTGACGGGTACTCAATGCGAAGATTTTTTACTTCTAATAATGACATTACCAGACCTCTACTGCTGGACAGTTTTCTGCCTTGTCTGCAAATTGAATCCATTCGAAATGAACGTGATCGATTTGATATTCGATCGGCACCTTTTCAGTGGCGTCTTCGTTCAGAATACAATGATAAATATTGTGTTCGACGCACAATTTGGCAAAAAAGACACAGAAAAGCAACATTTAAAGGATAAAAGTTGGCTTTATCCCTAAATAAAAGACATATCAGTGCATACAAATATTGATAGCATGAATAAAAAGTCAAAGAACTGAATGAACACCAAAAAAGAGAAAGGCGCAAACCTAGTAAATCACTAGGGTTACTTATAAAAGACTAATTAAAAGAACAAGATACGAAATCTAACAGCGAATTTTTATGCTCAAAAACGCCAGAACCCTCAACAGCAAAAACATCCAAAAAGCCGCTTAAAAACCACTCACAACACCATGCAGATCACACATAAAACAAGATTAAACACCAACAATATGCATATCGACGATATTTTTCACAGTTCAAAAATAGTAAAAATGATACATAATTGTAAATAAAAAAGGCTCCTTAAAAAGGAGCCTTACAATGCATCAAAAAAGATGGCAATTTAGTGGTGAGAGCAAACATTTGGCTCGTTAATACTAAATTTATCGTTAGCAAATATTACTTTTTCTCTTAATTGGAAAAATTCCAAAATAGATTCAAAGTCGAAACCTTCTTGGCTACAAGTTCTGAATTGAGCGTTTTCACCAAACTCGGCAGTAACCCAGTCCTTCAATTCTGCTTTTGACATTGGTTGCTGGCGAAGTTGGTTTAATATTTTGTGTGCATGTACCGACATGAAAGACTCCTAAATTTTGAACCTCAGCACTCTAACAGTGCTTTTGCATAAAGGCTATGTCATAAATCAAATGCAATCTGAGCATTTAAAAATGCACACTAAACTCAGCCCAATTTACATAGTAAAAAAGACCAGCAGCAGCAGTTAATAAAATCACCAGCGCAACAGCAAAGCCCCAAATGAAGCGTCCACTGCGAGGGGTTAACTCTTTTTCACACACATTGCATGCTTGTACAAATTGCTTTTTATCATCGAGCTTAAAGCCCTCTTCATGCACGATTTTATTACGAATGGTCGCGATATAACGCAGCTTGCCAATAATTTCACGAGGTAACCGTTCTTCACTATCTGAAATCAACTGATGCAACCCACGACCACGAGCGCGAAAACGAGTACGCAATATGCCCTCTAAACGCCTTGTTCGCGTTACAACTTGATCAATATCGGACATATCCTTACCTCCGCAAAAAGTCCATTCCTGTAAAGATCCCATCAAATGGTTCTTCTTGTGTATTATACCAATCGTACTAAATAACTGATCATTCTAGCTTGTTAAAATACTCGATAACGGCATTCGAATTTTTGATTGTAGAATAACTACTTATCAAAAAATTCTGCCTTGTTCTCGAACATTTTTCCTGCGCTAGCTCTGATCACTTACTTAGTGTGATTGGTATTATCTTTTACTATTCTGTCAGTAAAATCGAGCAAGAGCGTTGATTATTGAACCTAAATCAAGCTTAGCAATAATCTCATTACTCTCACCTCACAAAATAAGACCTTTAGTTACAACTGTGGTTCAACTCACTTTGTGAGCTAATCACCATTTTTCATTGCAACTTCACGTTCAGATCACGCTATTTCGTAAATAGTTCTATCGCCGAAAAAGGGCAAGCTACACTCTATAGCTAAAAATTCTATAGCAATAGATAACAAGGAGACATATATGCCGATATCTCTATTTGTTTTGGTCGCGATTCTTGTTGTTACAGCAGCCTTCGCATTCAAATACATTTATAGTAAACACGTGCATGGCGTTGACGCACCAGAGCAGAAAGCGAGCGTGACCGTTATCGATAAACAAGCCATCGATATACCTGATGCACAGCCTGGAGAAGAACAAGAGTACTGGATTTACGTACAAAAAGGGCGTTTTGGACCAAAGCGGGAATTTAAAGTCGGCGTTCATTACTACCACGCTTTATCACCGGGCACTCAAGGTGAGTTGACCTATCAAGGTGATAAGTTTATGCATTTTGCCTTAAAGAGATAAAAAATAAGAGCGTGCCTCTATCATTGAGACCGCTCTTATTTCTATATTCCTGTTATTTCTAGCGTACGCTTATTTCCGTCCTAGGTATTACGGCAGTAACCACGCGGTTTTTCTAGAACGAGAAACCAACCAGCTCAGCAGTAATGCACCACCGCCACTGATGATAATCCACAAAGGAATAGTCCAAGCTGGATGCCCTTGTCCCCAACCTAACTCTTTCATCGGCCACAAGAAAATAGGGTGTAGGATATAAATCCCAAGGCTGTGTGTGCTAATAAAACCAACAACCTTGTTGGCTTTCGCTGATAATCCTTCACCATAATAACGACACAACATAAAGATCATGCTAGCAGCACATACTGTATTTAATGTCTTATACGACAACCAACGTCCATAAGTGTATTCATTTGCTTCTAAACTCAGTGACACCACTTGGTAAATGGTAATGGCAAAAGAGGCGACCCCAATCAATACAAAAAAGCTCACCACAGGTTTAGTCAATGGCACTTTTTGATACAGGATATAGCCAAGGGGCAACAAACCTGAGTAAAGCCATATTTGATTGCTCCACAAACCATCAATGCGTAGTAAGAATAGGGTGCTGGTAATAAGCCACAACGCCGTGAGCGCATACAATGCTTGATCATCATAGCGACGTACAAATATCTGCATGAACGGGATAATGAAATACAGCGGAATGAAGTAATAGAAGAAACCTAGATGGTAGTAAGTGGCATGATCTAACCCTTCAATCAAAGTGTCTTTGGCGTTCGTCGCATCAAAGCCATAACTGCTCCAACCCGATAAATACGCATAGAAAATTGACCAAACAATAAAAGGAACTAGTACCTTTCCAAGGCGACGTTTAACGTAATACTTAAACTCAAAAGGCCGCCTATCACTAAGCATTAACGCACCTGAAATAAGAATAAATACAGGCACCGCCCAACGACTCACGCTGTTAATGCTAATTGCGGTAAACCATTCATCAAATGGAATGACACCAAATTGATAACGGTAAGGGGCCAAAACATGAATTGCGATAACAGCAATGGCAGCAACACACCTGGCAAGATCAAAAAACAAAACCCTTTGTCTCATTACTACACTTCCTTTTATTGTGCGACCAGTATCATAACAATAAAAAAGCTGATCAAGGATACCTTAATCAGCTTTTTTGTTTGTTTTTTCTAAAAATTTGCAGTTATAACAATTATATAGCTAAGGACAGCATGTAAAACCCACTCACTTAAACAGGCTGTTTCTCACTACTTTATCGTTAAACAGGAGACACTTGTGTTGTATGCCTAGGTAGCTTTATTGAGATCAAACTAGCCAACACAAGAAATGCAAATGATACCCAAAGACAGGCTGACAGACCTGCTATCTGGAAGACCCAGCCCGACAGCACCGTACCGATAAGACGTCCCATAGCATTCGCCATGTAATAAAAACCAACATCCATAGATACGCCATCACCTTTGGCATAGCTGACAATAAGGTAAGAGTGCAATGACGAATTTACCGCAAAGATTGCGCCAAAAATCAGCAATCCAACCACAATAACGAACTGAGGTTGCCAACCAATTTGTATTCCATACGCAATAGCACCTGTCACTACTGACAGCAACACAGCCCACAGCAAAGCGGCTTTACCATCAGGGACTCTGCCCTGCATTTTTCCGGTAATTCTTGGAGCAATACCTTGCACAAAGCCGTACGCAATAACCCACAATGCAAGAAAACCGCCAACCATAGAGTGGTTCCAGCCAAACACACTACCTAGATAAATAGGCAGAGCCACAACAAACCATACGTCACGTGCACCAAACAAGAATAAACGCGCGGCAGACAATACATTAATGCTTTCTGATTTAGAGAATAAGTGCTTAAATTTAGGCTTACTTTTCGCCTTGCCCATGTCACTCTCTAGCCAAACTAAGCTGCCGATCAAAACAAAGAACAGCACCATTGCCATTGCCAATACCGCTCCTTTGAAACCGAGTACCGACAATAAAACGCCACCTAAGAAGAAACCCGCACCTTTTAACGCATTTTTTGAGCCCGTTAAGATAGCGACCCACTTATATAAAGCCCCTTGCTTTTCATCTGGCACAAGAGTTTTGATGGCGCTTTTGGCGCTCATTTTATTTAAGTCTTTAGCAATTCCAGATAGAGCTTGCGCCGCCATCACCCAAGGTATGGTGAGCCATGCTTGCGGGACAGCCAACATGACTAATGAGAATATTTGTATCGCTAAGCCTACATTCATGGTTCGGTTTAAACCAAGCCTTGCACCTAGCCAACCTCCCACAAGGTTCGTTACCACACCAAAGAACTCGTAAAATAAAAACAGAGAAGCAATGGCTAAACTGCTGTATCCCAAGTCGTAAAAATACAGCACCACCAGCATGCGTAAGGCGCCATCCGTCAGAGTGAAGTTCCAATAATTGAACGTCACCAACATGTATTGGCGAACACTTTTATCTAAAGTCGATAACATAGGAGTTGTCTCAACGAATCTTTTTAATAAAAAAGTGTGCCTTTTTCAGCAAGGCACACAGATACGATTTATAGGGAGGAAATTAATGAGTTTGTGCTAGAGCTTCAGCGTAGTTAACCTGAATTGGCTTGCTAAATGCGCCTGGGCGAAGAGTTTTTACTTCAGTAATAACTTTAGGCAATGACCAACCCAACTCTAACAGAAGATTCGCCGCTAATAGGCCAGTACGACCCGAGCCACCCATGCAGTGCATCGCGATTTTGCCACCATTATTCACAATCTGGTGCAGCTCAGGGCTTACACTCACCCACTGCTCAGCAAACTCATGATCAGGCGCACAATCATCTTCAATTGGAAGATGGAACCATTTTAAGCCTAGTGCTTTGGTTTTTTCACCTAGCTCAAGGACGTTTTTGTGAGTCATCTCTTCAACATTAATTGCCGTAACAATAGCTTCTACACCTTGCTCTTTAAGTTGCGCAAGAGATTCATCTAAACCCAGCTCTTTCGTCCCCGGACACGGAGTTAATACCAGCGCTGCGCCATTATCGATTAGCAATTCCCAAGTAGGATGTGTCATTTTATCTATTCCTCAATACAAGAGCACACTGAGGTATGCTCGTGAATTTAATTAATTTATTTGTCAGCCAAACCAACAGTACGTACAAGCTCTGCGGTACGTGTCGCATAACCCATTTCGTTGTCATACCATGCGTAAATCTTCAGCATGCGAGTACCCACTACCATGGTAGATAGCCCATCAACGATGGTTGAGCGTTGATCACCTTTGTAATCAATCGACACTAATGGGCGATCTTCAAAGCCTAAAATGCCTTTCAGTTCATTTTCTGAAGCTTCTTTTAGTAGAGCGTTAACTTCTTCGGCTGTCGTGTCGCGTTTCACGTCAAAAATGATGTCAGTAAGAGAAGCGTTCGCTAAAGGAACACGCACTGCATGGCCGTTAATTTTGTCTTTCAGCTCAGGGAAGATCTCAACGATTGCCGTAGCTGAACCGGTTGTCGTTGGAATTAAACTCATGCCACATGCGCGAGCACGACGTAAGTCTTTGTGTGGTGCATCCAAAATAGTTTGAGTATTGGTCAGATCATGAATGGTGGTAAATGCTGCTTGCTCAATACCTAATTTTTCATGAATCACTTTCACTACCGGTGCAATACAGTTAGTCGTACAAGAGGCTGCGGTGACGATTTTATGAATAGCAGGATCAAAAATTTCGTCGTTCACGCCGACTACGATATTGGCAATGCCTTCTTCTTTCACTGGTGCAGAAACCACGACTCGCTTCACGCCTTGCGCTAGGTATTTATTCAAGAACTGAGTCTTACGGTGCACACCTGTTGCTTCAATAACCACATCACAGCCAGACCAATCAACTGCATCGATATCGCGCTCTTGAGTGGTTTTTATTGCTTTACCATTGATCAGCATATTAGTGCCATCTAAGGTCACTTCATGCTGCCAGCGTCCTTGAATTGAATCGAACTCCAACAGATGAGCCAATGTTTTAGCATCACCTGCCACATCATTGATTTGTACAAATTCCACTTCAGGCCAATCAAATGAAGCTCTTAAAGCCAAACGACCGATGCGGCCAAAGCCGTTGATACCGATTTTAATAGTCATGTTCTATCCTTTACTCTCACGTTGTTAATGAGTATTTAAAATTGCAAATCACACACAGGACTTATCGTCTATGTGCACTAATCTTTGGGTATCTTCTTGATATTGTTCTTTCAGACAATTTGAATCACGTAAGCCATCAATCACCTTCCTAGCCCAGCCAGGAATATCTGTGGCGATATGGTAGTAAACCCATTGCCCTCGTCGTTCATCCACTAATACACCCGACTGTCGCATTTGCGCTAAGTGACGAGATACCTTCGGCTGACTCTCTTGCAATGCATGAGTTAACTCACACACGCACAAGCCACCTTCACGGGCAATCAACAATAAGCAACGTAAACGCGTTTCATCTGCAAGTAGTTTAAAAAATTGATGAGGCAACATTATGACAACCAATAACCATATACGAATATCCATATATACTAGCCAAAAAAAAGACACCGACAAGTCAAACTCGCCGATGTCATAAAAGATTCATGTTACAAAAGATGAATATCACTCACGATTATCGCGTGAAATTCGATAGCCTTTAGCCTTTAGCCTTTAGCCTTTAGCCTTTAGCCTTTAGCCTTTAGCCGCGGCAAGTAAAACACCACAACCAATAAACATGGAACCAAACACTTTATTCAGTTTACCAATCACTTTGTCCGAGCGGATAAAATTGCCCATTTGTGAGGCAAGGCCGGTATATCCCAACATCACAGTGCCATCGATAACAATGGTTGTGACACCAAGAATCAATAGTTGCGGAAGGTGCGGTAACTGAGGATTGATAAATTGCGGGAATAACGCTACTAGGAAAACAATCGACTTAGGGTTAGTCAGGTTGATAAAAATTCCTTGTTTTAACAACTGTCCCTTAGATACTTGCTCATGGTTTTCGACCAATTTAAAGCGTTTGCTGTCTCGCCATTTTTGAATGCCAAGCCAGATTAAATACGCGACACCAATCCACTTGATAACAGTAAAAGCAACCGCCGATTGAGCCACCAAAGCGCCAATCCCTGCTCCAACCAATACAATATGAAAAAGTAACCCAAGTTGCAGCCCTACAATTGCCGACAACGACTTACGCATCCCATAGTTAATCCCATTTGCAATTGAGTTTACCGTGCCAGACCCTGGTGCGAGGCTAAAAATAACTGCCGTGGCAACGTACGCCAACCAAATTTTCAACTCCATATTAGTCCCTATATTCACTATCATTTTAGGATGTTATGCTGTTTGTAACGTGAACAGGAAACAAATGCAATGTCAAAAAATGCGATAGATGTCTGCACTCAAGAAGCTGACTACGAATATCAAATGAAATACCCGATAGCGAGTTTTTGGGATAACCGACAGCAAGGTTACACGGAAGGCAAAAACAACAAGAAACTCTATTGGATCAGTCTCACATCACCGCTACACAGCAAAGCGATCTTGATGGTCAACGGACGAACTGAAAGTGCTTGTCGTTATCCAGAGTTGTTTTATGACCTGTTTAAGCAAGGCTTTGATATCTACTCTTACGACCATCGCGGTCAAGGTATGTCTGAGCGATTGCTAGATGATCCGCAAATGGGGCATGTCGAAGACTTTCAAGATTACGTTGAAGATCTTGAGACTATCGTGCAGCAATTTAATTTCAATCGCTACAGTCGCCGATTTATTCTTGGTCACTCTATGGGCGGAGCAATCTCAACGCGCTACATTCAAACTCAGCACTCGCATCCATTTCATGCTATTGCCCTAAGCGCCCCTATGTTTGGGATTAAAATGCCCTCGCCACTGAGAGCGGTCGTTAAGCCTTTGTGTAAGACCTTCATTCGCTGGAGCAAGCAGCCCCACTACGCATTAGGACAAACGGCTTATCAAAAGAAACCGTTTAAAGACAATAATCTGAGCACCTGCAAATTAAGGTATGAATGGTCGACGAATCTGTTTGAGCAAACCGAGCAAATTCAAATGGGCGGCCCAACCTCACACTGGGTCTGGCAAGGTGTTATAGGCGCAGAGCAATGCGTAAAAGAGGCTCAGCAGATTAATATTCCTTTGCTACTCATTCAGCCGAGTTTAGATACTGTGGTTGAAAACAACGCCCAAAATCAATTTATCGCGCAGTTAAGCAAAATCCGCCAAGATGCGGTGCTAGTTCCAATTGCCGATGCCAAGCATGAAGTACTCGTCGAACAAGATCATGCAAGAAACCAAGCTTTAGACGCTATTTTGGGCTTTTTTGAGCAATGAGCCGACTACATTAGCAAAGAGTAAAATCAGAAAAGAGGAAAGCATGGTTTACCCTCTTTCTTCCTCTATGAATAACGTATTATACAAATGATCCTGAAAATATAAGAAAGGGCATAACCTTGAATAACTCTGCATTTGAAAATATTACTATTGTTGCCTCTGATTTAGATGGCACACTTTTAGCTCCTGACCACCAGCTCTCTGACGTGACCAAACAGACTTTAAAGCAGCTGCATGAGCAAGGTTATACTTTTATTTTCGCTACCGGCCGTCACCATATTGACGTTGCCTATATCCGCGAAAACTCTGGTATTCCCGCTTATATGATCACCTCTAATGGTGCTCGTGTACACGATATCAACAACAACTTAATGTACAGCCAAAACGTTAATTCTGAGTTAGTACAACCCGTGATTGATATTATTCGTCAAGATCCAGACATCATCATTCACATCTACCAAGATGACCAATGGTGGGTTAACCAAACCGATGAACACTTATTGTCTTTTAGTAAATCCTCTGGGTTTGCATTCCGCCTGTTTGATGACAAAGACGCACCGAAAAACGATATAGCGAAGGTCTTCTTTACTCATGAGAGCCATGAGCATCTAAGTGCCTTTGAAGATAAGCTAAACCAAGAGTTTGGCAATGAGCTAAATGTGGCTTTCTCAACACCTTGGTGTCTTGAAGTAATGCAAGGTGATGTGTCTAAAGGGCTAGCCCTACAAGCGGTAGCGGAAAGTTTGGGGAAAGATCTCTCTAACTGTATTGCGTTTGGCGATGGTATGAATGACGCCGAAATGCTGGCGATGGCAGGCATGGGTAAAGTCATGCAAACCGCACACCCTAAGGTAAAAGCGGCGCTACCAAACAATGAAGTGATTGGCAGCAACGAAGATGACGCTGTGGCTCACTATCTTCTTGAACACCTGTTAAGATAAGCATTAAATTCATCGCCCATCACAGGCTAGATAATGAAAAAATGCACACTACTTTCTGTTATTAGTTCTATGGTTTTGCTCGGTTGTAGTAGCACCGAGCCACCACAATCCTCAGCGAGCACAACCGAAAGTAATGTGCTGTCCACACAACCTCTGATACCTGACACGGAAGCCCCAGCGCGCGTGCTTCTGCGTGGTGAGATTATGGTTGGACATGAATCACGCACCATACATCCCTGCAATAGCAACGCAACCTACTGGCTAGAACTGCCTACGCAGGTTCGCACTGCCGTAGAATCCATGACCACCAAACCAAATCAGGCGATGTATGCTGAGGTGTTCGGTTATTTTGAGCCTGCCACCAGCGGTTTTGCACAGCAGTTTGGTAGTAAGTTTGTGGTCACTGAATTTAACGTTATCAGCACCGAAAACAGCAATCGCTGCCAACAAGCCCCTAGAGAGGCAAGAGCTTTTGGTAATGAGCCATCATGGTCGGCCGATGTGTCAGAGGGCGCTATCGAGCTATCTCAGTTAGGTAAAGAGACTCTGCATTTACCTGTGGTGAATCTAGAACAAAGCCTCAGTGAATCACGCTACAGCCTTACCCAAGGACAACTCGTTATTCGCCCACAAATGTGCCGCGATACGATGAGCGATTCTATTTACGGATGGACAGCACAACTGCAAGTTGCCGATCGCAGCTTTAGTGGCTGTTATAACGACTCTAGCTACCCTAGCGATCAAGTTGCTGGCACTTATAGCCAGTCTATCGACAACAGCACTTTGCTCACCCTAACCCTATCCACTGATCATCGAGCTGAAAGCCGTTATTCTTATAACGATGGAAGCCAAGATGTGGTTGAACAAGGTCACTGGCAGACATTAAACAGCGATTTAATCCAAGTAACTTCTGTTACCTATCAAGGACAACAGATCATTGCCGTACGCGAATTTGAGCTCAAAGGGGATACCTTATCTACCCAATATGAAACCATCAATGGCGCAACTTACCCATTAACCAATGATGGTTTAAACCTGAAAAAGGCTCAGTAATGGCTTGTGCTGTTTGTGGCTTCAAGCACCACTGTTTGTGCGAGCAGTTTCCCTCATTTGAACACCCAATGCAGGTGGCATTGCTATGCCACCCAAATGAGCTAAAACGAGCAACGAATACCGGTAAGCTATTGTTAAATGCCCTGCCCAATGCCCAGCAATTTCTCTGGAGCCGAACCAATCCCGCTTCAGAGTTACTCGATCTCATTGCCAGTCACCCTAACCCTGTGCTGTTATTTCCTAGTGAGCATAGTCAGGCACTTGAAGCGTATAGCACTCAGCAAAACGCATCACCGTCATTAGCACCTCGCCTGTACATTGTGCTGGATGCAACTTGGCAAGAAGCGAAGAAGATGTGGCGACAAAGCCCTTGGTTACAAGCGTTGCCGCAATACCATTTACAACCATCTAGTCACTCAAACTACAGCCTGCGAAGAAACCAAAGTGACGGTAATCTGTGTACTTGTGAGGTGGGGATAGAGCTAATGCGTTTAGAAGGGCTAGAGAGTCAAGCCGAACAACTGACCGAGTTTTTAGACTATTATCTGCAAGTATTCCAAGCTGATCGCAGTGGTCATTCTCTTTAAGGCATGCACTTTAAGCCACGCACTGTAAAAGCGTATCATCTAAATAAAATGCAGTAATTGCTCGATGTGATTAATCTCAACATCGGGCATGACGGTTGCTTTTGATTGTAGCTTGATGCCCATAGCAGAATCATTAAACCAAGCCGCTTGAAAACCGGCAGCTTTTGCGCCCATAACATCTGTCTGCAGGTGATCCCCAATATGTAATATGGAGTGAGCAGGTGTATTTAACACCTTAGATGCTTTCACAAACATATCGGCGTTAGGTTTCGCCGCGCCATCAGGGCCGGCTTTAAAAGTGGCGCAGAAGTAATCCTGTAAACCAATACGCTGCACATCAACATTGCCGTTGGTAATCGCAACCAATGGTAATCTTTGTGCGAGCACTTCTAGCGTGCGGAAGGTTTGCTCTGGAATATCGACCCTATTTCGCAACAGAGTCACTTGTTGCATGGTCTGCTCAATGGCCTCTGCTTGGCTTGTGCCTGTGATTCCAATGGCAGCAAAAGCAAACCCTAGCTGAGTCTCTCTTGCCACGGTCACATCATGTCGACAGCGCTCACTACTGCGCAATGCTTGTTGCTTAAACCTTTTCCAATCTTGTTCATCAAAACCCGATAACAGTGGAAAAGAGTCCACCAGCCAAAGTCGTAAATCTCGCTCTAATCGCTTAATCACCGGATGATTGTCATACAAAGTATCATCAAGGTCGAAAGTCATTGCCCGCACTGTATTTAAGCTTCGATAAAAACGCATTACGACTCCGGTTTCTTCTTCGCTCTAGGGTGAGCTTTATCATAGGCTTGCGCTAAATGCTGAAAGTCTAAGTGTGTATAGACTTGCGTAGTTGATAGGCTTTCATGTCCTAACATCTCTTGTACCGCACGCAAGTTGCCGCTAGATTCCAAAATATGGGTAGCAAAGGAGTGTCTCAGTTTGTGCGGGGTAATATGGCTAGTCACACCCTGCTTAATGCCCCATTCAGACATACGCTTTTGCACATTTCGATGCGAGATCCGAGTGCCTCGTTTGGAAATAAATAGCGCCTCTTGCTCTTCTTTCAATAGCAGCGGACGCACTTTTAACCAGTGCAGTATCCAACGTTTCGCTTCACCACTAAAAGGGACGATTCGTTCTTTATCGCCCTTACCAATCACACGAATTTCTCCGCGATCACCCTGCACGCTTTTCACGTTCAGTTGGATCAGTTCAGAAAGACGCATCCCTGTGCCATACATAAGCTCCATAATCGCTCTATCACGAATGGCTAATGGATCATCCATGTTGATGTCTAGCAGTTGTCCTGCTTCATCAACATCAAGGTTTTTTGGCAGTCGCTTATGGTTTCTTGGTGTACTGACCCCTTTAGCGGGGTTTGCTGATAGTTCACCTTTTAGCACTAGATAATCTAAAAAGCTGCGCAAGCAGGACAATCGAGTGGCTAAGCTATTGGGTTTTAGGCCTTCTCTGGAGCCTTTGGCCGCAATTTGTCTCACCCAAGCAATATCCAGTTGTTGCCAACTTTGCACACCAAAGCTCACCAGTTGTGAGGCGATAATAGTCAGCTGATTTTGGTAGTTACTCTGGGTGTGTTCGCTCATTCCTTTTTCGCTATTAAGATAAGAAATGAACGCATCGATCCAAGTTTGATAGGTATTAGGAATGTGGTGGGACATGCAGCGTTTGAACCTTCTGCCATTGTAAATTTTTAAGTTGCTGAGCAACAACCATCGCTAGGTGGCTTAAATATAATGTATCTTGGCTTGGCTGATAGCGTCCGCCATCTTCGCTACAAAAACACAAAAAGCCTTCGAGATTTGGATGATCAAAAGAAAGAACCGCATACGACCCTAACTCTGAAACTGGTGTACCTTGAGTAAATATTAACTCACGGTCACTGCGCTTCAGGCGACCAAGATAAGCCCCTCGCTCCGCCAAATTCTGCGTTTTAAATTTTGCCCAGTCTTGTTGGTTTAATTGCAGTTGCGAACTGACGTGCCCGACCACACCTACCACCACGGTAAGCTCAAGCTGTTGTGCTTTTTTTTCTAAAGCACTGATCACTTGTTCGCCAGACTTGGCCAATAAAATGCGTTTTTCTAACTGCATAAAATGACGAAAGATACGGTCATTGCGACTGGCCAACGTCATTAGCTCATTTTTTTGTTTTTCTAATGCCTGAATTTGTTCACGCTGACGGCCAAGTTTCAACTCAAACAAAGAGACCGCACCCTCTCGATGATGCGGCACACTTAACGAATCAATAAGGTGCTCTCGACCCACAAAAAAGTCAGGGTTATCTAATAAGTACTGCTCTATATCTATAGCAGTAAACAGTTCTTTGGCTGTTGAATCCAAGGTAATTCCTTATATCACTATGAGTTAACAGCTAATCTGTCCATCAAAGACATGCGTAGCGCTACCAGTCATGAACAATGGCTGTCCTGGCCCTGCCCATTCAATTTTTAGTTTTCCGCCAGTTAAGCTCACTTCAACGTGCTCATTCAAAGCGCCTTGCAGGATACCAACCGCAACCGCAGCACAGGCACCGCTACCACAAGCTTGAGTTTCGCCTGCGCCACGTTCGTAAACTCGAAGAGCAATTTTGTTGCGATCGACAATTTGCATAAAGCCTACATTGACTCGCTCAGGAAAGCGCTCATGCGATTCCAGTAACGGGCCAATCTCTTCTACTTTGGCCGTTGCGACATCATCAACTACAGTCACAACATGCGGGTTGCCCATACTTACCGAGCCGCAGAACAAGGTATGCTGACCGACTCTTAATATGTACGTTTTCTCTTTTTGCTTAGCCTTAAAAGGAATCTTACTTGGCTCTAATTCAGGCACACCCATGTTGACTCGGACTTGCTCATCATCGGCCAATTTAAGCAGCATTTTCCCTTTTTTAGTACTGACGCGGATGCTGTACTTGTTGGTTAAGCCTTTCATGGAAACAAAGCGAGCAAAACAGCGCGCTCCATTGCCACACTGCTCTACTTCTGAACCATCAGCATTGAAGATTCGGTAGTGAAAGTCTGTTTCTGGATCATAAGGCGCTTCTACAACTAAGAGCTGGTCAAAACCAACTCCTGTATTGCGATCAGCAAGACGACGTATCAACTCAGGCGAGAAAAAAATATTCTGAGTGATACAGTCAACAACCATAAAGTCGTTGCCTAGTCCGTGCATTTTAGAAAAATGGAAATGCATGCTGTTCAATTACTCCGGTAGTGTGCTTTCTAGTTGCCATAAACTTTCAACGCTTTCACGTTGGCGAACAAGATGCATACTTTCTCCGTCGACCATAACTTCAGCCACGCGTGGGCGAGAGTTATAGTTAGAAGACATAGTAAAGCCGTAAGCACCTGCTGAACGCACAGCCAACAGATCATTTTGCTCAAGAACCAAGTTACGATCTTTACCTAAGAAGTCACCGGTTTCGCACACAGGACCCACTAAATCATAAGTAATCGCTTCACCTTGGCGTGGACGTAAAGGAACAATATCTTGCCATGCTTGGTATAACGCAGGGCGCATCAGATCGTTCATTGCCGCATCGATAATGGCAAAGTTTTTGTGTTCCGTATGTTTAAGGAACTCAACTTTGGTCAGCAATACACCAGCGTTAGCAGCAATAGCTCGACCCGGTTCAAATATCAATTCAATATCAGGATGGTTGTGCAAACGTGCCAGCAAAGCTTTCGCATAATCGGAAGGTTGTGGCGGCATTTCGTCACGATAAACCACCCCTAGACCGCCACCCACATCAAGGTGCTTAATATTAACGCCTTGCGCTTTTAGGTTATCAATTAGACCTAATAGCCGGTCAACGGCATCGATAAATGGGTCAATGTCGGTTAACTGAGAGCCAATGTGACAATCAATACCAACAACATTTAGGTTCGGCATTTTTTGCGCGACTTGATAGACGCGTGGCGCTTGCTCAAATGCAATACCAAACTTGTTGTCACGCAAGCCTGTTGAGATATATGGGTGAGTTTTAGCATCCACATTTGGGTTAATACGCAAAGAAACAGGGGCGATTGCGCCACACTCTCCTGCCACCTGATTGATTCGTTCTAATTCAGGTTCAGACTCAACATTAAAGCATTTAATTTTTAGCTCTAATGCTCGTTTAATCTCTTGCGCTGTTTTCCCTACCCCAGAAAAAACCACTTTTGATGGATCGCCGCCTGCGGCAACCACACGTTCTAACTCACCAAGAGAAACAATATCAAAACCAGAACCTAAGCGAGCCAACGCATTTAGCACACCCAGATTAGAGTTCGCTTTTACTGCGTAACACACTAAATGAGGGAATTCGCCCACTGATTGATCAAATGCTTTCCAGTGGCGTTCTAAAGTAGCGCGAGAATACACGTAGGTTGGAGTACCAAATTGCTCTGCGACTTGAGTGAGGGAGACACCTTCAGCCCATAGCTGACCATCTTCCTTGTAGTTAAAATAATCCAAGATTCTTTCCTTACTTCTGTTCTACTGTGCTGGCTGCTCAGGCGTATCCTGCCCAGCATCTTGCGGCATATATAGAGGGCCAGTTTGACCACAACCGGCTAAAAACAATGTCGAACCTAAACACAATAGCGAGATAATTTTTTTCATGATGATGTTAATGATATATTAATCTTACCTCTATAATCGCACCACAATTAATAAAAGCAATAGGAACTATGCATGAAGGACAGTGAGTTTCACCAATTAGCGGATGAACAACTACAAAATATTGAGCAAGCGATTGAAGAATCTGGGGCCGATATTGACTTTGAGACGTCTGGTAACGTCATGACTTTGGAATTTGAAGATAGAACGCAGATCATCATCAACAAGCAAGAACCCATGCGTGAGATCTGGCTTGCCTCTAAATCAGGGGGATATCATTTCTCTTTGCAAGACGGAGCTTGGGTATGCTCTAAGACAGGCGCAGAGCTATTAACAGTAGTAAAAGCGGAATGTGAGAAACAAGCAGACGAAGAGATAGAGTGGTAATACTCTACCTCTGATTAACAGGCACCGACCACAGCGGAAGGTGTTGAGCGGAACTCACTATCACTGCGATACGGCACGATAAAGCTCTCTTTATCGTGCTGATGGATAATTTGATAATACTGCGGAAGGTTAAAGTTAGCCTTTTCTCCCTCAACATTTAAATCGTTGGTATAGAAGTTATTGATTTCGCCAACCACTTCATTCTTATCCAAACCGTACCTATGATAGGCCTCAGAAGCATTGCTTTCATCCAGTACATAGATGTTAAAGCCACCTTCGGTATCTTCAAAGAAGAACTGAATTAGACCTTCACTGGCAAAACTATCAATAATATCTGGCAAAGAGAAATCATTCTCTTTATTCAGTTTTTCCAGCGGTGAACCCGTCAGTTTATTGGTGGAAATGCTCTGATAGAAATCTACAGAGTTTTCTAAAGTTTGTATTGATACGCCGCGACGCTCAAAGAACAAACCATACATTTTGCTTCCCACACCGATAGCTTTGAAACGACGACGTTTCTCTTGCTCAACGGGTTTTAAACGAAGCTCAATACACTCAGCTAATAGCTGATAAACGGTATTGCGCATCAATCCACGGAAGTTTTTGCTATAGCTGAATACATCTACAGATTCGGGATGCAACGCATCTTGGTGCATTTTGCCCAAAATGGTTTTTAACGCATCCAAAATACTGGTCTCTCCGCGGAAATGCAAAGTACGCACTTCATGCCAAGAGTTACGATAAACCAAATCAACACTGCCAATCATGCTAGTGCTGTCTTTACCACACGAAAACAAGTTGACGTTACGGCTGTCTTTTTTAGCTTGGCGTGAGCTAAGTTTGGCCGTGGGATCGTCTTCCAAGTTGATAAACATCACCAACTGGCTGATCTCACAAGGACTGGCCAAAGCTTCCATGGTTGGACGTCGTTTACGCAACGAGAAGGTATTTCTTAGGTCACTCACCATTTGATAAAGCTTGTCGATATCGATATCAGCACTACGCACTACAGAGTGCAAACGCGTCGACTCAGTGATTAGGCCGTTGAAAAACGCCCAAGCAACCAGCTTACTTAATGAGGTGTGATGCTCAATCGGTGATTGACCAATGATGCGTTCCGCTTTTAATGGCTGTTTGTATAAATACCAACCTTGCGGATTACTGCGCCCTTCTTCCACCTGAATAAAGCTCAGATCTGGTTCATGTAGATCAGGGGATATTTGTTGGCTTAATAGCGTCACCTTGCCAGGCAACACTTCAAAAGCGGCATACAGTTTACGCGCTAAAATAGAGATATCTTGCGGGCTAATCACCGAGGTGATGTCATTGCGACGCGCAAACTGGATTAAGTTGCGGTAGCTTTCCATCAAGGCATCAAGCAGGTTGTGATGCACAACCTTAACGCGTTCTACTTTCCAGTGTCTGCGAGTATCAAGCTCTTGGATATCATGCTTGCTCCAACCCCAATCAGAGGTCATCTGCTGCATAATTTCACGGCGCCAAGGCACTGAGCCCAATTTAGGTTCTTGTGATAGCTTCTCGTGTGTTTTCAAATAGAAACAGCGACGCACGAGATCTAGACGTGTTTGATCACCGATTTTCTTTAGATATCCAGTTACTTTTTCTAGCATACCGTAGTAGGTATCAGCGCTATAAAGGTCTGGATCTTCGTTAAAAAATCGACGTTTGGTTTCAATGCTCAATAGCTGTGTCTGTGGGTATTCCCACGAGTAAGCCTCAAGTAAAATCGCTTTTAATACGGACTTATAAGGTGAATCGATACTTTTGAATAGCTGCCAAAGACTAGAGCCAAAATACTCTTCCGCTGGGATCTTGTTCAGTTGACCAAAATCAAGCCACTGCGAACAATCAAGCTCACCACTTAGGCACAACTGCGCCACATACAGGTCGTAGTCTTCGTCTATTTCGGGAGGAACGATACTCCACAATAAACGTTGTCCCGCCATACGCATGGCCGAACGATAAAATTCATCAAGTAATAACATGTGCTGAGAAGAACCGCAGTTCTCGCCAGTCATGGCTTCACTTTTGTTTGACACTTTGAAGCGCTGATCATCCATTAGGAAGAAGTTAGCTTCAACGCCTTGCTGCTGCGCCCACTCAGTAACGCTTAAACATTTATTTGCTAATACGCTGCGTTTTTGAGCCGACATCTGCGGAGAAATACAAACCCAAATATCCAAGTCACTGGTTAAGCTCTGCCCAATGGAAGAGGTACTACCCATAGTATAAAGAGCAAGGATTTGTCTATCTTCTGGTTCAGACACTTCTTCGCCACAAGCGCGAATAGAAGTATCAAGGAACTCTTTTTGATCGGCATTCGGCGAGAAATCGAAAATGCCTTGAGGTACGTCGCCAGAAGTATAAGCAGGAAGTGCTGGGTTGTTATAATGCAGCAATAGTGGGATGAGAGAGAATACATGTTGGCCCTGAGCATCCATCATACCTAGAGCACGGTTTTTACGCTGTTCGTTCAGCGCATCGAGTCTAGTGATTAATGTACGAATGTCTGCCTGCAAGTCAACTTCCCAACTAAAGAAATGAAAATAGTGAGTGATGTAATTTCACACAAAAACCTCACAAAACGTGAGCAATCTAACACTTTTTGGGGTGTAGGTAAAGAAAATCACCTACTCCTAGCATTTAGTAACAATTAACAAGCAGGAAGAATAACTGAAAGTTATAAAAGGTCACATAACTGTATTCGTTAGGGCGTAAATAGCGTGACTGAACTCACATATGAACATAAAATTTGTTATTAAGTGCGATAGTAATATCAAGCCCAAATCTCACTGCTGAATATTTATATCAAGCAGTGATAGAATCAATTCATCTTTCATTTAGTTAGCCCATTATGTCAAAACAAACTCTGCGAATTGCAACACGAAAAAGCCCTCTTGCTCTTTGGCAAGCTCACTATGTGAAATCTCGCCTAGAAGAGATTCACCCTGATCTCGATATCGAACTGGTGACTATGGTGACCAAAGGCGACATCATTTTAGATACCCCACTGGCTAAAGTGGGCGGAAAAGGGCTGTTTGTAAAAGAGCTAGAAGTCGCCATGTTAGAAGAACGCGCCGATATCGCCGTTCACTCAATGAAAGACGTGCCTGTCGATTTTCCTGAGGGGCTTGGGTTAGCGGTCATTTGTGAGCGTGAAGACCCTAGAGATGCGTTTGTATCCAACACCTATAACTCTATTGATGAGCTTCCGCATGGCGCAACCGTAGGGACATGTAGCTTACGTCGCCAATGCCAAATTAGTGCAGCGCGTCCTGACATCATCATTAAAGAGCTTCGCGGTAACGTAGGCACTCGTCTAGGTAAATTGGATGATGGACAATACGATGCCATTATCTTGGCTGCTGCAGGTCTTAAACGACTCAAACTAGAACAGCGTATTCAAAGCTATATTGAACCAGAACAGTCACTACCTGCGGTAGGACAAGGCGCAGTGGGCATTGAATGTCGCATCAATGATCAGCGAGTGCTAGACCTAATTAAACCACTCAATGACGCTGACACCTCAGATCGCGTTCTTGCTGAACGCGCAATGAACCTTGCTTTAGAAGGTGGTTGTCAGGTACCTATTGGCAGCTACTGCGTCATCACCCCTGATAATAAACTGCACTTAAGAGGATTAGTGGGTAAACCCGATGGTACTGAAATCATCAGAGCAGAAAGCGTAAGTGAACGCTCACAAGCTGTCAAAATGGGTGAAGACCTTGCTCAACAGCTATTAAGCTTGGGCGCAAAAGAAATTCTAAGCGAAGTTTATAGTCAAGGTTAACTGACATGAAGGCGCTTATAGTTCGACCTCAACCTGCAGCAGAAGAACTGTATCGCGCCTTAAAAAATCTAGGGGTGGCCTCCGAGTGTTGCCCTATTGTCTCATTCCAACCCTCTCACCTAGCTATTTCATCCTTAGAATACCTGCTTAAATGCGACATCATTATTGCGGTTAGCCAGCCAGCGGTGCGCTTTACTCACCAAGCACTCACCCAACAAAATAAACCTTGGTCGCAAAGTGCTCGCTATTTAGCGGTGGGGTCAAAAACTGCCTCTTACTTACAACAGTTGACTCAACAGCCAACCCTATCGCCAACGTCAGAAGATAGCGAAGGGTTACTTGAGCTTTTGGCTAGCTATGATCTAAAAGGTAAAAAGGTGGCCATATTGCGCGGAGACAGTGGCCGAGAGTTACTTTTTGATCGCTTACAACAGCTAGGTGCAGAAACAGCTTATATAGAAAGCTACTCTCGACACTGGATAAACTTTGATGCTGAGGTTCAAGTTAAGCACTGGCAGTCAACAGGAATAGACCATCTAATTGTTACTAGTTTCGAACAATTAAAATTCTTTACACAACAAATACCTACCCACAGTAAAAATTGGTTACACTCTTTAGAGCTGATGGTTCCGAGTGAAAGAGTGACTCAATTAGCTTTACAACTCGGTTTTACGCAAGTACGCAATATTAACGGTGCTTCAAACCAAACCATCATTGACAGTATTCAGGGCGAATTACATAGGAAAATATAATGACTGACGACAAAAAACTCGATAACGACACTCAAGTTGACAAGAGTAACCCTGTTCCTGCTTCGCCTAAACCAAAGAAAGCAACCACACCCAATTCAAAAGAAGCCAAACCAAAGAGCGAACCGAATAAGCCGGCAAAAAGACTCGCTATTGCCGCCGTTATTATTTCAATACTCACAGCTGGCGCTGGCTTCTATTACATCAATCAACAAAATCAAACCCTGCAACAGCAGCTCTCTGCGGTTTCCAATCAGCTAAAAAACACTCAGCAAACGCTCAACAGCCAACTTCAAGAAACCAAGCAAGCCAGCGAACAAACGGCAAATGAAGCGGTTAACCGAGCGGAAGTATTAATTAGCCAACAGCAAAAAAGCATTGAAAGCCTGCAACTGGCCATTTCGGATGTAAAAGGACGTCGCCCTAATGACTGGCTACTCGCTGAAGCCGATTACCTAGTAAAACTGGCTGGCAGAAAGCTCTTCTTAGAGCATGACTTAGTAACGGCAACCAAGCTAATGGAAGCTGCCGACCAACGTATCGCGACGCTAAATGACCCTAGCCTAGTTCCACTGCGCAAAGCGATGGCAAACGACATTACTGAGCTTCGTAGCCTACCGTTAGTTGATAAAGACGGTCTTGCTCTTAAGCTCATCGCTCTGCAACAACAAGTAGACAAACTGCCACTAGCGAATGCCATTCTTCCAGAAGCGCCAGAGAAAACACAAAAACATGTGTCCACCGATATTCAAGATTGGAAATCTAACCTGAGTACTTCGCTAGAAAACTTTGCTGAACACTTCATTACCTTCCGCGTTAGAGATGGCAGTGCGGTACCTTTGCTTTCACCTCAGCAGCACTTCTACTTGAGAGAGAACATTAAAGCCAAGTTAGAAACCGCCATCAAAGCCACCTACTCAGAGCAAGAGGAAATCTATCAAAAAAGCCTGACTGTTGCGGTTGAGTGGAGCCAAACTTACCTAGATCAAGATGCAAAATCAGTACAAGAATTTGATCAATCACTGAGCGATCTAGCAAAAGTTAAAGTCGATCTAGAATACCCACACAAGCTAGAAACCAACCAGTTGATCGCCGATATTATTCGCGAGCGCTTACGCCGTGAAGTAACCACCATCGTTGCGGAGGAAAACAAATGATCCGTCTACTCTTTGTTTTTATCGCACTCGGTATTGGCCTAACTGTCGGCACGCAGTATGCCGGTCAACAAGGCTATGTTCTTATCTCTCTCGCCAACTATACGATTGAGATGAGCGTAACCACCCTAGTCATCTTTATCATTGGTGCTCTAGTGGCGCTGTTTCTTGGTGAGTACTTAATTAAACGTTCACTGAGAGCCTCAAGTGCCACTTGGAATTGGTTTAGCAATCGTAAGCTGAAAAAAGCACGTCGCTTAACTAACGAAGGCATCATTAAGCTCATCGAAGGTGACTGGCAAACCGCAGAAAAGAAAGTGACTCGTTGGTCTAACTCGCATGATATGCCATTGCTATGTTACTTAGTGGCGGCTGAAGCGGCACATGAGTTAGGCAATCACGATAAACGTGATAAGTACTTTGAACTGGCGGCTAAACAGGACAATTCTGATCTTGCTATCGGCCTAACCAAAGGCAAACAAGCTATGGCTGAGGCCGATTTTGCCACAGCTTTTGATGTGCTATCTAGCTTGAGACATGACTACCCAAGCAACCCACGTTTGCTGAATCTACTCAAAACCTGTTACATCCAGCTTAATTGTTGGCAGCCTCTACTAGAGTTACTACCCATCCTCAAACGAGCTAAGGGAGTCACAAAAACGGAGTACCACACCCTATTAGTACAAGCCCACGCAGGACGAATTACCGAACTGGCTAACCAGCAAGGTGTAAGTGGTATTGTGAAGTATTGGGATGGCTTATCGAAGAACATCAAGTCAGAAACAAAGATCATAGTGACTTTTACTTCTGAGCTTATAAATAGAGGCGCAGATTCAACAGCAATTACCGCCCTTAAAGAAGCGACGAAGAAGTCTCAGCACGCCGATATATTAAATGTCTACCCAACATTAAACATCACCGACTGGCACTCAGTACTGACGCACCTTAAAGGACTAGATAAAAAGTTCCCTGACAACGGCGATCTACACAGTGTAATAGGCCAGATCCTGATGCTAGAAGCAAAATGGGCTGATGCACAAAGCTATTTTGAAGCCGCCTTAAAACTGCGCCCAAGCGCCCACGACTACGGCCAACTTGCCAATGCATTGCACCAACAAAACTACACCAATGCTGCCAACGAAGTCTCACAGAAGGCACTGCTTCTGTTAGGGAAGTAAACGTGAGGTAGGAAATCTAAGCCGCTGTTAATCAGCGGCTTTTTTATATTGTATAAAATTTCGACTCTCATATATTATGAGTTGTACATGAATAATACGATTAGAAACATAATTATACTGTAAATAATGATAGCTTTCTTCGTATGATTCCAAAAAGCATGACCAGCAACACCAGATATACCTATCAAATCATCAAGTGATTTTTTTGCCAAATAACTTGCTTGTATCTTAGCGTTGTTCATCCATTTAGCTAAAACATCATCAGAATAAACATACTCTTCATTAGACTTACTGCTCAAATCCTTGAAGTTTTTATATTGCCTATATTCAATATCATATTTATTCCTAGATTCTTCATCACTAAGTATCAAATAAGCTTCATTAACTAAGAGCATCTTTTTTTTTGCTTCTATGGAAGAATTCCTATCAGGATGCCACTTTAGAGCTTTCTTTTTATAGGCTTGTTTTATATCTCGAGAATTAGCATCAATTGATATACCTAATATTTCATAATAATCATTCATTTTTATTTAATTTAAGCTCTGTTGACTTAGAGCTATTGCCATCATATTTATAGATAGCTCTTATAGCAGCACCCGCTCCACCAAAAATAATAATCATAAATAGAGGTCCAGCTTTTGCTTGTGTAAGACCTTCAACAATAGCTTTCAGTAGTCCTGCAACTATCAATATTGCGATAATAAGGAATGTTTTGATTATAGTTCTAATAAATTTTTCCATGAATAACTTTTAACCCTAATGTTTATATGTCTGAATGAATATTAATTTAATGCAATTTATTTTCTGTGTTAGAAGAAAAACAACAAACAATTCACTCTATTTATTCGGGCTGTATTTTACAATCATTGACCTATTATTAGTAAATGGAAAATAATATTACCATTTGTATCTAGCGTCGTAGTTCTTTTGGTGATTATACCGTTATAGATAAAATATAGTTTAATTGAGGCTATCTACTTCCACTAAGTCATTGCTATAGATCGACTTTAAGTTTCTTGCTAATACCATTCTAAGTAAAAATATGATCTAATTAGACTTGCTACTTTTACAAAAGAATGGATGCAATGGACAGCCTAAATGACATTGATTTTAAAAAGCTTGCTAGCAAACAAAAATCTATACAGATGAAAATGCGATTACTCGCACTGGCTCATTTTAAGGATGGTCTAATTCTCGTACCCAAATAGCTAAGTTCCTTAAAGTTAGTAGGACTAGTGTAAATAAGTGGGTACAAACATTCCTAGAGGAAGGCCTTGAAGGGCTACAAGAAAAACCAAGGACAGATCGCCCTGCATTTCTTAACGTTGAGCAGCGTGAACAGTTGAGCCAGTTTCTGAAAAGCACTAGTAGAGTTGCTCAAATATGCACAAGGGATTGGATTGACCTGACCAGTTAATTTTCCAGATTGGTATAATATCGATTGGATAGTCTTGTTGCACCAGATTTTTAGGGGTGCAAGCGCAGACAAAATAGCCGCTAATATAGATACATTGACTCACCTGAGTTTTTTGGGGTTCCAGAAACGGAAAAAAGCCCTGATAAATCAGGGCTTTAAATGTGGCGGAGAGATAGGGATTTGAACCCTAGAACCGCTATTAACGGTTGCCGGTTTTCAAGACCGGTGCTTTCGACCACTCAGCCATCTCTCCACAAATTGTTACTAGTTAAGGTCTTATAGATGCCTTATCTAGTTTTTGTCTCTAGATATAAAATCTAAAAACTTAATTAAAGCCTGGCGATGTCCTACTCTCACATGGGGAAACCCCACACTACCATCGGCGCTATTGTGTTTCACTTCTGAGTTCGGCATGGAATCAGGTGGGTCCACAATGCTATGGTCGCCAAGCAAAATTTTAAAATTTAGAAAGCTGTCTTAAAAGTTATGTCACACATTCAAAGTTCTTACTTTGAGTCCACAAAACCCCTTGGGTGTTGTATGGTTAAGCCTCACGGGCAATTAGTACAGGTTAGCTCAATGCCTCACAGCACTTACACACCCTGCCTATCAACGTTCTAGTCTTGAACAACCCTTTAGGACACTTAAAGTGCCAGGGAAGACTCATCTTAGGGCTCGCTTCGCGCTTAGATGCTTTCAGCGCTTATCGATTCCGAACTTAGCTACCGGGCAATGCCATTGGCATGACAACCCGAACACCAGAGGTTCGTCCACTCCGGTCCTCTCGTACTAGGAGCAGCCCCCTTCAATCTTCCAACGCCCACGGCAGATAGGGACCGAACTGTCTCACGACGTTCTAAACCCAGCTCGCGTACCACTTTAAATGGCGAACAGCCATACCCTTGGGACCGACTTCAGCCCCAGGATGTGATGAGCCGACATCGAGGTGCCAAACACCGCCGTCGATATGAACTCTTGGGCGGTATCAGCCTGTTATCCCCGGAGTACCTTTTATCCGTTGAGCGATGGCCCTTCCATTCAGAACCACCGGATCACTATGACCTGCTTTCGCACCTGCTCGAATTGTCATTCTCGCAGTCAAGCGGGCTTATGCCATTGCACTAACCACACGATGTCCAACCGTGTTTAGCCCACCTTCGTGCTCCTCCGTTACTCTTTGGGAGGAGACCGCCCCAGTCAAACTACCCACCAGGCACTGTCCGCAATCCCGATTAGGGACCTACGTTAGAACATCAAGCATACAAGGGTGGTATTTCAAGATTGCCTCCACAAACACTGGCGTGCTTGTTTCAAAGGCTCCCACCTATCCTACACATGTAGGGTCAATGTTCAGTGCCAAGCTGTAGTAAAGGTTCACGGGGTCTTTCCGTCTAGCCGCGGGTACACTGCATCTTCACAGCGATTTCAATTTCACTGAGTCTCGGGTGGAGACAGCGTGGCCATCATTACGCCATTCGTGCAGGTCGGAACTTACCCGACAAGGAATTTCGCTACCTTAGGACCGTTATAGTTACGGCCGCCGTTTACCGGGGCTTCGATCAAGAGCTTCGACCTAAGTCTAACCCCATCAATTAACCTTCCGGCACCGGGCAGGCGTCACACCGTATACGTCATCTTACGATTTTGCACAGTGCTGTGTTTTTAATAAACAGTTGCAGCCACCTGGTATCTGCGACTCCTAGTAGCTCCATCCGCAAGGGACTTCACCGCCAAGAGCGTACCTTCTCCCGAAGTTACGGTACCATTTTGCCTAGTTCCTTCACCCGAGTTCTCTCAAGCGCCTTGGTATTCTCTACCCGACCACCTGTGTCGGTTTGGAGTACGATTCCTTATAATCTGAAGCTTAGAGGCTTTTCCTGGAAGCATGGCATCAATGACTTCACTGCACGTAGCAGCTCGACATCGTATCTCAGCGTTAAGAAAGTCCGGATTTACCTAAACTTTCCGCCTACATACTTGAACCTGGACAACCATCGCCAGGCCCACCTAGCCTTCTCCGTCCCCCCATCGCAATTATAAGAAGTACGGGAATATTAACCCGTTTCCCATCGACTACGCCTTTCGGCCTCGCCTTAGGGGTCGACTTACCCTGCCCCGATTAACGTTGGACAGGAACCCTTGGTCTTCCGGCGTGGGGGTTTTTCACCCCCATTATCGTTACTCATGTCAGCATTCGCACTTCTGATACCTCCAGCAGCCCTTACAGACCACCTTCAACGGCTTACAGAACGCTCCCCTACCCCGCATGCATTGCATGCAGCCGCAGCTTCGGTGTATAGCTTAGCCCCGTTACATCTTCCGCGCAGGCCGACTCGACCAGTGAGCTATTACGCTTTCTTTAAATGATGGCTGCTTCTAAGCCAACATCCTGGCTGTCTAAGCCTTCCCACATCGTTTCCCACTTAGCTATACTTTGGGACCTTAGCTGGCGGTCTGGGTTGTTTCCCTCTCCACGACGGACGTTAGCACCCGCCGTGTGTCTCCCGGATAGTACTCAATGGTATTCGGAGTTTGCAAAGGGTTGGTAAGTCGGGATGACCCCCTAGCCTTAACAGTGCTCTACCCCCATTGGTATTCGTCCGAGGCGCTACCTAAATAGCTTTCGGGGAGAACCAGCTATCTCCAGGTTTGATTGGCCTTTCACCCCTAGCCACAAGTCATCCGCTAATTTTTCAACATTAGTCGGTTCGGTCCTCCAGTTGATGTTACTCAACCTTCAACCTGCCCATGGCTAGATCACCTGGTTTCGGGTCTAATTCTAGCAACTCGACGCCCAGTTAAGACTCGGTTTCCCTACGGCTCCCCTATTCGGTTAACCTTGCTACTAAAATTAAGTCGCTGACCCATTATACAAAAGGTACGCAGTCACGCTTCGAGGCGCTCCTACTGCTTGTACGTACACGGTTTCAGGTTCTATTTCACTCCCCTCACAGGGGTTCTTTTCGCCTTTCCCTCACGGTACTGGTTCACTATCGGTCAGTCAGTAGTATTTAGCCTTGGAGGATGGTCCCCCCATGTTCAAACAGGATATCACGTGTCCCGCCTTACTCGATTTCACTCAAAACGACATGTCGACTACGGGGCTATCACCCTTTATTGCGGCACTTTCCAGAGCCTTCGTCTGTGTCATTAAAAGCTTAAGGGCTAATCCAATTTCGCTCGCCGCTACTTTCGGAATCTCGGTTGATTTCTCTTCCTCCGGGTACTTAGATGTTTCAGTTCCCCGGGTTTGCCTCATTAACCTATGTATTCAGTTAATGATACGTGCTTATGCACGTGGGTTTCCCCATTCAGAAATCCCAGACTCAAATGGTTATTACTACCTAATCTGGGCTTATCGCAAGTTATTACGTCTTTCATCGCCTCTGACTGCCAAGGCATCCACCGTGTACGCTTAGTCACTTAACCATACAACCCCAAAGGGTCTTGCTTAACGCAATACGTTTGCTACAACGTAGTATGACGTTTCCAAGGTGCGTTATCTCTTTATTATGAGCGAGATAACATTCGATTTTGCCGGACTCAAATTTGAATGCATTCTGGCAAGAATACATTCCCAAGAACACTTGAATGTGTGTTGGTACCTAATGATAAATCATTAGGATTTGAGAACTTTTAAATTTGATAAGTAATGAAATCACATTACTTATCGTCAGCTTTCCAAATTGTTAAAGAACGAGATTCAAATAATTGAACCATTTTTAAACACACTCACCTCTCTATTTCTAAGAGAAGTATGCTTAAAGATGGTGGGCGATACTGGGCTCGAACCAGTGACCCCCTCCTTGTAAGGGAGGTGCTCTCCCAACTGAGCTAATCGCCCACATTATTTCGTTTCCTGTGGTAGGAAATGGTGGGTCGTGCAGGATTCGAACCTGCGACCAATTGATTAAAAGTCAACTGCTCTACCAGCTGAGCTAACGACCCAATGGTATCCCGTAGGGGAGTCGAACCCCTGTTACCGCCGTGAAAGGGCGGTGTCCTAGGCCTCTAGACGAACGGGACACTAAGTGAGATGTCTTGGGGGACATCTCGAATCTCTTTACTTTCTAAACCATATCAATCTGTGTGGACACTCATCGTGAATAATCATCGTATAAGGAGGTGATCCAGCCCCAGGTTCCCCTAGGGCTACCTTGTTACGACTTCACCCCAGTCATGAACCACAAAGTGGTGAGCGTCCTCCCGAAGGTTAAACTACCCACTTCTTTTGCAGCCCACTCCCATGGTGTGACGGGCGGTGTGTACAAGGCCCGGGAACGTATTCACCGTAGCATTCTGATCTACGATTACTAGCGATTCCGACTTCATGGAGTCGAGTTGCAGACTCCAATCCGGACTACGACGCACTTTTTGGGATTCGCTCACCATCGCTGGTTGGCCGCCCTCTGTATGCGCCATTGTAGCACGTGTGTAGCCCTACTCGTAAGGGCCATGATGACTTGACGTCGTCCCCACCTTCCTCCGGTTTATCACCGGCAGTCTCCCTGGAGTTCCCACCATTACGTGCTGGCAAACAAGGATAAGGGTTGCGCTCGTTGCGGGACTTAACCCAACATTTCACAACACGAGCTGACGACAGCCATGCAGCACCTGTCTCAGAGTTCCCGAAGGCACCAATTCATCTCTGAAAAGTTCTCTGGATGTCAAGAGTAGGTAAGGTTCTTCGCGTTGCATCGAATTAAACCACATGCTCCACCGCTTGTGCGGGCCCCCGTCAATTCATTTGAGTTTTAATCTTGCGACCGTACTCCCCAGGCGGTCTACTTAACGCGTTAGCTCCGAAAGCCACGGCTCAAGGCCACAACCTCCAAGTAGACATCGTTTACGGCGTGGACTACCAGGGTATCTAATCCTGTTTGCTCCCCACGCTTTCGCATCTGAGTGTCAGTATCTGTCCAGGGGGCCGCCTTCGCCACTGGTATTCCTTCAGATCTCTACGCATTTCACCGCTACACCTGAAATTCTACCCCCCTCTACAGTACTCTAGCCTGCCAGTTTCAAATGCGGTTCCGAGGTTGAGCCCCGGGCTTTCACATCTGACTTAACAAACCACCTGCATGCGCTTTACGCCCAGTAATTCCGATTAACGCTCGCACCCTCCGTATTACCGCGGCTGCTGGCACGGAGTTAGCCGGTGCTTCTTCTGTCGCTAACGTCAAACAACACAGCTATTAACTGTATTGCCTTCCTCACGACTGAAAGTACTTTACAACCCGAAGGCCTTCTTCATACACGCGGCATGGCTGCATCAGGCTTGCGCCCATTGTGCAATATTCCCCACTGCTGCCTCCCGTAGGAGTCTGGACCGTGTCTCAGTTCCAGTGTGGCTGATCATCCTCTCAGACCAGCTAGGGATCGTCGCCTTGGTGAGCCATTACCTCACCAACTAGCTAATCCCACCTGGGCATATCCTGAAGCGAGAGGCCCGAAGGTCCCCCTCTTTGGTCCGTAGACGTTATGCGGTATTAGCTATCGTTTCCAATAGTTATCCCCCACATCAGGGCAATTTCCCAGGCATTACTCACCCGTCCGCCGCTCGACGCCGTTATCGTTCCCCGAAGGTTCAGATAACTCGTTTCCGCTCGACTTGCATGTGTTAGGCCTGCCGCCAGCGTTCAATCTGAGCCATGATCAAACTCTTCAATTAAAGTTTTTTTTGGTCTTGCGACCGGCTCAATGAATACTGACTTCAAAACTCTTTCTTTATAAATAAAGAAGTAATTCTAAAGCTATTATCGTTCCAACAGAACGATAATGAATTGACTGTGCCAATGATTAAAAATCATTGTATTGGTCACTCAGTTCATTGATAAATCTTTTCGATTATCATCAACGAGTGCCCACACAGATTGATAGGTTTAAATTGTTAAAGAGCACACTATCGAGGCTTACCTCTCAAGTGGACGGCTATTCTAGCGTTTTGAACCGTAGTGTCAAACACTTTTTTGAATTTATTTTCTAAGAGAAGTTAAACTCAAATGGTTCAGCTAATTTGCCGACTGAATCACTGCGAAGCGTTGTCGCTGTTGCCGTGTCAGTGGGGCGCATTATAGAGACCTGCGTCACGTTGGCAAGCGTTTTTTAAGGTTTTTTTATAATTAAATTCTGTTCGGTTAATTTTGCGACAACAGCTTTTAAAAACGATTAATTTCCATCCATTTTTGCGACTTTTTGGCTAAATAAAGAGACCTTTTGCCAGTTGGTGTACTCGACCTCTTTAGTGGTATCCGTTTCTCCCCCAGTCATAGACATAATTAAACGAATCATAAATTTGTCTAAGAAGTTATATCTAGGATAAAGAAGCGCTCCGGCAAACACGCCAATCAGCTTTGGCTGCCAAGGTGATTTTTTAAGGAAGGTTTTGATATACGCACTTCCTTCTGGGGTGTCCTTGCCTTGCTCTTCTTTTCTTGCGGTTAAGTTGACACAAAAGAACGCTGCATTGCTCTGCTGCAATTGCACTAAGTGCTTTTCAATAAACTGGTAAAGCTTCTTATTTAAATGCCCATAACGAATAGATGCACCGATGACGACGCGATCAAAAGCTAACAGGTCGATAGTGTTCACTAAAGAGATATCAAATGATTCGCAGGTAAACCCTTCTAATTCACTTTCTATGTGGGCCAAAATCTTTTTTGTTTGACCGTCACTCGTGGAATACAGCAATGCCGCCTTTTTCAATGTTCTTTCCCTAATTTTTCCAAAACGCTGGAGTAAATAAAATTAATAAGGTGAATACTTCTAATCGACCAAACAACATAGAGATCACCAACACCCATTTTGCAGAATCGCTAATGTCACCGTAATGCAGAGATACCTCACCCAATCCAGGGCCGAGGTTATTTAAGGTTGAGGCGACAGCAGAAAATGCGGTGAGCTCATCCATACCTGTTGCTATTAATGCCAACATACATATGACGAAGACCAACGCATACGCCGAGAAGAAACCCCACACTGCATCAATAACCTTAGAAGGTAGAGCTTTGCTGCCCAATTTTATGGTGAACACCGCTCGCGGGTGAACCAATCGCTTTAACTCTCTAAAGCCCTGCAACGTAAGCAACAATATTCTGATGACTTTCATCCCACCACCGGTAGAGCCTGCACATCCCCCAATGAAAGATGAAAACAGTAATAACATAGGTAGAAATAGAGGCCACTGCGCAAAACCGGTGGTGGTAAAGCCTGCGGTTGTTGAAATAGAAACACTTTGGAACAGTGCTTGGTCAAACGCTTCGTAATAGGTGTCATAACTGTGATGGTTTAGTAACACCAAAAAGCAGATCAGGAATAGCATGACTTGAATAAAAATGAAGGCTCTAAATTCTGGGTCTTTTAAATAGTACTTAGGATGCACCCCACCAGAGGCAAATGCAGCAAAGTGCAAAGAGTAGTTACAAGCAGAGATTAATAAGAAGACGACGGTGATCATATTAATCGCGTAGCTATCAAAATACGCCATGCTGGCATCGTGAGTAGAGAAGCCACCGATAGCAATCGTAGAGAAGCTATGCCCTATTGCATCAAAGAAGGTCATTCCTGCTAGCCAGAAGGCAATCGCACAAGCAACCGTCAGACTAAGGTAGATGTACCAAAGTGCTTTAGCAGTCTCAGCTATCCTTGGGGTCATTTTACTGTCTTTTACTGGACCCGGGATTTCGGCTCTATATAGCTGCATACCACCAATGCCAAGCATAGGTAAAATAGCTACCGCTAATACAATGATCCCCATTCCGCCAAACCATTGTAGAAACTGTCTATAAAAGAGGATTGCTTTAGGTAAATCATCTAAGCCAACAAGAACCGTAGCCCCTGTTGTGGTCAAAGCAGAGAATGATTCAAAAAAGGCATCGGCGACACTAACAGAGGCACTATTTACCAGTAGAAAAGGCAATGAGCCTGCACTGCCGATAACCGTCCAGAATAATACAACAATCAAAAAGCCATCTCGGGCTTTTAAGTCTCGCTTTTGGCGACGGTTAGGAAACCAACAAGCAAAACCACAAATAAGTAAGATGATGAAGGTCACGACGAAGGGAACACCCGCACCATCTCTATAGATGAGAGCAACACCCGCAGGCGCTAACATAGAGACACTAAAGAGTGCGAGTAGCAGACCTACTATTCGAATAATGGAACGAAACTGCATACTAGGGTTAGCTCATCCTTGAAATTAAGGCTCTCGCCCCGGTTTTATTAGTCATAGTCAGAATAAAGTCGCTTTCATGCAGAACTTCAATCTCCACGGTCAGTTTAGCGCTAATATCATAAGTAGCATCTATTTCCACTGCACCATACTGCGCCATAATAGACTGAGTTAATGATATGAGAGAGTAGTCTACTTCTACGATTAACTGAGTAGTAATCTTCTTCTCGATGGTTTCGAGTAGCTTTAATGCCTGTTGCACTCCGCCACCATATGCCTTTACCAAGCCACCCGTACCTAAACGAATGCCTCCATAATAACGGGTTACAACGGCAGTGATCTCCCCTACGCCAGATCCGGTTAGTTGAGCAAGGATAGGTTTCCCTGCTGTGCCAGACGGCTCACCATCATCACTAAAGCCCCACTTCATTGAATCTTCAGGACGACCAGCAACAAACGCCCAGCAATTATGTCTCGCGTCATTATGTTTCGCCTTTATTTCATCTACAAATGCTTTGGCCGCTTCAATGGACGGAGTGTGAGCTAAGTAGGTAATAAACTGACTCTTCTTGATTTCTTCTTCAAAAACCATTGATTTAGCCGGTGTTAAATAAGGAGAGACGTTCATTAGATCTGCGCATTTTGAGGTAATTGAAACAGTTTATCACGAGAAGCACTTTCAATTAATAGTGGCACACACAACACATTGTTGACGAAATGTTAAATAAATGTATTGATATTTACGCATTTGATAGTCAAACTTAACTGGTCATACCACAATACTGTCTCGCCATTAGGCTGACTCGATTTATGGAGAACACGGATGATCTATCAAGCAGAGACCCTCACGGTCAAAGAACACCAAGATGGCATAGTAGAGATATGCTTTTGTGGGGATAACTCAGTTAATAAGCTCGATCTGAAAACCCTTTCCGCATTAGATGCAGGGATTAAAGCTACACAACAGGTTGAGAACCTAGCAGGTGTCATCGTCACAAGTGACAAAGATGCCTTTATTGTGGGAGCTGATATTACCGAGTTTCTTGGGTTGTTTGCTAAACCTAAACAAGAGCTTGATCAATGGCTACTATTTGCCAACTCCATCTTCAATAATCTTGAAGACCTTCCTGTTCCTACTATCTCTATTATCAAAGGTCATGCACTTGGCGGCGGTTGTGAGGCCATTCTAGCCACCGATTTTCGCTTGGCTGATAAAACCGCCAATATCGGTCTACCCGAAACAAAACTTGGCATCATGCCCGGCTTTGGTGGAACAGTGCGACTGCCCCGCTTAGTGGGCGCTGATAACGCAATGGAAATTATCACTGCCGGAAGCTCAAAGCGTGCCGATAAGCTACTCAAGATTGGTTTAATTGATGCCATAGTAGACACTGATGCATTGTTTAGCTCTGCGGTTGCACTGATCAAAGATGCCAATCAAGGCGTTATTGATTGGCAAGAGCGTCGCCATAATAAAACGGCACCGTTAAAGCTTGCCAAGCTAGAAGCCATAATGAGCTTTACTACCGCCAAAGGATTGGTCGCTCAAAAAGCAGGTCCACACTACCCTGCCCCTATGATGGCCGTTAAAACTATCGAACAGGCCGCAGGTTTTGCCCGAGATGAAGCTCTTGATATTGAGCGAGAAAACTTTATCACCCTAACCCAAACCGAAGTAGCAACGTCTTTAGTGGGATTATTCCTTAATGACCAATACATAAAAGGGCTAGCGAAAAAAGCCGCTAAAGCCTCCACCAAGCCCACGCTACGTGCCGGAGTGCTTGGCGCAGGTATTATGGGCGGAGGTATTGCTTATCAATCCGCGTTAAAAGATGTTCCAGTATTAATGAAGGATATTGCTCAACCTTCCCTTGATTTGGGGCTAGAGGAGGCGTCAAAATTGCTCAATGCACGATTGGAGCGCGGGCGCATCAAAGCACAAAAAGTGGCTAAGGTGCTTACCTCTATTACTCCAAGTTTGCACTACGCTGGTATTGAACAAGCCGATGTCATCATCGAAGCAGTAGTTGAAAACCCGAAGATTAAAGCTAGCGTGCTAGCTGAGGTGGAGCAATACACTAGCCCTGACGCCGTTATTACTTCCAACACCAGTACTATCCCTATCAACCTACTGGCGCAATCTTTACAAAGACCAGAAAACTTCTGTGGCATGCATTTCTTTAATCCTGTGCACCGTATGCCTTTAGTCGAAATTATTCGTGGAGAAAAAACCTCAGAAGATACCATCAATAGAGTTGTAGCTTACGCCGCGCAAATGGGTAAATCGCCGATAGTGGTCAATGATTGTCCCGGCTTCTTTGTAAACCGCGTTTTATTCCCCTACTTCAATGGATTTAGCCAGTTAGTTAATGATGGCGCTGATTTCCAACACATAGATAAAGTCATGGAGCGTCAATTTGGCTGGCCAATGGGACCGGCTTATCTGTTGGATGTGGTAGGGCTAGATACCGCGCATCATGCGCAAAAAGTAATGGCTGAGGGCTTCCCTAAACGTATGGCGAAGCAAGGCACCGACGCTATAGACCTGTTATTTGCAGAAAAACACTACGGACAAAAAAATGGCGCTGGCTTCTACGAATATCAGCCGGATAGAAAAGGAAAACCAAAGAAAACCTTTAACCCTGATGTTCTAAAGTGCTTACAAGCACTAAAAGCACCGCAGCAAACATTCAGTGATGAAGAATTAATTCAACGCATGATGATTCCAATGATCAATGAAGTGGTGCTCTGCCTTGAAGAAAACATTATCGCCTCACCACAAGAAGCGGATATGGCGCTAGTTTATGGCTTAGGCTTTCCGCCATTTAGGGGTGGTGTGTTCCGTTATCTAGATAGCTTAGGCATCAATAATTACCTTGCTCTGTGTGAAAAATATCAGTCACTCGGCGCTCTCTATAAAGCACCGCAATTGCTGTACAGCATGGCGAGCTCCGGCGATAGCTTTTACGCCAACCAACAATCCACCAGCTTGTAATCAATAAGAGGAATAAGAAATGAAAAATGTCGTAATTGTTGATTGCATCCGTACACCAATGGGACGCTCTAAAGGTGGTGCTTTTCGTCATACTCGCGCCGAAGATCTCTCGGCACACCTGATGAAAGGCTTGTTAAAAAGAAACCCAGCGGTAAATGCGAGCCAAATTGAAGATATTTACTGGGGCTGTGTACAACAAACCTTAGAGCAAGGATTTAATGTAGCTCGAAATGCCTCTTTATTGGCGGGCCTTCCCGTTGAAGTCGGCGCTGTAACAGTGAATAGATTGTGTGGCTCGTCAATGCAAGCTCTGCACGATGCGAGCCGCTCTATTATGGTGGGTGACGCTGATATTTGTATCGTGGGCGGTGTGGAACATATGGGACACGTACCCATGAATCACGGAGTCGACTTCCATGATGGGCTTGGAAAAAGTATCGCCAAAGCTTCCGGCATGATGGGACTAACCGCAGAAATGCTTGGCAAACTGCATGGCATTGCAAGAGAGCAACAAGATGAGTTTGCCGCTCGCTCCCACGCCAGAGCTCACAAAGCCACTTTAGACGGGGCGTTCAAATCAGAAATCTATGCCACCCAAGCTCATGCTGCCGATGGCTCTCTTATTTCACTGGACTACGATGAAGTGATTCGCCCTGAAACTACGGTTGCAGGTTTATCACAATTAAGACCGGTATTTGACCCAGCCAATGGTACCGTTACCGCCGGCTCTTCTTCTGCCCTCTCTGATGGCGCATCCGCTATGCTGATCATGAGCGAAGAAAAAGCACAACAACTTGGGTTAAGTGTACGAGCCAAAGTAAAATCCATGGCAATTGCCGGATGCGACCCTGCAACTATGGGGTATGGCCCAGTGCCCGCCACTAAAAAAGCGTTGCAACGCGCCGGACTCACTATCGAAGATATGGATGTGATTGAACTCAATGAAGCCTTTGCCGCTCAAGCACTGCCTGTGGCTAAAGATCTGGGGTTACTGGACGTTATTGATGACAAGGTAAACTTAAATGGTGGCGCGATTGCTCTAGGTCATCCTCTTGGTTGTTCTGGCACACGAATCTCCACCACTTTAATTAATTTGATGGAAAGCAAAGATGCCAAATATGGCCTAGCCACCATGTGCATTGGCTTAGGGCAAGGGATAGCAACTATTTTTGAAAGGCCATAACCCTACCTTTTATGAGCCACCTCTTACGCTTTATCTATAGCATCTAGAGGTGGCTTTCCAACTACAAAATCATATCTTTCCTGCAATTAATGCGTTTGATGCATAGTTAGAATGATGACAAATCATTTTTTTTATTCGAAATTGTTATCTAGACTTACTGGCAATCAAATACATAACCCCTTTGGAGTAACTGATGTTCAAAGCACTTGTTCTAAACCAAGAAGATAAAAAAACCTTTGCAGCAATTGAGCAAATTGATGAGTCACTATTACCAGAGGGTAATGTAGAGGTCGCTGTAGACTATACATCTCTAAACTATAAAGATGGCCTTGCTATTACAGGTAAAGGCAAAATCATTCGTAACTTCCCTATGGTTCCTGGTATCGACTTAGTCGGTACTGTAACTACATCTGAAGATGATCGTTATCAAGCAGGTGACAAAGTGGTTCTTACTGGCTGGGGTGTCGGTGAAAATCATTGGGGTGGTATGTCTGAGAAAGCACGTCTTAAAGGTGACTGGTTAGTTCCTTTAGTTGATGGTCTTTCTGGCCAACAAGCAATGAGTGTAGGTACAGCGGGCTTTACTGCAATGCTTTGTGTGCAAGCTATCGTTGATGGCGGCGTAAAACCTGAAGACGGCGAAGTGCTAGTAACAGGCGCAAGTGGTGGTGTAGGTAGCGTAGCTGTCACTCTACTAAGCCAACTGGGTTACTCAGTCGCGGCAGTAACAGGTCGTTCATCACAAAATGGCGAGCTTCTAAAAAGCTTAGGCGCATCACGCATCGTTGAGCGTGCTGAACTAGAAGAACCAGCAAAACCACTAGAGCGTCAACTTTGGGCTGCAGCAGTCGATACTGTTGGTAGTAAAGTATTGGCTAAAGTGCTGACTCAAACTAACTACAACGGTGTTGTAGCTGCATGTGGTCTAGCCGGCGGCTTCGATCTTCCTACTACCGTAATGCCGTTTATCCTACGTAACGTTCGCCTGCAAGGTGTTGACTCAGTTATGTGCCCAAGAGAAAAACGCATCCAAGCATGGCAACGTCTCGTTGAATTGCTACCTGCATCATTCTACGAACAAGCGACTAAGCTGATTAACCTAGAAGATGCGATTCAGGCAGCTAACGACATTACTAATGGTCAAATTACCGGTCGTGTCGTGATTAAAGTAAGTTAGTTTGCTGGGGGCAGCAATCTATGAGCCAGCGGAGTCATCTGCTGGCTTACTCTAGCCCCATATCCATTACCCGCTTTTCAATTAATCTTCCACACTCACTTTTTAATACCGCCCGTAGCCATTTTTGCGCAGGCGAAGTATCGCATCTTGAATGCCAAATCAGTGAATAATCAAACGCTATAAACTCAAACGGTAACGCTTTAACCACTAAATTATGTCTCTCTGCCACCAAATAAGCGATATCAGCTGGTACTGTAATTACCAGTGGCAAACGATCAACAATGGCAAGAGCCGCTTCCAAGTGATAAGCACGTAGCACTAAATTCATGTTGCCGTGCGCCAGCAAGCTCTCATCAATTAACGACTTCACGCCATCACTGATCGCAATCATTGCGTGTGGCAAAGTCAAAAAGTCCTGCAAAGATAACACTTCATCCGCCAAAGGATGATTTTTAGAAACAAGGCATGTAACCCCTACTTTACCTAACACTTCTCGACGTAAAGGCGCTATTTCCGAAACCGGACGGCAAATCGCCATATCCACTCTTTCGGCGGTCAACTGATGATAAATATTGTCATGCTGTAATGGCTGAAAATCTAATGAGATATTAGGCGCTAAATCGTAAATTTTGGATAAGGCAAACGGCAAGATGGTCTGCATAGCGTAATCAGTAGTAGCGACAACAAACCTTTGTGAGCACTGCGAGGGATCAAAATCCGTTGGTGTCAGCAATTCTCGAATGGCTTCTAGTGGGAACTGAATTTGCTCATTAATCTGTAAGGCTTTTTCTGTCGCAATGAGGTTTTGTCCATTGCGCGTAAATAGCGGATCATTGAGTAAATCTCGCAAACGACCTAATACACGACTCATTGCCGATTGGCTCAAATTAAGTCTAATTGCCGCCCGACTCACGCTGCCTTCTTCGACTAACACTCGCAAGGCAATTAGTAAGTTAAGATCGCGACGATAAATTTCTTCTAGTTCCATTTAACCTCAATACAGATAAAGCGTCATTGCGCATAGTATCAGTTTAGCGAAATCGTGTTTAGCCATAATAGAAATAGAAAGAACCGCTAAATAAGGCAAAATGCTATCGCGCTGTAAAGTACAAGTTAAAGTCGTGGTTTACTCTCTCAGCGACAGCCCAAGTAAATATTGAATATTTTTTATACTTAAGTATGATCGCTGTCTCATTTTTTGGGAGAGAAAACCATGTCTTTTAATCCAGAAGTTGCCAGCCAAGTTTTAGAGGCTGAAGGATTGCGCTGCCCAGAGCCTGTAATGATGGTAAGAAAAACCATCCGCACCATGCAAGAAGGTGAAGTTTTACTCGTAAAAGCCGATGACCCTTCAACAGTGCGTGATATTCCAAGCTTTTGCCGTTTTATGGATCATCAACTCATCGCAGAGAAAACAGATACCACCCCATTTCAATATTTGATTAAAAAAGGGCTGGCTTAAGCCTATCCAATCAATAGATCGCTGCGCTTACCGCCATCAGCATAAAAAGCGCAGCCGTGACTCTACGGATAAGCACCAAAGGCAATCGCTCAGCAGACAACTTGCCAATCATGACCACAGGCACATTCGCTAATAACATCCCTACGGTTGTTCCTAATATCACCATCCATAATGCATCGGGAAACTTTGCGCCTAGTATTGAGGTAGCAATTTGGGTTTTATCGCCTATTTCGGCGACAAAGAAAGCAATAAAGCTCGCCACAAAAGGGCCTTTATTAGAAATAGACTCATTGCTATCTAACTTATCTGGAATCAAAATCCACAATGCCATCAGCGTAAAGCTGACTACCAAAACCCATTTCAGAACGTCAGGATTTAATAAGTCGGAAACCAATACTCCCAACCAAGCTGCCACAGCATGATTAGCAACGGTCGCTAAAAATATAGCGGCTATGATAGGCAAAGGCTTACGGTATCGACTGGCTAATAGGAGGGCGAGAAGTTGGGTTTTATCCCCAATTTCAGCTAAAGAAACCGTCGTGATAGAAATGGCTAGAACGCTCAAAAGACTCTCTTTAGGTGGGAGATAACAAACGATAGATAAGGGTCACTCTCCCACCAAGGATAGCGATTCTTATCTAAGGTCTTGCTAAACAAAGAGTCTCGAACGCCATGATGATTTTGCATCAATTATGTTGACGGACGAACCGGACTTGCAGTCTCGGTAAGCTACTCCCCAAAGATGGTGTGGATTTTATACATCAATCAATTGCTATGCAACTAAGATGCTGACTTATTTTAGCTCTGCACTCTCTCTGTTTTACCATTAATCGTTGCCACAAAATGAGCGGTATAGATTTCACTATATTCTGCAAACCATGAAAGCTAGAGGGTCTATTTTGCATTTGTCTTGTTCTCGATACGTGAATTGACGGTTTTTTCACTACTCCCCATCTTAATATCTGGGTATAATTCAAAGTTATTTCATATTCAGACAAAAGAATCGCGCGAAACGACTATGCATAAATACGATATCAAAACCTTCCAGGGAATGATCCTCGCGCTGCAGGATTATTGGGCTCAAAACGGATGTACTATTGTTCAACCGCTAGATATGGAAGTAGGTGCCGGCACCTCTCACCCAATGACGTGTCTGCGTGCACTTGGCCCAGAGCCAATGTCAACGGCATACGTTCAACCTTCACGTCGTCCAACTGACGGACGTTACGGTGAGAACCCAAACCGCCTGCAGCATTACTATCAATTCCAAGTAGCTCTTAAACCTTCTCCGGATAACATCCAAGAGTTGTACCTTGGCTCTCTTGAAGTGCTTGGTATCGATCCACTGGTTCACGATATTCGTTTCGTAGAAGACAACTGGGAAAACCCAACTTTGGGTGCTTGGGGTCTTGGTTGGGAAGTTTGGCTAAACGGCATGGAAGTAACCCAGTTTACTTACTTCCAGCAAGTTGGCGGCCTAGAGTGTAAGCCTGTTACTGGCGAAATCACTTACGGTATCGAACGTCTAGCAATGTACATTCAAGAAGTAGACTCTGTTTACGACCTAACTTGGAACGTTGCACCCGATGGCTCTAAAGTCACTTACGGTGATATTTTCCACCAAAACGAAGTTGAGCAATCCACTTACAACTTTGAACACGCTGATGTGGACTTCCTATTTGGTTTCTTCGAGCAGTGTGAAAAAGAGTGTAAAGAGCTATTGGCACTAGACAAGCCATTACCACTTCCTGCTTATGAACGTATTCTTAAAGCTGGTCACGCATTCAACCTACTTGATGCACGTAAAGCTATCTCAGTAACAGAGCGTCAACGTTATATCCTTCGTATTCGCGATCTGACTAAAGCAGTTGCAGAGGCGTACTACGCGTCACGTGAAGCTCTTGGCTTCCCTATGTGTCGACCTGTAGCTAAGAACGAGGACAAATAATCATGGCGAAGAATTTTCTAATTGAACTGGGTACCGAAGAGCTACCACCAACAGCACTTCGTTCTCTAGCAGAAGCGTTTGCTTCTAACTTTGAAGCAGGTCTTAAAGCGGCTGAGCTTTCTCACGAAGGCGTAAAATGGTACGCAGCACCTCGTCGTTTAGCACTTAAAGTGACTAGCCTGGCTGAAGGCCAAGCAGACAAAGTGGTTGAGAAACGTGGCCCTGCAATTTCGGTGGCATTTGATGCTGACGGCAACCCAACTAAAGCTGCTCAAGGCTGGGCTCGCGGCAACGGTATTTCTGTTGAGCAAGCTGAGCGTCTTAAAACAGACAAAGGCGAATGGCTTCTTTTCAAACAAGAAGTAAAAGGCAAGCCAGTTCAAGAATTGGTTCTAGATATCGCGGCTAAAGCGCTAACTGGACTGCCTATCCCTAAAGTAATGCGTTGGGGCGACTCAGACATTCACTTTATCCGCCCAGTAAAAACACTGACGGTACTGCTTGGTGATGAGCTTATCGAAGGTAAGATCCTTGGCGTTGCATCCGGTCGTACTATTCGTGGTCACCGCTTCATGGGTGAGCAAGAGTTTACTATCGATTCAGCCGATCAATACCCTGCTATTTTAGAAGAGCGCGGTAAAGTAATGGCAGATTACGAAGCACGTAAAGCAATTATCCTAGCTGATTCTAAAAAAGCCGCGGCAGCGGTTGGCGGTGTTGCTGACCTAGAAGACGATCTAGTTGAAGAAGTCACCTCTTTGGTAGAATGGCCAGTGGTACTGACAGCGAAGTTTGAAGAAGAGTTCTTAAAAGTGCCTTCTGAAGCTTTGGTTTACACCATGAAAGGTGACCAAAAGTACTTCCCTGTTTATGACGAAAACAAAAAGCTACTGCCTAACTTTATCTTTGTTTCTAACATCGAATCTAAAGACCCTCGTCAAGTTATTGAAGGTAACGAAAAAGTGGTTCGTCCTCGTCTAGCGGATGCGGAGTTCTTCTTTAATACCGACCGTAAACGTCCTTTGATCGATCGTCTTCCTGAACTAGAACAAGCTGTTTTCCAAAAACAACTGGGTACTATCAAAGATAAAACCGATCGCATCACAGCTCTAGCCGGTTACATTGCTAAGCAAATCGACGCTGACGTAGAAAAAACCACGCGTGCTGGTCTACTGGCTAAATGTGACCTAATGACTTCTATGGTATTCGAATTTACCGATACTCAAGGTGTTATGGGCATGCACTACGCAACTCATGACGGCGAAGATAAAGAAGTGGCTCTAGCACTTTACGAGCAATACATGCCTCGTTTTGCTGGGGATGATTTGCCAAGCACTGGTATTTCTTCTGCTGTAGCTATGGCTGACAAGCTAGATACTATTGTTGGTATCTTCGGCATTGGTCAAGCACCAAAAGGTTCTGACCCATTTGCACTACGTCGTGCATCACTAGGTGTGCTACGTATCATCGTAGAAAATGGCTACAAGCTAGACCTTGTTGACCTGATCCACGAAGCAAAAGCACAGCTAGGCGATAAACTGACTAACCAAAACGTAGAAGCCGACGTACTTGATTTCATGCTAGGTCGTTTCCGTTCTTGGTATCAAGATGCTGGCTTCAGCATTGATATTATCCAAGCGGTATTGGCTCGTCGCCCAACTAAACCTGCTGATTTTGACCAACGTGTTAAAGCGGTATCTCACTTCCGTGGTCTAGAAGCGGCAACTGCATTGGCTGCCGCGAACAAACGTGTAGGTAATATCCTTGCTAAGTTTGATGGCGAATTAGCTGAAGAAATCGATCTTGCTCTTCTTCAAGAAGATGCAGAGAAAGCACTGGCTGAAAACGTTGAAGTCATGGCTGAAGCACTTGAACCTGCTTTCGCCACAGGTGACTACCAGCAAGCACTAAGCAAACTGGCTGATTTACGTGAGCCTGTTGATGCATTCTTTGACAACGTTATGGTTATGGCCGATGACGAAGCTCTGAAAAAGAACCGCTTAACGCTACTGAACAAGCTGCGCAATTTATTCCTACAAATTGCCGATATTTCTCTTCTGCAGAAATAATCTTATCAAGCCCAGCTCCGGCTGGGCTTTTTATTATAAATACTCATTAAACTATTGAGTATTCCCCGTCTACTAGGCTAATGTTGATCTCTTTCCTATACTGATTTAGAAAGAATTAGGGCCTTATATGTCTTCAGAAAATACTTATTCAGCATTCGGAGAAAAATTTAACCGAAACTCAGGGATTACTCAGCTAATGGGTGATTTAAATGATGGTTTACGCACGCCTGGAGCTCTAATGCTAGGTGGCGGAAACCCTGCAGCAATACCTGAAATGTTGGATTATTTCTCTGATATTACCCGCCAAATGCTTACCAGTGGTGAACTAGTCGCCGCCATGGCCAACTATGATGGACCACAAGGTAAAGATACATTTGTCAGCGGACTGGCCGCCTTACTAAAAGAAACCTACGATTGGGATATTAGTGAAAAAAATATCTCTTTAACCAACGGTAGCCAAAGCGCCTTTTTCTATCTATTTAATCTGTTGGCAGGAAAGCAACCTGACGGCTCGCATAAGAAAATTCTATTACCACTCGCGCCTGAATACATAGGGTATTGCGATTCAGGTATTCAGGACGATATCTTTGTGTCTTATAAACCTGAAATTGAGCTGCTAGAAAATCAGCAATTTAAATACCACGTAGATTTCTCACAAATAAAAATCGATGACTCTGTGGCCGCTATTTGTGCTTCTAGACCGACCAACCCAACCGGAAATTTACTCACTGATGAAGAAGTGTATAAGCTAGATAAACTGGCAAAACAGCATAATATTCCGTTAATTTTAGACAACGCCTACGGCACACCTTTTCCTAATATCGTCTTTGAACATGCTACCCCTTTTTGGAACGACAACACTATTCTTTGCATGAGCTTATCAAAACTAGGATTACCCGGCGTAAGATGTGGCATCGTCATAGCCAATGAGGAAATAACCCAAGCCCTCACCAATATCAACGGCATTATTGGTTTAGCACCGGGAAGTATTGGACCAACGGTTGCTCAGCACATGATTGAATCAAATGATCTATTAAGATTGAGCGATGAGGTAATCAAGCCTTTCTATCAGCACAAATCAGCGCAAGCTATTTCTCTACTGCAATCTGAAATCACCGATCCTAGATTCCGCATTCATAAACCCGAAGGCGCTATATTCCTATGGCTTTGGTTTGATGAATTGCCGATTACGACCATGGAATTGTATAAACGTCTAAAAGCTCGTGGGGTACTGATTGTTCCCGGAGAATATTTCTTTTTTGGACAAGAAGAAGAGTGGCCACATTCAAAACAGTGTTTAAGAATGAACTATGTGCAAAACGATCAAGATATGCAAAGTGGCATTAAAATTATTGCTGAAGAAGTAAAGAAAGCCTATCTCTAAACTAAAAAAGAGCGCCATTGGCGCTCTTTCACTGCTTTGTTCAATTACTCATTATTTGGCAGAGTCGGTGTTGCCCTCAATGAGTTTGCTACCATTAATCGCAATTTTACGAGGTTGCATTGCTTCAGGGATTTCTCGTTGTAAATCAATGTGCAATAAACCATTTTCCATAGTAGCACCTACTACTTTCACGTAATCAGCCAATTGGAATTTACGTTCAAAATCACGCTCAGCAATACCTTGGTAAATGTAGGTTTTGCCTTCTTCAGCTTGGCGTTCACCACGCACAATCAGTACGTTTTCTTTTTGCGTAATATCTAGCTGATCATCAGCAAATCCAGCAACAGCCATAGTAATACGGTAGTTGTTTTCATCTTGCTGTTCGATGTTGTATGGAGGGTATCCCGCTGAAGCATTTTTGGCAGAAGAAGACTCCATCATGTTTAATAGACGATCGAAGCCAATAGCGTTGCGGTACAAAGGAGTGAAATCTACAGTTCTCATAATACTATCCTATTCATTAGCAATAGCCTTAACCCAGAGTGGCGGATTAAGGGTGTTGTTTCCATTCCATCAAGGACATGGTTTCAACAAAGTTAAGTTGTGTGCTTTCTACTGTCCTTCCTCTAAAAGAGCGAAGCGAGTAAAGCGGTTCAGAAGACCCATCAGGCATCCTCTTCACATCTAGATATAAGGATGGACAACCTCTGTTTCAAGGTTTTTTCTAAAAAAATTTTAAAATCTTTTTTTCTCATCCAAAAAAAAGCACCACCTAAAAATAGGCAGTGCTTATTGATTCACTGGCTTAACTCACACTCTGTCTGGCTTTTTACCTAACAGAGTGACGCATATAAATTATACGTCTAGGTTAGCTACTTTCAGTGCATTGTCTTCGATGAAGCGACGACGAGGTTCTACATGATCACCCATCAAAGTGGTGAACAATAGATCAGAGCTTACAGCATCATCAATGGTAACTTGCATCATACGACGAGTATCTGGGTCCATTGTGGTTTCCCAAAGTTGATCAGGGTTCATTTCACCTAGACCTTTGTAACGTTGTAGTGATAGACCACGACGAGACTCTTTCGTTAGCCATTCAAGCACTTCTAGGAAAGTCGAAACTTGCGCAGTACGCTCGCCACGTTTCACAAAAGCACCTTCTTCTAATAGCCCATCTAGAGCATCAGAAAGCGTCGCTAACTTGTCGTACTCTTTAGTTGCAAGTAGCTCTAAGCTAATTAGATATTCGTAGTGAACACCGTGAGTACGCACAACAACTTTCGGAAGACAAACGTTCAGCTCTTGGTGTTTTTCAACTTCCAAGCTGTACTGGCTTGCGCCCACTTCTTTAGTATTTAGTTGAGCAATCAAACGCTCACCCCAAGCCGTTACAGCTGCTTCATCTTGACACTGCTCAGCCGTTAGGCGAGGAACGTAAATGAACTCTTCAACCAAGGCTTTTGGTAATTGACGAGCCATACGCTCTACCAATTTAGTCGCTTGGTTAAACTGAGTAACCAATGCTTCTAGAGGTGCACCAGAAAGCGCAGGCGCTTCAGGGTTTACAAATAATGCTGCATTATCTAACGCCAAAGCAGTTTGATACTGAGTCATTGCGTCTTCATCTTTAATGTATTGCTCTTGTTTACCTTTCTTCACTTTGTAAAGTGGTGGCTGAGCAATGTAGATGTAGCCACGCTCAATAAGCTCTGGCATTTGACGGTAGAAGAAGGTCAGTAGTAGCGTACGGATGTGAGAACCATCCACATCGGCATCGGTCATGATGATGATGTTGTGGTAACGCAGTTTTTCTGGGTTGTATTCGTCACGACCAATACCACAGCCAAGTGCCGTAATTAAGGTTGCCACTTCTTGAGAAGACAGCATTTTATCAAAACGTGCTTTCTCAACGTTTAGGATTTTACCTTTAAGAGGAAGAATCGCTTGGTTCTTACGGTTACGGCCTTGCTTCGCACTACCGCCCGCTGAGTCCCCTTCCACTATGTATAGTTCAGAGTGGGCTGGATCTTTTTCTTGGCAATCTGCAAGTTTACCCGGCAGACCGGCTAAATCTAATGCGCCTTTACGACGAGTCATTTCACGTGCTTTACGAGCCGCTTCACGAGCGCGCGCTGCATCAATGATTTTGCCACACACGATTTTTGCTTCGCCTGGGTTTTCTACAAGGAACTCAGACAGTTTCTCACCCATTGCAGACTCAACCGCTGATTTCACTTCAGATGAAACTAGCTTGTCTTTAGTTTGGCTTGAGAATTTAGGATCTGGAACTTTAACGGAAACAACCGCAGTCAAACCTTCGCGAGCATCATCACCAGAAGTTGCTGCTTTCGCTTTCTTAGAAAAACCTTCTTTATCCATAAAGGTATTCAAAGTACGCGTTAGTGCAGAACGGAAACCCGCTAAGTGAGTACCGCCATCGCGTTGTGGAATGTTGTTAGTAAAGCAGTAGATGTTTTCTTGGAAACCATCGTTCCACTGCATGGCTACTTCAACAGTAATGCCATCTTCACGCTCAATATCAAAATAGAAAATCTTCTGGATGATTGGTGTTTTATTGGTGTTTAGATGTTCAACGAACGCTTTGATACCACCTTCAAACATGAAGTGATCAGATTTATCTTCTACGCGCTCATCAACTAAGTTGATTGATACACCTGAGTTCAAGAACGACAGTTCACGCAGTCGTTTCGCTAAGATGTCATAGTAGAACTCAATATTTGAGAAAGTTTCTTCACTTGGCCAGAAACGAATTTCAGTACCCGTTTTATCTGTATCACCAACCGCTTTTAGTGGCGCTTGAGGCTCACCATGCTTATAGGTTTGAGTGTGAATTTTACCGCCACGATGAATGGTCAAGGTAACTTTCTTAGACAGTGCGTTTACAACTGAAACACCTACACCGTGAAGACCACCCGACACTTTATAAGAGTTGTCGTCAAATTTACCGCCAGCGTGCAGAACGGTCATGATAACCTCTGCTGCGGAAACTTGCTCTTCTTCGTGCAATTCAGTCGGAATACCGCGACCGTCATCTCGAACAGAAACTGAATCGTCGTCATGGATAGTTACTATGATATCGTTACAGTGACCTGCCAACGCTTCATCTATAGAGTTATCCACTACCTCGAATACCATGTGGTGAAGACCTGTTCCGTCGTCTGTATCACCTATGTACATACCTGGACGCTTACGAACCGCATCTAGACCTTTTAGTACTTTAATACTCGATGAATCGTAATTTTCTGCCATGAGTTACTCTCTATTTGGGCCTATTAATCATCCATATTGCTCTCAACCAAATGGTGAGCTAGCAAGTCGTGATAATAGCCATCTATATTGAATATGTTCTACTACGCTAAGGGGTTAAAAACACCCTAGCACTTGAGGTAGCGCTTTAGGACTTAAATTTATAATTTGAGGGGTTTATCGCCCTCATTTGTTCAAATCTCTATTTTTGGTCAAATTAGTATAATTTGCTCTGCTACATTGGGGGACAATACATACTGTCAGTCCCTTATTTTACTAACTCTATTTTGCCACGTTCCACATGAAACATCTTGCTATTTTCGCTGTTCATTTCAGCAATTTGGCTTTCTGTAATAGAGCTTACAAATACTTGTGCTCCAGTTTCCTTCAAACAGTCTGCTAAGCGTGCTCTGCGTTGACTATCAAGCTCTGATGCAAAGTCATCTATTAGATATATACACTGCTTTTCTGTGAGTTTTGTTAGGTGTTGACCTTGTGCAACTCTAAGCGCACATACTAATAATTTAAGTTGTCCACGAGATAAGATATCTTCTACTGGAGTACCGTTTACTCTGATTTTTAGGTCAGCTTTATTTGGGCCACTAAAAGTATAGCCAAGGTGCTGATCTCTCTCGAAATTTTTCTCTAATAATTGAGCATAATCAGCCCCTCTCTCCCAGCCTTGGTAGAAGGAGATCGAAACGTCAAATTCGGACAGAAAATCTCGGCACAAAGGCTCTGCCACTTCTTTAAGTTGTGCGACGTATTCAGCGCGCCAATTGGAAATCATTTCGGCAAGCTTAGCCAGTTCTTGATCCCAATAACTTAACTCTCGATAACTGGTCGCTGTTTTTAACAGAGCATTTCGCTGTTTATTCAGCCGTTTTACTCGCCCCCATGCCTCATAAAATTGAGGTTCACAGTGAAAAACACCCCAATCAATAAAGGCGCGGCGATGCTTAGGGCCATCTGTCAGCAGATCAAAGCCTTCTGGATGAATAAGCTGTAAAGGCAATACTTTAGCCAGTTCAGCTAATTTCTGACCAGACTCACCGGATATTTTAACCTCTGTTGTACCATCACGACGCTTATTAATACCAAGAGGAAGCTCAAATTGTTGAGAGTTTTGCAATCTTCCGTGTACGAATAGCTCATCACATTGATGCTGAATAATTCGCCCAGTGATGGAGCTTTTAAAAGAGCGTCCATGACCCAGAAGATATACAGCTTCAAGAAGACTGGTTTTTCCGCTTCCGTTAGCGCCAATCAGAAAATTGAAGCCTGACGACGGACTAATGTCGCAGGCTTCTATATTTCTAAACTGTTTTATTATGAGACGACTAAGAGGCATACCGTTATAGACGGATCGGCATTACCACGTATTGAGCGCTTGAATCTTCAGCATTCTCAATCAAGGCACTGGCATTTGCGTCTGACATAGAAATAGACACTTTTTCACAACGTACCGCATTTAGTACATCTAGCACGTAGCTTACGTTAAAGCCGATTTCTAAGTCATCACCTTGATAGTCAACATCAACCACCTCTTGTGCTTCTTCTTGCTCAGGGTTGTTGGCGGTAATTTGCATCGTCCCGCTAGAAAGGTTAACCCTTACCCCACGGAATTTTTCATTCGATAAAATAGCCGCTCGCGAGAATGCTTGACGTAAGTCATCACACTCAGCAATCACCGTTTTAGTGGTGTTTTGCGGCATTACGCGGCGATAATCGGGGAAACGACCATCAACGAGCTTCGAAGTGAAGACAAAATTCGCCACGCTCACTCGAATGTTTGAAGAACCAATCAACAAGCTTACCGCTTCTTCAGGTTGGTCTAAAATTTTCATCAGCTCAAGTACACCCTTACGTGGGATAATCACTTGTTGCTGAGAATAGCTGTCCGCTAATGTGGTCTCTGATACCGCCATACGGTGACCATCAGTGGCGACAGAGCGCAATGTATTACCATCAATATCAAACAACATACCATTTAGGTAATAACGCACATCCTGATTGGCCATAGAGAACTGAGTCTTCTCTATCAAAGAGCGCAGGTGGCCTTGCGTCAGAGTTAATTCGATATCTGATTGCCAATCTTCGATATTAGGGAAGTCGATAGCGGGCAAAGTTGCTAAAGAAAAACGACTACGACCAGAACGAACAATGACTCGCTCTGCATCTAATGACAACGAAATGTCGGCATTGTCAGGAAGACCACGACAAATATCAAAGAACTTACGCGAAGGAACGGTCACGCTCCCCGGTTCAAAATCGTTTTCCAGCTGTACTTGGCTGATCAGCTCAACTTCAAGGTCAGTTGCGGTCATCGATAAGATGCCATTATCCACTTTAAGTAGCACGTTACCTAAAATAGGCAGTGCAGGACGACCCGCTAACGCACCAGAAACTTGTTGTAGTGGCTTAATAAGATGCTGACGATTAATAGTGAATTTCATTTTCTATTAATAACCTATTACGATGAAAGTGTACGGATTAGATTCGAGTAGTCTTCTTTAATATCGTGACTCTCTTCTCGAAGCTGCTCTATCTTACGGCATGCATGTAACACCGTAGTATGATCACGCCCACCAAATGCATCACCGATTTCTGGCAAGCTATGGTTGGTCAGTTCTTTAGCCAGAGCCATCGCCAATTGACGTGGACGAGCAACAGAACGTGAGCGACGCTTAGACAATAGATCAGCGACTTTAATTTTGTAATATTCAGCGACAGTCTTTTGAATATTATCAATAGTAACCAGCTTCTCTTGCAGAGCTAACAAGTCACGTAGCGCTTCTCGAACAAAATCGATAGTAATTGGGCGACCAGTGAAATTGGCATTTGCAATAACACGGTTCAACGCACCCTCTAACTCACGAACATTAGAACGCAGACGCTTAGCAATAAAGAACGCCACTTCATCAGCAAGATGAATTTGATGATCTTCTGCTTTCTTCATTAAGATAGCGACGCGCGTTTCTAGTTCAGGTGGTTCGATAGCAACTGTCAGTCCCCAGCCAAAACGAGATTTTAAGCGATCTTCAACGCCGTTAATCTCTTTTGGATAACGATCTGAAGTAAGAATAATTTGCTGATTACCTTCTAATAATGCATTAAAGGTATGGAAAAACTCTTCTTGAGAACGCTCTTTATTAGCAAAGAACTGAATATCATCGATTAATAGCGCATCTACACTGCGGTAGTAACGTTTAAATTCTTCAATGGCATTGTTTTGTAATGCCTTAACCATATCCTGAACAAAACGCTCAGAGTGCATATACACCACTTTCGCGTTTGGCTTGTTATCAACAATGGCGTTACCTACTGCGTGCAATAAGTGCGTTTTACCTAAACCTGTTCCACCATATAAAAACAGTGGGTTGTATGCGGCTCCAGGATTATCCGACACTTGTCGAGCTGCCGCTAAACCAAGTTGGTTAGATTTACCTTCAACAAAGTTATTAAAGCGATGCTTAACATTGACGTTAGAACGGTAAGTGATATCAGAAACATCACTATCGTTATCCCAAGTCTTATGCACAGGTCTGCGTCTAGCAAGTTGCGCCGGTGCTGAAAACTCAGCAGCAACATCCGCTGCGGTTTTTTTCACAGGAGTTGGCGCAGAAACAGGTTTACTTCCCACCTCAAATCTAAGGCTAGGAATATCGTTATCACAGAATTCTTGCAGGTGACGATTGATGCTATTGATGTACTTATCGCGTACCCAATCCAACACAAATCGGTTTGGGGCGAATAAAGTAAGCGTATTACCGCTTAACTCAGCTTGCAGTGGTCGTACCCACATGCTGAATTCGGTTGCAGGAAGCTCTTCTTGAAGTTGCTGCAAACATTGAGTCCAAAGCGAAGATGACAC